>NZ_JBITSA010000008.1:7365-332417 GCF_044540385.1 Kitasatospora sp. NPDC086009
CGAAACCACCGCACCCACCGGCTACGACCTCCCCACCGACCCCGTCTTCGGCCCCCTCCTCCTCACCCCCCAGAACGCCACCACCGGCGTCCAGGTGACGGCCGGCGACTGCCCCTCGCCGACGCCACCGCCGGACGGCTCGATCCACCTGACCAAGCGGGACGCCAAGACCGGCGAACCGCTGGGCGGCGCGCAGTTCCAGCTCTGGCGGGAGACCAACGGAGTCGCCGGCCTGCAGACCGGCGGAGCGAACCCGGACACCCGCACGGGCCCGGGCTGCACCACCTCGGCCGAGGGCGACTGCGCCTTCACGCACCTGCCGGCCGGCCAGTACTACCTCCGGGAGACCGCCGCGCCCGACGGCTACCAGCTCCCGCACGACCCGGTGACCGGCCCGTACCGGGTGGACGCCGATGACTGCGTCACCGTGGACCTCACCAACAAGCGGCACCACCACGACGACGACTGCTAGCCGAACGGCTGCCGCCCCCCGGGCGCGGCGCCCGGTACGCCGGACCCGCCGGAGCACCCTCTGCTCCGGCGGGTCCGGCGCGTCCGGGCCGGCCCGCCCCGTTCGGGTGCCGGGGCCCGGACGGAGCAGCGCACACGGCGCCCCGGCCGCGCCGCGGGTACGTTCGCGGTGTGCAGCAGAGGTCACACCATGTCAGAGGACCGGCCGCGGCCGGTGCCGTCGCCGCCGCGCTGGTGCTCGCCACCGCGGCGTCCGCGGCCGTCGCGCAGGACGCGACCACCGTGGTCGGCGGCGAGCGGCTGGGCCGCCCCGCCGTCCAGGTGGCCCCGCTGGCCGGGGCGCCCGCGCTGCCGGTCGAACTCACCGGCCGGTCCTGGCTGGTCGCCGACGCGACCACCGGTGACGTCCTGGCCGCCCGCAACGCCCATCTGCCGCTGCCGCCCGCGAGCACCCTGAAGATGCTCTTCGCGGATACCGTGCTGCCCAAGCTGGACCGCTCCCTGGAGCACAAGGTCGCCCCGGCCGAGCTGGCCAACCTGGGCGTGGGCAGCAGCCTGGTCGGCATCAAGGAGAACCTGCCCTACCGGGTGGAGGACCTCTGGCGGGGCGTCTTCCTCAGCTCCGGCAACGACGCGGTGCACGTCCTGGCCCACATGAACGGCGGCCTCGCCCGGACCGTGGCCCAGATGCAGGACCGCGCGGTGGCCCTCCAGGCCCGCGACACCCACGTGGTCTCGCCCGAGGGCTACGACCAGGAGGGGCAGGTCTCCTCGGCCTACGACCTGACGCTGTTCGCCCGGGCCGGGCTGCGCAACCAGGACTTCCGCTCCTACTGCTCCACCCGCACCGCGCGCTTCCCCGGCGGGGTGGACAAGACGACCGGTCAGCGCACCGCCTTCGACATCGCCAACACCGACCGGTTGCTCGGCAAGTACCCGGGCCTGATCGGGGTGAAGAACGGCTACACCACCGGCGCCGGTGCCACCTTCACCGGCGCCGCCGAACGCGGCGGCCGCACCCTGCTGGTGACGGTGATGCACCCGGAGTCGCAGACCAAGGTGTACGACGAGGCGGCGAGCCTGCTCGACTGGGGCTTCGCCGCGGCGGGCCGGGTGGAACCGGTCGGCCACCTGGTGGACGAGCCGGCCGCCGCCGCGTCCGCCCCCGCCGAGGCCCCCGCGACGGGCGTCGTGCCGCACGCGATCCAGCAGGCCCACCACGCGCTCGGCCCGGCCGGGTGGACGGCGCTCGTGCTCGGCGGGGCGCTGGCGCTGTGGGCGGCGGGCCGGACCCGGGCCCGGCGGCTGCGGCTGCGCCCGGCTGCCGCCGAGGCCGCCGCCGCCCCGCTCGCGTTCGCCCGGACGGGTGCCACCGCGCTGGGCGGCTCGACGGCGGTGGGCGGTCGCGGCCGCCGGCGGGCGGCCCGCGCCCTGCGGTCGACGGTGCGGTCGGCCCGTCGGCGGCTGCACAACCACCGGGCCTGACTCCCCGGCGGCCACCGCGCCGCCGACCGCGGCCGTTCGGACCGCGTCGTCCGTCGGCGGTGCTCCGCCGGCCCGGCGTGCGGCCGGGCGCCGCCCGCACACCACCGATGGAACGGAGCCTGCGATGACCGACCTGCCCTTCGACGACACCACGGACTTCGAGGACGCCGACCGGGGTTTCCTCGGCGCACTGGTGCCCGCCGTGGTCCGGGCCGCCGACGGGCGGGTGGTCTGGGACAACGACGCGTACGGCTTCCTCGCCGCCGACTGCCCGGACACCGCCCGTCCGAGCCTCTGGCGCCAGGCCCGGCTCTGTGCCCGGCAGGGGCTCTACGAGGTGGCCGAGCGGGTCTACCAGGTGCGCGGCCTCGACCTGTCCAACATGACGCTGGTCGAGGGTGAGCGCGGGGTGATCGTGATCGACCCCTTGATCTCCACCGAGACGGCCGCCGCCGCCCTCGCGCTCTACCGGGAGCACCGCGGCGACCGGCCCGTCACCGGCCTCGTCTACACCCACTCCCACGGCGACCACTTCGGCGGCGCCCGCGGCGTCCTGCCGCCGGGCAGTGAGGAGGGCGTCCCGGTCATCGCGCCCGCCGGCTTCCTGGAGCACGCCGTCAGCGAGAACGTCTACGCGGGCAACGCGATGACCCGGCGGGCCATGTTCATGTACGGCGACCGGCTGCCGAAGGCCCCCGACGGGCAGATCGGCGCCGGCCTCGGCATGACCACCTCCACCGGCACCATCACGCTCGTCCCGCCGACGGTGGACGTCACCCGCACCGGCCAGGAGGAGACCGTCGACGGCGTGCGGATCGTCTTCCAGCTCACCCCGGGCACCGAGGCCCCGGCCGAGATGAACTTCCTCTTCCCCGACCTGCGGGCACTCTGCCTGGCCGAGAACGCCACCCACACCATGCACAACATCCTGACGCTGCGCGGCGCGGTGGTCCGCGACGCCCGGATCTGGGCCCGCTACCTGGACGAGGCGATCGAGTACTTCCACGGCCGGTACGACGTCGCGTTCGCCTCGCACCACTGGCCGACCTGGGGCCACGACAACGTGGTCGCCTTCCTCTCCGAGCAGCGCGACCTCTACGCGTACCTGCACGACCAGACCCTGCGCCGGCTCAACGACGGGCTCACCGGGACGGAGATCGCCGAGGAGCTGCGGCTGCCGCCCGCGCTGGAGCGGCGCTGGCACGCGCGCGGCTACTACGGCTCGCTGAACCACAACGTCAAGGCCGTCTACCAGCGCTACCTCGGCTGGTTCGACGGCAACGTGGCGCACCTGTGGGAGCACCCGCCGGTGGCCCAGGCGCAGCGGTACGTCGAGGTGGCCGGCGGCGGCGACGCCGCGCTGGCCAAGGCCCGGGGCTACGCGGACTCGGGGGACCTCCGCTTCGCGGCCACCCTGCTCAACCACGTGGTGTTCGCCGACCCGTCGAACCGGGCGGCCAGGGAGGCGCTGGCCGGCGTCTACCGGCAGCTCGGCCACGGCGCGGAGAACGGCCCCTGGCGCAACTTCTACCTGGCGGCCGCGGGCGAACTGCTGGACGGCCCCGGGACGGTCCTGCTCGACGCCGCCAACCCCGGGATGACGGCGGCCCTGACCACCGCCATGCTGCTCGACTCGATCGCGATCCGGATCGACGGGCCGCGCGCCTGGGACGAGGCGCTGACCATCGACCTGGTGCTGACCGACGAGCGGCTGCGGTACCGGGTGACACTGCGGCACGGCGCCCTCACCCACCGGTCGTTCCCGGCCGGGGACGCGCCCCGGTCGCCGGCCGGGCTGACGCTCACCCTGACCAGGCCGCAGTTGCTCGGCCTGCTGGCCGGCCAGGCCCTCGACACCGTCCGGCACGAGGGCGACCCGGGGCTGCTGCCGCGGCTGTTCGCCCTCGTCACCACCCCGGAGCGGGCGTTTCCGGTGGTCACCCCCTGACGACGGTCACTCCCCCGGCCCACGGCGCGGCCTAGAATGCGGCCATGAGCGCCGCCACCCCCGACCCCGCCTCGCAGGACCGGCTCGCACGCCTGGTCCGGCTCTCCGCCGGGAACTACCTGCTGGTCACCACCTACAAGAAGGACGGCAGCACGGTACCGACCCCGGTCTGGGTGGTCCGCGACGGCGACGCGCTGGGCGTCTGGACCGTCGCCGACTCCTGGAAGGTCAAGCGGATCCGCAACCGCGCCGACGTCCTGGTCGGCCCGTGCGACGTCAAGGGCCGGCCGACCGGCGAGCAGTACCCGGCCACCGCCGAGGTCCTCGGCCCCGAGCGGACCGCCGCCTACCGGACGCTGCTGCGGCAGAAGTACGGCCTGCTGGGTGTGCTCACCCTGCTCGGCAGCCGGGTGCGGCGCGGCGAGCGCGGCACGGTCGGCATCCGGATCACGCTGACGGACTGAGCGGCTCCGGCAGGGCCGGCCGGTCCTGCGCCCGGGCGCAGGTGTCCAGGACCACCCGGGCGACCAGCTCCGGGTCGTCGTTCATCGGCACGTGCCCGCAGCCCGGCAGCCGGACCAGCCGGGCCGCCGGGAGTTCCCGCAGCGCGCGCACGCCCTGACGGCGCAGCAGGATGCGGTCCCGGCTGCCCCAGGCGACGGTGACCGGCACGTCGCCGGCGGCCCCGGTGAACCGCAGCCCGCGGCCGGCCGCGAGGGTGGGGCCGAAGCCGGTCGCCTCGCGCAGCGCCCTGGTCTCGGCGACGGCGGCGGCGGGCTCCCGGCGGCCGGGGCGGGCGTAGATGGAGCTGACCAGGAGCGCGCGGCCGGCCGCGGAGCGGGCGATCCGGCCGACGGCGGGCGGCGGCAGCAGCCGCGCTCCGAGCCGCATCCCGCCCAGCACCGCGTAGGCGTAGCGGCGTTCGGCCTCGGTCCAGAACCCGGCCGGGGCGAGCGCCGTCACCGAGCGGGCCAGGCCGGCCCGGCCGAGGCCGAGGGCGAGCAGTCCGCCGAGGGAGTTCCCGGCGACGTGCGGGCGTTCGATCCCGAGTTCGGCGCAGAGCCTGCCGAGTACCGGCACCACCGCCTCCAGCCCGTACGGCACGCCCGGCGGCAGGGCGGGCGAGGCGCCGAAGCCCGGCAGGTCGACGGCGATCACCTCGTGCCGCTCGGCCAGCGCGGGCAGCACGGGCTCCCAGGCCTGCCAGTGGTGGCCCACGCCGTGCAGCAGCAGGAGCGGGCTGCCGGACCCGAGCCGCTGGTAGCGGACGGTCACCTCCCCCGGTCCGTGCGGGGCGGGCAGCGCGAAGGTGACGTCGGCGGGCATGCGGCTCCTCTGCTGGACGCGATGTCAGCAAGGATTACCGACGAGTAGCCCGCCCGGCAAGAGGTGCGCCCTGCCGGCCGCTCAGTACCGGACGGCCCTGACCACCACCGGCAGCAGCGTCTCCTCCGCCGGCCGGCGGCTGAACGCGACCGGGGAGGCCTGCGCCCCGACGGCGAGGTGCTCCGCGCCGACGATCGAACTGTCCACGGTCTTCCCGCTGGTGTCGGTGAAGTCGACCTGCACCGCGTACGAGGCGGTGTTCACCCCGTCGTTGGTGATGGTGACCACGACGGCGTGCAGCCCACCGGTCTGCGCCCGCGGCACCCCGGTGATGGTGACGTCGCCCAGCGCGTTGCCGCCGTTCTCCAGCGTGCCCAGCGCGGCCGCCGCGTTCTGCCGCGCCTGCTCGCCCTGTGCCGAGGCGGAGGCCGCGAACGAGGCGGCGGCGGCCGAGCCGGACTCGGCGGCCGCCGACGCCGACGCGAGCGCCGACTCCGCGGTCGAGGCCAGCGCGGACGGCGGCTCCCCCGAGAACGACGACGGGTTGGGCGCCGTACTCAGCGTCGAGGCCTCCGAGCGGGTGACCGACGGATTGGTCGACGAACTGCTGCACGCGGCCAGCACCGCGGCCCCGGTCAGCGCGGCCACCAGCGCCACGGCCCGCGGCCCGGACCACCCCCGGCGAGCACCCTCGGCAGGACGGTTCGGGAAGCTATGGAGTTCACGCACCGGAGTTCCCTCTTCTGATCGGCGTCCAGCGGCCGACGACCGCTACGTCCCCATGCTTCGCAACGACCGCCCCCGCCGCGAAACCTGCTCCCCCGTTCGGGTACCCCCGGCCTCCACCGACACCGTCGCCGGCGGCAGAAGATCACGTTCCGGTTGCATGCACACAATCTGCTCAAAGCCTGGTAGGAGCGCCCCTGAAAGCCGCTAGGCTCCCTGCTGGCCGCCCTGCGCACCGGTCGGCGGCCCCACACAGTCGACGGCTGCCCCGAGGGGCGGCCCTGGTCCTCCGGGGGACGTTCGTGCAGGAAATGGTCAAGGGCGCCAACGTCGGCCTGGCGGCGCTGAGCGACAGCGCCGACTCCGTCATCGTGAGCCTGGGCTGGAGCAGCCCCGGCGGCGACGGGGACGCCGACGTGTCCGTGCTGCTCCTGACCGGGGACGGCAAGGTGCGGAGCAACGCCGACTTCTTCTTCTACAACAACCCGGCGGCCACCGACGGCAGCGTCCAGTTGCTCGGCCAGACGCCGACCGAGGTCGGTACCGAGGACCGGATCCAGCTCGATCTCACCGCCGTGCCCGCCGACGTCGAACGCCTGGTCGTCGCGGCCAGCCGGCACCAGCGCGCGGCGTTCGGCCGACTGGAGGGCCTGCGCCTCGAACTCGCCGACAGCACCGGGGAGCCGCTGCTGGGCTTCGCCATCACCGACGCGGACTCGGAGAGCGCCTTCGTCTTCGGCGAGATCTACCGACGCAACCAGGAATGGAAGTTCCGCGCCGTCGGGCAGGGCTACGACACCGGCCTGGCCGGGCTGGCCACCGACTTCGGCATCGACATCGAGGACGACGCCGGCGACGGGAGCGCACCCGACGGAGGCGAGGACGAGACCGGGTCCGGTCCCGACGCGGCGGACATCGCCGCAGCCCCGGCGGTGGCCCCCGCCGACGCTCCCACCGCGGCCGACACGGCCGAAGCACCCGCGGCCGCACCCGCCGCCAAGGCCCTGGTGCCCGCCCAGGCCCAGGCTCCCGAGGGGGCGCCCGCCGAGGCGGCCGCGCCCAAGCGCCTGCGTACCGCGAAGAAGCGGGTGGCCCGCCCGAAGACCCCCAAGCCCTCGCTGGCCGAGAACGACGCCTGGCGCACCGCCCGGCTCTTCCCCGCGACGAGCCTCAAGAACGACCGCGAGCGCGAGGTCCGGGCCACGTCCCTCCTGCTGTCCGTGATGGCGCAGGTCCCCGCGTTCGGCCGCCGGCTCACCGCGGCGTTCGGCGCGCCCGCCGGCCGGATGGAGACCTTCACCGAGGTATCGCTGCCGCACGGCGACACCCCCAAGCGTCCCGACGGCGTGATCCGGGTGGAACGTGCCGGGCGGCTCTGGACGGCCCTGATCGAGAGCAAGACCAACGGCAACCCGCTGAAGGCCGACCAGGTCCAGGACTACATGGACATCGCCGCCCGGCGCGGCTACGAGGCGGTCATCACGCTCTCCAACGACGTGGCGCTGGAGGGCAGCCCGCTCGTCACCGTCAAGATCGACGGCCGCCGCAAGCACAAGGTGCTGCTCTGCCACCTGTCCTGGGCCGACGTCACCAACCAGGCGCAGATGCTGCTGCACCACGACGACCTCGCCAACCCCGCCCACCGGTGGCTGCTGGAGGAGCTCCTGCACTACCTCCAGCACGAGAACTCGGGCTGCCACGGCTTCCAGAACATGGGCCCGGCCTGGGTGCCGGTGCGCAACGGCATCGACGACGAGACGCTGGCCCCGGGGGACGGCCGCGCCGTCCAGGTCGTCGAGAGCTGGGAGCGGCTCATCCGGCAGGTCTGCCTCCAGCTCGGCGGCTCGCTGGGCGTCAAGGTCCTGCCCGTCCAGCGGGCCCGACGCGGCGACGACCCGCTCACCCGCCGGACCGCGCTGGCCGACCGGCTCTGCGCGGACGGCCGGCTGGTCGCCGAGATCCGGGTCGACGACACCGTCGGCAGCTTCGAGCTGACGGCCGATCTGCGGGTCGGCAAGCTGCGCACCTCCATCGAGATCCCCGCCCCGGAGCAGGGCTACCCGCTCAGCTGGGTCAAGCGCCTGGTCCGCCAGCTCGCCGAGGCCCCGGCGGACCTGCATGTCGAGACCCTGACGGACGGCGCCGCGCCCGGACCCCGGGGCACCCTGGAGAAGCTCCGTCCGGAGCCCGGTGACCTGCTGCCGAAGGACTCCTCGAAGATCACCGGGTTCCGGCTCTCGCTCTCGAAGACCATGGGCAGCACCCGGGGCAACGCCGAGTCGGGCTTCATCCGCAGTGTCGACGCCGCCGTCGAGCGGTTCCACACCGCGGTGATCACCCACCTCGACCAGCGGGTGGCCCGTCGCTGACCGCCGCACACCCTGCGCCGGGGCCGGAACCGCACCCGCGGTTCCGGCCCCGGCGCGGTCCCGGGGGTGAGGGCCGGGGTGATGGTTCGGGCGTGGTGTTCCGGGGTGATGTGCGGGTGGTGGGAACCGGTGGGGGTGGCGGGCCGACTGGTGGGGGGTGAGTGAGATGACGCCGGGTGGCCGGCCGTGGAGTGTGGTGGCGGGGTTCGCCCTGCTGTTGGTGGTGGTGTTCGTGGCGGCGTTCGCGCTGGGGCGCGGGGCCGGGCCGGTGTCGCCGGGGCTGACGCCCGGGAGCGGCGGGGGCGGGGGCGCGCCGGGGATGAGCGGGCACGACATGGGGGCGGGCCGGTGAGCGCCGTCGCGGACGCGCCGGCCGGGGCGCCGGTCAGCACCGACCTGACGGTCGGCGGGATGACCTGCGCGGCCTGCGTCGGCCGGGTGGAGCGGACGCTGGCGCGGATCGACGGGGTCACGGCCGGCGTCAATCTCGCCACCGGGCGGGCGCGGGTGCTGCACCCGGCCGGGGTGGCGGTCGGGGACTTGGTCGCCGCGGTCGAGCGGGCCGGGTTCACGGCCGCGCCGGCCGGGGCCGGGCAGCCGCCGGTGGACCGCGCCGAGGAGCCCGCGGAGCGGTGGCGACTGCTGGTGACCGCGCTGGCGGCGGTGCCGGTGGTGGTGCTGTCGATGGTGCCGGCGCTGCAGTTCCCGGCCTGGCAGTGGGTGTGCTTCGCGCTGGCCGTCCCGGTGGTGACGTGGGGGTCGGCCGGCTTCCACCGGCGGGCCCGGCAGGGGCTGCGGCACGGCACGGCGACCATGGACACGCTCGTCAGCCTCGGCGTGGTGGCGTCCTTCGGCTGGTCCGCGTACGCGCTGGTGTTCGGCGGGGCGGGCGGGCTCGGCATGCGGATGCCGTTCTCGCTGACCGCCGACGGCGGGGGCGGCGCGCACGTCTATCTGGAGGCGGCCGTCGGGGTGCCGCTGTTCGTGCTGGCGGGCCGGCTGCTGGAGGGCCAGGTGCGGCGGCGCACCGGTTCGGCGCTGCGGGCGCTGGCCGAGCTGGGGGCCAAGGAGGTGTGCGTCCGGGATCCGCGGTCCGGGCAGGAGCGGCTGATCCCGATCGAACAGCTGCTGCCCGGCGGGGAGTTCGTGGTCCGCCCGGGCGAGCGGGTGGCCACCGACGGGGTGGTGGTGGAGGGCGGCTCGGCGCTGGACCTCAGTCTGCTCACCGGCGAGAGCGCGCCGGTGGAGGTCGGCCCCGGCGATGCCGTGGCGGGTGCCACGGTGAACGTCGGCGGCGCGCTGGTGGTCCGGGCCACGGCCGTCGGTGCGGACACCCAACTGGCCCGGATCACCGCCCTGGTGGCGGACGCGCAGGCCGGCAAGGCGCGGGCGCAGCGGCTCGCGGACGCGGTGGCCGGGGTGTTCGTGCCGTGCGTCCTGGCGGTGGCGGTCGCGGTGCTCGGCTTCTGGCTGGGGGCGGGCGCCGACCCGCAGGCGGCGGTGACGGCCGCGGTCGCGGTCCTGGTGGTGGCCTGTCCGTGCGCGCTGGGCCTGGCCACGCCGACCGCGCTGCTGGCGGCGACCGGCCGGGGCGCGGAGCTGGGCGTCCTGGTGCGCGGGCCGGAGGTGCTGGAGAGCCTGCGCCGGATCGACACCGTGGTCCTGGACAAGACCGGGACGCTCACGACCGGGCGCACCGAGCTCGGTGAACTCACCGTCGTGCCCGGGGTGGAGGCGGACGAGGTGCTGCGGCTCGCGGGCGCGGTCGAGCAACGCTCCGAGCACCCGGTGGGCAGGGCCGTCCTGTCGGCGGCCCGGGCGCGCTGCGGGTCGCTGCCGGCGGTGGCGGCCTTCGCGGCCACCGCCGGGGTGGGTGTCACGGGCAGCGTCGAGGGGCGGGCCGTCCGGGTGGTTCGGCCGGAGGACTCCTCGGCGGAGCTGCCCGCCGTCCTGGCCGGAGCGCGGGACCGCGCCGGGGCGGCCGGCCGGACACCGGTCCTGGTGGAACTGGACGGCCGTGCGGTGGCCCTGCTCGCGGTCGGGGACACCCTGCGCTCCGGCAGCTGGCGGGCGCTGCACCGGCTGCGCGCGCTGGGGTTGGAGACCGTCCTGCTGACCGGGGACGGTCCGGGGGCGGCCCGGGCGGTGGCCGCCGAGCTGGGCATCGAGCGGGTGCACTGCTCAGCCTCTCCGGCGCGCAAGGCCGAGCTGGTCGCCGAGTTGCGGGCCGCCGGGCGGACCACGGCGGTGGTCGGCGACGGGGTCAACGACGCCGTCGCGCTGGCCTCGGCGGACCTCGGGGTGGCGCTCGCCTCGGGCAGTGACGCCGCGATCGGGGCGGCCGGGCTCACCCTGGTGCGGGGCGACATCGAGGCGGTGGTGGACGCCGTCCGGCTGGCCCGGCGGACGCTGGCCACCATCCGGGTCAATCTGCTCTGGGCATTCGGCTACAACCTGGTGCTGATCCCGCTGGCGGCGGTCGGGCTGCTGAACCCGATGCTGGCGGCGGTGGCGATGTCGCTGAGTTCGCTGCTCGTGGTGGGCAACAGCCTGCGGCTGCGGACGTGGCAGCCGGGGCGCGGCGCGGGCCGTCCGGGCGGCGGGCCGCGCCGGGGCGCCGCGGGGGTGGCCGGGTGAGCGCCCGGTCCGGCGGCCGGAGGGCCGCACGGCTGCGGGTGGTCGGGCCGCCGGTGGCCGCGGCCGCGGTGGCGCTGGCCCTGCTCGCCGGCTGGACGGCGGTCGGCGGGGCCGGGCGCCAGCGGCCGGTGGAGGCGGGCCCGGGCTGGGTGCTGCTGCCGGCGACCAGCGGGGCGAGCGCCACGGCGGCGTTCTTCACCGTCCGCAACCCGGGCGACATACCCGACGAACTCACCGGTGCGAGCTGGGAGTTCGGCGGCCGGATCACGCTGAAGCGGCATCGGCACGAGGGCGCGGCGGGCCGCTGGGAGCCGGCCGCCGTGCTGCCCGTGCCGGAGCGCGGCGAGCTGGCGATGGCGCCGGAGGACGCCGACCTGATGATCGTCGACCCGCCGGAGCTGCGCGCGGGGCAGTGGGTGGAGTTCACCCTCAACTTCCGCCACAGTCCGGACCTGCGGGTGCGGGCCGAGGTCGTACCGCCCGGCGGGCGGCGCGCGGGCTGAGCCCGGGCGGCGGGCTGAGTCAGGCGACGGGCCGGGGCCGGGCGGCGGGCGGGCCGCCCGGCCGGGCCCTCACGGGTGCGGCACCACCGCGACGGGGGCGTCCGCGTACGGGAGGACGGCGCTGGTGACCGGGCCGAGCCGCCGGCCGAGGTCGTACGGGCGGTGGCGCCGGCCGACCACCACGAGGTCGGCCGCCCCGGAGACCGCCACCAGGGTGCGGGCGGCGCCGAGCCCGACCTGCTCGACGAGTTCCGTGCCCGGGCGGCGCTCGCGCCACTCGGCGAGGGCGAGCGAGAGCTCCTTCGCCTCCAGTGCTTCGAGTTCCGCGAGTTCGGGCTGGGACGGGACGACGCCCACGGTCGCGAACGCGGCCGGCAGCTCCCAGCCGTGGACGGCCCGCACCCGGGCGCCGCGCAGCTCCGCCGCGTCGAACGCGAAGGCCAGCAGGGCTTCGTCCACCGCCCGGGTGTCGACGCCGACGACGACCTCGGGCACCTCGGGCGGCCCGCCGTTCGCGGCCGGCGGCCGGACCACGACCACCGGTGACGCGCTGCGGGCGACCGTCGCCGTGCTCACCGAGCCGAGCAGCAGCCCGGCGAAGCCGCCGAGTCCGCGCGAGCCGAGGACCAGCAGGCCCGCGTCGGCGCTCTCGGCGACCAGACCGTCCACCGCGCCGTCGAGGACCACGTCGGCGTGCACGGCCAGGCCGCGGTGGCGGCGGCGGATCGCCTCGGCGGCGCCCTGCACCACCTGCTGGGCGGCGGCGGGCGGCGCCTCGGCGGTGGCGAACCCGGCCCGGCCGTCGGTCAGCCAGGGCCAGGCGTGCACCAGGCGCAGCGGGACGCCCCGGCGCAGCGCCTCCTCGGCAGCCCAGTGGGCGGCGGCGGTGCTCGCGGGCGAGCCGTCGACTCCGGCCAGAACGGGTGGCGTCATCGGTCTTCCTTCCGTTGCGGATCACGGACCACTGCGGCCGGGGGCGGTGCGTCCTGACCCGCCGCCGACTCCCCCACCCTCGTCCCGGGAGCGGCCCCGGTGCCAGGGACCGGCGGGCCCCGGCACCGGGGCCGGAAGTCCCGCCGGGTGTGTACACGACGGACCCCGGCGTCCCGGGCGGGTGTGCACGGGCACTACCGTGAAATCCGACAATCCTCCCGGTTGCTCGACCGGGGACGGCACAGCTGGAACGGGACCTGAGGAGGACGCCGGTGGGCAGCGCGGACGGTACGCGGACAGGCGCCGGCCCTTCGGCGGACAGGTCGCCCGGCGGCGGCGCGGGCGCCGGCGCGCGGATGCCGCAACTGCGCCTGGACGAGCTGCTGGAGGAGCTCCAATGGCGGATCGACGCGGCGCGCGGCACCCGGGACCGGGTGCACAGCCTGCTGGAGGCGGTGCTGGCGGTCGGCCGCGAACTCGACCTCTCCCAGGCGCTGCACCGGATCGTGGCGGCCGCCGCCGACCTGGTCGACGCCCGGTACGCGGCGCTCGGCGTGATCGGCGCCGACGGCCACACCCTCTCGCAGTTCCTCACGGTCGGCCTGACGGAGCAGGAGATCGCGGCGATCGGCCCGCTGCCGGCCGGCCACGGGATCCTCGGCGAGCTGATCCGCCACCCGGAGCCGCTGCGCTGCCCGGTGCTCTCCGAGCACCCGGCCTCGGTCGGCTTCCCCGCCCACCACCCGCCGATGCACACCTTCCTCGGGGTACCGGTGCGGGTGCGCGGCGAGGTGTTCGGCAACCTGTACCTCACCGACAAGCGCGGCGGCGTGGACTTCGACGCCGACGACGAGGCGGTCATCTCCACCCTGGCGGTGGCCGCCGGGGTGGCCATCGACAACGCCCGGCTGTACGAGGAGGCGCAGCGCCAGCAGCGCTGGCTGCGGGCGAGCGCCGAGATCACCCGGAGCCTGCTGTCGGGCGCGCCCCGGCTCGCCGTGGTGGAGCTGATCGCGCGCCGGGCCCGGGAGATCGCCGGCGCGGAGCTGGCGGACGTCTCGGTCGCGCTGGCCGAGCCCGGCGAGCGGGCCGGCGAGCTCACCGTGGAGGTGGCGCTGGGCCGTGAGCCGGGCGCCCGCCTCGGGGTGACGGTCCCCGTCGACGGCACGCTCTCCGGCGCCGCGTACGCCTCCGGCTCGCCGGTGACCAGTGAGGGGCTGGCGGTCGACGCCCGGTTCGCGGCCGGGCCGCCCGGGCGCTTCGACGGCCTCGGCCCGGCGGTGGCGGTGCCGCTGGGCACGGGGCCCGGGTACGGCCGGGGCGTGCTGCTGCTGGCCCGGGAGTGCGGGCGGCCGCCGTTCACCGCCGAGGAGACCGGCCCGCTGCTGGGCTTCGCCGACCAGGCGGCGCTCGCCCTGGAGCTGGCCGAACGCCGCCGGGACGCCGAGCAGTTGACGCTGCTGGAGGACCGTGACCGGATCGCCCGGGACCTGCACGACCTGGCCATCCAGCGGCTCTTCGCCACCGGGATGACGCTGCAGAGCGCGGGCCGGCTGATCGAGAGCCCGGGCGCGGCCGACCGGGTCGGCCGCGCGGTCGCGGACCTGGACGAGACGATCAAGATCATCCGCTCGACGATCTTCGGACTGCGCGCCCACGGGGAACCCGACCGGAGCCTGCGGGCCCGCGCGACCCGGGCCGTCGGCGACGCGCAGACCACCCTGGGCTTCGCCCCGCGGCTCAGCATGGAGGGCCTGCTGGACACCGACGTCCCGCAGGAGCTGGCCGAGCACGTGCTGGCCGTCCTCGGCGAGTCGCTCAGCAACGCGGCCCGGCACGCCCGGGCGAGCCGGGTGGAGGTCGCGCTGCGGGCGCTCGGCGGGCGGGTGACGCTCACCGTCACGGACGACGGGGTGGGCGTACCGGCGGGCGGGCGGCGCAGCGGCCTGCGCAACCTGGCCGAGCGGGCGGAACGGGCCGGTGGGAGCTTCGCCCTGCGGGAGGCGGAGGGCGGCGGCACCCGGGTGGTCTGGGAGGCCCCGCTGGGGGTCTGACGGGTCGGTCCGTATACCGCCGGGCGGCGGGGCCTCAGCCCTCGGTGGTCAGCCGCCGGCCCACCACCAGCTCCGGACCGACCCGGATCAGCACCCGCCCCCGGTCCGTGTGCCGGTCCGGTGCGTCGCCCGGGGCCGGGGCCGGGGCCGGGCGCACCTCCGCACGGCCGAGGACGGTGACGCACCAGCCGGTGCCATCGGTGCCGTCCCACTCGTCGGCCTCGAAGGCGACCACCGCGCCGTCCACCGCCCGGGCCAGCTCGGAGCCGGCCCGGGCGGACAGCAGCACGCCGCCGGCCGCGTCCAGCCGGAAGGGCACCGGGAGCACGGCGGGCAGCGCGCCGACGGTGTAGACCACCCGGCCGACCGCCGCCCCGGCCAGCAGCTCCAGCGCCCTGGTCCGGTCGAGCTCCGGCGGGCCGGGCGGCCGCCGACCCTCCGGTTCCACCTGCACGGACGGCGCGGACGGCGCTTGAGGATCGGGGTTCATGCCAGCGATGGTCACCCGCCGGACCGGGCCCGGGCGAGGGCCGATGGTCCCGCCGCGGGTCCCACCTTCCCGAAGCGCGGGGCTATCCCCGCCCGCCGCCGAGGGTGCGCGGGTAGGCCGGCTGGGCGGCGGCGGACTGGCGCAGCTCGGTGGCGATCAGCGCGGCCTGGACGCGCCGCTCCACGCCGAGCTTGGCCAGCAGCCGGGAGACGTGGTTCTTCACCGTCTTCTCGGCGAGGTAGAGGCGCTCGCCGATCTGCCGGTTGGTCAGGCCCTCGCCGATCAGCGCCAGCACCTCCTGCTCGCGCCCCGTCAGCTCCGGCCCGGTGGCGGCGGGCGGCGGCGGGGCCGCGTCCTTGCGCAGCCGGTTGAGCAGCCGGGTGGCGGCGCCCGGGTCGAGCATCGACCGGCCGGAGGCGACCGTACGGACGGCGGTGACCAGGTCGGTGCCGCTGATCTGCTTCAGCACGTAGCCGGCCGCGCCCGCCATCACGGCGTCGAGGAGCGCCTCCTCGTCGTCGAAGGAGGTGAGCATCAGGCAGGCCAGGTCGGGCATCCGGGAGCGCAGTTCGCGGCAGACGGACACCCCGTCACCGTCGCCGAGGCGGACGTCCAGGACGGCGACGTCGGGGCGCAGGGCGGGGACGCGGACGAGGGCCTGCGCGGCGGTGGCGGCCTCGCCGACCACCTCCAGGTCGGGTTCGCCGTCCAGCAGGTCGTGGACGCCGCGGCGCACCACCTCGTGGTCGTCCAGCAGGAACACCCTGACCGGTGCCGGGGTGTCGGTACCGGCCGTCTCGCTCGCCATCTCGCGGCTCCACCTTCCTCGCGCCCGGCACACTGCCGCGGGCCCACCGCATCATCGCCGACCGGAGGGTGCCGGCCCAGGGCCCAACGACCCCATTCGGGCCGGCTGCCCCGAAGCGGCCCACCGACGGCACGGCCCACCCGGCGCCTCCCACCCGGCGCCTCCCGGCCGACGCGGGCCCGGCGCGGCGCCCGGTCAGGGCCGGTGGCGGCGGGCGTTGGCGAGACCGATCAGCAGGAACGCCGTCGAGACCGCCCCCGCGCCGGCTGCCGCTCCGCCCAGCCGGGAGGCGAACGGCCCGCCGACGGTGAGCAGCAGGGACAGCGCACCGAGCGCGGCGACGGCGAGCCCGACGAGCAGCCAGCCCGCCAGGATCCGGGCCGCCGGGCGCGGGCCGCGTGGCACGGGGCCGGCGTCGAGCATCGCCCAGCGCCGCCCGGACTCACGCTGCTCGCCCCGCCGGTGGCGGTACGCGCGGACCCGCAGGACCGCCCCGGCGACCAGGCCCGTCAGGGCGAACCCGGCGGCGGGCCGCCAGTCGGGGACGGCCGGCAGCACTCCCCCGGCGAGCGCGAGCCCCGCCCAGCAGACCACGCAGGCCGCGGCGGCGGTGCGGACGGACCGGGGGCGGTCCTCGCCCGCCCGGAGGTCGGCGACGGCGGGCAGGTACCAGACGCAGCCGGCCGCGGTGAGCGCGGCGGTACCGAGGGCCAGAACGGGGTGGGACATACCGGGTGCTCCTCGACCGGGCGGGCCTCCCCCGGGTCGCCGGGGGCCGCTCCGAAGCGGGTGGAAGGGAAGGGGTGGGACCGGCCCCGCCCGCCCGGGGGCAGCGGAACGGGCGGGACCGGCGTTCGGGGCGGCGCGGGCGGCGGCGGGCGCGGGCCGTCAGCAGGCGCGGGCCGTCAGCAGGCGCGGGCCGTCAGCAGGCCGTCAGCAGGCCGTCACCGGTCCGGCGACCGGTCCGGTGGCCCGTCGCCGCGCCGCACCGCCCGGCGGGCCCGCGGGGCGGGGACGTCGTACCGGGCCGGGGTGACGCCGGCCAGGTGCTTGGCCGGTTCGCCGTTGTTCTCCACGAAGTCCAGCGCCGCGATCCCGGGGTGGTGCAGGTCGAACGCCGGGGACTCCGAGCGGATCCGGGGCAGGGTGGCGAAGTTGTGCCGCGGCGGCGGGCAGGAGGTGGCCCACTCCAGCGAGCGTCCGTAGCCCCACGGGTCGTCGGTGGTGACGCGCTCGCCGTACTTGGCGGTCTTCCAGACGTTGTAGAGGAACGGCAGGATCGACAGGCCGAGCAGGAACGAGCCGAGGGTGGACACGGTGTTGAGGAGGGTGAAGCCGTCCGAGGCCAGGTAGTCGGCATAGCGGCGCGGCATGCCCTCGGCGCCCAGCCAGTGCTGCACCAGGAAGGTGCTGTGGAAGCCGATGGTGAGGGTCCAGAAGCTGATCCGCCCGAGCCGCTCGTCCAGCATCTTCCCCGTCATCTTCGGCCACCAGAAGTGGAAGCCGGCCATCATGGCGTAGACGACCGTGCCGAACAGCGTGTAATGGAAGTGGGCGACGACGAAGTACGAGTCGGAGACGTGGAAGTCGATCGGCGGCGCCGCCAGCAGCACCCCGGTCAGCCCGCCGAACAGGAAGGTGACCAGGAACCCGACCGTCCAGAGCATCGGCGTCTCGAAGCTCAGCGAGCCCTTCCACATGGTGCCGACCCAGTTGAAGAACTTCACCCCGGTCGGCACCGCGATCAGGAAGGTCATGAAGGAGAAGAACGGCAGCAGCACCTGGCCGGTGACGTACATGTGGTGCGCCCAGACCGTCACCGAGAGGCCCGCGATCGCCACGGTGGCGGCGATCAGACCCGCGTAGCCGAACATCGGCTTGCGGGAGAAGACCGGGATGACCTCGGAGACGATCCCGAAGAACGGCAGCGCCAGGATGTACACCTCGGGGTGGCCGAAGAACCAGAACAGGTGCTGCCAGAGCATCGCACCGCCGTTGGCCGGGTCGAAGACGTGCGAGCCGAACTTGCGGTCGCACTCCAGCGCCAGCAGCGCGGCTGCCAGCACCGGGAAGACCATCAGCACCAGGACGGAGGTGAGCAGAACGTTCCAGCAGAAGATGGACATCCGGAACATGGTCAGGCCCGGGGCGCGCATGCAGATGATGGTGGTGATGAAGTTGACCGCGCCCAGGATGCTGCCGAAGCCGGACAGCGTGACGCCCATGATCCACATGTCGGCGCCGACGCCCGGCGAGTGGATCGCGTCCGAGAGCGGCGCGTAGAGGAACCAGCCGAAGTCGGCCGCGCCCTGCGGGGTCGCGAAGCCGGCGGCGGCGATCAGCGAGCCGAACATGAACAGCCAGTAGGCCAGCATGTTCAACCGGGGGAACGCGACGTCCGGCGCGCCGATCTGCAGCGGCATGATCCAGTTGGCGAAGCCGGTGAACAGCGGCATCGCGAACAGCAGCAGCATCACCGAACCGTGCATGGTGAAGGCCTGGTTGAACTGTTCGTTGGAGAGGATCTGCGTCCCCGGCCGGGCGAGTTCGGCCCGCATCACCAGCGCCAGGACGCCGCCGATCAGGAAGAACCCGAACGCCGACACCAGGTACATCGAGCCGATCGTCTTGTGGTCGGTGGTCGTCAGCAGCCTGACCAGGGCCGAGCCGGGCCGGCGGGCCCGCACTCCGGCCGGCCGGGCGGCCGACGGCGGCGACGGCGGCGGCGCGCTGTCGCCCGGTGCCTCGATGGCGCTCAAGGACGCACTCCTTCGAAGTTCTGCGAATGGATGGTGATCCATGATCAGAACTCGACGGCCCGGCACCCCAGGGCCGTTGGGCCCGGCGGTCCCGGGTCGGTGGGCCTCCGTCCCGGGCCGGGGCCAGGGACCTCCGACGGGCGTCCGGCGCTCGCCGGCTCCCGCCGGGACCCGGGCCCGGGCATCCCGCCGGGGCCCGGACCAGGACGCACCGAAGCGCCGGTGCGGGCCGGAAGCCGGACAGGCCGAAGCGCCGGTGCGCCGCCGCGGGGCCCGGGGGCCACCGCGACACCGCACCGGCGGCGGACCGGCGCTACCGGCCGGCGGCCCCGGCCGGGGTCAGCCGGTAGCCCGTCACCAGCTCCGGCCGGATGGCCACGATGTGGTCCGTACCGGCGTCCACCCAGGGCGTCAGCAGCGCCCGGTACCGGGCCAGCAGGACCGGGTCGGTGACCGGGCGGGCGTAGCCGGTGACGACCACGCTCCAGCCGCGCCTGGTCCGCGGGTCGATGGCGTCGGCCTCGTAGGCGACCACCACGCCCGCCGCGTCGGCCCCGAGCGTGGCCGCGCCCAGCGCCGCCGCGTCGTCCGTCCGGATCACCACGGTGTCGTCGACCAGCAGGTGGTTGACCGGGCGGACGGCGGGCAGCGCCCGCAGCGTGAAGACGATCCGCCCGAACGGCGCGCTGCCGAGCAGCCGCAGCGCCTCGGCCCGGTCGATCGGCACCAGCCGGCGCGGCGGGGCCCCGGTGTGCGGCGGCCGACCGCCGCCGGCCGGCTGCCCCGCGAGGCGGCGCAGCGTCCGCAGCCGGTGGCGGACGGCCCCGGCTCTCACGAGGTGGCCGCGATCAGGCCGAGCAGGCCGTCGAAGCGCCGGTAGAGCACCCGGCCGCGCCGCGTCCCGGGCTGGGCGAAGAACAGGAACGGCAGGTCGGCGGCGCAGAGCCGGTCGACGGCTCCGGCCTCCGTCAGTTCGGGTGCACCGACCGGGCTGAGGGTGAACGGGACGGCCGGGCGGGTGGGCGGCCCGGCGGCGCCGGTGCGCGCGAGCCGGTAGCCGGTGGGGCCGGTCCGGTAGACGACGGCGTCGGTCTCGGTGGCCGGGTCGGTGAACAGGTGGATGTCGAAGTCCATCGCGTCCATGGTCCGGGCCGCCGCGTCGGGCGAGCACCACACCAGGTGGGCCTCCTTGCGCCGCGCGATGTGGCGCGGGCCGGCCGAGGACGCCGTCAGGGCGGGCCGGACGCCGGCGCGCGGCAACCCGGTGCACGGGTGCGCGGCGAAGGGCGCCGCCACGGCGGCCACCGGCGCCCGGCCGGCGCGCGACGGCCCGCCCTGCGCGGGAACGGCGGAGAGCAGACCGGCCCCGGCCGCCCGGCGCGGCCACGGCAGCGGCGTCCAGCCGGTGGTGACGGCCGTGATCCGGGCGCGCAGCCCGTCGGCCAGCCGGTCCAGGGCGGTGGCCCGGTCGGCGGCGGCCTCCTGGACGCGGATCCGCCGCCCGTCCACCTCGGCGTTCACCTGCGCCAGCACGGCCCGCGCGCCGACCGGCCGGATCCGTACCCGGACCGCCTCGACCAGCGCGTCCGCCCCGCCCACCACCGCGGCGATCCGGGCCCTGGCGTCGATCGCGACCCCTCGCGCGAGCCCCTCGTCCACCTGTATCGCGACCAACTCGCCCACCTCAGGCCTCTCCTGTCCCGTCACGAAGTCCGCCGTCCCGTCACGTCTGCCCACCGGTACGCCCCGCACACCCGTCAGGCGCTCACGATCCCGCCAGCGGTCGGAGCCGGAAAGGGCCGAAGGGCCCGTTCGCGCGCGCCGGCCGGGCCCGGGCCGCACCCGCGCGGGCCCCCCGGGGCCCGGGTCGTGCGCACCCCACCCGGCGGGCGGGCCGCCCGGCCCGGATCATGCGGGCGGAGCGCCACAAAGATGGGGGGCCGTCCCCCATGCCCCGGCGGCCGGGGCAGGGCAAGGATCAGCACGAGGGCGGCGGCTTCGACGGCGACGCGGCCCTCTCGCGGCATCGGAGGTGCGGTGGTGGCAGAGGTGGACGCCGTGCGCAGAGCGCACCCCGACGGGGGCGGCGTACCGGTTCAGGGCCCGGTCGCACCGGCGTCCGCCAAGGCCGCCACGACGCCGCACCCTCCGATGCCCGGCGACCCGCCGGCCCGGCTCCACGCAGCTGCCCCGGCCCCGCCGCACGCCACGGCGCCCCGGGTCCGGCGCACCCGGGCGGACCGGGCCGTCTGGTGGGAGCGGGCGCTGACCCCCGGTCTGCCCCGGCCGCCGGCCCGCCCCGACTGGGCCGCGTTCACCGAGGCCGCCGTCGCCGCCGCCCCTGTGCGGCCGATCGTGCCGCGCGCCGCCTACCCGGGGCTGACCGGCTTCGCCCTGGTCCTGGCGCCGTTCGCCGAGCGCGCCCTCGTCCGGCTGCCGGCCGTGCTCGACCCCGCCGCCCACCGCCCCGGCCGGCCCGGGCGGCTGGACGTCCCCGCCCTGCGGGCCGGCTTCACCGCCCGCCTCGCCCGGCGCCTCGCCCGGATCGCCGCCCGCACCCTGGTCCTCGAACTGCACACCGCGCGGACCGGCGGGCGGCTCGCGGGCACCACCCCGCAGGAACGGTTCCGCTCCTTCCTCGCCCTGACCGCGCGCCGCGACGGTCTCGCCGGGCTGCTCCGCGGGTACCCCGTCCTGGCCCGGCTGCTCGCGCAGACCTGCCTGGACGCCGCCGACGCGCACGCCGAACTGCTCACCCGCTTCGTCGCCGACCGGCCGCTGCTGGTCGCCGGCCTGCTGCACGGCACCGACCCCGGGGCGCTGGTGGCCGTCGACTCCGAGGCCGGCGACCGCCACCGGCGCGGCCGCGCCGTCAGCGTGCTGCACTTCGCCAACGGCTCCGCCGTCGTCCACCGCCCCCGCCCGCCCGCCGCCCACCGGCACTTCAACGCCCTGCTCGGCTGGTTCAACGCGCAGCCCGGCGTGCCCCGGCTGCGCGCGCTCGGGCTGCTGGACCGGGGCGACTACGGCTGGACGGAGTACGCCGAGGCCCACCCCTGCCGCACCGGCTACGAGGTCGAGCGGTTCTACCGGCGCCAGGGCGCGCTGCTGGCACTGCTGCACGCCCTGGACGGCACCGACCTGCACTATGAGAACCTCGTCGCGGCCGGGGACCAGCCCGTCCTGGTGGACGTCGAGACACTGTTCCACCCGCCGGCCCGGGCCTGCCCGGCACCGGACCCGGCGGCCCGGGCCCTGGAGGAGTCGGTCCAGCGGGTCGGCCTGCTGCCGCAGTTGCTGCTCGGCGACGAGGGCGCCGTGGACGTCTCCGGCATCGGCGGCGGCCGACGGTCCACCTCCCCGGTGGAGGGCGTGGACTGGACGGGCGCCGGCACCGACGAGATGCGGCTGGTCCGGCGCGCCCGCCCGCTCGCCGAGGCCCGCAACCGGCCCCGGCTGGACGGCGCGCCCGCCGACCCGGCCGAGTACACCGACGCCCTGGTGACCGGCTTCCGGGCCGGCTACACCGCCATCACCGGCGGGCGCCACCAACTCGTCGGCGCCCACGGCCTGCTGCGCTCCTTCGCCGAGGACGAAGTCCGGGTGGTGCCCCGCGCCACCCGGGTGTACGCACGGCTGCTGGACGAGTCGACCCACCCGGACGTGCTGCGCGACGCCGCCGCCCGGGGCGCCGTCCTGGAACTGCTGCGCACCGACGCCGTCGCCGACCCCGGCCGCCCGGAACTCGCCGACCACGAGCTCGCCGACCTCCGCTCCGGCGACGTCCCGCTGTTCACCACCCGCCCCGGCAGCCGCGACCTGTGGACCTCCACCGGCCGCCGGCTCCCCGGCGAACTCGCCGAGACCGGGCTGGCCCGCGTCGAGGCCAAGCTGGCGGCCCTCGGCGAGGTCGACCGCAAGGACCAGGAGTGGATCGTCCGGGCCGCGATGGCCGGCGCCGCCCCGACCCCCGCGCACCGGCCCGGCCGGCCGGCGCCGGAGAACGTCTGGGCCACCGCGCCCGAGCCCGAGCAACTCCTCGCCGCCGCCCGGGGCGTGGGCGACCAGCTGGTCGCGGCCGCCTACCAGGGGCGGTCCCGCACCAACTGGCTCGGCCTGGAGCTGCTCGCCGACCGCTACTGGCGGGTCCGGCCGCTCGGCGCCGACCTGGCCGGCGGGTACACCGGCACCGCGCTGTTCCTCGCCCAACTGGCCGCCCTCACCGGCTCCGACCGCTACGCCGAGGTGGCCCGCCGGACCCTCGCACCCGTTCCCGGCCTGCTCGACACCCTCGGCGCGCACCCCGACCGGCCGGCCGCCGTCGGCTCGGGCGGCTTCGCCGGGCTCGGCGGCATCGCCTACGCGCTCACCGAGATCGGCCGCACCCTGGACGACCCGCTGATCCGGCAGTGGACCGGCCCGGCGGTCGCGCTCACCGCGGCCGCCGCCGCCCGCGAGACGGACCCCGGTGTGCACAGCGGCACCGCCGGCGGCCTGGCCGCGCTGCTCGCCGTGCACACCGCCACCGGCCGGCCCGGGGCGCTGGCCGCCGCGACGGACTGCGCCGACCGGCTCGCCGCCCTGCCGGTGCCCGCCGCCGCCGGCTTCGCCCACGGCTCGGCGGGCACCGGCTGGGCGCTGCTGCGGTACGCGGACACCGTCGGCGAACCCGCCGACGGACCGCACCACCGGGCGGGCCTGGCGGCCCTGCACGCCGCCACGGCCGCGCGCGCCCGGGAGTCCTCCTGGTGCCGAGGGCGCCCCGGGATCGCCCTCGCGGTGGCCGACAGCCCGTCCGCCCGCGCGGACCGGCGGCTCGCCGAGTGGGCCCAGCGCGCCGTCCGCAACACCGCGCGGGCCGCGCCGACGGCCGATCAGAGCCTGTGCCACGGCGAGTCGGGCGTACTGGAGCTGCTCGGCCGAGGCGGCCCGGCCACCGGGCGGACGCCGTGGGTGCGCCGGGCGGCCTCGCTGCTGGCCGGCGTCGACCAGGACGGCCCGCGCTGCGGCACCCCCGGGTCCGTCCCGCACCCGGGCCTGCTCACCGGCCTGGCCGGGATCGGCCACGGGCTGCTCCGGCTGGGCTTCCCCGAGCGGGTGCCGCCCGCCCTGCTGCTGCGCCCCCGCCCCCCGGCCGAAAGGCCGGCCCCCTGACCGCACGCCGTGTACCGTCCACGACGACCGAAGCGGCGCGGCGGGCGAGCACCGCTCGCCCGGGCCGAACCCGGCCGCACGCGCTCCACCGACGAACGGGAGTACCGCACCGCATGAACGACACCGACCTGGCACAGACCTGGAACCAGCCGGACGCCCGGCCCGAGGAAGCGGTGGACCATCCCGCCGGGGACATCCGGCTGCGGGCCGGCGGCGGGCTGGGCCTGCGCTCGCAGCTCCTGTCCGCCGCCGGCGGCTCCGTCTCCCCGGCCTTCGAGTTCCCCACCATGACCGTCCCGATCTGACCGGACCGATCCGAGCGGCCGGGGGCACCGGGCACCGCCCGTGACACCCCGACAGCGATCGCCACGTCCCGGCCGTGAACGGCCCGGCGAACGGGCCGCACGCCACCGACGCCGGACCGTGCGCCCCTGAGGGCGCGGCCGGCCGCCACCGGGGACCGGGCAGCGCCCCGGTGGCGGACCGGAGCGGGGTCTCGCCGATGTGGCCGTACGGTGACCGGCCCGTGCCGGACAGGTGTTCGCTTCGTGGCCGATTCACCACTCTACAGATCGGAGAGGCCGTCAAGTAGCCTGCGGGCCATGCGGACCACTTCGTCGATCACCGTCGGCCGGGCAGCCGAGCTCGGCCGGCTCGGCAGCGCGCTCGCCGCCGCCCGGCAGAGGTCCGGACGGGCGGTCTTCCTGCTCGGCGAGGCCGGGATCGGCAAGTCGCGGCTGGCCGGCGAGTGCGCCTACCAGGCCTACGGGCTGGGCCTGCCGGTCCTGCGCGGGCGCGGCAGCTCCACCGGGACGGTCACCCCGTTCCGGCCGCTGATCGAGGCGCTCTCCTCCCGCTTCCGGGCCGCCGGCCCGCCCACCGACCCCGAACTCGACCCGTACCGGCCCGCCCTGGCCCGGCTGGTGCCCGAATGGCGCGGGGCGGCGGCCTCGGCGGCCGGGGCCGGCGCGTACCCCGAGACGGTGGTCGAGCTCGCCGAGGCACTGCTGCGCCTGCTCGCGGTGCTCGGCCGGGACGCGGGCTGCGTGCTGCTCCTGGAGGACCTGCACGACACCGACGCGGAGACGGTCGCCGTCCTGGAGTACCTGGTCGACAACCTGGCCGGCCTGCCCGTCCTGCTGGTCGGCACCCTGCGGGCCGAGCCGGGCCCGGCGCTGGACCTGGTCCGGGCCGCCGAACGCCGCCGTGCCGCCGCCGTCACCGAACTGCGCCCGCTGCCGCCCGCCGACGTCCGGGCGATGGCCGCCGCCGTCCTGGAGAGCGACGCCGCCGACGTCCCGGCGGCCGTCCTGGAGACGCTGGCCGACCGCGCCGACGGCTCGCCCTACCTGATCGAGGAACTGCTCGCGGACATGCTGGCCGGCGGCGCGCTGCACCGGGCCGGCGGCCGCTGGGAGGTGGCCGGGGGCCTGCGCACCGGCGTGCCGAGCACCATCGTCCGCAGCTGGGGCCGGCGGATCGACCAGCTGGACCCGCCCGTGCGCGACCTGCTGCTCACCGCCGCCACCCTGGGCAACCGGTTCTCGGTGGCCACCGTCCAGCTGATCACCGGGTACGACGACCGGACGCTCTTCAGCCACCTGCGGTCGGCCTCCGAGGCCAACGTCATCGTGCCCGACGGCGCCGCCCCGGACCGCTACGCCTTCCGCCACACCCTCACCGCCGCCGCCGTCACCGCCGCCCTGGCCCCGGCCGAGCGGGCCGCCGTGGCCCGCCGGGCGGCCCGGGCGATCCTCCGCGCCGATCCGGAACTCGCCGACGAACGACGCCAGTTGGTCGCTTCCCTGCTGCTGGCCGGCGGGGACCGGACGGGCGCCGCCGTGCACTTCGCCGAGGCCGGCCGACGCGTGCTGGAGGCCGGCGCCGCCGGCTCGGCGGTGGTGCTGCTGGAGCGGGCGCACGAACTCGCCGGGGACGCCGAACGGGCCGCCGTGACCGAGCAGTTGCTGCCGGCCCTGGCCGAGGCGGGCCAGCTGGACCGGGCCTTCGAGCTGGTCCGCACGCTGCCCCCGGTCCGGCCGGAGCCGGCGGCGGCCTGCGCCGCGGCGGTCCGCAGCCCGGCCGCCGACCGCCGGGTCGACCTGCACACCCGGCTCGCCTGGGCGGCCGTGATGGCCGAACGGGCCGCCGAGGCCGCCGCCCAGGTCGCCGCCGCCCGCGCCCTCTCGGGTGCGCACCCGCGCCCCGAGCAGGACGCCGCACTCGTCGTGGTCGAGGGCCACCTGGCGCTCCTGCCCGACCACGCGCCCACCGCGCCCACCGCGCCCACCGCGCCCGAGGGCGGCGCGACCGCCGCCGGGGCCCCGGGCGACGAGCACCCCGGACGGGCCCGGCTGGCCCGCACCGAGGCCCTGGCCCGCCGGGCCGCCGAGGTGGCCGAGCGCTCCGGACTGCCGGTGGTCGCCTGCCAGGCCTGGCAGTTGCTCGCCCTGCTGGCCCGCGAACGCGGCTTCGACGACGCCGACGCCTGCCTGGAGCGGATGCTCGCGGTGGCCGAGGCCCACGCCCTGCCCGTCTGGCGGGTGGAGGCGCTGCTGCGGCTGGGCGCCAACGCCTTCATGCGCACCGGCGACGGCGCCCGCCTCGAACGCGCCCGGGAGGCCGCCGCCGGCCTCGGCGCGATCGTGCTCACCCAGACCCTCGACGGCCTGCTCGCCATGAACGCCGTCCTGCGCGGCGAATGGCGGACCGCCCGCGAGATCGTCGACCGCTGCCTCGACGCCACCGCCCGGCTGAACAACGTCCCCGCGCACCGCTACCTGCTGCTCGGCTCGGCGACCCTGGCCGCCCATCGCGGCCGGGGCCGGGAGATGGAGCGCGAACTGGTCCGGTTCCGCCAGGCCGGCGGCGAGGAGTCCTTCCTGATGCCCCTGCGGCACGGCCTCTGCCGCGCCATCGGCGCGCTGCTCGCCGAGGACCGCGCCGGGGCCCGGGCCGAACTGGCGGCCGGCCTCGCCTGGGAGCAGGAGCACCCCAACGTCTTCTACCTGGCCGGCCGGCACGGGCTGCACCCGCTGCTGGAGGTCGCCGAGGGCCACTGGCAGCGCCCCGACCTGACCCGGGCCATGGCCGCGCCCGCCACCGAACTCGCCTGGAACCGCCAGTTCCTGGGCTTCGCGGAGGCCGTGCTGCTCGGCCGCGAGGGCCGGCCGCGGGACGCCGCCCGCGCGGTCGACGAGGCCCGCGCGGCGGCGGCGCCCTTCCCGCTCGCCCACCACCTGGCGCTGCGGCTGACCGCCGAAGCCGCCCTCGCCGACGGCTGGGGCGACCCGGTGGGCTGGCTGCGCACCGCCGAGGAGTACTTCCACGAGGCCGGCGTCCAGCCGGTGGCGGCCGCCTGCCGGGCCCTGCTGCGCCGGGCGGGCGCCAGCGTCGCCCAGCACCGCGGCGGCCGCGACGCCGTCCCCGCCGGGCTGCGCAGCTGCGGGGTGACGCTGCGCGAGTACGAGGTCCTCGCCCTGCTCACCGACCGCCCCGGCAACCAGCAGCTGGCCCGGACGCTCTCCATCTCCCCCCGCACGGTGGAGAAGCACGTGGCCAACCTGCTCGCCAAGACCGGCCGCCCGGACCGCGCGGCCCTCTGCGACCTCGCCGCGGAGGTCTGCGCCGGACCGTGACGGTCCGGCCGCCCCGCTGGTCCCGCCTCGCGGACCGCGCGGCTCTCCACGGCCTCGCCGCCGGACCGTGACGGCTCCGGTCCGGCCCCCGGCTCAGGGGGTGAGCCGGACGATCTCGCCGAGTTCCAGGGCCGCGTACACCGCGCCGTCCGGAGCCACCGCGATGCCGTGCGGTTCGGCGGCCGGCACCGGCAGCTCGTACCCGGCGTAGTGGCCGTCGGCGGTGAGCGAGCCGAGCCGGTTGCCGGCCCACTCGGTGAACCAGAGCCGGCCGTCGGGGGCGGCCGCGACGGCGTGCGGCCGGGCGGCCCGGTCGGGCAGCGGATGCTCCGTCACCCGGCCGTCCACCGTGATCCGGCCGACCTGGCCGGCGCCGATCTCGGCGAACCAGAGCGCACCGTCGCCACCGGCGGCGATGCCGACGGGCGCGGCCCCCTCGGTCAGCAGCGGGTGGACGGTGATCTCGCCGTCGACGGTGATCCGGCCGACGGCCCCGGCCTGGTTGAGGGTGAACCAGAGCGCGCCGTCCGCCCCGGCCGTGATCATCGACGGGAAGGCGCCGGTCACCGGCAGCGGGTACTCCGTCACCCGGCCGTCCACGGTGATCCGTCCGATCCGGTCCGCGTTCAGCTCGGTGAACCAGAGCGCGCCGTCCGGGCCGGCCGCGATCCCGTACGGCCCGGCGGCCTCGGTCGGCAGCCCGAACGACCGCTCCCGGCCGTCGGTGCCGATCCGTCCGATCCGGTGGTCCCGCATCCGCGCGTACCAGAGCGCGCCGTCCGGCCCGGTCGTGATCACCGACGGTCCGGACGCCGCGGAGCCCGTCCCGAACCGCCGCACCGACCCGTCCGCCGCCAGCCGCCCGATCTCCCCGGCGTGCACCAGCGTGAACCAGACACCGCCGTCCGGCCCCACCGTGATGCCGTACGGACCGGCCTTCCCGTCCGCCACCCGGAACCGCTCGAACTCCCCGCGCATCCCCGCTCCTCGACTGTCGCGACGTGATCGTCTCCATGCTGTCACGCCGTCACCGGCCGTTGTCGGTGGCGTCGTCTACCGTCCTGGGCCATGGGGATCTACCTGGTGAGCGTGGCCGCCGACGACTGGCGCGACGAGGAGGTGCTCGGGCCGGTGGCCGGGGCGGTCGACGCCGAGCTGGGCCGGCGCGGCCTGGCGCCGTTCGTCTGTCCGGAGCCCGTCCGGGCCCGACGGCGCCCCGGCACCCGGTTCGAGGAGAAGCTCCACCGTCCGATCGGCAGCTTCGACCGGCTCTGCCGGGCGCGGTCCGACGACACCCACGAGGCGCTGCTCGGCTGGGAGGTACTGCTGCCGGTCGACCTCGCCGACTCCGTGGTCCTGCCGGCGCGGTCGGAGGACGACGACCCGACGACGGTCGGCGGCGCCCGGCGGGCGCTCGCCGCCGCCCGGCGCCTCGCCGACCGGCTCGCGCTGCCCGCCGGGATACCCGAGCACTGCGACGGCCTCGACCTGGGCCGCTGGTTCGACGGCCCGGCGGCCGTCGCGGCCGCCACCGCCCCCGGCCCCTGGAGCGAGGACCTGGACGCCGCCTACTACACCGCGGTCTACCTGCGGGCGGCCGAGCACGCGCTCCGGCGCGGCTGCCCGGTGGCCTACTCCTGACCCGGCTCCCCTCCGGCGTCCCCGTCCTCGCGGTCGTCCCCGCCCGCGCCGGCCGGAGCCGCCCCGCGTAGGCCGCGGCCGACGGGGTCCGCGGTGCCGCGCAGGACGGAGACCACGCCCACCCCGGCGGCGCAGATCGGGACGGCCAGCAGCGCCCCCAGGATGCCCGCGATTCCGGCACCCGCCACCACGGCGACCATGATGGTGGCCGGGTGCAGCTCGACGGTGCGGCTCTGGATCACGGGCTGGAGGATGTTCCCCTCGACGACCTGGACGGCGAGGACGATGCCGAGCGCCCAGAGCGCCGTCCCCAGCCCCCCGTCGGCCAGCGCGACCAGGACGGCGACCGTCCCGGAGAGGAAGGCCCCGACGAACGGGATGTACGCGCCCATGAACACCAGCGCGCCGAGCCCGGGCGCCCCGGGGATGTCGAGCACGAGCAGGCCGACGGTGATGAAGAAGGCGTCGATCAGGGCGATCAGGGTGGTGCCCCGCATGAAGCCGGCCATCGCCTCGAACGCCCGGTCCGCGCAGGCGACGACCGTCTCGGCGCCGCCGCCCGGGAGGTGCGCGCGGAGCGCCTCCGGGGTGCGGTGACCGTCGCGGAGGAAGAAGAAGACCAGGGCGAGCGCCAGCACGGCGCCGGTGAGGATCTGGGTGGCGAGGCCGAGGCCGGAGAGCACGCCGTTGGTCACCGTGGAGATCAGCGAGCTGGTCTCGCCCGAGGCGTTGTCCAGCGCGTGGCGGATCTTCTCGCCGACCGGTCCGAGCCAGTCGGCGAGCCGGTCGCCGGCCTCCTGGAGCGACTCGGCGATCTGCGGGGCGCTGTGCACCAGCGAGTTGACGAGCAGGGCGATCACCCCGCCGACGGCGGCGACCAGGAGGGCGCAGGTCAGCCCGGCGGCGGCGCCGCGGCCGAGCCCGCGGCGGACCAGCCACGGCATCACGGGGTAGAGCAGCGAGGTGCCGAGCAGCGCCAGGATGACCGGCACGGTCGCCGCGCGCAGTTCGACCAGGGCGAAGACGACCAGCGAGGCGACGGTGATCAGGAGGATGACCGCGACCGACCAGGCGGCCGCCGCCCGGACCGGGGGCGGCAGCATCAGATAGGGCCTGCGGTGGTCCGCCCACCGCTCGCCGGGAGCCCTGTCGGGCGGAAGCTCCCCCGCCATGTCCACCTCCGCCTGGCTCGACCGGTCCAATTTCCCCATCTCAGCAGATGATCTGACCGATCGCCCGTTATGTCCGACCCCTGGCGTGCCCGGCGCGACCGCACGGCGGGATCGGGCTTCCGGACGTCCACGCCCGTCGCCGACCACCGGCAGAGCCGATTCAACCGGCCCCGGCCCGGCCGGGCCCGGAGGAATCGCGGAGCCTCACCCCATCGGGAACGGCGCCTCGCACCCCTGTGGCCCGGTCGAACGCCGGACCTACCCGGCCTCCTCGAAGCGGACCGCCCCGCCCCCGCCGGCGAAGGCCAGCACCCGCTCGGCCTCCGCCTCCGCCGCCCGCCGGTCATCCCGGCCGAGCGCCGCGAACGGACGGACCGCCACCGCCCGCTCACCGGCCGGGCCCTCGGTCAGCTGCCAGCTCCCGGCGACCAGGCCGTCGACCAGCACCGTCCCGAGCACGATGCCGTTCTGGGTCATCACCCGGGGCCGGTACTCCTCGGGCAGCACCCGGGTGCGGTCGGCGTGCGAGAGCAGCAGGTTGTCGAAGGGCGCCAGCAACCGGACGGGCGCCGGGACGGCCGGGTCGGGCCGGGGCGCCCCCGGCAGGTCGTACAGCAGCCGGCCGTGCTCGTCGCGGAAGGTGACCAGCTCCGGCGCGAGCCGCTTCAGCACCGCGCCCAGCCGGCTGAGCCCGCACCACTTCTGCAGGTCGGCGACGGTCGCCGGCCCGAAGGCGGCGAGGTAGCGCAGGGCCAGCGCGTCCAGCGAGGGCGCCCGGTCCAAGGGCCGGCCCAGCCAGGACTCGGCGGTGGTGTGCGCCGCCGCCCCGCTCCGGCCCCAGAGGCCGCGCGGCGGCACCTGAACGAGCGGCAGCAGGCAGCGCGCGGCCTGGGCCAGGGCGGCGGGGTCGCGGTCGGGCCGGCCGGCGGCGAGCACCCCGCCGAGCTGCTGGAAGGTCAGCGGCCGCTCCTCCAGCAGCACCCGCGCCTCGTCGGCGAGCGCGGTGAGGTCCAGCCCGGCGAGCCGCTTGCCATAGGCGGAGCGCAGGCCCTGGTCGAGCACCGGCTGGACGAGCGGGCGCAGCGTCCGGCAGTCGTCCGCCGTCACCAGGTGGATGGTGCCGCGGTGGAGGGCGATCCGGACCACCTCGCGCCGCTGGAACAGGTCGTCGAGCAGGTCGGGCGTGAAGCCCGCCAGCCGGCTGAGCAGCCCCAGGTAGGGCGGCTGCGGCACGGCCTGGGCCTGCAGCCCGCCCAGGTGGCCGACCATCGCGGCCGGCGTCATGGCGCTGCGGGCGAGCAGGTGCTGACGGGCCAGCAGGGCGCGGCCGAGCGCGCGGGTCCCGAGGACGGGCGGTCCGGTCACCGGCGGCCGTCCAGCACGTCGCGCAGCACGCCGATCCGGTTGCTGGTGATCGAGTCCACCCCGGCGGCACGCAGCCGGCGCATGGTGCGGCGCAGGTCCGCGGTCCAGGTGGAGACGGCGAGGCCGGCGCCGTGGGCGGCGGCGGTGAACTCGGCGGTGGCCAGGCCGAACGGCGGGTTGAGGTAGCGCGGGCGCAGGTCGTCCAGCAGGGCGCGGGCGGGCAGTCGCGGCTGCTTCCAGGTCAGCGCGATCTCGGCGTCGGGGGCGAGCGCGCGGACGGCGAGCATCGCGGTGGCGGGGCCGCAGAAGCCGACCCGGTGCTCGGCGCCGAGTCCGGTGACGGCCTCCCAGGCGGCGGCGACGGGGTGCGGGTCGTCCAGGTCGATCAGCAGCCGGGCGGCCGGGGAGGCGGCCGCGGCCTTGAGCGCCTCGGCGAGCGTGGGCACGGCGAGGTCGCCGTCGCGCAGCTCGTCGAGCTGGTCGAGGGTGACCCGGCGGAGGGCGCGGGGATCGCCCCAGAGCCGTTCGAGGGTCGCGTCGTGCAGCAGGACGGGCACGCCGTCGCGGGTGAGCCGGACGTCGACCTCCACCGCGTCGGCGCCGGCGGCCAGCGCGGACTCGACGGAGGGCAGGGTGTTCTCGCGGTACCGGTACGGGTCGCCCCGGTGGGCGACGGCGAGCACCGGGCGACGGGTGGCGTTGGAGCCGGCGGTGGGGTTCATCGGGGCCCTCATCGGATCAGCCCCGCGAGCCACGGGGACAGGTACTGGTGGGTGACGGACTCGCGGTAGCTCGGCTCGCCCGGCACGGTGACGATCAGCGTGCAGGAGGGCGGGAAGGTCCGCTGCTTCACGTGGACCAGCCCGCTCCAGACCGCGTCGAGGAAGGCGGGCACGCTGTCGCGCGGTACGTCGAAGGCGATGTCCTCGACGGTGACGACCGCCTCGTCGTGGACGAAGAGCCGGACGGTGAGCCCGGGGCGGCCGGTGATCTCCAGCAGGGCCTCGTGCGGGATCGCGTCGAGTCCTTCGGCGCGGTCGTGGCCGCCGACCAGTCCGGCGAAGGTCTGGTCGCGCCCGATGTCGTGGGAGGCGCGCACCTCGCGGCCGTGCCGGGCGGCCATCGCCTCGACCGCGAACACGGCGCTCTGGGTGGACGGCAGCGGCGGGTGGGGCATCGAGTGGCGGTCCTCTCGTCGGCGGGGTTCGGCTGTGCGCTCGCCCGGCTCTCCCCGGGCGGGTGGTCAGCGCAGTTCGACCATCACATTGGTCGACTTGATGACCGCCGTCGCGGGCGCTCCGGGCACCAGCCGGAGCTCCTCCGCCGACTCCCGGCTGATCAGCGAGACCACCCGGAACGGCCCGGCCTGGATCTCGACCTGCGCGGCCACGTCACCGAGCACCACATCGGTGACGATGCCGGGGAACCGGTTGCGGGCCGAGGACGGCCGCCCCTCGGCCTCGGCGTTCTCGGGCCGGGCGAGCTCCCGGGCGAAGGCGGCCAACTGGGCGCCGGGGATGATCCGGTGGCCGTGCTCGTCCCGCCCGGCGGCGACCCGGCCGGCGTCCACCCAGCGCCGCATGGTGTCCGAGCTCACACCGAGCATCGCCGCGGCCTCGCCGATCCGGTACGGGTTGACCGGCGCGTCGGACTGGCCCATGTGCGACTCCTGACGGTGGTTCGGTAGCACGTCCGGTGGCACGTGCGGTGTCACGTGTGACACCCCGTCCGGCTTCCCGGCGGGGCGGCGGCGCTGGTCCGGCCGCCCCCGCCATCCTGCCGTACCGGCCGCCCGCCCGGCCAAGCGGAGCACCGTACGCCCGCCGGGGCCGCCCCCCGCGCCCGGTCCGGTGCGCCTAGGGCTCGCCGAAGAGGTCGCGCCGGACGGCGTCGCCGGCGGTGAGGACGGCGCCGGCGAGCACCGCGCCGCCGCCCGCCGTACCGGCCCGGACCTCGGTGCGCAGCGGGGAGAGCCCGGCCAGGCGGCGTTCGACCCGGCCGGCGAGCTCGGCCCCGCCGGCCCGGCCGACCTCGCCGCCGAGGACGACACAGCCCGGGTCGAGGACGACGCAGACCGCCGAGGCGCCGACCGCGATCCGCTCGGCCAGCTCGTCCAGGAACGGCCCGCCCGGCTCGCCCTCGCCGCACGCGCCGAGCGCCGTCCGGACGGCGGCCTCGGCGGCCTCGGCGTCGTCGGCCGGGCCGGCGGGCAGACCGTGGGCGCGGGCGAGGCCGCAGACCGCCGCGCTGCCGACCAGGCCGTGGAACCCGCCCTCGCACCCGGCGGCGCTGGGCAGGCCCGCGGTGCCGGGGACGGGCAGGAAGCAGATCTCGCCGGTGCCGCCGGAGGCGCCGCGGCGCAGCCTCCCGTCGAGGATCACCGCGGCACCGACGCTGTGGCCGAGCCAGATCAGGACGAAGGTCTGCTGCCCCCGGGCGACGCCGATCCGGTACTCGGCGCGGCCGGCCAGGTTGACCTCGTTCTCCAGGATCACCTCGGTGCCGGGCAGTGCCTCCAGGGCGGTGAGCAGTTCGGCGTGCCAGCTCGGCAGCGCACCGGTGCTGTAGAGCCGGCCGGTGGCGGGGGCGACCAGCCCGGGGGCGCCGACGGCGACGGTGTGCAGCCGGTCCACCCCGGCCCGGCCCGCGGTCTCGCGCAGGGTGCGGACGATCCGTTCCGCCGTACCGGCGTCGCCCCGGCCCTCGACGGCCAGCTCGGCGGAGGCCAGGGTGTGCCCGGTCAGGTCGGCGACGACCAGGCTGACCCCGCCCGCCCGGACGTCGATCGCGGCGAGGTGGGCGCGCGAGGCGACCAGCGCGTACAGCCGGGCGTTGGGGCCGCGCCGCTGCTCGCCGCGCTCGCCGACCACGGCGACCAGGCCGGTCCGCTGCAGTCGTTCCAGCAGGTCGGCGACGGTGGGGCGGGAGAGCCCGGTGAGGTCGCGGAGCTCGGTGGCGGTCAGTGGCCCCTGGTCGAGCAGCAGGTTGAGCGCCAGCCGGTCGTTGATCGCCCGGGCGGTGCTCGGCGTGGCCGTACGCACGGTGGTCATGGGCGTCATCCTTCCAGAGTGTTTCTATCAGGGTCCCTTCCTGATAATTTATCGGACGACGACACCCGCGCACGAACCACGCGATGGCGGGCATCACTCAACAGGAACCACCCACAGGGCACCGTCGCGCCACGGCGCGGCCGGGAGGGAACACCGGATGACCGACAGCCTGACCACAGGACCACCCCACGGCCGGCCGGCCGCCGGGCCCCTGGCGCACCCGCGCCGCGCCAGGGCGAGCATCGCGCTGGTCTTCGCCGTGCACGGCGCGGTCGGCGGCACCTTCGTCACCCGCATCCCCTGGCTCCAGGACCGGCTGGACCTCTCCCCCGGCCAGCTCGGGCTCGCCCTGGTGATGCCGGCCATCGGCTCCTCCCTCGCGATGCCGCTGGCCGGCCGGTTCGTCCACCGCTACGGGGGCCGGGCCGCGGTGCGCGGGCTGCTGTCGATCTGGTGCCTGGCGCTCACCCTCCCCGCCCTCGCCCCCTCGCTGCCGCTGCTCTGCCTGTTCCTGCTCGCCTACGGTGCGACGGCGGGCATGGCGGACGTGGCGATGAACGCCCAGGGCGTGGAGGTCGAACAGCGGCTGGGCCGCTCGATCATGTCCGGACTGCACGGGATGTGGAGCGCGGGCGGGCTGGTGGCCTCGGCCTTCGGCATCCTCGCCGCCCACCAGGACCTCGACGCCCGGCTCCAGCTGGCCGTCACCGCCGTGGTGCTCCTCTGCCTGGCCCAGCCGGTCTGCCGGGGCCTGCCCGACCTGCGGGCGGCCGAGGAGGACGAGGCCCCGCCGCGCTTCGCCCTGCCGCCGCGCAGCTCGCTCGTGATCGGCCTGGTGGGCTTCTGCGCGGTGTTCGCCGAGGGCGCCTCGATGGACTGGAGCGGCGTCTACCTCAAGGACGTCACCGGCGCCTCGGCCACCGTCGCGGCCGCCTCGTACACCGCGTTCGCGCTCACCATGGCCGCCAGCCGGCTGGCGGGCGACGCGGCGATCCGCCGCCTGGGCGCCGTGCGGGCGACCAGGATCAGCGGCGCGGTCGCCACCACGGGCGGCGTCCTGGTGGTCCTCGCCGACAGCCCGGCCCCGGCCATCGCGGGGTTCGCGCTGATCGGCATCGGCATCGCCGTCGTCGTCCCGCTCGCCTTCGCGGCCGCCGGCCGGATCGGTACCAACCCGAGCCAGGCCATCGCCGGCGTCGCGACGGTCACCTACACCTCGGGCCTGGTGGCGCCGGCCATCATCGGGGCGCTCGCCCAGGCCACCTCGCTCACCGTCTCCTTCGGCGTGGTCGCGGCGCTCGCCTTCGCCCTGCTGCTGAGCGCCGGCGCCCTGCGCCGGGCCGAGCCGGGCGCCGGGGCGGCGGCCACCGACCACCCGCCGACCACCGGGAAGCGGGCCACCGAAAATGTGATCGCACCGTCCTCGAAATAGCCTTGCCAAGGTAATTCTCGGGCGATATAGTAGCACCGCACAATTGAATTCTTCGCTAATATCGCCGACTGCCGGATGCATGGAGCATCCGGCAGTTCCGCGACCAGTGGAGGAATTCTCCCGTGTGCTACGACGCCGACTCCGCGCCCCCCGCCTTCACCGCCGCCGGCAGCACCCTGGCCGAATCCGCCGATCTCACCCTCGTTTCCGGCGACGGCACGGAATTCGCCGCCTTCCTGGCCCGGCCGGTCCGGCCGACCGGCCGCGGCGTACTCGTCCTGCCGGACAACCGGGGCCTTTCCGATTTCTACCGGGCGACCGCCGTCCGGCTCGCCGAACAGGGCCACCCGGCACTCGCCGTCGATTACTACGGGCGCACCGCCGGCGCCGGGCCGCGGGAGCGCGGGCCGGAATTCGGCGAGCTCCCGCACCTGCTGCCGCACCTGCTCGCCCTCACCCCGGACGGCCTCGACGCCGACCTCACCGCGGGCATCGGCCGGCTGCGCGCGACCGGCGTCACCGAGGTCGTCGCCCTGGGCTTCTGCTTCGGCGGCCGCCAGGCGTTCCGGGCCGCCGCCCCCCGGTTCGGGCTCGCCGGTGTGATCGGCTACTACGGCTACCCCGACGCCATCAACGGCGCCCCCGGCCCCACCCAGCTCGCCCCCGGCCTGACCGCCCCCGTGCTCGCCTTCTGGGGCGGCGCCGACGAGCACATCCCCGCCGAGACGGTCGCCGCCTTCGACGCGGCCCTCACGGCAGCCGGCTGTTCACACGAGTTCATGACTTTTCCTCAGGCGCCGCACAACTTTTTCGAACTGGGCGCCGTCGAACACACCGACGCGGCCAGGGAGTCCTGGCTGCGCCTGCTGGCCTTCGCCGCCGCCCCGGGCCCGTCCGGAGCGGCCTGACCCGGCCGGCGACCGTCACGTCCACAGCACAGGGGGACTCATGACCGGCCGAACCATCAGCAAGCGACGCGTCGGCTCCGCCGCCGCCGTCGTCACCCTCGCCCTCGGCGGCGCCCTGGCGGCCGCCGCGCCCGCCTCGGCGGCGGGCATGAACTACAAGCCGATCAGCACCGCCACCGACGTCGAGGTCCGGGTGCAGTCGAGCGGCAAGTGCCTGGAGGTCGCCGACTGGCGCACCGACGACGGCGCCCCGGTCCGCCAGTGGACCTGCACCGGCGGCGACAACCAGAAGTGGCGGTTCACCGACGGCTACGCCGTCAACGTCCACAGCGGCAAGTGCCTGGAGATCCCCGGCTACTCCACCGCCCCGGCCGCCCGGGCCGACCAGTGGACCTGCGACAAGGGCGCCAACCAGCGCTGGGGGGTCGTCAACGACAGCCAGGGCTCGCTGGCCGTCGTCAACTTCCACAGCGACCTCGTGCTCGACGTCAACAGCGGGACCGCCGCCGACGGTGCCCCGGTGATCCAGTGGTACCCGACCGGCGTGTCCAACCAGCGCTGGTACTTCAACCCGTCCGTGGTGCTGTAGAGCCGGCGCCCCGGCGGGGAGCACCGCCACCCCGCCGGGCACCCCGGCAGACCCGAGCACCGCACCGAACCAGGGGGACCAGATGACCGACCGCTCCACCACGGGGCGACGCCTCGTCCCGACCGTCACCGCCCTCGCCCTCGCAACCGGCCTGGCCGTCGCCGCACCGGCCGGCCCGGCCCGGGCGGCGACCTCCGCCCCCTTCCAGATCGGGAACCTCGCCACCTACAAGTGCCTGGAGGCGGCCGACTGGCGCACCGACGACGGCGCCCCGGTCCGCCAGTGGACCTGCACCGGCGGCGACAACCAGAAGTGGGTCTGGACCGACGCCGACCAGCTCGTCAACGTCCACAGCGGCAAGTGCCTGGAGATCCCGGGGTACAGCGGCGAACCCGGCACCGCGGTCGGCCAGTGGACCTGCAACGGCGGCGCGAACCAGGTCTGGAGCGACGCGAGCCGGTTGCACAGCGGGCTCCGCCACCTCGTCAACGCCCACAGCGGCCGCTACCTCGACGTGGCCGGTGGCAGCACCGCCGACGGCGCGCCGGTGATCCAGTGGGGCCTCAACGGGGCGGACAACCAGGTCTGGTACTACTCGCCGTTCCCGCCCGGACCGCACCACTGACCATGCCGAAGCCCGCCCGACCACCCGACACCAGGGGGATCCGATGACCGCGCTCCACACCGCTCAGCTCCGCACCCCGCTCCAGCGCCTCGGCGCGGCCACCGCGGCGCTCGCCGCGGCCGGCGTGCTCACCGCCGCCGTCCCGACCACGGCGCAGGCCTCCGTCCCGGTCGTCGTGACCAGCCCGACCGAGGTCCGCAACGCCATCACCAACAAGTGTCTGGAGGTCACCGACTGGCGCACCGACGACGGCGCCCCGATCCGCCAGTGGACCTGCACCGGCGGCGACAACCAGAAGTGGGCCTGGACCGACGCGAACCAGCTCGTCAACGTCCACAGCGGCAAGTGCCTGGAGATCCCCGGCTTCAGCACCGCCTGGGGCGTCCAGGCCGACCAGTGGGACTGCAACGGCGGGCTCAACCAGATCTGGTCGGAGACCGTCGTCCACCACAGCGGCATCCGCTCGCTGACCAACCGCAGCAGCGGCCTCGTGCTGGACCTCCCCGGGACCAACCCCGCCGACGGCACCCCGATCATCCAGTGGGAGCGCAACTACGGCTTCAACCAGGCCTGGATCTACTCCCCCGCCCAGCACGGCACGCACAGCTGACCGGCGGCCGCGTCAGAAGCCGCCGCCTCCGGGCCGCCCGGTGACCGGCCGGTCGCCGGGGGGTCACCGGGGTGAACCCACCGCCCGGCGCGCCGAGCCGTCCGGTTAGGCTCGGGCGGTGCCCGCACCCGCACCCGCATCGCCCGCGCCCCCGCCGACGCCCGACCCGATGCCGCCCCGGCCCGCGTCGCGGCTGCGCGCGCCCTGGCCGCGGTTCGCCCTGCTGGTGGTGATCCTCGCCGCGGCGGCCGGCTCGCTGCTGCTCTGGAGCCCGTCGGCGCTGCTCTCCGACGGGCTCCCGGCCGGGGTGCCGGGGTACTGGCTGGCACCCGCGTTCACCGCGGTCTACGCGGTCGGCACGCTGGCCTTCGTACCCCGCCCGGCGCTCAACGCGGCGGCGGGACTGCTGCTCGGCATCCAGCAGGGCATCCTGCTGGCCGTGCTCGGCACCACCCTGGGCGCGGCGGCGGCCTTCGCCCTGGGCCGGCTGCTCGGCCGCGACGCCCTCCGCCCCTATCTGCGCGGACGCCTGCTGACCGCGCTGGACCGGCGGTTCACCGAGCAGGGGTTCCGCAGCGTGCTGCTGCTGCGCCTGCTGCCCGGGCTGCCGTTCCAGGCCGGCAACTACGGCGCCGCGTTCTCCGGCGTGCGGTTCCTGCCGTTCCTGACCGCCACCGCGATCGGCGTGGTACCGACCACGGCGGTGTACGTCACGGCCGCGGCCAGCGCCGGGGAGCCGGGTTCGGCCGCCTTCCTGCTGTCGGCCGGCGCGATCGCCGTCCTGGCCGTCGGCAGCCTGGTGTCGGTGTGGCGGGCGGCCGCCCGCCGCCGCGTCCCGCAGGCCTGAGCCGGACAGCCCGACCGGCGGCCCGGATCGCCCGGCGCGCCCGGCGACTATTCGGTCGCCCCGGCCCCACCGGGTGCGCCAGGATGGCCGCCATGACCAACGACCCGATCCCCGCCGTCGACCGGCCCGAGCCCCCGTTCGCGGCGGACGAGACGGCGATGCTCACCGCGTGGCTGGAGTTCCACCGCGCCACCCTCGCCCGCAAGTGCGAGGGGCTGGGCACCGACCAACTGCGGCTGCGCGCCGTCCCGCCGTCCTCGCTCTCGCTGCTCGGCCTGGTCCGGCACATGGCGGAGGTCGAGCGCTACTGGTTCCGGATCATCCTGCTCGGCGAGGAGCCCGGCACCGCGGGCCTCTACTGGACCGAGCAGCACCCGGACGGCGACTTCGACTTCGTCGACTCCGCCGACGCCGCGGAGGACTTCGCCACCTGGCAGGGGCAGATCACGGCCGCCCGGGCCGCCTGCGAGGGCCTGCCGCCGGAGACGGTCGGCAAGCGACCGCGCCAGGGACGGGAGGTGACGCTCCGCTGGATCCTGGTCCACATGATCGAGGAGTACGCCCGGCACAACGGTCACGCGGATCTGCTGCGCGAATTGGTCGACGGCGTCACCGGCGAGTGAAATCGTTCCCACATCGTTGACAGAAGGTCAATTCGGCGGTGACCGCGACCGATATGGTCTACGCGCGCAACCGTCCGCCGTTCCGCTGCGTCGCAACTGTTGCCCGGGTTCGCCCGGGTTTCCGGCGCGGCACGACTCGTACGGGGGTCGCGAGCGGGCACGGGACCGGTGATCAGTGCGATACTCGGACAGTTCCGACGAGTGGATGACGTGTCAAAAGGACACGCGCACCGGGGGACCTGTACGGAACGAGGCAGGGAGGCGCGGCATGGGAGCACTTCGCGACGAGCACCACAACGGGTGGCTGATGCCCTCCGGGAACTACCCGGCCGCGGTGTACGACGACGAGTGGATCGAGCAGGAGACGGTACCGTCCTCCCCGGCTCCCACGAAGATCGTCTCCCTGCGGCCGACGGGCTTCGAGGCCGCGCGAACGGTCGGCGAGCACATCCGGGCGAGCATCCCGGTGGTCATGGACCTCACCGAGATGGACGAGGCCGAGGCCAAGCGCATGGTCGACTTCGCCTCCGGGCTGATCTTCGGCACCTGCGGCGGGATCGAGCGGATCGCCCGCCGGGTCTTCCTGCTCACGCCGGCGGACGTCGAGGTGATGGTCATCGACCGACCGCTGGACGAGACCGGGTTCTACAACCAGAGCTGACCGGCAGCGATCGCCGGCACCAGACCCGCGACCGGGGACGGCCACCGCCGTCCCCGGTTTTGCATGCCCGGACGCCCACCGGGCCCGGCCCCACTGGCTCCGTGCCCCACCCGCCCCACCGGCCCCACGGACCCCGCCACGACACCGGGGCCTCGACTGAGGCATCCAAGAAAAGATTGAGACACAGACGTCTCATTTGGCGTAGACTCGCCCCATGGCCACCGACCGCGACTCCGTCCTCGAAGCCGCCGTGGGCGTGCTCTCCCGCCGCCCGACCGCCCATCTGGACGAGATCGCCCGGGCCGCGGGCATCAGCCGCGCCACGCTGCACCGGCTCTTCCCCGGCCGCGAGGCGCTGATCCGCGAGGTCGGCCTGCTCGGCCTGCGCACCTTCGGCGCCGCCCTGGACGCGGCCGCCGTCGAGGACGGCGACGCGCACGCCGCGCTGCGCCGCCTGGTCGACCGGATCGTGCCGGACGCCGCGCTCTGCGCCTTCCTGGCCGGCGAGAACCAGCTGTACGACGACGAGGACATCAACGAGCTCTGGGACGCCCAGATCAGCCGGCTGCAGGCGCTCTTCCTGCGCGGCCAGCAGCAGGGCGTGTTCCGCGTCGAGCTCTCCGCCGGCTGGCTCAGCGAGGCCTTCTTCGACCTGGTGGCCGGCGTCGGCTGGGCCGTCCAGGACGGCCGGCTCGCCCCCCGGGACGGCGCCTTCTCGCTCGCCGAGCTCTTCCTCGGCGGCGCGCTGCGACCGCCGCGGCCGCACTGAGCCCTCCACCCAACCCACAGCACCTCGGACCACAGGCCCGCACCAGCGGCCGGAAACCGATACCCATGAGCAGCACCGTCCTCACCCGCCCCCGCCAGCGCTGGATCGGCCTCGCCGTCCTCGTCCTGGCCGTGACCCTGGTCGCCGTCGACGCGACCGTCCTGTCCCTCGCGATACCGTCGATCAGCGAGACGCTGCGCCCCAGCGGCACGCAGCTGCTCTGGATCGGCGACGCCTACTCCTTCGTGCTGGCCGGCCTGCTGGTCAGCATGGGTTCGCTGAGCGACCGGATCGGCCGCAAGAAGCTGCTGCTGGCCGGCTCCACCGCGTTCGGCGCCGCCTCGCTGCTGGCCGCCTACGCGCCCAGCGCCGGCTGGCTGATCCTGGCCCGCGCGCTGCTCGGCGTGGCCGGGGCGACCATCATGCCGTCCACCCTGTCGCTGATCCGCAGCCTCTTCCCGGACGACCGCGAGCGGGCCACCGCGATCGGCATCTGGGGCGCGGCCGCCACCGCCGGCGCCGCCCTCGGACCGGTGGTCGGCGGGGTGCTGCTGGAGCACTTCTGGTGGGGCTCGGTGTTCCTGCTGAACATCCCCGTCCTGGTGCTGCTGCTGGTCTTCGGGGCCTGGCTGCTGCCGGAGTCCAAGGACCCGAAGCCGGGCCGCTGGGACGTGCTGTCCGTGGTGCTCTCGCTGACCGGAGTGATCGCCGCGGTCTACGCGATCAAGGAGGCCGCCGCCCACGGCGTGGCGCGCTGGGACGTCCCGGTCGCGGCCGTGCTGGGCGCCGCCGCACTGACCGTCTTCGTCCGCCGCCAGTTGCGCCTGACCACCCCGCTGCTGGACGTCCGGCTCTTCTCGGACCGGCGCTTCACCGCGGCGGTGCTGGCCTCGCTCACCGCGCTGGTCGGGCTCTCCGGCGTGGTCTTCGTGACCTCGCAGTACCTGCAGCTGGTGCGCGGCTACGAGCCGCTCAAGGCCGGTCTGGCCGAGCTGCCGGCCTTCGCCGGAGCCGTGGTCGGCGGTCTGCTGACCGCTCGGTTGGCGCGGCGGGCGGGAGCCCGGGCCACCCTGACGCTGGGCCTGCTGGCCATGGGCACCGGCATCGGCCTGCTCGGCTGGGTGCAGCAGGACTCCACCTACCTGGTGCTCGCCGCGGCCTTCCTGATCGTCGGCACCGCCGAGGGCGTGGTCTACACGCTCGGCGCCGACCTGGTGCTGGGCGCCGCGCCGGCCGACAAGTCCGGTGCCGCCTCGGCGGTCTCCGAGACGGCCTACGAGCTGGGGACGGCGCTCGGCATCGCCCTGGTGGGCTCGGTGGTCGGCTCGCTCTACGCGAGCGGGCTGACCGTGCCGGCCGGGGCGGGCCAGGCCGCCGCCACCCAGGCCGGCGAGTCGCTCGGCGGCGCGGTCGAGGTGGCGCACGGTCTGCCGCAGACGCTGGCCGGTCCGCTGTTGGACAGCGCCCGCGACTCCTTCGTGCACGGCATGAACATCGCCGCGATCCTGGCCGGCGGGCTGCTACTGGCCGCCTCGGCGCTCGCCTGGCGCCTGCTGCGGGGCCTGCCGAAGGCCGCCGACCAGGAGCGGGCCGAGGCGGCGGCGCGGCAGCCCGACCGCGAGAAGGCGGCGCGCTGACCCCGGGCCTGACCCCGGGCCGCGCGCGGGACCTCGCACCCCTCCCCGGGGTGCGAGGTCCCGCGCGTCGGTGCGCTCAAGCGGTGCCGAACGGCAGCTCCAGCTCCGCCCAGACCACCTTGCCGTCCCTGGTCAGGCGGCTGCCCCAGCGCTGGGCCAGCTCGTTGACCAGGAACATCCCGCGGCCGCCCTCGTCCTGCTCGGCGAACGGGCGCAGCTGCGGCGTCTGGCCGCCGGAGTCGGCGACCTCCAGGGTGAGCACCCGGTCGCGGAAGAGCCGGAGCCGGCGCGGGGTGTCGGAGTAGAGCAGGGCGTTCGTGACCAGCTCGCTGACCAGCAGCTCGGCGTAGTCGGAGAGCGCGGACAGGCCCCAGCCGTCCAGGGTCGCGCGGGTGAAACGGCGGGCCGTGCCGGGCAGCCGGCCGCCGCCGGTGAGCGAGAGGGTGGCGATCCGGTCCGAGGGCAGCGGCAGCACCCGGGCCATGATCATCGCGATGTCGTCGTCGGTGCCGTCGGTGACCAGCGCGCCGAGGACGGCGTCGCAGTTCTCCTCCAGGGTGCGGCCGGGGCCGGCGAGCGTGCGGGCGAGCAGGTCGATGCCGTCGTCGAGGTCCTGGCCGCGCCGCTCGACCAGGCCGTCGGTGTAGAGGGCCAGCAGGCCGCCCTCGGGGAGGGTGAAGCCGATCGACTCGAAGGCCACGCCGCCGACCCCCAGCGGGGCGCCGGGCGGCACGTCGATCCGGCGGGCGGTGCCGTCCGGCGCGACCGAGACCGGGGGCAGATGGCCCGCCGAGGCCACCTGCACCGTCCGCTCCAGCGGGTCGTAGACGGCGCAGATGCAGGTGGCGAACTGGCCCTCGCCGATCCCCGAGGCGGTCTCGTCCAGCCGGGTCAGCACCTGCTCGGGCGGCATGTCCAGGGTGGCGAGGGTCCGGGCGACGGTGCGCAGCTGGCCCATCGTGGCGGCAGCCCGGATGCCGTGGCCCATCACGTCGCCGACCACCAGCGCGACCCGGCCGCAGGAGAGCGGGACGACGTCGAACCAGTCGCCGCCGACCTCGCTGGTCATGCTGCTGGGCAGGTACCGGTAGGCGATCTCCAGGCCGAGCGTGCGGTGGATCTCCTGCGGCAGCAGGCTGCGCTGGAGGGTCAGCGCGGTCTCGCGCTCGCGCCGGTAGAGCCGGGCGTTGTCGATCGCGATCGCGGTACGGGCGACCAGTTCCTCGGCGAGCGCGACATCGGCGTCGGTGAACGGCTCGGGGTTGCGCATCCGGATGAACTCGGAGCCGCCGAGCACCATGCCCCGGGCGGTCAGCGGCACCATCAGGTACGAGTGGATGCCGGCGCCGATGCCCGGTGCGACCCGCTCCTCGGTGGCGACCAGGCCGCGCAGCACGTCCTCGTCCACCTGGGCGCGCAGCAGCGGGCGGCCGCTGCGCAGGCACTGGGTGTAGCTGCGGTCGGGGGCGTACTCGGAGACGTCGCCGACGGTGTCGACGGCGTGGACCAGGCCGGATTCGTAGGACTCGCCGACGGCCACGGCGCGCAGCTGGACGGAGCGGTCCTCGGGGATCGCGGCGGGCTCGGCGCCGCGCAGCACCGGCTCCAGCAGGTCGACGGTGGCGAAGTCGGCGAACCGGGGGACGACGGCCTCGATCAGCTCCTCCGCGGTGCGCTGGAGGTCGAGCGTGGTGCCGATCCGGGCGGTGGCCTCGGCGATGGTGGTGAGGCGTTCCTGCGCGCGGGCGGCGCGGGCCTCGGCCTGGAACCGCTCGGTGACGTCGATGATGGACGAACAGACGCCGAAGACCCGGCCGGTGGAGTCCTCCAGCCGGAAGTAGGAGGCGGACCAGGCCCGGTCGCGGCGCGGGTCGCCGGGGACGCGGCCGTGCGAGCGGGCGTCGACCACGGGACGGCCGGTGGTGAGCACCTGTCTCATGGTCTGTTCGATCTCGGCGCTGTTGATGCCGGGCAGGACGCCGCTGATCCGGCGTCCGAGGTGGTCCTCGACGGGGACGCCGTTCATCCGGGCCAGCGCCAGGTTGAGCCGGACGTAGCGCAGGTCGGTGTCGTAGACGGCCATGCCTATCGGGGACTGGCCGAAGATCCCGTCGAGGACGGCGAGGTCGGCCTCGACCCGGTGCAGGGCCTGGGTGTCCGAGGCGGTGGCGAGCAGCAGCAGGGTGCCGCCGGGGCCGGCTATCGGGTAGGTGCGGAACTCCAGCTCGACCACGTGGCCGTCGCGGTGGCGGACCGGGAAGACGCCGGACCAGCCCTTGCCGCTCATGATGCGCTCGAACAGGGCGAGCACCTCGGGACGGTCGGTGCGGCCGGTGAGCAGCTGGGCGGCGTAGCTGCCGACGGCCTCCTCCGAGGAGAAGCCGAGCAGCGCCTCGGCGTCCTCGCTCCAGTGGAGGATGAGGCCGTCCTCCTGGAGCAGCGCGGTGGCGAGCGGGACGAGGCGATGGCCGTCCAGGCGTACGGAGGCTCCGCCCGGTGCGGGGCCGGCGGCGTCGGTCTCGTCCCATTCGTGTCCGTGCATGATCAGCCAGCACCCCGCGTTCGGCTCGTGTCCGGCCGGGCGGGGCCTCGTGGTCCGTGCCGGCCGGGGTTCTTCTCCAGACTGCACGGACATCGGCCGCCCGGCGACCCCTTGGTCAGAGGTTCCTCGGACGGACCTGTCGTACGGGCGTCATGGGCGTACCGGCCGCAGCGTACCCTCCAGAAGGCCCGCCCACTGCCGGATCACTCCGGATCGTCTGGCGCTGTCGTCGGAGAGCAGGTCGGCCAGTCCGAGACCGCGTGCCATGTCGAGGGTCGCCTGCACCGTCTCGCGCACTCCGGGGCGGCTTTCGTCGGCGTCCAGGAACTCGACGGCGGCCCGGTGGGCCTCGCGGCCGACCCTGCCCTCAAGTGCGACGATCCGCGCACGCAGCGGTTCGTCGGTGGCGGCGGCGACCCACAGGTGCAGGGCCGCGCGGAACAGCGGACCGGTGTAGAGGCGCACGATCATGTCGACCACGGCCACGGTGCGGTCCGGTCCGGCGGCCGGCAGCTCGTCCGCGTGGGCGCGGACGGCTGCCAGCCGCTCGGCGGTGACGTGCTCGACGGCCGCGGTGAAGAGGTCCTCGCGGGTCGGGAAGTGGTGCTGGGCGGCGCCGCGGGAGACTCCGGCGCGTTCGGCGACCACGGAGACGGTGGCGCCGTTCCAGCCGACCTCGGCCAGACAGTCGACGGCCGCCGCCAGCAGCCGCTGCCGGGTGGCGCGGCTGCGGTCCTGCTGGGGGGTACGGGCGGCGGGGTGGGCGGTCATCGGCGGCGACTGGTCCTGTCCGTGGGAGGTCCGGGCGGGGTCGATCCTCGCAGATCCGCCGCCCGCCTCAGCGGGCGGCCTCGCGGGCCCGCAGCTCCCGGCGCAGGATCTTGCCGGCGGCCGACTTGGGGACGGCGTCCAGGAACTCCACCGCCCGCACCTTCTTGTAGGGGGCGACCTCGGCCGCCACGAAGGAGGTGACGTCCTGCTCGGTGAGCGCGCTGCCGGGGGCGCGGACCACGAAGGCCTTGGGGTACTCGGTGCCGTCCGCGTCCACGACGCCGATCACCGCGGCGTCGGCGATCTGCGGGTGGCTGAGCAGCAGGGCCTCCAGCTCGGCGGGGGCGACCTGGTACCCCTTGTACTTGATCAGTTCCTTGACCCGGTCGACGACGTACAGGTAGCCGCGCCCGTCGACGTGGCCGACGTCGCCGGTGTGCAGCCAGCCGTCGGCGTCGATGGTGGCGGCGGTGTCGGAGGGCCGGCCGAAGTACCCCTTCATCACCTGCGGGCCGCGGAGCAGCAGCTCGCCCGGCTCGCCGGGGCCGAGGTCGGCTCCGCTGCCGTCCAGGGCGACCACCCGCAGTTCGGTCGAGGGCACCATCCGGCCGACCGAGCCCGGCGGGGGGTCGGTCTCGGTCGGGGAGACGACGTGCGAGACCGGGGACAGCTCGGTCATGCCGTAGCCCTGGAGGATGTGCGGCAGGCCGAGCCGCCGGGCGCAGGCGGCGGCCAGGTCCGGGTCCAGCGGGGCGGCCGCGCAGAGCAGGTACTCCACCGAGGAGAGGTCGAAGCGGTCGACCACCGGGTGCCTGGCCAGGGCGAGCGCGATCGGCGGTGCCACGATCAGGGCCTGGACGCGCTGCTCCTCGATGGTGCGGCAGAACTGCTCCAGCTCGAAGCGCGGCAGGACGACCACGGTGGCGCCGCACCGCAGCGGCTGGTTGAGCAGGGCGGCCAGGCCGTAGATGTGGAAGAAGGGGAGGACGGCGAGGATCCGCTCCCCCTCCCGCGGCCGGTACAGCGCGTCCGTCTGGGCGAGGTTGGTGGCGATCGAGCGGTGGGTGAGCATCACGCCCTTGGGCAGGCCGGTGGTGCCGCTGGAATAGGGGAGGACGGCGAGGTCGCTGCCGGGGTCGATCGCCGGCTCGGGGTCGGGGCCGCCGGAGGCGAGCAGGTCGGCCAGCGAGCGGTGGCCCTCGGCGCCGTCCAGCACGATGATCTCGGCGAGCGCCCGGCCCTCGGCGGCGAGCTTCCCGGCGGCCTGCCGGGCGGTGTCCAGGAACGGCGAGACGGTGATCAGCCAGCGCGCGCCGCTGTCGGCCAGCTGGCCGGCCAGCTCGCCCGGGGTGGCGAGGGAAGACACCGTGGTGACGGTGGCCCCGGCCCGGGTGGCGCCGTAGAAGGCCATCGGGTACGCGATCGTGTTGGGACTGAACAGTGCCACCACGTCGCCCCGGCGCACGCCGGCCTCGGCCAGCCCGGCGGCCGCCCGGCGGACGGCCGTGGCGAGCCGCGCGTGGCTGACCGACTCCCCCGTGATCCCGTCGATCAGGGCCGGCCGGTCGCCGTAGCGGGCGGCGGAGCCGAGCACCGCCTCGTGGATCGGCAGATCGACGATGCCGACGTCCGGGAACTCGCTGTGGAACACCAAGGCGTGCCTCCAAAGGGGTAGTTGACGCCCGGTCGAGGGGATCGGCGAGTGGTCCGGCCCGCCGGTCGGCCGAGCGCGCGCACAGGAGCATACGGACAGTGGCGGAGCGTTGCTCCATTGTGACGAAGGGCGGTGGGATCCCGTGCCGGCCGGTCGCCGTGCCCGGCGGACCCGGTCCGCTCCGCTCGCCCGCTCCCGACCAGGGCACACGTCGCCCGGCGGCCCGCCGGGCCGGGGTGCCGGGCGACGGGCGACGGCGGGCCGCCGCCTCGCACGGACGGTGGCCCGCGCCGCCGGCGTCGCGCTGGAGTTCGGCGGCGGAGCGCTCCAGCCGGGCGCCCGCCCGGGCCCCGGTCAGTACGACTTGGGCAGCCCGAGGGTGTGCTGGGCCACGAAGTTGAGCACCATCTCCCGGCTGACCGGGGCGACCCGGCCGACCCGGGTGGCGGCGAGCAGCGCGCCGAGCCCGTACTCCTGGGTCAGGCCGTTGCCGCCCAGCGTCTGGACGGCCTGGTCGACGGTGCGGGCGGCGGCCTCGCCGGCCGCGTACTTGGCCATGTTGGCGGCCTCGCCCGCCGCTAGGTCGTCGCCCCCGTCGTAGAGCAGCGCGGCCTTCTGCGTCATCAGCCGGGCGAGTTCGATCTCCACCGCGCACTGGGCGAGCGGGTGAGCCAGGCCCTGGTGGGCGCCGATCGGGGTCGACCAGACCGTCCGGGCCTTGGCGTACTCGACGGCTCGGCCGAGGGCCTGGCGGGCCAGGCCGAGCGAGAAGGCGGCGGTCATGATCCGCTCGGGGTTGAGGCCGGCGAAGAGTTGCAGCAGCCCGGCGCTCTCGTCACCGACCAGGGCGTCGGCGGGCAGCCGGACGTCGTCCAGGAAGACCTGGAACTGCTTCTCCGGGGAGACGAGTTCCATCGGTATCGGGCGGTACTCGAACCCGGCCGTCTCGCGCGGGACGACGAAGAGCGCGGGCCGGAGCTTGCCGGTCCGGGCGTCCTCGGTGCGGGCGACGAACAGCACGGCGTCGCTGTGGTCGATGCCGGAGACGAACACCTTGCGGCCGGTGAGCAGCCAGTCCGCACCGTCGCGGCGGGCGACCGTGGAGATCCGGTGGGAGTTGGAGCCGGCGTCCGGCTCGGTGATGCCGAAGGCCATCCGCCGGGTGCCGTCGGCGAGGCCGGGCAGCCACTGCCGCTTCTGCTGCTCGGTGCCGTAGCGGGCGATCACCGTGCCGCAGATCGCCGGGGAGACGATCAGCATCAGCAACGGGCAGCCGGCGGTGCCGAGTTCCTCCAGGACGATGGAGAGGTCGGCGATGCCGCCGCCTCCGCCGCCGTACTCGGCGGGCAGGTTGACCCCGAGGTAGCCGGCCTTGCCGGCCTCGGCCCAGAGCTCGTCGGCGGGCAGGCCGGCCCGGGCCTTGCCCAGGTAGTACGCGGAGCCGTAGCGGCTGCCGAGGTCGGCCACGGCGCGGCGCAGGGCCTGGCGTTCGGGGCTCTCGATCAGCGGGCTTCCGGGGGTGGTGGTGCGCGGTGCGGACATGCGGTCGTCCTTCCGGGCGGGTCGGGGCTGGCACGGGAATCGGGTGGGAGTCGGTGCTCTCCCAGGGGGTCGGGGGTGCCTTCTCGGGAGTCGGGCTCGGGAGGCTCCCTCAGGGCGCCGGCTGCACGACGGCGAGCAGGGCGCCGAGTTCGACCTGCTGGCCGGGGACGGCCCGGAGTTCGGTGAGCACGCCGTCGGCGGGGGCGGTGACCCGGTGCTCCATCTTCATCGCCTCCAGCCAGAGCAGCGGCTGGCCCGCGGTGACGGTGTCGCCGACCGCGACGGCGGTGCGCGCCACGGTGCCGGGCATCGGGGCGAGCAGGGCCCCCTGATCGACGTGGGCGGCCGGGTCGGGGAAGCGCTCCAGCGCGGTCAGCACGGTGGCGCCGGCCGGGCTGTCCAGGTGGACCCGGTCGCCGTGGCGCGCGATGTCGTAGCCACTGCGGACGCCGTCGGTCTCCAGGACCACCCGGGTGGGCGTCGCCGAGACGAGCGTGGTGCCCGGGTGGTCCTCGGCGACCAGCCCGGCCCGGCCGAACCGGTAGCGGACCTCGTACACGGTGGCGTCGGCGGCGGCGTACCGCTTGCTCTGCGGCTGCGAGGGCAGGTTGCGCCAGCCGGAGGGCAGCGCCGAGCCGACGCGGCGTTCGGCGGCGTCGGCCAGCGCGGCGGCGAGGGCCGCCGCCGCGTCCCCGCCGGAGGCCGGGGCGAGACCGGCGGCGTGCTCGGCCAGGAAGGCGGTGTGCACCCGGCCGGCCAGGAAGGCGGGGTGGCGCAGCGCCGCGACGAGCAGGTCCCGGTTGGTGACCGGCCCGTGGATCCGGGCCCGGGTGAGCGCGTCGGCGAGCCGGCGGGCGGCGGCGGCCCTGGTCGGCGCCCAGGCGACGACCTTGGCGAGCATCGGGTCGTAGTGCGCGCCGATCACGCTGCCGGCCGCCACCCCGGCGTCCAGGCGCAGCCCGGTGTCACCGTCGGCGGTAGCGAACTCGACGGTGGTGCCGGGGAGTTCGAGACGGTGCAGGGTGCCGGTCTGCGGCTGCCAGTCGCGCGCCGGGTCCTCGGCGTAGAGGCGGGCCTCGATGGCGTGGCCGCGCGGGGCGGGCGGCGCCGGGGCGGGCAGCGGTTCGCCCTCGGCGACGCGCAGCTGGAGCGCGACCAGGTCGAGCCCGGTGACGCACTCGGTGACGGGGTGCTCGACCTGGAGGCGGGTGTTCATCTCCAGGAAGTGGAACCGGCCGTCGGGGGCGAGCAGGAACTCCGCCGTGCCGGCGCCGGTGTAGCCGATCGCCCGGGCGGCGGCGACGGCGGCGGCGTGCAGCGCGGTGCGCACCTCCTCGTCGAGGCCGGGGGCCGGGGCCTCCTCGATGACCTTCTGGTGGCGGCGCTGCAGCGAGCAGTCGCGTTCGCCGACCGCCCACACCGTGCCGTGCGTGTCGGCGAGCAGCTGGACCTCGACGTGCCGCCCGGTGGGCAGGTAGCGCTCGCAGAACACCTCGTCCGAGCCGAAGCTCCGGGCCGCCTCGGCGCGGGCCTCGGCCAGCCGGGGCGCGAGTTCGCCCAGCCGGTGGACCACCCGCATGCCGCGCCCGCCGCCGCCCGCGGCCGCCTTCACCAGCAGCGGCAGGTCGGCCTCGACGGGGTCGGTGAGGGCCTCCAGCACGGGCACGCCGGCGGCGGCCATCAGGCGCTTCGCGGCGGTCTTGGAGCCCATCGCGGCGATCGCGGCCGGGGGCGGGCCGATCCAGGTCAGGCCCGCGTCGAGCACCGCCTGCGCGAACTCCTCGTTCTCGGAGAGGAATCCGTAGCCGGGGTGGACGGCGTCGGCCCCGGCGGCCAGCGCGGCCTTGACGATCAGGTCGCCGCGCAGATACGTGTCGGCGGGTGCCGCGCCGGGGAGCCGGACGGCGGCGTCGGCCTCCCGGGTGTGCGGGGCGTCGGCGTCCGGGTCGGCGTAGACGGCGGTGGTGGCGATGCCGAGGCTCCGGCAGGTGCGGAACACCCGGCGGGCGATCTCGCCCCGGTTGGCGACCAGCAGGTTGGCGATCACGTCGGTCCCTCTCAGAGTCGGATCACATGCGGAAGACGCCGTAGCCGCGCGCGCCCTCGACGGGCGCGTTGTGGATCGCGGAGAGGCACAGGCCGAGGACGGTCCGGGTGTCGCGGGGATCGATCACCCCGTCGTCGTAGAGCCGGCCGGAGAGGAAGGCGGGTAGCGACTCCGCCTCGATCTGCTGCTCGACCATCGCCCGGATCGCGGCGTCCGCGTCCTCGTCGTAGGGCTGCCCCTTGGCCGCCGCGGACTGCCGGGCCACGATCGACAGCACCCCGGCGAGCTGCTGCGGTCCCATCACGGCCGACTTGGCGCTCGGCCAGGCGAACAGGAACCGGGGCTCGTAGGCCCGCCCGCACATGCCGTAGTGGCCGGCCCCGTAGGAGGCGCCCATCAGCACCGACAGGTGCGGCACCGTGGAGTTGGCGACGGCGTTGATCATCATCGCGCCGTGCTTGATGATGCCGCCCTGCTCGTAGTCCTTGCCGACCATGTAGCCGGTGGTGTTGTGCAGGAACACCAGCGGGATGTCGCGCTGGTTGGCCAACTGGATGAACTGGGCGGCCTTCTGCGACTCCGGGCTGAACAGCACGCCCTGGGCGTTGGCGAGGATGCCGACCGGGTAACCGTGCAGCCTGGCCCAGCCGGTGGCGAGACTGGTGCCGTAGAGCGGCTTGAACTCGTCGAAGTCCGATCCGTCGACGATCCGGGCGATCACCTCGCGCGGGTCGAACGGGATCTTGAGGTCGCCCGGGACGATGCCGAGCAGTTCCTCCTCGGCGTACTTCGGCGGCTCGGCGAGCGGGTCGGCGCCGGGGCCGTGCCGGCGGTGGTTCAGCCGGGCGACGATCCGCCGCGCCAGCCGCAGCGCGTCCGGTTCGTCCACCGCGAAGTGGTCGGCCAGGCCGGAGGTGCGGGCGTGCATCTCGGCGCCGCCGAGCGACTCGTCGTCGGACTCCTCGCCGGTGGCCATCCTGACCAGCGGCGGGCCGCCCAGGAAGACCTTGGCCCGCTCCTTCACCATCACGGTGTGGTCGGACATCCCCGGCACGTAGGCGCCGCCGGCCGTGGAGTTGCCGAACACCACGGCCACGGTGGGGATGCCCGCCGCGGAGAGCCGGGTGAGGTCGCGGAAGAGCGCGCCCCCGGGGATGAAGATCTCCTTCTGGCTGGGCAGGTCGGCGCCGCCGGACTCGACCAGGTTGACCACCGGGAGCCGGTTCCGCAGCGCGATCTCGTTGGCGCGCAGGGCCTTGCGCAGCGTCCAGGGGTTGCTGGCCCCGCCGCGTACGGTGGGGTCGTTGGCCGTGATGAGGCACTCGACGCCCTCGATCACGCCGATCCCCGTGACGAGCGCCGCGCCGACCGGGTAGTCACTGCCCCAGGCGGCGAGCGGGGAGAGCTCCAGGAACGGCGAGTCCTGGTCGATCAGCAGCTCGATCCGCTCGCGCGGCAGCAACTTGCCCCGGCCGCGGTGGCGTTCGACGTACTTGGGGCCGCCGCCGGCCAGTGCCTTGGCGTGTTCGGCGTCCAGTTCGGTGAGCTTGGCGAGCATCGCGGTCCGGTACTCGGCGTAGTCGGCGCCGGCCGGGTCGAGGCGGGTGGGCAGGACGGTCACAGCAGCGCCTCCGGGACGTCGAGGTGGCGGGAGCGCAGCCACTCCCCCAGCGCCTTGGCCTGCGGGTCGAAGCGGTGCTGGGCGGCGACGCCCTCGCCGAGCAGGCCGGTGATGGTGAAGTTGACCGCGCGAAGATGTGGGAGGAGCTGCCGGCTGATCGGCAACCCGGCGGTCTCCGGCAGGAGTTCGCGCAGCAGATCGATGGTGAGGGTGTGCGCGAGCCAGCGCCAGCCGTCCGCGCCGCGGGCCCAGACCCCGAGGTTGGCGTCACCGCCCTTGTCGCCGCTGCGGGCGCCGGCCACCCGGCCGAGCGGTGCCCGCACGGTCGGGCCGGGCGGCAGCGGCTCCGGCAGGGCCGGGCCCGGCTCCGACGGCCGGGTCGACGGCTCCGCCGGGGCGGTGACCGGCGCGGGCGGTACGGCGACCCGCCGCCCGTCCGGCAGGACCGCGGTGTGCTCCACCGCCTTGGCATCGACGTACGCGGCGGTGAACACCCCGTACGGCGATCCCGCCCCGGGCGGCGCGGTGAGATGGAAGCCGGGGTAACCGGCCAGCCCCAACTCCACGGCCACCTTGCCGAGTTCGCGCCCGACCTTGGCCGGATCGCGGTCCCGGGCGGTGAGCCGCAGCAGCGCCGAGGCGCTCTCCTCGGTGGCGGCGTCGGGGTGGTCGGTGCGGGCGAGCGTCCACCGGAGTTCGGCGGGGCGGGCGTCCGGCGGCAGGGCCTCGGCCAACTGCCGTTGGACCAGGGCGGCCTTGGCCTCGATGTCCAGGCCGGTCAGGACGAACACCACCTCGTTGCGGTGGCCGCCGAGCCGGTTCAGCCCGACCTTGAGGGTCGGCGGCGGCGCCTCGCCCCGCACGCCGTGGATCCGGACCCGGTCCGGCCCCTCCTCGGCGAGCCGCACGGTGTCCAACCGGGCCGTGACGTCCGGGCCCAGGTAGCGCGCGTCGCCCGTCTCGTAGAGGAGTTGGGCGGTGACGGTACCGGTGGTGACGGCGCCGCCGGTGCCCGGATGCTTGGTGATGACGCTGGAGCCGTCCGCCGCCAGCTCGGCGATCGGGAAGCCGGGCCGGGTGACGTCGTGCTCGCGGAAGAACGCGTAGTTGCCGCCGGTCGCCTGCGCCCCGCACTCCAGCACGTGCCCGGCCACCACGGCGCCGGCCAGCTCGTCCAAGTCCCCGGGCCCCCAGCCGAACCGGGCGATCGCCGGGCCGACGACCAGCGCCGCGTCGGTGACCCGGCCGGTGACCACCAGGTCGGCCCCGGCGGTCAGGCACTCGGCGATCCCGAAGGCGCCGAGATAGGCGTTGGCGGCCAGCAGTCCGTCGGGAAGGCCGAGTTCGGCCTGCCGGGGCAGCAGGTCGTCCCCCTCGACATGGGCGACGGCGGGATCAAGCCCCTGACGCCGCGCCAGTTCACGGATCGCGTCCGCGAGTCGGGCCGGGTTGAGGCCACCGGCGTTGACCACGATCCGCACCCCGCGCTCCAGCGCCAGGCCGAGGCACTCCTCCAACTGCCGCGGGAACGTCCTCGCGTAGCCGAGCGAGGGGTCCTTCAGCCGGTCCCGGGCCAGGATGAGCATGGTGAGCTCGGCCAGGTAGTCCCCGGTCAGGACGTCCAGCGGCCCGCCCGTGAGCATCTCGCGCACCGCCGAGAAGCGGTCCCCGTAGAAGCCCGAGGCATTGCCGATCCGCAGTACCGCACGCGACCCCACAGGTGCGCCTCCCCTACCGGTGGCCCCGCACTCGCCACGCTTGCCGTCGGGCAGCAGCGTGGCACCGGCCCGGAGAAAAAGCAATCATGCCTGCTTGTTTTTCGCCGACACCGCCGCCCGATGGCGTGATGACTGCTGTGACTGGCAGCGATAGTTGGCCATTGGCGGAGATAGTTGGCCAGAGGGCGATCAAGTAACTGTGAGTTACGAACAGGTTCGGAGATCCATCACCGACCCGCACGCGGGGATGGTGTCGTGTGCACATGGGTACGCAGACTGCACCCCGGGGTCGTTCCGACGAGTGCAACTTGGTCCACCTGATCGAGCCGTACGACAATGATCGCGCTTTCCGTCATCAGCTGGCACTGGACGAGGGCTGGCCCCGCCGCTGGGTGACGACGTGGCTGATCGACGGGGACCAGGTGGTCTGGCCAGTCCGGAACATCGAGTCGGTGCCTGTGCTGGCGACGCAGCCGATGCGCCGGTTCACCTGGCGAGCCCGGCAAATGCATCGCCCTGGGCTGGAGTTCATGGTCTCGACCGGGCGCCAGCACGGCTTCGAGTCGCTGGAAGAAAGGCGCCTGCTGCTCGCGCTGGACTTCCTGCAGGTGTCCGAGGTGCTGCCGCAACCGTTCCTGCTGGACTTTGAACACGCCTCGGGCCGCGCGGCTCACGTCCCGGACTTCCTGGCTCTGATGCCGGGTGGAAGCCGGTGGCTGTTGGACGTGCGCCCTGGCCACCTCATCAAGGACGACGACGCCCTGAAGTTCGCCGCGACGCGGGAGATCGCAGCTGCGGCCGGATGGCGGTACGCCGTGGTGACGGGATGGCGTCCGAACGTCATGAGCCTCCTGGACGCGTTGTCGGCCCGGCGGCGGCCTGCAGCTGATCCGCTGGGCCTGCAGCCCCAGTTGCTGGAAACCGCGGCGGGCGGATCGATGTCCTTTGGGGACCTGGTGGAGTCAACGCAATGGCCAGCCCTCGCCCGCGCTCAGGCCATCCGTCTTCTCTGGCAGCGCCGGTTGGGCATGAGCATGGATGAACCGCTCCAGGACGGCTCACGGATCTGGCTGGGCAACGTCGTCGCCCGACACCAGGAGGGGCGCGCATGACCCGGGGTGTCCTTGTCCTGGCCAGCGGTGTCCAGCTGCGTCTGGGTGATCTCAACTGGACGGTGCAGGAGGTGGAACCACATGTCGGACGGGTCGTGCTGGCCACCGTGGAAGGCCGGCGCGAGCGCCGTTCACTCCGCTGGCTCGTGAATCACCCAGACGTCCAGGCAGTTGCCGTGACTGACGTGTCCCAGAGCCGTTCCCGCCAGCCGGCAGGTCTTGCCGACCTGACTCCGCAACAGCTTCAGCAGGCCCGCATTCGTGCAGAGCATGTACTTGAAGCGGAGACCGGCTACCGGAGCGGAGATCCCTTCCGGGCCCTGCCTCACGAACCGCGGCCTATCTACGATCCGGCGGTGACCACACTGACCGAGCGTCAGCAGGTGAAGGCGGCGGAGCTGAAGAACTTCGCCCCTGCCGAGGCAGCCGCTCTCGGGCTTCGCTACATGAGCGAGCGGACTCTGCGGCGCCTGGCCGGGCGGAGTTCGGAAGAGATCGTGCTCGCCTGCGCGGACGGCCGGTGGTTGCGCGCGAGCGGCGGACATCCCAGCATTACCGAGGAGATCCGCGAAGCGATCTTCGCGGTGAGGGAGGAGTTCCTGCGGCGCTCGCGGATGAGCATGCTGGCCCGGCACCGCCTGCTGCACCAGTACGTCCGCGAGGTCTTTCCTGACTTCCCGCCCGAGGACATTCCCGGCCGTAAGACGCTGACGGCGGTCTGGACAGAGTGGTTCGGTCCGGACGGGTCGCGTCAGCGTTACGTCCGCACGGCCCAGACCGCGGACACCGGCCAGCGGGTCGTGGTTCACCGGCCGGGGCAAGTGATCGCGCTGGACAGCACACCTCTGCCGGTCAAGATCCGCGAGTCGGTCTTCGGCGAGCCGGTGTCAGCGATGCTCTCGCTCGCGCTGGACCTCTACACGCACTCGGTAGTCGCCTTTCGCCTCACGCTGGTGTCGGACACCTCGCTGGACATCGCGATGCTGCTGCGGGACGTGATGATGCCCTTGCCGATGCGGGAAGGCTGGGGCGAGGACATGGAGTGGCCCTACCCGGGGGTCCCGGCGACGCTTGTTGCGGAGTTTGCCGGGCACCGGGTCGCCGCACTGCCGTTCTTCGCACCCGAGACGGTCACCACGGACCATGGCAGCGTCTACAAGAATCACCACATCGTGGACGTCCAGCGGACGCTGGGCTGCAACATCCTGCCCGCACGAACCCTACGGGCCACCGACAAGTCCGCTGTCGAGCGGGCCTTTTCTGCATTCAACTCCCTTCTCCTGGAACACCTGCTGGGATTCACCGGAGCCGATGTCGCCGACCGGGGCGCTGACCCGGAGAGCGACGCCGTCCTGACGATGTCCCAGATGGAGCACGTCATCGCTACCTGGATCGTCAAGATCTGGCAGAACCGCATCCTGGGCGAGTACGCGCCGTCCTGGGCCCCCGAGGAACACCACAGCCCGAACTCCCTGTTCGCAGCGTCGATGCAGCAGGGCGGCTTCGACCTGGAGGTTCCCGGGCCGGAGCTCTACTACAAACTCCTGCCCAGCCATCACGTGAAGATCCACCGCCGTCGCGGGGTGAAGATCCGCGGACTTTGGTACCACGACCCGGCCCTGGACGAAGACCGCTTCCTGCAGCCGTCCGGGCGGGGCGGTCGACACCGAGGCAAGTGGGTGGTCCGATCTGATCGGCGCGACCGCCGCGCTGTGTTCTTCCAAGACCCTGACGACGTCGAGCGCTGGCACGTCCTTCGCTGGACCGGGCTGCCGCCGGAGGGGGAGGTTCCGGCGTTCTCGGACAAGACCGTCGAGGCCTTGCTCGCCGAAGTCCGCCAGAAGCGGCTGGCCCCACGGACGGATGCCGATCTCCTACCGGTCCTGCTGGAAATCCTCGGATCGGCGATCCCCGTCAGCGAATGGCCGAGCCAGATGACCAAGCGCGAGAAGACCAGCCGTTCCCGACGGGCCGCGCAGGCTGCGGCTGCAGCAGCCGACCAGACACCGACACGCAAGCCACCGTCGGAGGCTGAGGTGGTCCCCTGGCCCGTCGAAGCAGCCATTGTCGAGAAGGCCGTGGATGCCGACCGGCGCCGCCGGCGCGAAGCGGTGGTTGTCCAGCAACCGACCCCACCGCCACGGCTCGGCGACAGCCTACGGCGCCGAAACGTATTCCTGTTGCCGCCCGACGAGGGCGAGCGTGACCAGCAGATCAAGGAGGACGAATGACAGCGCCCGTGCCACTGAACCCACTTGCTGGACTTCTGGCGAGCAAGCCACCGCGCCGGGACACCTTCGAGGGCTGGCAGTACTACCGCAGAACGCGCCGCGCCTTCGTCCCCGCGCCGAGGTTGAGCCTTGACGAGTGGCGGTCGATGAGTCCGCGCCAGCGGTCCCTTCATAACCTGCTCCGCACGGCGACTCATGTGAACCTTCCGCTGCAGGAGACCCCGATGTCGCTCAAGGTGGCTCGCCTGGTCCAACGGCGCATCAGCAACAACGCATTGAAGGTGACTGCCGCGACCTGGCCCGGGGTGATGATCAGCGGTTGGGGCTATCAGGGGAAGACCGAGACGGTCTGTGAAGTCGCTGCCGACTTCGAGGACTCCTGGCAAGACCTCAACGAGTTCATGAACCCTGGTGTGATGCCTGGAACTCGCGCCCTGCACTCGCCAGTCGCCTACGTCCAGACTCCGGTCACCGCGAAGCCGAAGAGTACCTGCGAGGCGATCCTGCACTTCTTCGGCGCGAATACCAGGAATCTGACCCTGCCTCAGCTAGTCCGGCAGGTTGCCGGTTCTCTGGACGACCATGGGGTCAGAGTCCTGATCCTCGACGACATTACCCGGCTCCGATTGCACCGGGCCGACGACCAGGACGCACTGGACCTGGCCCGGGCTTTCATGAGCATGAATGTCACCCTCATCCTGATCGGTGTCGACATCGTCGGCTCGGGCCTGCTGCGGGGCGCGAAGTGGGACAAGCGGGAGCGTCAGTGGGTGGTGCCACCTCCAGAAAACGCGCGCATCCATGGCCTGGAGGTCACCCAGACCGAGCGTCGCTTCGAGTTGGTCGAGCTCGACCGCTTCCGCTACTCAACTCCCCGTGATATCCAAGCCTTCCATGACTACCTCGGTGGTCTGGAGGACGGCCTCCGCCTGTTCAACGCCGAGCCCGGAATGCTCACCGAAGGCGGCATGCCCGAATACCTTATGCGCCGCACCGGCGGCGTCGTCGGGCTCCTCAACCGCCTTATCGAGGACGGCGCCAAGGAAGCAATTGACGGCGGCCGAGAACTCCTGGACGAGGACCTCCTCGACGAGATCATCATTAGCCTCGATGACCCGGGACGAGATCCGGAAGCCGGTGAGGTTCCCACGATCCCGGCTCCGCTCCCCAGCGCGGAGAACCAGGCCGCCGCCAAACCGAGGCGTAAACGGAACACCGTCTTCGACGATGACGGCCCAGTGGCTGCTCAGGCCCAGGGGTGATCAGTGCCCGTGTCCGCCAACGAGCCAGCCCCGCTGCCCAGAAGCCTCGACCCGCTGCCGGGCGAGAGTCTTCCCGGCTTCATCCTGCGGCTCGCGCACCTCCTCGACCTGGCTCCGAGCGTTCTCATGCGCCAGGCCGGCCTGGCCACTCCAGGTGTCGGCAATCAGTCCTCCCAGGCGCGACACCTGCTGATGATGGAACCCACTGTCCTGGAGTCTTTCGCCCGTTGCACGCGCCTGACCGAGGCCGAGGCAGAAGCGCTCTCCATGCGACGTTTCGTGGGCCGCTATCCAGCTGTCACCGAGGCTCTGGTCAGCCCAGGGGGCACCACCTTGCGCCCGACCGGCAGGCCCCGGGACTGGCTCTTCCTGACCTCCAGCCGCTACTGCCCGCAGTGCCTTGCGGGCGACGGCAGCGAGATCCAACGCCGCCACGGCGGCGCCTGGAAAGTTGAGTGGCACTTTGGGCTGGTCTTCGCCTGCCTCCAGCACAACGCTCTACTGGAAGATCTCTGCCCGTCCTGCGTGCAACCCGCTCACAGCCGCGGCAACTGGAGCGCGACTCGGACACTGATTCCCTCCCAGTGGGTCGCGGGTCTTCATCCCGCGCAATGCCGCACCAAGATCCGGCGGCCGGACGGTCACCAACCCTGCGGCCAGCGACTGGACACCGCAGCCGTCCTGCCGGCCCGGCCGCTCACGCCTGAGCTTGCGTCGCTGCAGCGCAAGATCATCGGCCTGCTGGCACCCAGCCATGACCCGGCGGCCGCCTCCGCTGCAATACGCGATCTGCAGGTCATGTCAGCCGTGGTCTGCGCAACCTGGCCGAAGGCAGCAGCCCATGCAACCTTCGAACTCCCGCCCGCCCTGGATGCCTACCTTTCCTCTGCCGGAACAGGTCCTTCGGGCCGAGTGCGATGGGATGCGACACCGCCCAACAGCACTCTCACCGCGGCCCTCCTTGCCCTTGCCGACACGCTCCTCGCCCAGCCACGGCCGACGTTCCAGCGAAGCCTCGGCGTCCTGCTCCAAGTCGTCGAACCAGTGATGGCCAGCAACTGGACCAAGACCCGGGGCGTCGTCGCGTCAGGATGTACGCCTCTGACCAGACTTGATGTCGAACACGCCCTCACCCTTCGCTTCCCCAAACCCTCGATGAGGCCAGGACCGGACACCAAACCCATCATTCCCGTCCGCGAACGCGGGTACCTGCCCGAACATATTCCCCAATGGCTGCCAGATGGCTGGCTCAGCCTTCTTATCAGCGACGGCGCCAGAGCCCGACTCGGAAGTAATGACAGGTTCCGCAGGACTGCCGCCGTTCACCTCGTCCAGGCCGCAACCGGCTCGTCGCTGTTCAGTGCCGCCCAGTTCCTCGGAATTCCGGCATACTGCCTCAGCGGACGCGGACGCACGCTAACCCAAATCACTTCCCCTGACGGCCAGGTCGCCCCACGCCGGGACCTCACGGAAGCTTTCGAGACCCTCGCACAGCACATCGCCCGTCTCCCCGACCCTCCCGACTACAGCCATCGCCGGCATCAGCTCGCCTTCTGGAACCTCCGCCTTGACGAGTGGCACACCATCGCGGACCAACTTCCGCCTTTGACCAGCAGCACGTCAAAGCCGAAACAGGACAGCCTCATTCGTGAATGCGCGTCGGCCTACATCTGGGCCAAGGCCACTGGCAGCGAATGGGCTCTGGCTCCGTGCTTCCATCCTCCTTTCGCCACCCGCGACCGCCCTGTCTATCCAAATCTCCCTGAATACCGAATGCTCAGTCGAATCTATTACACAGAGAAATCCTCGGAATACTGCCAGGCCCTGCGACAGGCCCTCGACACATATGCGCACCACCTGGCACTGTCGATCCCAAAATCTCCATGAACTACTTTATGTACGAGTTATGGTGGTCGGCAAATGAAGGACCAAGCAGGCGTTGACCTTCTACTCCCTGCGACAATGCATCCTGACTCGCGATCCGAACATGGCGTCACGGCTAATTATTTGAGGAGTCGGAAGCTCGGTTGAACAGCCCATGCCCGCAGGAATTCTGCCGTCCCGAAAACGTTCGGCCACGGGCTGTCCGTCATAGCGATCACACCCGGAAGACCTGCCACCACGTCAACCTGGTCATCCAGTAGCTCAGCATTAGCGACGCCGCCGACCACGTCCATGATGGCAGCCGTCAACAGGGCCGTGGTGATGTGATCGATCAGCCTATTGCATCCGGCGATGACGTCCACTGCGTGTGTCGGGCTGAAGCCGATGAGCGGTTCCAGATTGGGGCCATCCGCGTGCTCGGCCTCGAAAATCTCCTCGTCCCCGATTCCGGGCCCCATGATGTAAACCAGAAATGGCCGGCGCACGTCGACTTCGCCCAGGTCCGCGACGCCGATTCGATCGGCGACTACGTTGAGGTCGTAGCCACCAGGACGCTTCTCCACGAACCAGGCCGACGAGCCCACCAGGACGTCCCGGAGCCGCTCGACTGTCGCGACAGGAACCGCCTCGGCCAACTCAATCACCAATACTGGACCACCCATAGCGGGAGCCTACTGAACTTGAACTCCTGATGTTGTCGGGGCACTGACTCCTGTGCCCAGTTAAGTACAAGGTCGCGCGCTCAGATGGTGTCCTCGCCTGGGGTCATGTCGTACTCGTCCACGTCGAGCTCGGCGTCGACTGCGGCGAGGAAGTCCAGGGCATCGCGATCCAGATGCCAGCCGAAGAGGTTAGGCGTGTCGGGAGCGTCCGGGTGGCTGGGCGATTCGTCGTGGTCAGTGTCGTTGAAGTAGCGCACGACCTGCAGGACTGCCCCGCCGCCGTCGGCCAGTTGGCTCACGAGCTCGGCTATGCGGGCCGTGTGGGGCCGGAGCCTGTAGAGAAGCCGGGCGATCTGTTCGTCGACGCTCAGGCCGGGGTCCCGGCAGACGACCTTCCAGCGGTGGCTGACGGGAATCGTCTTCGGCTCGGTGAAGCGGCTGCCGCGGACGGACACCTCGTCAGGGGTGATGCCCAGTTGCGAGGTCATCTCGTCGGCGGAGACGTGCTGGCTGAACAAGGCGAAGTACGCGTACTGGCGGAGAGGCATCCGGGAAGGATAGCGGCGCGAGGAGCGCGCCGAGCGGGATTTGTGCAGGTGGTCCCAGGGCCGGCGGAGACGCGAATTCGGCGTCACCTGAGCAGTCCCCTTCGCCGCAGCTGCAGCCGCGTGGGACCATCCGGTCATGCGTCTGATCGCCGATGGGACCACAGCCGCCTCACGCTTGGTGCTCGTGAACGAACTCGAAACCGATGACGGATACGCCTTCGAGCTGGACAGCCCACTGTTCTTGGCAGTTGGCGATCGGGTCAGCTTCGAGGCTAGCAACCTCGTCGTCGCTCGCGCGAGCGGTGAACGGATCCGGCGTGCCGGCTCCTGGTCCACACGCTGCCGGATCGGCAATTGCCGCCCCGCCGCCACCTCTTGAGCTCGATGTCGGGCTCAAGAGGGTGGCCGCAGCCACCGACGCGCTGCGGCAAGATTCACCTCGACGTCACCGCTCCATGAGCAGACCTCCAGCCACGACAGGTAGCCTCCCTGCGCGAAGACCAGGACCTCGCCAGGGCACTCGCCGGATTCAGTGAAGAGCTGTGCATCAGCCGCTACCACGGTGCCGGGGCCGGTCGGTGCGGGCGCCACCTCGCTGGTGTCGAGTTCGAAATAGGCGGTACCGCACCCGCATGTGCAACGAGATTTCACGCTAAGTCGTGGAACCTGCTGTCGAAGCGCAACGTGAACTGGCTCGTCCGTGCTCAGGACGAGCTCAAGCACTTCGGCTACGTCATCAGGCAGGCTCTCGGTCATGCCGTCACCGTAGCTGACCAGCACCTTCTGGCTCCGGCCACTCCCGGCTCGTTGACCGTGTGTCGGCAACGGGTGAAACGAGGTTCTGGCTCAACTTCCGTGCCCTGCAAGAGCTGAGTGACGATTGCTGTGCCTCATGCTGTCCTGGAAAACCAATTGGCTGGCCGCTGCCGAGCTGCGATGATGCCTCCGTTTCCCAGACGGAGGACATTTGTTCGTTTTTGTGTGTGCGGGGTGCGGCGCCGAGTTGACCACTCCGTTGTCCCAGGTCGCACTGCCGGTCCACGCCCATCAGAAGTACGGGAACGGGATCCAGCTCCCGGTACTCATGGAGTCGGGCACCTTCGCCGTGGACTCGGAGCCCTGGGGGCCGCCGTGGCGGACGTGGGACGAGATCCATCCGGACGAGGCGGCCGCCCGCGGTGTCTACGCTCCGGTCTACGCCTTGTCCGACGGCGCGCCGGGCGCGATCGTCATCGCGCCCGGCGACGCCCGCGGAACCGTGCTGATCCCGGAGAATCGTGGAGGCGGCTACTGTTGCGGCCTTGACGGGGCCGACGGCCCCAACGTGGCCTGCGTGGAGTGTGCCCTGCCCGTGGCCAGCCGGATTGACGACTGTTCGCTCTGGCAAGCGATGTGGCTCGCCCCGAACGCCGTTCGCCGCCTTCCCGTCGACGACACCGACGGAACACCGCTCTCCTGGGCGGAGCTGATGGCGAACGGGAAGGGCACACCCCCATTCGAGCCGATTGCCACGTGGGGGTCGCGGATACGGGCAGGTCACTGGTCGAACCACTGGTGGTCGTGGAGCCCGCAGTGGGAGGCGGCGGCCGGCCGGGCACTCGCCCATCTGTTGCTGGCATCGGAGGGCTGGCCGGTGACGGTCCCGGATGGCTTGGTCGGGGAGGTGTTCCAACGCACCCTCGACGCCCTGCTGCCCGCAGGTCCGCTGGCGCGGCGCGCCGTTCTGGCCGGACCGGGACGGCCGGCTCCTGGCGAGGGCGCCGACATCCTCCTCGTGCCATCCCATCCGCAGACGGGGGAGGTCTGGACCCCAGCCGCCACCGCGGACTACCTGGTGCCGTTGCCGTTCGGGGTGTGGCTGTGGCTAGTCTTCCCCGAGCCGGACCTGCCCGTCCCCGCGTCAGGCGGCCTACCCGACGGCGTCCTCCGCGACGACTTCGACCCGCCCGCGCTACGCCCCCATCACATGTTCCGGGCTGACTGGGAAGTGTTCCGGCGCACCCTGGTTCGGCTGCCGGCCGTCCGCAGCCCGTGGCTGCGCGAGATCCTCGATGGCCTCATTCAGCACAATCGCGCAGGTATCTTCTAGCCCGTGACCTGGTCACCGGTCGACAGGCCCTGCCGAGTCGAGCCGTGGCTGACGGCGCGGTACAGATTTACGTCATTCAGCGTGTCCCCTTCACGGAAGTCGAGCCAGAACCGCTTCAGGTGAACGACGCCGGGGGCGCTCGAATGGCCAGGGGCAGGTCAGTGCCCGGGAGGCAGCCATCGATGACCTCCGGTCGGCACATCAGCATCTTCAGCTTCGAAGCGGCCACGGCCGGCCAACCACCCCCAGCCTCCGCTACCTTCCGTGAGCGAGTACCCGCGGCATTGGCCAACTATCGCTGCCCAAAGTGGCCAACCATCACTGCCAACTCACTCCACCACCCGCGCAGAGCTCGCGTTGACTGGCCAACTATCCCTGCCAGTCACAACTGCCGGCGATGGTCGGCGGTCGCGGCCTCGTTCTCCCGGATGCGTCCCGAGGGCCACGAGATGCCCGCCGGGGCACGCGCTCCCGGTCTGCGGCACGGTCTCGGCAGGGCGTCAGGCGGAGTCCGGGAGCGCGGCCTCCTCGGGCCGGTCCCGCGTCGCGTGGGCCGGGTCGGGAGCCGGGCGGCGGGTGCGTTCGGCCCAGGCGGCCACCGGCGGGCCTGCCGCGCCCAGGGCCGCGAAGAACACGCCGAGCAGCAGCCAGCCCGCGTGCCCGAGGCCGAGGACCGCGGTCGTCAGGACCAGCGGAGCCAGCGCCTGCCCGGCGGCGAAGCCGATGCCGAGGAAACCCTGGTACTGCCCCTGGGCGTGGTCGGGGGCCAGGCCGAAGCCGAGCGCGAAGCCGCCCGAGGACTCCCACACCTCGCCGAGGCTGTGCACCGCGACGGCGAGGAGGGCGAGCGCCGGCGCGACCCAGACCGGAACGTCCGCGGTCAGGGCCATCAAGGGGCAGCTGACCAGGAAGAGCAGCCCCGCCAGCCGGAACGCCCGGCCGCCCTGGCGCGGCGTCTCCACCCGGGAGCCGATCCTGCTCTGGAGCAGCACGCACACCCCGCTGTTGGCCGCGTAGACCGCCGCCACCGTCCAGCGCGGCGCGTCGGTGTGGGCGGAGAGCCAGATCGGCAGCAGCAGGGAGACGGTCTGGTACTGCAGGCCCATCGCACCGTAGAGCGCGACGAAGGACACGTACGGGCGGTCGGCCAGGACGGCCCAGCGGTGGTGCTCCTCGGGCCGGGGCAGCGGCCGGTAGTTCGGGACGCCGACCAGGGCGACGAGGCCGGCGCCGGCGAAACTGGCGGCGTTGGCGAGGATGAGCGCGGTGTACGCCGCGCGGGTGTCGACCGAGACGGCGAAGGCCGCGCCCAGGGTGCCCAGGACCACGCCGAGGTTGACGAAGGTGCGGAGCCTCGCCCGGAAGGCGGCCGGGCGTTCGCCGCCGGTCCGGGCGATGAGCGCACCGCCCGCGGCGCCGCCCGCGGTTGCCGCCAGCCGGTCCAGGGTGGCGATGAGCGTGAAGGTGGCCCAGTCCTGGATGAACACGAAGGCGGCCATCGTCACGGCCTGCAGCGCGAGGGCCGTCAGCCAGACCGTGCGCGGGCCGTACCGGTCGGCCAGGTTCCCGGCCGGGATCCCGGCCAGCAGCCCGACCAGACCGGCGACCGTGAGGCCGGCGCCGACCTGGGCGGCGGGCAGGTGCACCACCAGCGTGAAGTAGAGCACCGCGGCGGTGTTGAACAGCCCGTTGCCCACCCGGCTGACGAAGCTCGCGAGGATGAGGGCGCGCTGCGGGCGGCTCGACTCCGGCGCGGTGGACGTCCGTGGGCCGAAACTCTTCCCGGTGATCATGCGGACCAGGCTAACAGCGCCCTGACAAGCGCCTTTCGGGCCGCTCGGACCGGTCGGACCGGTCGGCCCGGTCGGACCCGGGAGCAGGGGGCGCTCCCGGGTCCGTCCCGCGTGCGGTCAGCGGGCTGTCAGCAGCGGATCGGCGGAGATCAACGCCCCTGGAGGGACTTGACGTTGTCGCCGAAGCTCCAGCCCTTCGAGCCGTCCCAGTTGACCGACCACGTCATGAGCCCCTTCAGCGAGCCGCTGAAGGCGTTCCACGACTGGCTGACCAGGCCCGGCGCCATGTAGCCGCCGCCCGCACCGGGCTGGGCCGGCAGACCGGGCACCTGCTTGTCGTAGGGCACCTTGATGGTGGTGCCCTGGATGGTCAGGCCGTTGTTCAGGCAGGTGGTCTGCGCGGTGAAGCCCTGGACGGTGCCCGCCTGGTAGGAGTCGCCGGAGCAGCCGTACATGCTGCCGTTGTAGTACTGCATGTTCAGCCACCAGAGGCGGCCGTTGTCGACGTACTTCTTGATGATCGGCAGGTAGGAGCCCCAGATCGACCCGTAGGTGACGCTTCCGCCGGTCACGTAGGCGGTCTCGGGGGCCATCGTCAGGCCGAAGCCCGCGGGCATCTGCGCCAGCACACCGTCGATGATGCGGATCAGGTTGGACTGGGAGGCGGACAGCGTGGTGATGCTGCCGCTGCCGGACAGGCCGGTCTCGATGTCGATGTCGATGCCGTCGAAGTTGTACTTCTTGAGGATCGGCACGACGGTCGCCACGAACTTGTCGGCGACGGTGCTGGAGCTCAGGTCGATGCCCGCGGCGGCGCCGCCGATCGACATCAGGAGCGTCGCGCCGGCGGCCTTGGCCTGGCACATCTCGGCGGGGGTCGAGACCTTCACGCCGGCGTCCATGCCGTCCTGCCACAGGACGGTGCCGTCCGAGAGGATCACCGGGAACGCGGCGTTGATGACGTTGTAGCCGTGTGCGGCGATCCGGCTGTCCGTGATGGGCACCCAGCCCATGCCCGGGTGGACGCCGTTCGCGGCACCGTCCCAGTTCTCCCAGTAGCCCTGGAGGACCTTGCCCGAGGGCTTCGGCTTCGTCGGGCAGGTGTCACCCGGCGGCGTCGTGGTCGGCGGGGTGGTGGTCGGCGGCGTCGTCGTCGGCGGAGCGGTCGTCGGCGGCGTCGTCGTCGGCGGAGCGGTGGTCGGCGGAGCGGTCGTCGGGGTCGCGGTCGGCGTGGGGCTGCTGCCGCCGGGGCCGGCGAGCGACACGTCGTCCGCGTAGAACGCCGGCTGCCCGTACCACCCGTGCAGGTAGACGGTCACCGAGGTGGTGGTCGCCCCGGTGGTGAAGCCGACGCTGAGCTGGCTGTACGTCGCGCTGTTCGGCGTCCAGGTCGACGGCGCCGTGGTGATGCCGGAGCCGGTGGCGCCCAGGTAGACGTAGCTGCCCTGGACGTAGGCGCTCAGCGTGTACTGGGAGTTGGGCTGCACGCTGACGGTCTGGGTGCACTGGGCGTTGTCCAGGCCGGTCGGCGTGGCCTTGAGCGCGGAGGCGCCGGAGTGGACCGGGCCGCCGACGGCCGCGCCGGAGCCGCCGGTGCAGGTCCAGTCGGAGAGTCCGTTCTCGAACCCGGGGTTGGCCACCAGGTTGGTGGTGGCCGCCCCGGCCGTGACGGAGCCGGTCAGGGCGAGGCCGGCCCCGAGGACGGCGGCGACGCTCACCCCGGCGAGGGAACGCATCATGACGGTCTGTCCGTGCCCGGGCCGCCCGGCCCGCGACGCGCGTGCCGCGGTCGCCCGCTGGAGGCCGGGAGCCCCGAGCGGCTCGCTCCCGGTCCGGTCGCCTCCGAGGCGGCCGTGGTCCTGGCTGGATCGGGGCTCGCCCGACGGACGTGGCGTACGCGACCTTCGACGGAACATGCTGTGCTCCCTTTCCCGCCGAGCGTCATGGACATGACCGACGCGTGGGGGCGTGACGCCCGGCTCTGGGTGAGGTGGGGACATGTGGGGCTGTGCCGAACCGGATCGTAGGAGGGGCGACAAGGCCCGTCAATAGGTCTGGACCAATTGCCCGGTGACGGCGGAACACCGGCTCTCCGACTTTCGACAGAGCCGCAGCTCATCCCCAGGTCGCACAAGGACCCGCGGCACCGCCCCCGACAATGGGCCGATGGCCCCCCTCTCCCGAAATCCGTTCACGGCCCCCGGCGAACCGGGCCGGGGGATGTGGCGCGCCCTCGCGGAGACGACCGGCGGCGCGGCGCTGATGCTCCTGACCCAGCTGCTCCTGGGCGGCCGCGGCCCGGCCGGCGAGATCCAGCTCCTCCTCGGTACCGTCGTCCTCGTCCTGCTCGCCGTCCGCCGCCGCTTCCCCGTTCTGAGCCTGCTGGGCACCTCCGCCGTCGTCGGGCTGCTGCCCCCCGCCGGGCTGCCGGCCGCCGTGACCGCGTACACCTCGGCCAAGCACCTGACCGCCCCCCGGCGCCGGAGCACCGTGCTGCTCGCCTCCGCCGTGCTGGCGGCGCTGGTCTGCGCCGTCCTCGCCCCGGCCATCGGGCTCGGCGGCCACGCGTTCGGGCTCGCGCTCGGCGCCGTACTCGCGGCGACCACCCTGGTGGTGCCGGGGCTCCTCGGCGGCTCGGGCGGGCAGGAGGACCGGCTGCTGCGGGCGCTCCGGGAGCGGGCCGCCGCCGCGGAGGCGGCCCGCCGGCTCGCGGAGAGCGAGTCCCGGATCCACGAGCGCTCCCGGATCGCCGCCGAGATGCACGACCTGGTCGGCCACCGGCTCAGCCTGATCTCGCTGCACGCGGGCGGCCTGGAGATGGCCCTGCGGAAGGAGGCGCCGGACCTGCGGGACGAGGCGGCCCTGGTCCGCCGGGCCACCGGGGACGCGATGCGGGAGCTGCGCGAAGTACTCGGCGTCCTGGGCCCGTTGGGCCGGGACACCGGGACGGACGCGCTCACCGACAGCACCGGGACCAGATCCGACGTCGAGGCGCTGGCCGCGGAGTCCCGCACCGGCGGCATACCCGTCGACCTCACCTGGGACGGCCCCGACCTGCACGAGCGCGCCGCCCAGGTGCGGCGGGCGGTGCACCGCGTGGTGCGCGAGGCGCTGACCAATGTGCACCGCTACGCCGCCGGGGCCCGCGTCACCGTGGCGGTCACGCACACCGAGGACCGGGTGGAGGTGCTCGTGCGCAACGGCCTTCCGCCGGTGGCCCCCGAGGCGGCGACCGGCCTGGGCACGGGGCGCGGACTGGTCGGGCTGCGGGAACGGGTGGCGCTGCTCGGCGGCGCCCTGGAGGCGGCCCCGACGCCGGCCGGGGGCTTCGCGGTCGCCGCGCGGATCCCGGCCCGCCCCGACCCGGGAGCGAGTCTCACCGCCGCGGGCGCCCCACCGCGCGAAACGCCGTCCGAGCCGCACGCCGACCACCCGCCCGCCGGTCTCCGACGCCGCGTCGTGGACGCCCTCAGCGGATTCCTCGGCCTCGCGGGCGTCGGCGTGCTGATGATGTGCGGTCTCCTGCTGGTCTCCCAGGCGTCCCCGGATCCCGCCCCCCGCGATCCCGAGCCGCCCAGGATCGGGATGTCCCGCGCGATGGTGGAGCGGGCCGTCTACGGGGACGACCCGGCGGTGCGCGCGGCGGCGACGGGCCGGGAGCCGGCCCGCGCGGAGTCCGTGACGAGCTGCATCTACCCGACGTTCCGCTACGCCGACCCGACACCGCCGGCCCCGGCTGCCGAGGGCACCCCCACGGACGAGGCCGCCCCGCGGGGCGGCGACCGGCTCACCATCACCCGGCTCTGCTTCCGTGGCGATACGTTGGCCACGATCGACCGCTTCACCGTGCCCATGGTGTCGCGCACACCACCGTGGGAGTCCCCGTGACCGAGTTCCCCCCTGCCGTCCACCACCCGATCCGGGTCCTGCTCGCCGACGACGAGGAACTGATCCGGCACGGCGTCCGGCTGATCCTGCGCCACGCCGAGGGCATCGAGGTGGTCGGCGAGGCGGCGAACGGCGAGGCGGCCGTCCAGGTCGCCGCCGAGACCCGCCCGGACGTGGCCCTGATCGACATCCGGATGCCCGTGCTCGACGGGCTCGCCACCATCGAGCGGCTCCTCGCCCTGGACCCCGGGCCGCAGGTCGTCATGCTCACCACGTTCGGCGACGAGCAGAACGTGACGCGCGCGCTGCGCTCCGGCGCCACCGGCTTCCTCCTCAAGGACGAGGGCCCGCAGGAGCTGATCAGCGCGGTCCGGGCCGCCGCCGGCGGCGACGCCGTCCTCTCGCCCAAGGTCACCCGGAGCGTCATCGACCGCATGCTCGACACCGGTGCCGGTACGCCGGCCGCCCCGGCCCCTGGCGCCGTCCCCGACCAGCGGCTGGCGGCGCTCACCGGCCGCGAGCGCGACGTCCTCGCGCTGCTCGGCCTGGGTCTCGCCAACGCGGAGATCGGCCGCCGACTGGGCATCGGCGTGGGCACGGTGAAGACCCACGTCAGCGCCGTCCTGGTGAAGACCGGCACGGACAGCCGCGTCCAGGCGGCGGTCCTCGCCCACCGGGCGGGGCTGCTGTCCTGAGCACCGGCCGGTACGCCGTCTCTGCCGGACGACGGAGACGGCCGTCCGCCGCGGGGAGGAGGCACCACCCCGGGCCCGACCTTCGGCAGACGCCCCGGTCACACCCTGAGGCCGACGGTCGGGCGCCGCGGCGCGCCGAGGATGAGAGTCAGTCACCGACCCTCTCCCCGTAGCCCGGAGCCGACATGTCACCGCAGGAAGCCGTACCCGCCCCCGTCTCCCCCGGCCCCGCCGCCCGGGCCACCGGACTGAGCAAGGTCTACGGCCGGGGCGAGGCCCGGGTGGTCGCCCTGGACTCGGTCTCGGTCGAGTTCGGACGCGGCCGGTTCACCGCGATCATGGGGCCGTCCGGCTCCGGCAAGTCGACGCTGATGCACTGCATGGCCGGTCTCGACGCGGTCACCGCGGGCTCCGCGCGGATCGGTGACACCGAACTGTCCGGCCTGACCGACCGGCAGCTCACCCGGCTGCGCCGGGACAGCGTCGGTTTCGTCTTCCAGGCGTTCAACCTGCTCCCCACCCTGACGGCGCTGGAGAACATCACGCTGCCGATGGCCATCGCGGGCCGCCGGCCGGACCGGAAGTGGCTGGAGACCGTCGTGGCGACCGTCGGCCTCGCCGGGCGGCTGGGCCACCGCCCCGCCCAGCTGTCCGGCGGCCAGCAGCAGCGGGTCGCCGTGGCCCGCGCCCTCGCCGCCCGGCCGGAGATCGTCTTCGCCGACGAACCGACCGGCAACCTGGACTCCCGCGCCGGCTCCGAGATCCTCGGCTTCCTGCGGGAGTCCGTACGGGAGTTGGGCCAGACCGTGGTGATGGTCACCCACGACCCGGCGGCCGCCGCGCACGCCGACCGCGTGGTCTTCCTCGCCGACGGCCGGCTCACCGACGAGCTGCTCGCCCCGACCGCCGAGACCGTCCTGGACCGGATGCGGCGCTTGGACACCGGCGCCCGCACGAGCTGACCAGGCTCCCCGCGCCCCACCCGCCCCCTCGCACCTCCTAACTGGGACCACCGCCATGCTGCGAACAGCCCTGCGCAACGTCTTCGCGCACCGAGCCCGCCTGATCATGACCGCCCTCGCGATCACCCTCGGCGTCGCCTTCGTCTCCGGCACGCTCGTCTTCGGCGACACCGTCGCGGAGGCCCTGCGCGGCGCCTCCGCCAGGAGCCTCAAGGACGTCGCCGTCTCCGTCCAGGCCGAGGCCCGGCGCGGCTCCGACACCGGGGCGGACGACACCGTGTCCACCGCGCTCACCGGTGAACTCGCCGACAAGGTCCGCACCGTGCCCGGCGTCACCTCCGTGCGCCCCACCGTCAACGGCACCGCCACCCTGGCCGCCAAGGACGGCCGGCCGCTCGACGCCGACACCAGCTGGCAGAACCTGGCGACCAACTACGCACCGGACGCGGCCCACGGCGACCGGGACGCCCGGTTCCCGCTCAGCGCCGGCCGCGGCCCCGTCGACAGCGGTGAACTGGCCCTGGACCGCGGGACCGCCGAGCGGGCCGGCTACCGCGTCGGCGACACCGTCCGCTTCGCCACCCGGGGCCCCGCGCTGACCAAGAAGCTGGTCGGCACCGTCGACACCGACGACCCCCGGGTACGGGCCGGCGGCAGCCTCGCGCTTTTCGACACCAGGACCGCCCAGCAGCTCTTCCTCCAGGACGGCCGCTTCGACGAGCTGGCCGTCGGCTCCGCGCCCGGCACCGACCCCGAGGAACTCACCGGCAGGATCCGCGCGCTGCTGCCCCCCGAGGGCATCACGGTCACCAGCGGAGCCCGGCTCGCGCGCGAGCAGGCCGCGCAGATCGCCGAGAGCACCAAGGAGCTCACCCGGATGCTCCTGGCCTTCGCCGGGATCGCCCTGTTCGTCGGCGCCTTCATCATCGCCAACACCTTCACCATGCTGATCGCCCAGCGCAGCCGGGAGACCGCGCTGCTGCGCGCCGTCGGGGCCTCGCGCCGCCAGGTCGTCCGCGCCGTCCTCGCCGAGGCCGCGCTCCTCGGCCTCGGCGCCTCGGCGGCCGGCATCGCGCTCGGGACCGGTATCGCGACCGCCGTGCGACCGATCCTCGACGCGGCCGGCGCGGGCCTGCCGGACGGCCCCCTGGTGATCTCCGCGGACACCCTCCTGCGCTCCCTCCTGACCGGTGTCGGCGTCACCGTGCTCGCCGCCTGGCTGCCGTCCCGCAGGGCCGCGAAGACCGCCCCGGTGGAGGCGCTGAGCAGCGTCGACCAGGCACCGCCCCGGCGCGGCATGCTCATGCGCAACAGCCTCGGCGGGCTGCTCACCGGCCTCGGCCTGCTCACCCTGCTGTACGTCTCCACCCGGAGGGACGGCGCCGACGCCAACCTCCAGGCCGCCGCCCTGGGTTCGCTGCTCACCCTGACCGGCCTGATCGTGATCGCCCCGCTGCTGTCCCGCCCGCTGATCCGGCTCGCGGGCACGGTCACCACCCGGCTCTTCGGCGTCAGCGGCAGGCTCGCCGAGGAGAACGCGCTGCGCAATCCGCGCCGCACCGCCGCCACCGCCTCGGCCCTGATGATCGGGCTGGCCCTGATCACCGGCCTGAGCGTGACCGGCGGTTCCACCGACGCCGCCCTCCAGGACGCGGCCGTGCGCGGCCTGACCGCCGACTACAAGGTGTCCAACGCCGGGTACGGCGGCATCGACCCCGCGCTCGCCGGCAAGGTCGCCGACGTCCCCGGCGTCGCGCGGGCGGTGCCCGTCGCCTCCTCGACCCTGGGCGTGCGGGGCCGGGCCGCCACGTTCACCGGCGCGGACCCGCGGCAGCTCGCCGCGGTCTCCGACCTGGAGTTCAGCAGCGGCTCGCTCGCAGACCTCGGCCCCGGCAGGGTCGCGCTCTCGGACCAGCTGGCCGAGGAGACCGGCCTGTCGAAGGGCGACACCTTCCCGGGCACGCTGGGCTTCGGCCGCGAGACCAGGGAGCTGACCGTCGCCGGTGTCTACCGCCGGACCCGCACCGTGGGCGGCGCCGTGGGCACCCTGGGCGACGTCCTGCCGTACGCCGTCGGCGGCCGGCTCGACAGCGTCCTGGTCGAAGCCGCGGCCGACGGGCGCACCGGCGGCCTCGACCAGCGGATCCGCGAGGCCCTCGGCAACAGCCCGCTCCTCCAGGTGCGGGACCGGGCGCAGTTGACGAAGGCGCAGTCCGGCGAGATCGACACGATGCTCACCATGATGTACGGCCTGCTCGGGATGACGGTCGTGATCGCCGTCTTCGGCGTCGTCAACACCTTGGCGATGTCCGTCTTCGAGCGGACCAGGGAGATCGGGCTGCTGCGCGCGATCGGCCTGGACGACCGGGGCGTCAGGCGGATGGTGCGGCTGGAGTCGGTGGTGATCTCGCTGTTCGGCGCCGTTCTCGGCATCGGCACCGGGATCTTCCTGGCCTGGGCCTGCGGCAGCCTGGCCCGGGCCTCGCTCCCGCAGTACCGGATCGTGCTGCCGTGGGCGCGGCTCGGCCTGTTCCTGCTGCTCGGCCCGGCGATCGGGGTGCTGGCGGCGGTCTGGCCGGCCCGGCGGGCGGCCCGCCTGAACACCCTGCGGGCGATCGACGCCCAGTAGCGCCCGGCCGACGCGGGTACGCGCCGGCCGCCGTCCTGTCAGCCCCGCCGGTTCGGCCGCGCCCCGGTCGCCGCAACCGGCCGGGGCGCGAGAGCATCGAGGAGGCCCCGGGCGCGGGCACCGTCGAACCGGGGCGGTGCCGCGGATCGTTCCTCCTGCCGTACGCCCCCGCGGACCGCGACCGGTCGGGTGGCGACGGCGCCCGGCCGGGTGCCGCCCCGCCACGCGGCGGCAGAACCGAACCGACAGGCTGGAGTCCCCGTGCGCGTCAGCGTCTGCATCCTGCCCGACCGGCCGTTCCCCGAGGCGGCCCCGCTCTGGCGGCGCGCCGAGGAGCTGGGCTTCCACGCCGCCTACTCCTACGACCACCTCACCTGGGGCGGCCTGCCGGACGGCGCCTGGTACGGCGCCGTGCCCACCCTGGCGGCCGCCGCCGGGGCCACCTCCCGGATCCGCCTCGGCACGCTGGTCTCCTCGGCGAACTTCCGCCACCCCGTGCCGCTCGCGCAGGACGTCATGACGCTGGACACCATCAGCGGCGGCCGGTTCGTCCTCGGCTACGGCGCCGGCGCGCCCGACGCCGACGGCATCGTGCTCGGCCAGGGCGCGCCCGACACGGGCTGGTCGGTGAAGGAACGCGGCGGCCGGTTCCGCGAATCGGTGGAACTGCTGGACCGGCTGCTCACCGGGGCGCCCGAGGGCCGGCCGCGGACCACCTTCCGCGGCCGCTACTTCGACGCGATCGACGCCCGGCTGGAGCCCGGGTGCGTCCAGCGGCCCCGGGTGCCGTTCCTGCTGGCGGCGACCGGACCGCTCGGCATGCGCACCGTGGCGCGGTACGGCGCGTCCTGGGCCGTCACCGACGACGCGGAGCTGCCGAAGGACACCCTCACCGAGGCCTCGACCTGGGCCGGCCTCGCCCAGCGGCTGGAGAGTCTCGACGCGGCCTGCGAGCAGGAGGGCCGCGACCCGAAGTCACTCGGCCGCACCCTGCTGACCGGGTTCTCGCCGCTGCCCACCATGCGCTCGGCGGCGGCCTTCGAGGAGGTCGCGGGGCGCTGCGCGGAGCTCGGCTTCACTGAGCTGGTGGTCCACTACCCGCGCGAGTCCGGGCCGTTCGCCACGCCCGCGCACGTCCTGGCGGAGATCGCGCCCGCGCACCGCGGCGCCGCCCGGCTGCCCTGACCGCGGACCCGCTCCACGGCTACCGCAACGACGCCATCCAGGCCTCGACCTCGTCCGCCTGGCGCGGCAGGCCCGAGGACAGCCACTGCGCGCCGTCGGTGGTGATCAGGAAGTCGTCCTCGATCCGGACGCCGATCCCGCGCAGTTCCTCGGGGACGGTCAGATCGTCGGGCTGGAAGTACAGTCCGGGCTCGACGGTCAGCACCTGGCCGGCCTCCAGGACGCCGTCCAGGTAGGCCTGGCCGCGGGCACCGGCGCAGTCGTGGCAGTCCAGGCCCAGCATGTGCCCCGAGCCGCAGACGGTGAAGCGGCGGTACCGGCCGGACTCGGCGAGGGACGGCCCGCCATCCGGTGCCAGGCCCCAGGCGTCGAGCCCGTCCGCGATCACGCGCATCGCCGCGTCGTGGAAGGCCCCGTAGCGGGCGCCGGGCCGCAGGGCCGCGATCCCCGCCGACTGGGCGGCGAAGACCAGGTCGTACACCCGGCGCTGGACATCGGTGTAGTGGCCGGAGACCGGCAGCGTCCGGGTGACGTCGCCGGTGTAGAAGGAGTCGGCCTCGACCCCGGCGTCCAGCAGGAGGAGGTCGCCGTCCCGCACCGGGCCGTCGTTGTGCATCCAGTGCAGGACGCAGGCGTGCGCGCCGGCCGCCGCGATGGTCTCGAAGCCCAGGCCGTAGCCGTCCAGCCGGGCGCGGCGGTTGAAGGTGCCCTCGATCCAGCGCTCGCCCCGCGCGAGGCCCGTGGCATGGCGCAGCTCGCCGACCACGTCGTGGAACCCGGCCACCGTGGACCGGACGGCCGCGCGCAGCTGCTCGACCTCCCAGGCGTCCTTGACCAGCCGTGACTCCGCGAGGAAGGTCAGCAGTTCGGCGTCCGCCCGGTGGGCCGGCCGGACCAGTGCGTCGACGAGCGCGTCCTCGCCGCGCACCACCCGGGTCGGGACGTGTCCGGCGAGCGCCCGCTCCAGGTCGTCCCGGGCGGCGGCCCGGACACCGATCGCGTCGGCGGTCTCCGACAGTGTCCGGCGCCGGCCGACCCAGAACTCGCCGTGCCGGCGGCTGCTGTGGAACTCGGCGCCGTTCGGCCCGCCGTCGCGCGGCGACCGCGGCCGGGTGAACAGGGTGACCTCGTGCCCGGTCCCGGTGGGCTCGAAGAGGAGGACGCTGTCGGGGACGGCACTCGTGCCCTGCTCCGCGGTGAGGTGGACGAACGCGGAGTGCGGCCGGAAGGTGTGGTCGAAGTCGTTGCTGCGGACCTTGAGCCCGCCCGAGGGGACGACGATCCGCTCCCCGGGGAACCGCTCGGAGAGCGCCGCGCGCCGCGCGGCGGCGAAGGCCGCACCGGGCAGGAGCGGCAGCGTCGTCCCGGTGTCGGCCCAGCCGTGGTGGAACCACTCGGCCTGCGCGGCCGGCACCGCGCGGTCCTGCGCCCCGGCTCCGCGCGTCCCGCCCTGCTGCTCCACCCGTCGTCTCCGCTCGCCGTAGTCCGCCGCACGCCCGCTGCACGTCGGCCGCACGTCGGCCGCACGGGGAAACTACCATTTCACATGTCACACATCCACACCCCCGCACAGAAGCCCCCGGTACCCCGAGGAGGCACCCGGGACTACGCGGGCGTCTCGCGGCCGGACTGGACGGTCGGAATCCGCTGGGTGAAGAACAGCGCCACGACGGCGGTCAGGGCGAGGATCGCGAGGGCCGCCCGCAGACCGTCCAGCCGAGCGGCCGCGTTGGCGTCGAGCGCCGCCCGCGCGACCTCCGGGCTCGTACCCGCCTCGTCCAGCGCCGCCGTGAGCTGGACGTCCGACAGGAAGGGCGCACCGCTCTCCAGTTGGACGGCCGCCCGGTCCGCGACCTCGGCCGGGACCGCCGGGTTCTGCTCGACGGCGGTCAGGAACGAGGCCGTCAGGGCGGCGATCATGATCGACCCGGCGAGCGCGGTACCGATCGAGGACCCGAGGTTGGTCACGGCGTTCTGGATGCCGCCGACCTCCGCGCTCTGCTCGTCCGGGACGGCCGACACGGTGACCGCGCCGAGCTGCGAGGCCATCGCGCCCATCCCGAGGCCGATCAGCAGCAGGGGCAGGGTGACGATCTCCGCACCCGCGTCCGCGTCGAGCGCGGCGAGCAGGGTGACGGCGCCCGCGAGCAGGGCCAGCGTCCCCAGCCGCACCACCCGGCGCGGTGAGACGTCCGGGAACAGGCGCGGGATCAGGACCGCGGCGGCCAGCAGCGTCAGCGAGAGCGGCAGCAGCCAGACGCCGGTCCGCAGGGCGGACAGGCCGAGGGCGACGGACAGGTAGAGCGGGACGACGAAGAACACGCCCATCTGGATGAAGTACTGGAAGAAGAACATCGTCAGACCGCCGGTGAGCCGGCGGTTGCCGAGCAGGTCCGGGTCGACGAGCGGCTCCCCGCCGCGCTCCACGACGCGCGTCTCCCAGTGCAGGAAGAACCGGATCAGCAGCACACCGGCCAGCAGCAGCCACACGGTGAGCGAGATGCCGAGCCAGCCGGGCGCACCCGGCTTGGGCACGAACCACCCCCAGGAGCTGGAGCGCAGCACCCCGAACACGAAGACCCCGAGCCCGAGCGCGGACAGCAGGGCGCCGACCAGGTCGAGCCCGGCCCGGTCGGCGGGCGGGGCGTCGGCGAGCCGGCGCGCGAACACCAGGATGGCGAGGACGATGACGACCTCGCCGGCGAAGACCCAGCGCCAGGAGAAGTACGTCGTCGCGACACCGCCGATGAGCGGCCCCAGCGCGATCGCCACCGCCCCCGCCGCGGCGACGAACCCGTAGGCGGCCGGTCGGCGCCCGGCAGTGAAGTTGCCGGCCACCAGCGCCACGATCGCCGGGAGGATGAGGGCCGCCCCGACCCCCTCCAGGAAGGACCAGCCGAACAGCAGCACGGCCAGGTTGGGGGCGAGCGAGGTGGTCAGGGAACCGCAGCCGTAGATGACGCAGCCGATCATGAACGCCCGTCGCCGGCCGATGAGCTTCCCGACCTTGCCGCCCGGGATCATGAACATCGCCATCACGAGCGTGTACGCCGTGATGGCGCCCTGGATCCCGGCCACCGTCGTCCCGACGTCGTCGGCCACCGTCGCGATGGAGACGTTCATGACGGAGCTGTCGAGCGCCATCAGGAACTGGCCGGCCGCGAGGGTCGGCAGGACGAACCCGCCGACCGCGGAGGAAGTGCCTGCGCTGGGTGTCATGGGCCGCATCGTCGCAGCGGCGGCGGGACACGGCCACCCGGGAGTCGGCCGGTCGGAGCGGGTCTGCGGTGCGGCGCGCCGGGCGCGCCGCACCCGGGGTCAGACCACGTCCCGCCCGCGCAGCGTCCCCGCGCACAGGGCCCAGATGATGAAGATGTTCACGGCGATCAGCACGATGGCCCAGAAGGGGTAGTACGGCAGCCAGAGGAAGTTGGCGATCAGGCTGAACCCCGCCAGGACGACGCCGACGGCTCTCGCCCAGACGGCCCCGGTGAACACCATGACCCCGGCCAGCACGACGAGGAGGCCGAGGATGAGGTGGATCCAGCCCCAGCCGGTCAGGTTGAAGCGGAACACGTAGTCGTTCGTCCGGACGAACAGGTCGTCCTTGGCGATGGCCGCGATCCCCTCGAAGATCGCCATCGTCCCGCCGAAGACCATCAGGATCCCCGCGAGCACGATCCACCCGGATCGCAGCAGGTGCCCCGAGGAGCGCGCGGACGGTGCCGGATCGGCGCCGACGGGCGGCGGCTGGGGCGGGTTGAGATTGCCGGCCATGAGGGCCTCCGAACTCTCGGGGAGCCGGCAGGCCCATGGGTCCGGACCCGGCGGCGGCTCCACGTTCCAGCGTTCCACACCCCCGCCGCGGGCGCGCCCCGTGCCGGAGCCCCGGCCGCCACCCGTACGGCCGTTCCCGCTGGTGGGCCGGGGCGTGCGCGGCTCTGCTGGGGAGGAGCTGTCACCACGTGCGCTCCCCGGCGGGGCAAGCGTCCGACCCCAGGGAGAGTGCGATGGCCCCGACGGATTCCGGAGCGGATCCCGCAGGAGCGAACGGCGCCGAACCGCCCGGCGACCGGGCCCCGCACCCTGCTCCGCCGCCGGCTGCCTCCGCCCCGGAGCCACCGACACGACCTGCGGTGGAACCACCACGGCCCGCGCCGCAACCGCCGGACGAGGTCGAGCACCTGAAGGCCCGGATCGCCGCGCTGGAGCGCACCGCCCCGCCCCGCCACCGGGAACACCACCGGCTGCGGACCTCCGGATCCGTGGTGGTCATCGTCATCGCGTCGCTGCTCTCGCTGATCTCCGTCCTCGCGGTCTGGACGAGCGACATCGTCGGCAACACCGACCGCTACGTCTCCACGGTCGCGCCACTGGCCACCGATCCGGCGGTGCAGGACGCCGTCACCACCCGGGTCACCCAGGTCGTCCTGGACCAGATCGACGTGAACGGGCTGGTCAAGCAGCTCTCCGACGCGGCCGCCGAGCAGGGCGTGCCGGCCCCGCTCGCGACCCTGATCGGCGGTCTGAGCGGGCCCATCACCAGCGGCCTCAACGACCTGGTGCACACCACCGTCGACCGGGTGGTCACCAGCAGTGCCTTCGAGTCGATCTGGGTCGACGCCAACCGGCTGATCCACACCGCCCTCGACAAGGCCCTCACCGGCAAGGGCGGCGGTGCGGTGACGCTGACCAACAATCAGGTCGGCATCGACATCGCGCCGATCGTGGCGAAGGTGAAGACCGAGCTGGTGGACGCCGGCCTCGGGATCGCTTCCAAGATCCCGGAGGTCCACACCGACTTCGTGGTCTTCCAGTCCGAGGACATCGGCAAGGTCAAGACGTACTTCCGGCTGCTGGAGATCATGGGCTCGTGGCTCCCGCTGGTGACCGTCCTGGTGGCCGCCGGCGGCGTCTTCCTCGCCTCCAACCGGCGCCGCGGCCTGGTCGGCGCGGCCGTCGGCGTGGCACTCGCCATGCTGCTGCTCGGCATCGTCCTGACCGTCTTCCGCGCGTACTACCTCGACCGCCTGCCACCGGGTGCGAACCAGGCGGCCGCGGGCGCCGTCTACGACACCCTGATCCGGTTCATGCGCGCGAGCATCCGGGTGGTCTTCGCAGTAGCCGTCGTCACCGCCCTGGGCGCGCTCCTGATCGGGCCGTCCCGAGCCGCCGTCGCGATCCGCACCGCCTGCCGCCGGATGGTGGACGCCCTGCGCGAGGTGCTGTTCGGCATCGGGATGCGGCTGGGCCCGGTCGGCCCGTTCGTCCACCGCTTCAAGCGGTGGATCGGCGCCCTGATCCTCGCTGTGGCAGCGGTCGTCCTGGCCACCTGGAACTACCCGACCACGGCGGTGGTCCTGTGGATCACCCTGGTGGTCCTGCTCGCCTTCCTGATCCGGGAGTTCCTCGACACCGGCCCGGGCCCGGGCACCGTCACCGGCCCGGACGGAGCCCCGGGCCCCGGGCCCGGCCCCGGCCCCGGCGCCGTCTCCGGTACCGGGCCGCCGACCCACGCCTGAGCGCCCGCCGCCCGGCTCCCGGGCCGCCCCGCCGGGCCGGGATGCGCGGTGCGGCGGGCACTGCTGGAATGGCAGGAGCGGGAGCCGCCCGCGGCGGACGCCGTCCGCCCCGTGCCGCCCTCCCGGGCGCGTACCGCCACGGCATCGGCCGACAGCCTCCGCCCGGCCGACCGGAGAGGACCCGACATGAGCGACGAGCTGAACGAGCTGAACGAGACCGGACCGATCGACTACATCGTCGTCGAGTTCCCCGGCAGCCGGATGACCGGCGAAGGGCTGCCACTGCTGGTCGACCTGGTCGACCGGGGCATCATCCGGATCCTCGACCTGACCTTCGTCCGCAAGGAGACGGACGGCTCGGTCACCGGCCTCGAACTCGCCGACCTCACCGGTGACGGCGTGCTCGACCTCGCCGTCTTCGACGGCGTCTCCTCCGGCCTGCTCGACGAGGAGGACCTCGCCGACGCCGCCGCCGTCCTGGAGCCGGGCAGCTCCGCCGCCGTCCTCGTCTACGAGAACGTCTGGGCCGGCCCGCTGGCCGCCGCCCTCCGGCGCAGCGGGGCGCGGCTGGTCGCGGACGGCCGCATCCCCGTCCAGGCGATCCTCGCCTCCCTCGAAGCGGCCGAGGGCAAGGACGGACGCTGAACCCGCCCTGCCCCTCCGCTCGCCCCACCCCGAAGGTCAAGGAGGTTTCGCCATGCCAGGACTCCTTCGCGGCGTCGCCCGAACCGCCGTCGTCGCCGGAACGGCGACCGCCGTCTCCAACCGGGTCTCCCGGCGGCAGGCCGGCCGCTGGGCCCAGCAGGAGGCACCGCAGGTCCAGGCCCAGCCCGCCGCACCGCAGGCGGCGCCCGCCGCGCCCGCCGCCGAGCCCGACGACATGGCCACCCGGCTCGACCAGCTCAAGCAGCTGGCCGAGCTCAAGAACCAGGGCGTGCTCACCGACGCCGAGTTCGCGGCACAGAAGTCCCGTCTGCTCGGCTCCTGACCGGCGGCGCCGGCCCGCACCCCGGGCCGGCGGCCACGGCGAGGGCGCCTTCGCCCCGGCCGGTGCCCCGACGCAGCCGGTGAACCCCGGTCTGCCGCGACAGGGAGGCGGTCCCATGAGCCGCGAGTACCACTTCCACTGCGAGTACGCCGGCTGCTCGGTCACCGTCGGCATCCACCTGGGCGGCACCCGGGCGGTGGAGCTGCTGGTCGACGGCAAGGAGGTCGCCGCCGAGCGGATCCCCGGCCACCACGCCCAGGTGTGCCCGCTCAGCGCCACGCTGCCCACCACCCCGCCGCGCCCGGTCACCGTCGAGGCCGAACTGCCCGGCGCGGTCCGCGGCGCCCCGTCCGCCACCCTGGTCGACGGCGACACCCGGCTGCCGATGCCCGAACGCGAGGTGCCGCGCCGGGCCGGACCGACCGAGGTCTCCTGGTACGGCTGACGGCGTCGACGGCCGGCATCGGGCCAGGTCGGAGGCGCTCCCCCGGCGGAAGTTAGGGTTCGGATGCGGGTGGCGGACCACCGCCGCCGCGCCCGGACCGCCGAAGGGACCCCGCCCATGCCGACCGCACCCGCCACCGGACCAGCCGCCGCACCGTCACTCGCGCGGTTCGGCCTGGGCACCGCCGCCGTCGGGCGGCCCGGCTACATCACGCTCGGGCGCGAGCTCGACCTGCCGGCCGGGCGCACCGTCGAGGCGATGCGGGAGCGGACGCACGACCTGCTCGACGCCGCCTACGCGGCGGGGGTGCGCTACTTCGACACCGCCCGCTCCTACGGCCGCGCCGAGGAGTTCGTCGGCGGGTGGCTCGCCGCCCGGCCGCGGCTCGCGCCCGAGGTCGTGATCGGCAGCAAGTGGGGTTACACCTACACCGCCGACTGGCGGGCCTCCGGGGTGCCCGTGCACGAGGTCAAGGAGCACTCGACGGCGGTGTTCGACCGTCAGATCGAGGAGACCAGGGAGCTGTTGGGTGGCCTGCCGCAGGTGTACCTGGTGCACTCGGTCACCCCCGACAGCCCGGCGCTCGGCGACCGGGCGCTGCACGAGCGGCTGGCGGCGCTGGCCGCCGAGGGCGTCCGGATCGGCCTGTCCACCAGCGGACCGGCGCAGGCCGCCACCGTCCGGGCGGCCCTGGAGGTGACCGTGGCGGGGCGGCCGCTGTTCGCCGCCGTCCAGTCCACCTGGAACCTGCTGGAGCCGTCCGCCGGGCCCGCCCTGGCCGAGGCGCACGCGGCGGGCTGGCTGGTGGTGGTCAAGGAGGGCATGGCCAACGGCCGGCTCGCCGACCGCAACGCGACCGGGCCCGGGACCGCCGCGCTGCGCGAGCTGGCCGCCCGCACCGGCGCCTCCTGCGACGCGCTCGCCCTTGCCGCCGCCGCCGCCCGGCCCTGGGCCGACATCGTGCTCTCCGGCGCGGCCACCCCGGAGCAGCTGGCCTCCAACCTCACCGCGGCCGGGCTCGACCTCGCCGCCGCGGACCTCGCCGCGCTCACCGTGCTCGCCGAGCCCGCGGAGGCGTACTGGCGCAGCCGCGCCGCGCTGCCCTGGGAGTGAGCCCGAGCCGGGCGGGCCGCCGCAGCCCGCCCGGGCCCGCGGCCGGTCAGACGCGGGTGTCCTCCACCACCGGGACGACGCGGTCCGACGCGCCGCCGCCGGCCGCGGCCGGCGCGGTCCGGGCCGCCGGGGCGGCGGGCCGCTCTCCGCAGAAGGCCGGCTCCAGCGCGCTCATCAGCCCCGTCGTGACGGCCCCGTTGTTGGAGGCGTTGGCGAACACCACCACGCTGCGCCGGCCGTCGGGGGTGACGAAACTCTGGGTCTGGAAGCCCTGGACGATGCCTCCGTGGCCGAGGACGGTCCCGCAGGAGAGCGCGATCTGGCGGATCCCGAGTCCGTAGCCGACCTTCGCCGTGGTCGTGGGGAGGACGGCGGTCAGCTGCCGCAGCGAGTCGTCCGAGACGAGCCCGCCGGCGCGGCCCGCGACCAGCGCGGTGAGGAAGCGGTCCATGTCGGCGGCGGAGGAGATGACGCCGCCGGCGCTCCACAGCCAGGACGCGGTCTGCTCGGTGGAGTCCAGCAGCGGCTTGGCGCGGTCGTCGTTGGTCAGGTAGCCGGTGATGTGCGGGCCCGCGATGCGCTTCTCGGGCACCACGAAGGAGGTCTGCCGCAGCTTCAGCGGCTCGATGATCTGCTCGCGCAGCACGTCGGCGTAGGCCCGGCCGGTGAGGTGCTCGACCGCCATTCCCATCAGTACGTAGTCCGTGTTGGAGTACGCGTACGCCGTCCCCGGGGCGCTCCGCACACCGTGCTTGACGGAGAGCGCCACCAAGTCCCGCGGTGTGTAGACGGTGTTGCGGATGCGCGCCTCGAAGGCGCTCGTGGTCTCCTCGCCGTTCTGTTCGAGCAGGTCGTCGGTGTGGTCGTAGATGCCCGCGCGGTGCTGCATCACCTGGCGGCCGGTCATCGTCCAGCCCTCGGGCAGGGTGCCCTGCGGCAGGTAGTCGCGCAGCGGCCTGTCCAGGTCGACGAGCCCCTGTTCGGCCAGGCGCATCACGAGCACGGCGGCGAACATCTTGCTGTTGCTGCCCACCCGGAACTGCCGGTCCGCCCTCATCGAGGCGCCGCCGAGGTCGGCCTTGCCCATCGTCAGCGACCATTCGCGCTCGCCCGGGCCGTGGTCCCTGATCACCGCGAAGGCGCCGGGGGCGCCCGCGTCCAGGGTGTTCCGCAGTGCGGTCCGCACGGCGGTGGTGTCCGGGAGGGGCGGTGCGGCGGCCCGCGGCGCCGCGGCGGCCGCCCCCGTCCCGAAGGCGGTCGCCATAAGCGCGGCGGCGGCCGCCAGTGCTCCGGCGCGCGTGAGCCCGATCGTCACCATCGACAAGTCCCCTGTCTCGTTGGCATCCCGCGCGGCGGGTCCGCGCAGACCAAGATCATATCGCCTCTGCGTGACAGATGTTGACTGTCCGTCACCGCTCGGTCGCGCGCCGGACCATGGGGACCGACCCTCGGTCGACGGTCGGTGACGATGCCATGACAGCGCGCCGCCCACCCTGCGGGCACCCTCCGGAGCGCGGGGGCACCCGCCTTGCCCGAACGGGCAAACCTAACGTTCGGTCGGCCCTCCGTACGCGGCGGACCGCCCTCGCCCCGCCGGGCGCCGGACGCCCCCCGTTCACCCGGCCGCCACCCGGAACAGCGCCGCGACCTGCGCGGAAGCCCGGCCGCCCCCGCCGCGCAACTTCTCCGATGGGCACGATCCGCCCAAGTCGGACCATTCCGCCCCTTCCCTCGGCAATCGGCAGCAGTCGACCGTGAAACCCACTGGCCCGCCGGAGCGGCGAGTGAGCTGCGTCACTTGACGCTCTATTGGCCCCGGGCTTGACTTCGGAGCGACGAGAAAGCGGATCGCGGAATTCAGCGAGTAATCACCGCACACCCGTCGAGCCTTTGCATCATTCGTCCTGTTCACCGTCAGACGGAGGTACTGCCATGAAGCTCGTCCACTTCGTGAAGAAGGTCATGCCGGAGAAGAGCCTGAAGGCCTACGCGTGGTACGGCTGGATCTAGTCGGGTAGTTCGTCTACCGGGCACGGGCCCGGTGAGCAGTCGTCTCACCGGGCCCGTGCCTTTCACCCTTGGAGTTCACCGATGCCCATGTCCAGTACCGGCAGGAGCGCCCGGGCCACCGTCTTCGCACCGCGGATCGAGGAACTTCTCCGCAGGTACCGCGGGGCGGACCTCTTCCGTCTGGAGCACGACACCATCGGGGTCGCCGGCGCCGACCTGATGGACAGCCTGCTCCGCAGCCGGCCCGCGAACGACTCCGAGCGCCCGACCTTCAAGCCCGTCCAGGGCCGGTCCGTCACCCGGACGGACGCGTCCGCGCTCATGCAGGCCGTCTCCGCCGACGTCCGCGCGGCGCTGAAGAAGCCCCTCGGTGACGAGGTCGACCTCACCGGGAAATGGCCGCACGTCGCGCACGTCTATCTCCGGGATCTCGTCTTCGGCCGGGAGAGTTTCCGTTTCCGCGTCCTGGTGGACCGCCGCCTGGAACTCACGCCAAAATTGACCTGGGCGGCCGTCGCGGCCGGCACCGCCATGCTCGGAAAGCCCGGCACGGAAATCCCGCTGTCCAATCTGGCGGCCCGCGTGCTGGACGCCGAGAGCTATGACGACCGCCGGTATGCGATGTACCTCTACCGGCGGGTCGCCGCCCCGATCTGTTTCACCGTGTCCGCCCTCGTGACGAATGCGCTCTGGCTCGGTTCGCCTTTCGAGGACGGCGTGTCGAACCGGGACGTCCTGCTGGAGTCCCTCCGGCTGCTGCCGCCGTCCTGGAACATCCTGCGGATGGCCTCCCCCGAGTTCACCGCGGTGGACGACCGGATCGGGGCCAAGGACGACCTGCTGATCCTCCCGCTGGTGAGCCACCGCGACCCGCGACTCTGGGAGGACCCGGACAGCTACCGCCCTGAGCGCTGGGCCGACCTCGACCCCGACGACCACCCCGGGTACCTGCCGTTCGGCCATGTGAACGAGCGCTGCTGGGGCCGGCACATGGTGATGCCGCTGGCCGAACGGCTCCTCGACATCGTGCGCCGGGACGGTCTCGTGGTGAACCCGGAGCAGACCGTCGGCAAGGTCGAACTCGACGGCCTGCTCGAAGTCTCCGACGTCCGGCTGGTCCGGCGCTGAGCCGTGCCGTCCGGGCCCGGCCCCTCCTGGTCCCGGACGGCACGGGCCGCCCGCCTCAGCCCCGGGGCGCGCCGGCCAGGAACCGGTGCAGCGAGGCCGTCAGGGCGGTGGCGAAGGCCTCCCGGACCGGTTCGGCCACGCGGTCCAGCGACAGGTAGGGGTTGAGGTCCTCCAGCTCGACCAGCAGCAGTTCCCCCTCCGGGGCGCGGCAGGCGTCCACCCGCTGGATCCCGTGGTCGAGCGTGTTCCAGTCGATGAACCCCCGGGCGAAGGCGAGGTCCGCGTCGGTGGGGTGGTACGGCTCCAGGATCCAGCGCCGCTCGGGATCCGGCGCGTACAGCGCGTACTGGAAGGCGTCGTCGACGAAGTAGAACGACACCTCGTAGCGGAAGTCGACGCGCGGCTGGACGAGGATGTCGCCGTACGCGAGGCCGGACAGCCCGTCCGGGTCGACGAAGGCCAGGCCGATGGAGTCCGCACCGGCCTTCGGCTTGACGGCGTACTGGGCGCAGCCGGGCAGGCGGTCCAGGTCCTCGGGCCGGTCGACGGTGGGGATCACCGGGTGCCCGGCCTCGGTGAGGTCCAGCAGGTACTGCTTGCCGGCCATGTCACCGCGCCCGGTGAGCGGGTTGTAGACCCGGGTGCCGCGTGCTTGCGCCGCGGCCCGGAAGGCCTCGTACCGCTCCTGGTAGTGCAGGACGGGGCCGCTGTTGCGGACCAGCACGGCGTCGAAGCCGTCCATCAGCGCGGCCGCGTCCAAGGGGTGGCAGAGCGCGATGTCGAAGTCGGCCCGGAGCCGGGCGGAGAGCCGGATGTCCTCGTCGCAGTACCGCCGGCCCCGGGCCTGGTAGGCGAGGTCGGTCACGAACAGAACGCTGGGGCGGGCGGGCACGTGGCGGCTCCTCGGTCGGTGGCGGCCCAACATACCCACCGGCCGGTCCGGGCCCGGCCGGGGCCCCGGGCACCGGTGGCCGCCCGACTCCTTGACGAATCCATGACATCGGCGCACCATCGTGCTGGCGCGCGCCGCACCTCCTCCCCGTTCCGTCCCTACGGACCCCCCACAGGAGGACAGTCATGCGACTGCCCCGCCGAGGGAAGCCCGCCGCGGTCGCCGCCGCCGTGCTGGCTCTCGCGCTCGCCTCCCCGCTCACCACCCAGGTCGCCGCCCAGCCGGTCACCGCCGGCCCGGCCGCGGCCCCCGACTCCGCCCGGCAGTACGTCCTCGACGGCCCCCGCACCGTCGCCGAACGCACCGCCGTCGCCGCCACCGGCGCGTCCGTCGACGCCGTGCGCTCCGATTCCGTGGTGGTCACCGCGACCGCCGCCGAGGCCGACCGGCTGCGGGCGCTCGGCTGGTCCCCCAGCCCGCTGCCGGAGCCGGTGTACGGCGACGGGGCCGGCACACCGGGCGTCGGCGCCGCGGTGTACGACTTCCCGTCCGCCGACTCCGGTTACCACAACTACGCGGAGGCCACCGCCGACATCGACGCCGTCGTGGCGGCGCACCCCGACATCATGAGCAAGCGGGTCATCGGCACCTCGTACGAGGGCCGGCCGATCGTCGCCGTCAAGATCAGCGACAACGTCGGCACCGACGAGAACGAACCCGAAGTGCTGTTCACCGCCCACCAGCACGCCCGCGAGCACCTCACCGTCGAGATGGCGCTGTACCTGCTCCACGAGTTCGGCGACAAGTACGCCACCGACAGCCGGATCGCCAACGCCGTCAACAGCCGGGAGATCTGGGTGATCCCCGACCTCAACCCGGACGGCGGCGAGTACGACATCGCCACCGGCCGCTACCGCAGCTGGCGCAAGGACCGCCAGCCCAACGCGGGCAGCAGCAGCGTGGGCACCGACCTGAACCGCAACTGGGACTACAAGTGGGGCTGCTGCGGCGGCTCCTCCGGCTCCACCTCCAACGAGACCTACCGGGGCGCCACCCCGGAGTCCGCCAAGGAGACCAAGGTGGTCGCCGACTTCGTCCGCACCCGCGTGGTCGGCGGCAAGCAGCAGATCACCGCCGCCATCGACTTCCACACCTACAGCCAGCTGGTGCTCTGGCCGTTCGGCTGGACCACGGCCGACACCGCCACCGGGATGACGGCCGACGAGTACAACACCTTCGCGACCTTCGGCCGGGCCATGGCCGGCACCAACGGCTACACCCCCGAGCAGTCGAGCGACCTGTACATCACCGACGGCTCGATCGACGACTGGCTGTGGGGCACCCAGCGGGTCTTCGCCTACACCTTCGAGATGTACCCCGGTCCGAACGGCAGCAGCGGCTTCTACCCGCCCGACGAGGTGATCGGGCGCGAGACCAGCCGCAACCGCGAGGCGGTGCTGCGCCTGGTGGAGACCGCCGACTGCATGTACCGCGCGATCGGCAAGCAGCAGCAGTACTGCGGCATCGCCTCCTGAACCGCGGACGCCGCACCGGCCGGGGCCTCACGGACCCGGCCGGTGCGGCGTCCCGGCGTCGGCGGGAGCGGCTCCGGGACCCCCGCGCGGACGGTGCGCGTTTCGGACGAACATCCTCCATGCCAACTCGTCGTCTCCCGTTCAATTTGACGACGCCTCAGCTCAAGGAGCATAGTGCAATATCACATTGCAACGAGCTCCTGGACCGCCCAGGAGCCCCCTTCACACAGGAGAAGGCTTCCCATGACTCGCAAGATCCTGACGACGGCCGCCGCAGCGGTCGCCCTGGGTACGGTTCCGGTCGTCGCGGCTCCGGCCGGTGCGGCAGCCGTCGCCGACGCCCCCACGGTGATCTGCGACAACTACGGTCTGCAGGCCGGTCTGGCGACCAAGGTGTGCGCCACCGTGAGCGGCGACAGCATCGAGTTCTCCGGCCACATCGGCCTGGCCGGCCCGCCGAGCCCCGGCAGCCCGCTCCCCCGGCCGACGGAGGTCGAGGTGGTCCTGACCGGCAGCGTCGCCGGCGGGATCACCCTCGGGACGACGCGGCAGACACTGACCTTCCAGAGCCGGTCGGTGCTGGTCGAGGGCGTACGCGGCACGGTGCCGTGCGGCTCGACCGTGCGCGCCTCGTTCGCGGTCTCGTCCGCCGGCTGGCCCGCCAGGCCCGTCACCACCGAGGTCCCGGTCACCTGCTGACGGTGCGGCAGCCGGACGGATCGGTGGGGGCCCACCGGCGGGTGGGCCCCCACCGGTCCGGCCCTTCGCCGGTGCGCCCGGCGGACATGACCGGGCCCGGCCGGGCGCACACCCGGCCGGGCCCGCCGAGCCTGGCCGGAGCGAGCCAGGCCAGCCCTCAGGACCTAACAGATGCGCGGCAGTTGCTCGCCCATCGGCAGGTCGACCACCCGGGTGCCGCCGAGCGCCGTGCGGGCGACGACCATGCCGGGGTGCTCCGCCACGCACTCGCCGATCACGGTCGCTCCCGCGCCCAGCGGGTGCGCCCGCATCGCGGCGAGCACCGCGTCCGCCTGCTCGCGCGGCACGAAGGCCACCAGCTTGCCCTCGTTGGCGACGTACATCGGGTCGAGGCCCAGCACCGCACAGGCGTTGGCGACCTGCGGCGGCACCGGCACGGCACGTTCGCCGATCCTGACGCCCACCCCGGCCGCCGCCGCGATCTCGTTGAGCGCCGCGGCCAGGCCGCCCCGGGTGGGGTCGCGCAGCACGTGCAGGTCCGGGGTGACCGCCAGCATCGCGTCCACCAGGCCGCCGAGCGCGGCGCAGTCGCTCTCGATCTCCACGCCGAACTCCAGACCCTCGCGCACGCTCATGATCGCGACCCCGTGCAGCCCGATCTCCCCGCTGACGATCACCACGTCCCCGGGGACGGCCCGCTGCGGCCTGATGTCCACCCCGGCCGGGACGAGGCCGATGCCGGCGGTGTTGAGGTAGACGCCGTCGCCGTGACCGGCCTCGACGACCTTGGTGTCACCGGTGGCGACCTCCACCCCGGCCAGTCGCGCGGCAGCCCCGAGCGCCCGGGCGACCCGGTCCACCACGGCCATCTCCACGCCCTCCTCCAGGATGAACCCGCAGGACAGGTAGGCCGCCCGGGCTCCGCTCATCGCGAGGTCGTTGACCGTCCCGTTGACGGCGAGGTCCCCGATGCTGCCGCCGGGGAAGAACAGCGGCCGCACGACGTAGGAGTCGGTGGAGAAGGCGAGCCTCGCTCCGCCGAGTTCCAGCACGGCGGAGTCCCCGAGGGCGGCGAGCGCGGCGCCGCCGAAGGCCGGGGCGAAGATGTTCTCCACCAGCTCGGCCGACATCGCGCCGCCGCCGCCGTGCCCCATCACCACCCGGGGGTGGTCGCGCAGGGGCAGCGGGCAGCTCCACCCGGAGAAGTCCGGCGCCTCGGACGGCGTCTCGGAGGGCACGGCCACCGGCACGGCGCCCGACCCGGTCAGGACCTCGGCCTCAGCCAACGGGGCTCGCCTCCCGGGGAACGGCCGGCGTGCTCAGCCGGCGGTAGAGGTAGTACGCGGCGCAGGCCCCCTCGCTGGACACCATGGTGGCGCCGAGCGGGGTGCGCGGAGTGCAGGTGGTGCCGAAGGCCTCGCACTGGTCGGGCTTCAGCAGCCCCTGGAGGACCTCCCCGCTGCGGCACTGCGCCGGCTCGCGGGTGGTGATGCCGGTGACGTCGAAGCGGTACTCGGCGTCGTGGTCGCGGTAGCGCGGGGAGAGCCGCCAGCCGCTCCGCGGGATCACCCCGATCCCGCGCCAGGCCCGGTCGGCCACCTCGAAGACGTCCTCCAGCATGGCCCGGGCCGCCGGGTTGCCCTCCGGGCGGACAGCCCGCGCGTAGGCGTTCTCCACGGTGTGCTCGCCGCGCTCCAACTGCCGCACGGTGCGCCGGATCCCCTCCAGGATGTCGAGCGGCTCGAAGCCGGTGACCACGATCGGCACCCGGTGGCGCTCGGCCAGTTCGGGGTACTCACCGGTGCCCATCACGCTGCAGACGTGCCCGGCGGCCAGGAAGCCCTGCACCCGGCAGTCCGGCGAGGTCATGATGGCCTCGATGGCCGGGGGCACCCGGACGTGCGAGACGAGCATGCTGAAGTTGCGCAGCCCCTGCTTCCGGGCCTGGTGGACGGCCATCGCGTTGGGCGGAGCGGTGGTCTCGAAGCCGATGCCGAAGAAGACGACCTCGCGGTGCGGGTTCTCCCGGGCGACCTTCAGCGCGTCGAGCGGCGAGTAGACCACCCGGACGTCACCGCCCTCGCTCCGGACCCGGAAGAGGTCGCGGTCGCTGCCCGGCACCCGGAGCATGTCGCCGAACGAGCAGAAGATCACCTCGGGCCGGGCCGCGATCGCCAGCGCCCGGTCGATCACCTCCAGCGGGGTGACACAGACCGGGCAACCCGGCCCGTGGATCAACTCGACCGCTTCCGGCAGGAGTTGGTCGATCCCCTGCCGGATGATGGTGTGCGTCTGCCCGCCGCACACCTCCATCAGCGCCCACGGCCTGGTGACCGTCGCCCTGATGTCCGCGAGCAGGCCGGCCGCCAGCTCCGGGTTCTGGAAGTCCTCCAGGTACTTCACTGCTGCTCCTCCCGTACGGCCGCGGCCGCCGCTTCCCACGGATCGCCGAACTCCTCCTGCAGCAGGCCGATCTCGGCGAAGAGCTCCAGCGTCCGGCGGGCCGACTCCTCGTCCAGGCGCTGCAGCGCGAACCCGACGTGCACGATGGCGTACTCACCCACCCGCAGGTCCGGCAGGTACTCCAGGCACACGTCCTTGACGACTCCGCCGAAGTCGACGACCGCCATCCTGGCTCCGTCGCGTTCCGCGATCTCCACCACTCTTCCGGGCACCGCCAGACACATCCGGGTCTCTCCTCTCAGATGGCGGCCGGGCCGGCGGCCCGGGCGGCCACCATCAGCTGCCCGAGCGCCAGCCCTCCGTCGTTGGGCGGCACCCGGCGGTGCCGCAACACGGTGAATCCGTCCGCCCGCAGGCCCTCCGCGCAGGCCGAGGACAGCAGCGCGTTGGCGAAGACCCCGCCGGTCAGCGCGACCGTCCCGGTCCCGTGCTCCTCCCGGGCCACCGCGCAGACCCGGCGGACCAGCCCCGCGACCGCGTCGTGGAAGCGCGCCGCGATCAGGCCGGCCGGGGCGCCGGCGGCCAGGTCGGCCACCACCGCGGCCAGCACCGGCGCCGGGTCGGCGACCAGCGTCCCGTCCACCGGCCGCAGCCCGAAGGCGTAGGCCCCCTCGGCCGGGCCGTGCGCCAGCGCCGCGCCCTCCAGCTCGATCGCCGCCTGCGCCTCGTACTCGACCCGCTGGCAGATCCCGGCGAGGGCGGACACCGCGTCGAACAGCCGCCCCATGCTGGAGGTCGGCGCACAGTTCAGCGAGCGCTCCAACTGCCGCTTCAGTACCAGCCGTTCGTTCTCCGGGCAGGCCAGGACGGGTGGCAGCTCGGGCGCCCACGGGAGCCCGGCCGCGAACAGCTGGGCAAGCGCCGTCCGGTAGGGCCGCGCCACCGCCGCGTCGCCGCCCGGCAGCGGGACGTAGGCGAGGTGGGCGAGGCGGCGGTAGCCGTCGTAGTCGGCCAGCAGGACCTCGCCGCCCCACACCGCACCGTCGTCACCGAAGCCGGTGCCGTCGAAGGCGACCCCCAGAACGGGCCGGCCGCCGTCGAGGCCGTGTTCGGCCATCACCGAGGCGACGTGCGCGTGGTGGTGCTGCACCGTCCGCACCTCCCGCCCGCCGGCGGTGCTCCGGGCGTGCCGCACGGACCGGTAGCCGGGGTGGCGGTCCACCGCCAGCAGCTCGGGCCGGACGCCGGTGACCGCGCCGAGATGGGCCACCGCCCGGTCGAAGGCCTCCAGGGTGGCGAGGTCGTCCATGTCCCCGATGTGGCCGGACAGCCAGGCGTAGCCGTCCTGGGCCAGCGCGAAGGTGTTCTTGAGGTCGCCGCCGACGGCCAGCACGGGCCGGACGGGGGCCGGGAGCGGCAGCGGCAGCGGTGCGTGGCCGCGCGAGCGCCGGATCGGCAGCTGCTCGCCGTCCACCACCCGCACCACCGAGTCCTCGCACGGGACGTGGATCGGCCGGTCGTGCGTCAGCCAGGCGTCGACCAGCGGTGCTAGCCGGGCGAACGCGTCCCGGTCCTCCGTCACGACCGGTTCGCCGGAGAGGTTGGCGCTGGTCATCACGAGCAGCCCGGGGCCGGGCGGGGCGATCAGCAGCTGGTGCAGGGGGGTGTAGGGGAACATCACCCCGAGGTCGGGGCTGCCCGGCGCCACCGCCTCCAGCGCCGCCGGCAGCGGCCCCCGGCGTCGTAGCAGGACGATCGGCCGGACGGCGCCGGTGAGCAGTTCCTCCTCGACCGGGTCGGGGCGGAGCAGCGGCGCGATCTCGGCGAGGTCGCGCGCCATCAGGGCGAAGGGCTTGGCGCCGCGCCGCTTGCGCCGGCGCAGCCGGGCCACGCTCCGCTCGTTCAGCGCGTCGCAGGCCAGGTGGTAGCCGCCGATGCCCTTGACGGCCAGGATCGCGCCGTCGGCGAGCAGCCGCCGGGCCTCGGTGAGCGCCGCCTCGCCGTCGAGCGACGGCAGCCCGGGCACGACCAGGGCGAGCCTCGGTCCGCACGCGTGGCAACAGAGCGGCTGGGCGTGGAAGCGCCGGTCGGCCGGATCGGTGTACTCCCGCTCGCAGTCCGGGCAGAGCGGGAAGCCGGCCATCGTGGTGTTGGCCCGGTCGTACGGCAGACCGGTCACGATGGTGTGCCGGGGGCCGCAGTTGGTGCAGCTGATGAACGGGTGCCGGTAGCGGCGGTCGCCGGGGTCGGCGAGTTCGGCGAGGCAGTCCGCGCAGGTCGCGGTGTCGGGCGGGATCAGTGTGCGGCGGGTGCCGTCGGTCCTGGAGGGGGTGATGGCGAACCCGGCCGCGCCGGTGAGGGCCAGCGCCTCGTGCTCGACCGAGGCGACCCGCGCCAGCGGCGGCGCGTCGGTGGCGACCCGGCGGCAGAAGGCGTCCACCGACTCCGGCGGCCCCTCGACCTCGGCCAGCACGCCGTCCCCGGTGTTGGTGACGGTGCCGGCCAGGCCGAGCTCGGCGGCGAGCGTGAAGACGAACGGCCGGAACCCGACGCCCTGGACGAGGCCGCGGACGGCGACCCGGCGCCGCTGCGGCCCGGCCGCCGGCCGACCGGCCGTCACGACCGTTCCGCCACCGGGGCGTGCGGATGCGCGTGCGCGCCGTCGTCCCCGTGGCGGTGCCCCTCACCCGGCCCGTGCGCGTGTCCGGGGGAGTGCCCGTGCCCCGGGGCGCCGGCCATCACCGGCCGGTGGGCCTCGGCGCCGTCCAGCACCGCGAGCGCCCGGTCCAGCAGCACCCCTGCCCCCTGCCCGGTCCGGACGGAGGTGAACAGCACCTCCACCCCCGGGTTGACCCGCGCGACGCTCGCCAGGAACGCGGCCTCGTCGAACTCCGCCGCCACCGCGAGGTCGGCCTTGGTCACCAGCACCAGGTTCGCCAGCCCGAAGGCCGTCGGGTACTTGAGCGGCTTGTCCTCCCCCTCCGTGACGGAGGCGAGCACCACCCGCAGGGATTCGCCGAGGTCGTAGGAGGCCGGGCAGACCAGGTTGCCGACGTTCTCGACGAAGAGCAGCCGGGTGTCCGGCGGCAGCCAGCCCGCCAGGTGCTCGCGGAGCATCGCCGTCTCCAGGTGGCACAGCCCGTCGGTGAGCACCTGCTTCACCGGCGCGCCCGAACGGGCCAGCCGCCGGGCGTCGTTCTCGGTGGCGAGGTCCGCGGTGAGCGCGGCCACCGGCACGCCGCGGGCCCGGGCCAGCCCGAGTTCGGCCTCCAGCAGCGCTGTCTTCCCGCTGCCGGGGCTGGACAGCAGGTTCACCACAACGGTGCCGCGCGCGGCGAGTTCGGCGCGCAGCTCGCGGGCGCCGTCGTCGTTGCGGGCGAGGACCGCCTGCCGGAGTTCCACCGTGCGACACATCGGTTTCAGCCTTCCTGGTCGGCCGACGCGCCCACCGGGCGCTCGGCCCACTGGACGCCGAGGATCTGCAACTCCCGGCCCGCGAGCAGCTCGACCCGGGCGCCGCCACAGCGCGGACACCCGAGGTCGGGCGGCATGCCCACGGCCCACTCGACGCCGCACGGGGTGCACCTGGCACGCGCCGCGACGGCCTCGGTCTCCAGCTTCGCGCCCTCCACCAGCGTTCCGGCGCAGGCCAGTTCGAAGCAGAAGTCCAGCGCGGAGGGCACCACCCCGGCGAGTTCGCCGACCTGGAGGCGCACCTTCTCCACCGCGACCGCCCCGTGGTCCCGGGCTGCCGCGTCCACCTGCTCGACGACGGCCGTCGCGATCGACATCTCGTGCATCGGGCCCACTCCCTCCCCTCGCCGGAGGCGACAGGCTTCATTACAAGGGCGCGGTGGCGGCCTCGGCCGCAGCCGCGCCGCCACCGCGCCCGGAGTACACCGTTCGCCGCAATCCGGCCTCACATCCGCAGGATCCGCAGGTAGCGCTTCAGGTCGGGCAGGCTCTGCCAGACCAGGGTCACGACCGCGGCCGCGACGGCCGCGCACAGCAGGTTCTTCAGCATGGTGACGCCTCTCTCTGCGCCTGCGCGTCCGATCCGACGATCCGCAGGACCACTTCGACCGCCTCCTCGACGGCTGCGGCCACCGGGGCACTGAGCCCGATGCCCTCCTCCAGCGACTCCGGCTCGCACCCCACCACGAGCACCCGTTCGGGCGCGGATCCGCCCGTCCCGGCGGCCAGCGTGGCGAGCAGCGCGAGCACGGCGTCCGGCCCCATCCGGTGCCCGTCCATGACGGGCGCCTCCACCGGGCCGGCGTCCGCCTCGATCAGGTACACCGTGCCCGGCTCGCCTCCGCGCGCGGTGGCGTCGACCAGCACGAGCGTCCGGTAGCCGTCCAGCAGCTGGTAGGCCAGGTGCACTCCGCGCACCCCGATGTCCACCAGCTCGACGTCGGCCGGCAGCGGGTGCCCGGCCAGCCGCCGGACCGTCTCCACCCCGAACCCGTCGTCACCGAGGAAGATGTTGCCCACCCCGGCCACCAGCACCCGGCCCGTGCTCACGAGTCCTCCAGCGGGGTGACCTCGTCGGGCTGGAAGTACCGGAACCGGCCCTGGGCGCGCCACAGGTCCGCGCCCGGGTCGTCCTCGACCGTGACGGCGAGGTGCACCGAGCCGTCGACGTCGTGCAGCACGGCCTCGACCACGGCGGTCCGCCCGTGCAGGAAGAGGTCCTGGGCGTCGGTGCGCCGCCGGCCGGGCCGGAGCAGGACGCGGCTGCCGGCCCCGACCTCGCGGCCGTCGACCACCACCCGGTCCCGGTCCGGGTCCACCTCCGGGTCGTTGCCAGGGTCCCACCAGGGTTGCTCGGCGGTGGACCCGGTGATCTCGCGCAGGCCCCGGACGGCGCCGTGCAGCCGCTCCAGGACCTCCGGGGGCATCGACTCGGCGAGGTCGATCACGGCGCCCGCCCGCTCGTCCGTGCCCCGGGCCTCGCGCTTCTCGCGCTCGGTCAGCGCCGCCGTCCGCAGGGCGAGGATCTCGTCGATCTCGGTCGCGTCGTAGAGCGCGCCGAGGCTCTCCGGGGCGACCAGCGGATGGTCCTCCAGGATGATCGGCGAGGAGAGCAGCACCTGGTCGCGCCCGGGCGGGCCGGCCAGCACGGGCCAGGTGTGCTCGTTGCGGCACTCGGCCACGGCCGCCTTCGCCCATTCGGGCGGGTCGGTCACCGACAGGAAGGTGCCCCGGTCGAGGGCGAGCAGCAGGTGTGCCGAGACCAGCGCGCGGGGCAGCGCCGCCTCCCGCCGGTCGCCCGGCCCCGGCTGCCACGGCGCGGTGTTCTCCACCACGACCGCGAGCCTGCGCACCTCGTACGGTCCGGGGACGTCCCGGGCGGTCAGCCGCAGGAGGCCGTCGGCCTGTTCGCGCCGACGCAGCAGCCGGCCGACCGTCACGCCGTCCTCGCGGAGCAGTTCCATCTCCTCGGAGGCCGGCAGCCGGAACGGCCGGACGATCCCGTCGCCGGCCAGCTCGTCGACGGGGAGGACGAGTTCCACGCGCTCCTCGACGCCCTCGTCCCACGGGACGAGCACCCGGTCGGCCAGCTCCAGCTCGTCGACCGGCTCGAAGCCGCCGCCCGGGGTGGCGCGCTGGACGGTCCGCCGCTGCGCGCGGAGGAACCGCAGCTCCACCGCCAGCCGGTCGCCGGGGCGCGGCTCGATCAGGCACTCGGTGCGCTGGTGGGAGTGCTCACCGCTGTCCTCGCCGTAGCCGGGCGGGACGAGGACGCCGAACTGCCAGCGCAGCCGGTTCTTGGCCGCCGAGGCCCGGTAGGGGTAGAGCACGTAGCCCTCGAAGAGGACGGCGTCGGCGATCTGCCGGGCCTGCGCGAACCGGCTCTCGGTCTCGGCCGTGAAGGCGTTCGCGTTCACCGGGCGACCTCCTCGGTCCGGACAGCGTCGAGCAGCTCGCGCACGGTCGCGTCCCAGGACGGCAGGGCCCGCCGGGAACGGTAGGCGAGCAGTTCCGCCATCAGTTCGGCCGGCAGCCGCAGCCACCCGCAGCCCGGGAAGTGCTGCTCGATCATCTCCCGCCACACCCGCACGGGCATCCGCACCGTCGCCTCCCGGTCCCAGGGCACCGGGGCCACCTGGAAGCCGCCCGGGCCGGTGAACGCGGTGCCGGAGAAGAGCAGCAGCAGCGGGACGTCGCCGCCGTCCAGCGCCGCGAGGTAGCGGGCGGAGGCCACGTCCATGTCGTAGGTGCACGGGACGGGCAGGTCCACCTCGGTCTCCCCGGTGAAGCCGGGCACCATCAGCGGCACCTGGGCGAACTGCACCGGGTGCAGCGTGCCGCCCCAGCGGGAGCGCTCGCCGAACAGGTCGGCCAGCCGCTCGCCCTCGGCCTCGCCGTAGGAGCGCCGCGCGGGCTCGATCCGCAGCTGGCAGCGGAGCGCCAGGGCGTGCACCCTGGTCCCTTCGGGGGCGGTGATCCGCAGCCGCAGGACCAGCGTCGGTCCGGCCGCGTGGGGGTCGGGCCGCACGCCGGTGCAGGCGAAGGACAGCGCGGTCACGAAGCCCCCTCCGGTTGGAGCGCGCGGGCCCGGGCGGCCACCCGGGCGAAGAAGGCGTCGAGTTCGGCCCGGGCCTCGGCCCCGCCGTCGAAGCCCTTCCAGCACCGCCGCAGCCGGCCGACCAGCTCGTAGCAGACGTCGATCGGCACCAGGAAGCACTGGACCGGGCTGGCCGCCGGGTGCCGCAGCAGCAACGCCTCGACGTCGGGCTCCAGTTCGGCGGCGAGCCGGCTCGCGCCGAGCGCGGCCCGCCAGTCGGCCTCGTCCGGTTCGCTCTCGGTCGCACCGCCCGGGCCGGGGTAGAGCAGCACCAGCCGGTCCTGCCGGGCGTTGCGGAACAGGAACGCCGTCTCGACCGGGATGCCGAGCGCCGCCCACTGCTCCTCGCCGAACCGGTGGTCCGGCTCGGCGAGGTAGCGGTCGGGCACGCCGCGGTAGCGGCCGCCGGCCGCGCCGGGCTGCTGGAACAGCAGCCCGCAGGCCGTGCAGACACAGGTGAGGGACTGCTCCTCGGTGTCCACCAGATGCCGGTGCTCCCGCGGGAGCTGCTGGCCGCAGAAGGTGCAGCGCTCCGGCTGCGGGGGTGCGGGCTCGCGCAGCCGGCGCAGCAGGGCGGCGCCGGGGCGGGAGAGCTGACGGGCGCTCACCGCACCTCCGCCGAGGCCGGCGGCCGGGTGCCGATCTGCAGCAGCTGCGGCGCGCGTTCGAGCTCCACGGCCGTCACCTCGGGAGCGTGACAGGCCAGCACGGCCTCGACGTCCTGCTCCCCGCAGCCGCAGCCGCTCCTGGTCCGGCGCAGCCGCAGCGTGCCGGTCGCGGGGTCGAAGCCGAGCAGTTCGACCGGCTCGGGCAGCGCGGCGAGCGCGCGGGCGATCCGGGCGGTGACGTCCTCGGGGTGCAGGTCGTGCAGGACGAGCAGCCCGGCCACCGCCTGGTCGTCCAGCAGCTGCCGCAGCGTCTGCGGCGGCAGGGCCCGGACGAGCCGGGTGAGGCCGTCCCCGTAGAAGGCCATCAGCTCGCGGACCAGCTGCTCGCCGGCCCCCTGCCCGTCGCCGCCGGCCAGCTGGTCCAGCGCCTCCTGGATCCGCAGCCCGGTCTCCTCCGCCGTCATGCGGTGAGCCCGCTCAGTCCCGTGGGGACGTGCATCTTCTGCACGGTCCGGCCGCCGCCGACGTACATGTGGACGCCGCAGGGCAGACAGGGGTCGAAGCTGCGCACGGCCCGCATGATGTCGATGCCCTTGAAGTTCTCCGGCGAGTTCTCCTCGAAGATCGGCGTGTTCTGCACCGCGTCCTCGTACGGGCCGGGCGTGCCGTAGCTGTCGCGGACGCTGGCGTTCCACGGCGTCGGCGGGTACGGGTGGTAGTTGGCGATCTTGCCGTCGCGGATCACCATGTGGTGCGACAGCACGCCGCGCACGGCCTCGGTGAAGCCGCAGCCGATCGACTCGTCCGGCACCTCGAAGCGCTCCCAGGTCTGGCTGCGCCCGGCCCGGACCTCGGCGAGGGCCTTCTCCGCGAAGTGCAGGGCCGCCGCGGCCGCGTAGGCCTGGAAGTACGTCCGGGCACGGTTGCGCTCGATGGCGTTGCTCCAGCGCGGGATCTTCCACTCGAAGGTGGTCTCCGGCTTGGTCATCGAGCGCGGCAGGTTGATCTGCACGCTGTGGCCGGTGGCCTTGATGTAGCCGATGTCGACCAGCCCGGAGAGCGCGGTGGACCAGAGGCGGGCGATCGGGCCGCCGCCGGTGTCGAGCGCGAGGTGGTCCTTGCCGTCGAACCAGCGGGGGGACATCACCCAGCTGTACTTGTCGTCGAAGTCGCGCTTCTGCGGCGCGGGGACGGTGTGCTGGTTCCAGGGGTGCCTGGGGTCGACCGGGTTGCCCAGCGGGTCGTGGGTGACGAAGAGCTCCTTGCCCTCCCAGTCCTCGTAGTAGGAGCTGCCGAGCAGGATGCGGATGCCGAGGTTGATCTCGGTCAGGTCGTTGGTGACCAGCTTGCCGTCGACGACCACGCCCGGGGTGACGAACATCTTCCGGCCCCAGTCGGTCATGTTCCGGTACGTGAAGTCGCAGTGGTCCGGGTCGTTGAGGCTCCCCCAGCAGCCGAGCAGGATGCGGCGCCGGCCGACCTCCTCGTAGCCGGGCAGCGCCTCGTAGAAGAAGTCGAAGAGGTCGTCATGGAGCGGCACGACCTTCTTCATGAACTCCACGTACCGCATCAGCCGGGTCAGGTAGTCGGTGAAGAGCTGGACCGTCGCCACCGTGCCGACGCCGCCCGGGTAGAGCGTGGAGGGGTGCACGTGGCGGCCCTCCATGAGGCAGAACATCTCCCGGGTGTAGCGGCTGACCTGCAGCGCCTCGCGGTAGAACTCGCCCTCGATCGGGTTGAGCGAGCGCATGATGTCGGCGATCGTCCGGTACCCGTGGTCGCCGGCGTGCGGGGCCGCGGTGCGCTCGGCCAGCTCCAGGACGCCGGGGTTGGTCTCGCGGACCATCTTCTCGCAGTAGTCCACCCCGACCAGGTTCTCCTGGAAGATGTTGTGGTCGAACATGTACTCGGCGGCCTCGCCGAGGTTGATGATCCACTCACCGAGGTGCGGCGGCTTCACCCCGTACGCCATGTTCTGCGCGTAGACGGAGCAGGTGGCGTGGTTGTCGCCGCAGATGCCGCAGATGCGGCTGGTGATGAAGTGCGCGTCGCGCGGATCCTTGCCCCGCATGAAGACGCTGTAGCCGCGGAAGACCGACGAGGTGCTGTAGCACTCCGCCACCTTCTTCTGCTTGAAGTCGATCTTCGTGTGGATGCCGAGGCTGCCCACGATCCGGGTGATCGGGTCCCAGGACATCTCCACCAGGCCGCTGCCGTCGCCGGCTGCCTTCGTCGTCGGTGCCATCGTGTCTGTCGTGCCCTTCTGGAAGCGGGGAGGGTCAGCGGCGGAGCGGGCCGCCGCACGGGAGTGCGGCGGCCCGCCTGGTCACCGCGGTGTGCGGTAACCGGTCGTCAGCGTGCGCCCCGGGTGGCGCCACTTCGGTTCCTTGTCGAGGGTCTTCATGGTGATCGAGCGCAGTCGCCGGATCACCGCGCCGTACGCGGAGCTGGCGTTGGCCGAGATGTGCGAGCCCGGCGGCGGGTCCATGAAGGGCATGAACTTGTCCGGGAAGCCGGGCATCGTGCAGGCGATGCAGATGCCGCCCACGTTGGGACAGCCGCCGATGCCGTTGATCCAGCCGCGCTTGGTGACATTGCACTTGACGACCGGGCCCCAACAGCCCAGCCGCACCAGGCACTCCGGGGTGCCGTACTCGGTGGCGAACTGGCCCTGCTCGTAGTAGCCGCCGCGGTCGCAGCCCTCGTGCACGGTGGCGCCGAACAGCCAGGTCGGGCGCAGCTTGTCGTCCAGCGGGATCATCGGCGCGGAGCCGGCCAGCTGGTAGAGCAGGTAGGTCAGGGTCTCGGAGAAGTTGTCGGGCTGGATGGGGCAGCCCGGCACGCAGACGATGGGCAGGCCGGCCTTGGACTTCCAGTCCCAGCCCAGGTAGTCGGGGACGCCCATGGCGCCGGTCGGGTTGCCGGCCATGGCGTGGATGCCGCCGTAGGTGGCGCAGGTGCCGATCGCGACAACCGCCGTGGCCTTGGGCGCGAGCCGGTCCAGCCACTCACTGGTGGTGATCGGCTGACCGGTCCGCGGATCGTCGCCGAAACCGCACCAGTAGCCCTCCTCCTTGATGCTCTCGTTCGGGATGGATCCCTCGACGACCAGGACGAACGGGTCGAGTTCCCCGCGGTCCGCCTTGAAGAACCACTCCACGAAGTTGTCCGCGCCCTGGACCGGCCCGCACTCGAAGTCGATCAGCGGCCAGTGGACGGCGATCTTCGGCAGGCCCGGCAGCGCGCCGGTGACGATCTCCTCGATGCTCGGCTGCATGGCCGCGGTCAGGGAGACCGAGTCACCGTCGCAGCTCAGGCCCGCGTTGATCCAGAGAATGTGCACCACGTCAGCGTCGGTGGCGCTCGTTGCTGCAGCACCCATGAGGATGCCTCCTCGGAACTGGGAGCCGGACAAAAAGGCTCAAACCAGTCATAGCAGCGGTTGCGGCGGCCCGCCGGTCCGCAGGGCCGGGCGAGCACCCGGACGGAGCGCAAGCCGGGAGGGCCGTTCGGAGCAGCCGGGCGGCCACCCCTGCGGGCGGCATGGAGGGCGGCGCGGGAGGCGGTGCGGGAGGCGGTGCGGAGCGGGCCGGAGGCCGTCCGGGCGGCCGCGCCCCGGCATCGGGGCGGCGCCGGCGAATTTGACATGACTGAACCAGGCCCCGAGCGGGCATACCGTCAGTAGCCCGCCGAAGGGCCCCGGTTGAAGCTCCCCCACGAGCGCAACCGAGGCCCCGGCCGGCGACCGGGCCTGGACGTGACTCCCCCCACGGAGCGGCGGCCAGGCCCGCATGCTGTACAACCAGCGATACGCAGCGTACATGTCATATCCACGTACCGCTACCGGGCGGACGTCCGGAGGTCGACCGACGGCCCGTCAGGGCGCCGCCGCCGCGCCTCCGCGACCGGTCGGCGCCCTGGTCAGCGGCGCCCACCACAGACGGAACGGCCGGTGCACCGGGGATGGTTCCCGGTGCACCGGCCGTTCGGGTCCGCGGCCCCGGGCCGCCGGACTCAGGCGGGAAGCGGACGCTCCACCGGGGCGTGCCAGTCCGGGACGCTCGCGCCCGGCTCGGTGAAGGCGGCGAAGTCCGTGGTGCCGGTGAACGGCTTCCGCTGGTAGAGATCGCGGGCGTACGCCCACAGGTGCGGGTACGCGGCCAGACCGGGGTTCACCGCGCGCGCGTGGTTGGGCCCGACGTCGTAGCGCACCAGCGTCACCCAGAGCCGCACATCGGCCTCGGTCAGCCGGTCGCCCAGCAGGTAGCGGCTGGTGGCCAGCCGGGCGTCCAGCTCCGCGAAGGTCTCCAGCAGCAGGGCGCGGGCCGCGAGCGCGGCGTCCCCGGTGCCGGCCGCCGCGCCCGCGCCGTGGTTCACGGCCGGGCCCAGCCGGGCGTCCAGCGCGTCGATCTCGGCCCGGAGGTCCTCCGGGTAGGTGTCGGCGCCGTTGCTCCACCGGCCGAACTGGGTCGCCAGGTCGATGCCTATGGTCCGGAAGTCGTTGCTGACCACCCGACCGGTCCGGCGGTCCCAGAGCGTCGGCACCGAGATGTGCCCGTCGAAACCGGGCTCGGTCCGCTCGTACGCGTCGCGCAGCAGGGTGAACCCGTTCACCGGGTCCGGCCCGTAGGTCTCCCGGAAGGCCCAGCCGCGGCCGTCACGGCGGCCGTCGACGTAGGAGACCGAGACGACGTCCTCCAGCCCGTTGAGAGCGCGCTGGATGGTGGTGCGCTGCGCCCAGGGGCAGAACCAGCCGGCGTAGATGTGGTAGCGGCCGGGCTCGGCGGCGAAGCCGCTGCTCCCGTCGGCGGTGATCCGCCCGGTGAAGCGGTACAGCGGGCGCTCGTCGCCGGGAGCCCTGGTGATCCGGTACTCGCCGTGGACGGCGGTGTCGGCGGGGCTGGCGTAGGGCACGTTCTGACTCACATCGAACTCCTCGGACTCCTCGGAAAGGTGGAACGGTGCGGCTCGGCGGGTGGTCTCGGTGCGGAGGCGGGGCGCCGGGGCTTCGTCACGCGCCCGGGCCCCCGCCGGGCGTCCGCAGGCCCAGGAAGGTGACGTGCCGGCGCAGCCGGAACCCCAGCGACTCGTAGAGCCGGATCGCGGTGGTGTTCTCGGCGGAGGTGTGCAGGAACGGCGTGTCGCCCCGCTCACGGATCCCGGCCGCGACCGCCCGGACCAGCCGGGAGCCGAGCCCCCGGCCCCGGTGGGACTCGGCCGTGCAGACGGCGCTGATCTCGGTCCAGCCCGGCGGGCGCAGGCGCTCCCCCGCCATCGCGACCAGCGCGCCGCCGCGGCGGATGCCCAGGTAGCCGCCGAGTTCGATGGTCCGGGGCAGGAACGGGCCGGGCCGGGCGTGCTCCACCAGCGCCAGCATCTCCGGTACGTCGGCGGGGCCCAGCCGGACGGCCTCCTCGTCGGGCCGGGCCCGGACGCCGTCGTCCACCAGCTGGACGCCCCGGCCCCGCAGCAGGATCTCCCAGTCGGCCGGTACAGCGTCCGGGGAGCCGGTGGCGGCGACGACGGCGCCCGGGCCGTACAGCGCCGCGACGTCCCGCCAGGTCTCCCGGTCGGGCCGGTCGGGGAGGGCGACGAACGGCGACACGTCGGCCGGGTAGCGCAGGACGTCACCGCTTCGCTCGGCCAGGTGGGCGTGCGGGCCGAGCAGGGCGGCGCGGGCCGGGTTGTCCAGGGGGTGGCGCCGCTCGGCGGTGTCCGGGGCGTCGTCGGGGGTGAGCACGGGGTACTGGGGCATGCGGGAGCCGTTCCTCGATCTCGGTCTTCTCGGTCGCTTCGGCCCGGGGCGTCGCCGGCCGGGGGCAGGACCTCGGGCGGCTGCCGGGAGGCCGGGCAGCCGGGACGGGCCACGGCGGAGCGGGGCTGCCGGGCGTAACGGGGCGCCGGGCGCGCGTGACGACGGGCGGTTACGGGCGGTTACGGGCGACAGAGGCCGGTCGGGGAGCCGACCCCGTCGATCCAGCGGCGCCGCACCAGCCGGGCACCACCGGGCCGGATGCCGACGGTCCGGTGGTGCCCGGCTGGTGCGTGGGCTCCGGCCTGCGGGCGGAACGCCGCGCGCGGCCGCAGCGGGTGTCCGAAGACCACCCGCCCGCCCCGCAGTTGGCGTGCGTGCATCGCCCGTCCGTTTCGCGTCCGGCAACCGTGAAGGTCCACAGTACCGCTCGACCGGCCCGGGACCAGGGGCAATTCCGAATCGCCGGACGCCGACGCCGGGCCGAAACAGTGCCGTCGCACCGTGCTCACAGCGCGTTCACTGCAGGATGTTGATCGCCCGGGCGACGACCAGGGCGCCCAGCGCGAGGGAGGTCGCCGCCTGCGCCATCATCAGCAGCTTGGCCCACCGTCTGACCGCCGAGACGTCGGTGGGGCTGAAGGCCGTGGCGGTCCAGAAGGAGAGCGTCAGGTAGTCGGCGAACCGCGGCACCCAGGCGGCCGGCGCGTGGTCCGGGTACTGCATCTCGGGGAACACGAACGCCGGGTTCGCGAAGGGCCGGTGGGCGCGGGCGGCGGCGCCGCCGCGGTCCAGGCTCCAGTACCAGAGCGCGAAGGCCACCACGTTCGTCACCCAGACCACGCCGCCGGTCGCCAGCAGCCCGACGGCATTGTTCGCGAACAGCTTGTTGTCGGTCAGGATGTCCACCACCAGACGGACGCCCGCGAACACGTTGGCCACCGTGATGGCGCCGATCAGCAGCTGGGTGACGACCCGGAGCCAGGCCTTCTGCCGGTCGATCCGGCCCGGGTCGCCGATGATCAGCACCGCCAGCAACGAGCCCACGGCGACCGGCAGCACCCAGGCGGGGTCGACCCGGTAGCGGGCCGGCAGCGTCACGTGGAGCATCGCGACGACCGCAACCGCCAGCACCACCGGCCACCAGTGCTCGCCGCTCACCGCGGCCCGGTCCGGCGTCACCCGCCGCGGATCCGTCGGGTGGGGGCTGGAGGGCATGCCCCATTGTCACCTCGCGGCCCGGATCGCGGCCGCAGGCTCACCAGCCGGGGCCGGGGCGGGGCGGCTCCTACCGGGTGGCGGCCGTCGCCGTTTCCTCCAGGCGCCCGACGATCAGCTCGCAGAGCTCATGGGTGCGCAGGGCGTCGTGGGCGTCGATCGTCTTTCCGGTCCGGACGGCGTCGAGGAAGGCGAGGACGACCTGCTCGATGCCGCGCTGGCGGGCCACCGGGACCCAGTCGCCGCGACGGCGGATCGTGGGCTGGCCGCGGTGGTCGATCACGTCGGCGAGGTTGTGGACCTCGCGCTTGGAGTCCCCGCCGGAGACCTGGAGGATCTCCTCGGTGGAGCCGGAGACGCGGTTCATGATGCCCAGGGCGGTGAAGCCCTCACCGGAGAGGGTGAGGACGACGTGCTCGACGAGGCCGTCACGCACCCGGGAGCGGACGTCGACCTGCTCGATCTCCCCGGGCGCCAGGAAGCGCAGCAGGTCCACCACGTGGATGAAGTCGTCGAAGACCATCGAGCGGGGCGCCTCGGGCAGGCCCTCGCGGTTCTTCTGCAGGACGATCAGGTCGCGCGGCCGCTCCTTCGCCTGCACGTAGCCCGGCGCGTAGCGGCGGTTGAAACCGACCATCAGCGAGCGGCCCGTGCGGTCGGCGAGGTCAACCAGCCGGCGGGACCCGTCCAGGGTCTGGTCGAGCGGCTTGTCCACGTAGACGTCGACCCCGGACGTCAGCAGCTGCTCGACGATCGGGACGTGCTGGTCGGTGGCGGCGTGCACGAAGGCGGCCCGGATGCCGCTGCCGATCAGCGCGCCGAGGTCGGTGAACCGGTGCTCGGGCGCGATCCGGTGGGCCTCGCCGATCCGGTCCAGCTTGGCCCGGTCCCGGGTCATCAGGCGCAGGTCGAGGCCGGGCAGCGTGCCGAGGACCGGGAGGTAGGCCTTCTGGGCGATGTCGCCGAGCCCGATCACCCCGACGGGGAGGAGAGCGTCGGGGGCGGAGGTCAGGCTCATCGGTGCTCCAGTGGTCCGGACGATCATCGGCCCGGCCCACCCTACTCGCCGCTCCCCCGGCGGCCGGCGGGGTGGCCCGGCGCACCCGGCGGACGCGTGCGGCGGTGCCGGCGCGGTGGGGCTCCGGCCGGTGGCCGGGGCCCCACCGTCCCCCGCTCAGCCGACGTCGAGCGCCCGCGTCAGCGGGCGCTCCGCCATGTGGCGGCCGGCCGGGACGGTGGACCCGCCGGGGCGGGCCGCCCGGGTGCGCGCGGCGGTGTCCCGGGTCCGCACCGCCGCAGCGGGGTGCTCACCCGGGCGGTCAGCCGGCCGAGGCCGATCGCCTCGCCGGCGGGCAGCGACCACAGGACGGCCCCGCTCAGCAGGGCGGCCCTGGCGGTGAGGTCCAGTCGCGCGAGGGCGGCCCCGACGGCGGCCGCGCGCCTGGCGCCGGCGGTCACGGCGAACTCCTCGTCCTCGTCATGGTTCAGATCCAGCCGTCGAGCCCGGCCAGGAAGCCGTCGTGATCGTCCCGGTGGACGGTGTGGCCGGCGCCGGGCACGGTGCGCACCTCGAAGCCCCGGGCGCGCAGCAGTCCGGCGTCCTCGGCGCTCACCAGGAAGCTCCGGTCGGCCAGGAGCACCAGCGAGGGCACGGCCGGTGCGGCCGGCAGGCCGCACTCCTGGCCGGACAGGGCGAGCGCGGACTCCTCGTCCCAGGCCGCGAGGGTGGCGAGTTCGACGTCCACGTCGGCGGCCTCCCAGCGGGGGTTGAACCCGGCGATCTGCTCCCGGGTGGCGTGCCGGAACTCCACGAACATCCGCGGGTCGGCGCCCTCGATCCGGGCGAACTGCCAGGCCGGGTCGACGTACACGGCGCGGGCCGGCTTCAGCCGCTCCACCGCGCCCAGCAGGCTGATGCCGCCGAGCGAGTGGCCGACGGCCAGCTCCGCGCTGGCCGGCAGAGTCTCGACGAGGTCCTCGGCGTAGGCCTCCAGGGCGTACCGCTCCTGCGGGCTCCCGCCGGTACCGCGCGGGCTCCGGCCGTGGCCGCGCTGGTCGACGGCGATGACGCGGTATCCGCGCGCGGCCAGGGCCGGGCCGACCCGCCGCCAGGTGCGGTGGTCGGACATGATGCCGTGCACCAGCAGGGCGACGCGGTCGCCGGAACCCCACTCCTGGGTGTGCAACTTCACGAGATGGAAACCTTTCTGGGAACGCTCGGGTGGGCGGACGTACTCGGTCGGGTGGACGTCGTGGGTGTGCCGGGAGGTGCCGGCGTACTCAGCGAACACCGCGGACCGGCTTCAACGCGAGGGCGCCGAGCCCGGCGAGGGCCGCGCCGAGCAGGAACAGCGGAGTGCGGCCGCCGAGGCCGGGCACGACGGAAGCGACGAAGGGCACCAGGATCCGCGGACAGGCGTCGGCGATGTCGAGCCCGCCCATGTCCCGGGCGGCGTCCTCCGCCTCGGGCAGCACCATGGTGACCGGCGCGGTGTCGACGGCCGTGAAGCGGCCGAAGGCCAGTCCGTTGACCACGGAGAAGACGGTCATGCCGGGCCGCCCGAGGCCGGCCACCGGCCCTCCGGCCCTGCCGGGCGGGGAGGAACTCGCCGCCCTGGTCGCCCGGTCGCTGAACGAGCCCGACCAGGTGCCCGCCACCCGGAACGTGCTGGGCTTGCGCACGGTCGTCCGCGAGTCGGCCTCACTCCGCCCCCGCTCCGGGCCTCCCCGACGGGAGAATCCGGTTGTGACCGGGACGGCTGGTGGGCGAGGCTCTCGGCATGACCACTCCGCCCGAGTCGATCACGCTGGACGACCTCACGCTGCGCCGCTTCGACGGCGAGGCGGACCTTCCCGAGCTCTTCCGGGTCATCGAGGAGTCCCTGGAGCACCTCCGCCCGTGGATGCCCTGGGTCGCCACGCACAGCCCCGACGCCACCCGTGCCTTCCTGGCCGGCCGCGCCGAGCAGTGGGAGAGCGGCGCCGCGTTCACCTACGCGATGGTGACGGAGCGGGGCATCGTCGGCGCCTGCCAGCTGTTCCGCCGCGAGGGCCTGCCGGGCGATGGCCTGGAGATCGGCTACTGGCTGCACCCCGCCGCCACCGGCCGCGGTCTGGCCACCAGAGCCGTCCGGGCCCTGGTCGACGAGGCGTTCCTGCTGCCCGGCGTCGACCACGTCGAGATCGTCCACGACCCGGCGAACCGGGCGAGCGGCGCCGTACCGGCGCGCCTCGGCTTCGCCGAGCACCTCTGCCGGCCCGCCGAGCGCCTGGCGCCCGCGCAGACCGGGGTGGACAAGGTCTGGCGGCTGACCCGGGCGCGGACAGGGCTGTGACCGGCCGCACCGGACGGGCGACCGGGGCGGCAGAGACAGCGCGGCCGGAGCATGGAGGGAGTGCCCGGCGCCGCTAGGGCCGACGGACGGGCCGGCCGCCGGAACTCCACGGCGGCACGGGTGCCGGGCCGGTGCGGCGGGACAGCACCGCGCCCCCGGGGCCGCACGGCCCCGGGGCGCCCCGGGTGGAGATCGAACCGCGGATCAGAGCTTGAACATGGCGGTGTACGGCTGGGTGATCCGTTCCTGCCGTGAACCGAAGTCGACCAGTACCGCGATGTCACCGCCACCCTCGACGGCGATGGCCCGGCCTAGGCCGTACGTGTCGTGGGTGACCCTGTCGCCGACGGCGAACCGTTTGAGAGGAGCTTCGACCCGGGCCTTGAAGGGGCTGGTGGGCAGAGTACGCCGGACTGCTGCTGATTTCGTCATCTCCCCCAGTATGCGCCGGAACTCGCCCCAGCGGGCCCTCCGGAAGGTCTCGAATTCGCACATAACCGGAATCCGGATGGTGCGGTTCACCACCGCGCCGACGGAATTTCGCGGCCGCGGACGGTCTGCCACCGGCGCGAACCGCGTCGGCGGGGGCGGGCAGGACACCTGTACCCGCCGCTCTTTCGAGCGATTCGCAGGCCCGGCCGGCCCCGCCCACCGGGACGCCAACTCCGCCGGGCGGCCGACCGGTTGGCGTTGCTTCCGCCGCCGCGACAGCCGACCCCGGGCGGGGCTCCGGAGCCGCCGGGGGTGAATCCCTCCACCACGGAGACCCCCGGCCTGCTAGAGTCGAATGAGTTGCAGTAGTGGTTCCCATGAACTTTGTGTGGGCCTGCTGAGGTCTCGCAGGCGCATTTTTGTTTCCCGGCTCTTCCCCGGGTGGGTCATCATCGCGGCATCTCGGAGCACGCACCGTGCGAGCTCCGGACAGCCCCTTGAAGGAGATTTCTTTATGGCTAATGGCACTGTGAAGTGGTTCAACGCGGAAAAGGGCTTCGGCTTCATCGAGCAGGAGGGTGGCGGCCCCGACGTCTTCGCCCACTACTCGAACATCAACGCCAACGGCTTCCGTGAGCTGCTCGAGGGCCAGAAGGTCGAGTTCGACGTCACGCAGGGCCAGAAGGGCCCGCAGGCCGAGAACATTCGTCCGCTGTAGTTTCTGCCACGGCACCCGCCCGGCAGCGAGGGGCCCGCACCGCGTTCATGCCTGGTGCGGGCCCCTCGGCTTTTCCGCAGGACCCACCGCTGCCCGGGCTTCATTCCCGGCTCCGCCACCGGCGGCCTTCCCCACGCGAGCTGCTCCGCGCCGCGTCCGGGTCGGCGCCCCGCCGTGATGACTCACGGTTCGAGGTTCTTCGCTCCCGCCAGCGCGGTGAGCGCCGACCGTAGGTGACGTGCCGCACGGTTTCACCGTCCACGCTCCGCCAGTTCCGGCCCGTTCCTTGCAGCCTCCGCCCGGATTACCCGTGGGCGCGGAGCCTTCCTCGTGACGTGCCACCTTGAGGAAGGTCTCCAGATGAATCGCTCCAGTCGCTCCTCGTACCAGAATTCCGAGTCCCGCTCCGGCGGCGGCTCGTACGGCTCCCGTTCCGGCGGGGGCGGTTCCTCGTACGGCTCCCGCTCGGGTGGCGGCGGCGGCTCCTACGGCTCGCGTTCCGGCGGTGGTGGCTCCTCGTACGGCTCCCGCTCGGGCGGCGGTCCGAGGCGACGCCAGAGCTCCTCCGTGCAGGGCGAGTTCGCGATGCCGGTCAGCACCACCCCGGCCCTGCCGGCCGTCGAGGCCTTCGACCAGCTCGACATGCCGAAGGCCCTGCTCTCGACGCTCACCCGCCAGGGCGTCACCTCGCCGTTCCCGATCCAGGCCGCGACGCTGCCGAACTCGCTGGCGGGCCGGGACGTCCTCGGCCGCGGCCGGACCGGCTCCGGCAAGACCATCGCCTTCGGCCTCGCGCTGCTGGCCCGCATCGCCGGCCGGCAGGCCGAGCCGGGCCGGCCGCTGGCTCTCGTCCTGGTGCCCACCCGTGAGCTCGCGCAGCAGGTCACCGAGGCGCTCACCCCCTACGCCCACTCGGTGCGGCTGCGGCTCGCCACCGTGGTCGGCGGGGTCTCGATCGGCCGCCAGGCCCAGATCCTGGGCCGGGGGGCGGAGGTCGTCGTGGCCACTCCCGGCCGCCTCAAGGACCTGATCCAGCGCGGCGCCTGCCGGCTCGACAGCGTCGGGATCACCGTCCTCGACGAGGCCGACCAGATGGCCGACATGGGCTTCCTGCCGCAGGTCATCGAGCTGCTCGACCAGGTCGAGGCCGACAGCCAGACGATGCTGTTCTCCGCCACCCTGGACCGCAACGTCGACCGCCTGGTGCGCCGCTTCCTCAAGGACCCGGTCACCCACTCGGTGGACCCGTCCGCCGCCGCGGTCAGCACCATGGAGCACCACGTCCTGCACGTGCAGAACGGCGACAAGAACGCCACGATCGCCCACATCGCCTCGCGCGAGGGCGGCGTGATCATGTTCACCGACACCAAGCACGGCGCCGACCGGCTGGTGGACGAGCTGCTCGCCAGCGGGGTGAAGGCGGCCGCGCTGCACGGCGGGAAGTCCCAGCCCCAGCGCACCCGCACCCTCCAGCAGTTCCGCAACGGCCAGGTCACCGCGCTGATCGCGACCAACGTCGCGGCCCGCGGCATCCACGTCGACGGCCTCGACCTGGTCGTCAACCTGGACCCGCCGACCGACCACAAGGACTACCTGCACCGCGGCGGCCGCACCGCCCGGGCGGGCGAGTCCGGCACCGTCGTCACCCTCGTCCTGCCCAACCAGCGCCGCGAGACGGCCCGGATGATGGCCACCGCCGGCATCACCCCCGAGTCCACCCGGGTCCACTCCACCGATGACGAGCTGGCCCGCATCACCGGCGCCCGCGTGCCCACCGGCGTGCCCGTGGTGATCGCCGACCCCGTGGTCGAGCGGCCCCGGCGCAGCGCCTCGGGCGGTCGCAACCGCCGCAGCCGCCCCACCTCGGCCGACCGCGGCCAGCAGGGCGGCGGCACCGGCGGCCGCGGCCAGGGCGGCGGCACCGGCGGCGCCCGCCGTGGCGGGCCGCGGCGCGTCGACCTGGCGGCGTAGGCCCCGCGTCCGGTCGGTCCCGCCGCGCGACGGCGGGACCGGCCGGATCCGGCCGGACACCCGCGGGCCGGGCCCAGCCGCGGCAGCACCGTCGAGCACCTCCCTGATCGCCGCCGTCACCGGTGGACCGACCCGAAGGAGCCCCATGACCATGGCCCTCGAACACCCCGTCGACTTCGCCGCCGACGCCCTGACCACGGTCGGGGACGTGATGACCCGACCCGAGCTGCAGATCAGTGACGACGTCATGGTCGACACCGCGCTGGACATCCTGCTCAGCTCCGGCGCCCCGCACGCCCTGGTCCGCGACGAGGAGGGCCGCTGCGCCGGGCTGCTGACCCGTCTGCACCTCGCGCCGTTCCGGGCCCGCTCCTGGTACACCGAGCGCACTCCGGTGCGGGCGGTGAAGCACGACCGCGCGCCGTTCGCCACCGCCGGGATGCCGGCCGCCACCGCGGCGGCCACCATGCGCGCCCGCGGTCTGGACACCTGGCCGGTCGTGGACGACGACGGGCACGTCATCGGTCTGCTCAGCATCTGAGTCCCACCCGGGACCCCGCCTCCCCCGGCCCACCGGGGGAGGCGGGGTCCCGGTGGTTTCCGGGGCCGCCGCCCCGGGCGCGGTCAGCCGGTGGCGGCGGCCACCTCGGTGAGGGCCTCCAGCACCGGGCGGATCAACGGGTGGCCGTCGGCGCCGGCCCGGACGGCGGCGAAGACCCGGCGGGTGGCGAGCGCGCTGTCCACCGGCCGCACCGCGACCCGTCCGAGATCCACCCCGAGCAGGGCGGACCGGGGCACCAGCGCCACCCCCGCACCGGCCGAGGCCAGCGCCACGACGGCGCGGAAGTCGTCCGAGGAGTGCACCAGACGCGGCTGGAACCCGGCGTGCTCGCAGGCCAGCAGCACCACGTCGTGGCAGGGATTGCCCGGGTAGGGCCCGATCCACGGCTCGGCGGCCAGGTCCGCGACGGCGATCGGCCCCTCCCCGGCGGCCAGCGGATGGCCGAGCGGCAGCACCGCCTCGAACGGTTCGGCGTACAGCGGCACCCGGGTGAGCCGGGCGTCGTCGGCCCGCGGCGCCCCCCGGTACTCGACGGCCACGGCCAGGTCGGCCCGCCCCTCCAGGACCATCGGCAGGCTGGCGTCGCCCTCCGCGTCCAGCACCTTGAGGCGGACGCCGGGCGCCCGGGCGGCGAGGGTCCCGATGGCGGGCGCCAGCACCAGGGAGATCCCGGTGGCGAAGGAGGCCACGGTGACCTCACCGGCCACACCGGCGCTGTAGGCGGCGAGATCGGCCTCGGCCCGTTCCAGCTGGGCGAGGACGGCGTCGGCGTGGCCGAGCAGGATCTCCCCGGCGGCGGTGAGCCGCACCCCCCGGCCCTCGCGGGCGAGCAGGTGGTGGCCGGTCTCCTGCTCCAGCGCGGCCAGCTGCTGGGACACCGCCGAGGGGGTGAGGTAGAGGGCGGCCGCCGCGGCGGTCACCGTGCGGTGGTCCGCCACGGCCCGCAGGGTCCGCAGCCGTCGTGCGTCGATCACACGCCAATTCTGCCAGCGTGCCGCGGGGTGCCGGAGCCACCGGGGGGACGTCCGGCGGCGCCGTGGGCGGAACAGCGGGCGGCGCCGTGGGCGGGCGGGTCCGCCGAAACCGCGAACGGGAGTGGGACGTCGGCCGGGCCGACGTCCCACTCCCGGGCGGGAGGGTGGGGCAGTTGGTCTCTGGTGGTGCGCCGCGGCGCACCGTGCGGCGACGGGGTGCCGAGCGGACGTGGTGCGCCGCACGGCGGCCCGGGGGTGCCCGTGGCGCGTCCGGTTCCGGGCGGACGGGCCACGGGCGGTCCCGGGAGGTGCCCCGGCCGGGTGCTACTCCCCCAGGGCGGCGCGGGCGTCGACGAAGGCCGCCACCACTCGCTCGACGTCCTCGGTGGAGTGCGCGGCGGACAGCTGCACCCGGATCCGGGCCGCGCCGTGCGGCACGACCGGGAAGGAGAAGCCGATCACGTACACGCCGCGCTCCAGCAGCAGCTCGGCGAGCCGGCCGGCCTCGGCCGCGTCGCCGATCATGACCGGGGCGATCGGGTGGTCGCCGGGCAGGATCTCGAAGCCGGCCTCGGTCATCCGCGAGCGGAACAGCGCCGTGTTGGCGGCCAGCTTCTCGCGCAGCTCGGTCGAGCGCTCGACCAGGTCGAGCACCTTCAGCGAGGCGGCGGCGATCACCGGGGCGAGCGAGTTGGAGAACAGGTACGGCCGCGAGCGCTGGCGCAGCAGGGCGACGATCTCGCGGCGCGCCGCGACGTAGCCGCCGGAGGCGCCGCCGAGGGCCTTGCCGAGGGTGCCGGTGATGATGTCGACGCGGTCCATCACGCCGTGCAGCTCGGGGGTGCCGCGCCCGTTCGGGCCGACGAAGCCGACCGCGTGCGAGTCGTCGACCATGACCATGGCGTCGTAGCGCTCGGCCAGGTCGCAGATCTCGCGCAGCGGGGCGACGTAGCCGTCCATCGAGAAGACGCCGTCGGTGACGACCAGCCGGCGGCGGGCGCCCTGGGCCTCCTTGAGCTGCTGCTCCAGGTCGGCCAGGTCGCGGTTGGCGTAGCGCAGCCGGCGGGCCTTGCAGAGGCGGATGCCGTCGATGATGCTCGCGTGGTTCAGCGCGTCGGAGATGACGGCGTCGCGCTCGTCGAGCAGGGTCTCGAAGACGCCGCCGTTGGCGTCGAAGCAGGAGGAGTAGAGGATCGTGTCCTCCTGGCCGAGGAACCCGGAGAGGCGGTCCTCCAGCTCCTTGTGGACGTCCTGGGTGCCGCAGATGAACCGGACCGAGGCCATCCCGTAGCCCCAGCGGTCCAGGGCGTCCTTGGCGGCGGTGAGCACCTCGGGGTGGTCGGCGAGGCCGAGGTAGTTGTTGGCGCAGAAGTTCAGTACCTCGCCGGGCTGCCCGCCGGCGGTGACGGTGACGGCGGCGCTCTGCGGGGTGCCGATCACCCGCTCCGGCTTGAACAGGCCGGCCTCGCGGATCTCGTCGAGGGTGGCGGCCAGGTCGTCGCGCACGTTGTCGAACACGGTGTCTCCCTAGAGGGGGTCAGACGGTCTCAGACGGTCCAGTCGAGGATGATCTTGCCGCAGCGGCCGCTCGCGGCCTCGTCGAAGGCGGCCTCGAAGTCGGCGGCGGCGTAGCGGCCGGTGATCACGGGGCTGAGGTCGAGCCCGCCCTCCAGCAGGACGGACATCGCGTACCAGGTCTCGAACATCTCGCGGCCGTAGATGCCCTTGATGGTGATCATCGAGGTGACGACCGAGGCCCAGTCGACCGGGAACTGCTCGGCGGGCAGGCCGAGCATGGCGATCTTCCCGCCGTGGGTCATGTTGGCGATCATCGACTGCATCGCCTCGGGGCGGCCGGACATCTCCAGGCCGACGTCGAAGCCCTCGCGCAGGCCGAGCTTCTGCTGGCCCTCCTCGATGGTGTGCTCGGCCACGTTCAGGGCCAGCGTGACACCGACCTCGCGGGCCAGGTCGAGGCGGTACGGCGAGACGTCGGTGATCATCACGTTGCGCGCGCCGGCGTGCTTGGCGACGGCGGCGGCCATGATGCCGATCGGACCGGCACCGGTGATCAGCACGTCCTCGCCGACCAGCGGGAAGGAGAGCGCGGTGTGCACGGCGTTGCCGAAGGGGTCGAAGATCGCCGCGACGTCGAGGTCCACCGGGACCCGGTGCACCCAGACGTTGGAGGCGGGCAGCGCGACGAACTCGGCGAAGGCACCGTCCCGGCCGACCCCGAGGCCGACGGTGTTGCGGCAGAGGTGACGGCGGCCGGCCAGGCAGTTGCGGCACTTGCCGCAGACCAGGTGGCCCTCGCCGCTGACCAGGTCGCCGACCGAGATGTCCGCGACGGCCGCGCCGATCTCGGCCACCTCGCCGACGAACTCGTGGCCGAGGACGAGCGGGGTCCGGATGGTCTGCTGGGCCCAGCCGTCCCACTTGCGGATGTGCAGGTCGGTGCCGCAGATCCCGGTGCGCAGCACCTTGATCAGCACCTCGCCGGGGCCGATGGCAGGCTTCGGGACGTCCATCAGCCAGAGTCCGGGCTCTGCCTTCTGCTTGACGAGTGCCTTCACTGCGGCGGCTCCTGACGCATGGTGGGGCGGCCTGGTGAGGGCAGGCCGACGGGGCCCGGCGGGGTGGCTGCTCCTGCCTCCTCGCACCGAACATGGAGCAATCTGCCTGGTGGGAGGGGGTGCGGTCCATCGAGGAATTCTTAAGGGGCGCCACAGCTGGGCTAAACGATCGTGCCCGAGCCGGGCCCGGCCACCGGCGCGGCGTGCCGGTGGCCACCCGTTCGGCGGAGCGCTGGGGGCGCTCGGCACGGGCGCGGCGGCCCGGCCGGGCGTGAACCGGGCCGGGGTGACTGGGGGTTCGGCTGGTTCGGCGCGCCGGCGGTTCCGGGGCGACCGGGGGTGGGGCCGTTCGGGCCAGTGCGGCGGCGGCCCGCGCGCGGGCCGGTCGTGGCGCGCATACGGTGGCGATCGCTCCCCCCATGGCCCCGTGGAGCGCCGCTCCGGGGCCGTTCGGCCCAGAGAGGCGCTCCGATCATGACGAAGACACGACGGCCGCTCGCCCCGCTCCCCCGCCGCTCCGTGCGGGCGGCCACCGCGGTACTGGCCCTGACCGGTCTGCTGGCCGCCGCGGGTTGCTCCGGCCGGACGGCGTCCGACCCCCCGCCCGCCGGCGCGGTCACGGCCGTCCCCGCCGCGCTCAGCCCCTCGGCGAGCCCGTCCGGCCCGTCGTCGGGTCCGTCGTCCGGCCCGTCCTCCGCCGCCTCCTCCGCCTCGGGCTCCGCTTCCGGCTCGCCGAGCGCGTCCGGCTCCTCGCCGACGTCCGGCGGCACCGTGGCCGCGCTCACCCCGGACGTCACCGCCCGGCTGGACTCGGCGGTGCAGAAGGTGCTGAGCGAGGCCTCCGTCCCCGGGGTGATGGTCGCTCTGACCACGCCCGACGGCAGCTACCTCAAGGCCTTCGGCGTCTCCGACAAGGTCGCCGGTACGCCGATGGTCACCGGGCTGAACATGCGGATCGGCAGCGAGACCAAGACCTTCACCGTCACCGGGCTGCTCCGGCTGGTCGACCAGGGCAAGGCCGGTCTGGACGACCCGGTCGGCAAGTACATCGCGGGCGTGCCCGGCGGGGACACGATCACCCTGCGCCAGCTCGCCGACATGCGCAGCGGCCTCTTCAACTACAGCGCGGACCCGGACTTCCAGCAGGCCGTGGTCAACGACCCGAACCGCGTCTTCACCCCGCAGCAGCTGCTCTCCTACGCCTTCGACCACCCCGCGGACTTCGCCCCGGGCAGCGCCTTCGAGTACAGCAACACCAACACCGTGCTGATCGGCCTGGTGGTGGAGAAGCTGAGCGGGCAGCCGCTCGACGTCTTCCTGAAGCAGCAGGTGTTCGACCCGGCCGGGCTGGGCCGGACGGTCTTCCCGACCGACGCGGCGTTCCCCCAGCCGCACGCCCGCGGGTACACCGACCAGACGCCGGACGGCTCGATCGCGGACGCCACCGACTGGAACCCGTCCTGGGCCTGGGCGGCGGGCGCGGTCATCTCCGACCTGGCCGACATGCAGAAGTGGGCGAAGGTACTGGCCACCGGCACGCTGCTCAAGCCGGCCACCCAGGCGGAGCGGCTGGTGACGCCGCCCACCCCGCTGCCGGACGTCGGCTACGGGCTCGGGCTGTTCGTCAACCACGGCTGGGTCGGGCACAACGGCTCGCTGCCCGGCTACCAGAGCGCCGTGGTCTACCTGCCGTCGGCGCAGGCCACCCTGGCGGTGCTGCTGAACACGGACATCTCGTCCCAGGGCGAGGAGCCGTCGACGCTCTTCGCCAAGGCGATCACCGAGATCGTCTCGCCGGGGAACGTCTACTCGTTCCCGCCCGCGACGGCGAGCTCGTCGCCGTCCGCCTCGGTGACCTGAGCGGTCCCCCCGGTGGCCCGGGGAGCTGACCGGCCGGCGGCCCCGTCGGCCGGTCAGCTCCCGAGGACCCGGGCCAGGTCGTAGGAGACCGGCTCCTCCAGCTGCGCGTAGGTGCAGCTCTCCGGGGTGCGGTCCGGGCGCCAGCGGCGGAACTGGGCGGTGTGCCGGAACCGGGTGCCCTCCATGTGGTCGTAGGCCACCTCGACCACCCGCTCGGGGCGCAGCGCCACCCAGGAGAGGTCTTTGCCGCCGGTCCAGCGGCTGACCGCGCCGGGCAGCCGGGCATCGGCGTGGGCGGCCTCGTCCGCCCAGCCGCCCCACGGGTGGGCGGAGACGTCCGTCATCCGCAACGGCGCCAGCTCCTCGACGAGTTCACGTCGGCGGGCCATCGAGAAGGCGGCGCAGACGCCGACGTGCTGCAGGCGGCCCTCGGCGTCGTTGATGCCGAGCAGCAGCGAGCCGACCACCGGTCCGCTCTTGTGCTCGCGGTAGCCGGCCACCACGCAGTCGGCGGTGCGCTCGTGCTTGATCTTGAACATGGTCCGCTCCCCCGGCCGGTAGGGCTGGTCCAGCGGCTTGGCCACCACGCCGTCCAGTCCGGCTCCCTCGAACTCGGCGAACCAGCTCTGCGCCAGCTCGCGGTCGGTGGACGCGGGGGCGGTGAAGACCGGGTCGGCGGCCCCGCCTAGCGCCGCCTCCAGGGCCGGGCGGCGCACCGAGAGCGGCTCGTCGAGCAGCGAGACGTCGCCGAGCGCGAGCAGGTCGAAGGCGACGAAGGAGGCGGGGGTGCGCTCGGCCAGCAGCCGCACCCGGCTGGCCGCCGGGTGGATCCGCTCCAGCAGCTCCTCGAACCGCAGCCGGCCGTCCCGGGCGATCACCACCTCGCCGTCCAGCACGCAGCGCGGCGGCAGCTCCCGCTTCAGGGCCTCCACCAGTTCGGGGAAGTACCTGGTGAGCGTCTTTCCGGTGCGGCTGCCGAGCTCGACCTCGTCGCCGTCGCGGAAGACGACGGTCCGGAAGCCGTCCCACTTGGCCTCGTACTGCATTCCCGGCGGGATCTTGGCGACCGACTTGGCGAGCATCGGCGCCACCGGCGGCATCACGGGCAGGTCCATGGCTCCGATCCTCGCGCCAACCGTTCCGGGGCGCGCGCCGGGCGGAGCGCGTCTAGCGTGAGAGGCATGGGCGCAGCCGTGGAACTGGATGTCGCCGGGCGCAGCGTACGGCTGTCGAATCCGGACAAGGTGTACTACCCCGAGCGCGGCTTCACCAAGCTGGACGTCGCGCAGTACTACCTGGCCGTCGCGGACGGGGTGCTGCGCGGGCTGCGGGACCGGCCCACCACGCTGCAGCGGTTCCCGGACGGCGTCACGGGCGAGTTCTTCTACCAGAAGCGGGCGCCGAAGGGCCTGCCGGAGTGGCTGCCGACGGCCCGGATCAGCTTCCCGAGCGGGCGGTCCGCCGACGAGATCTGCCCCACCGAGCCGGCCGCCGTGCTCTGGGCCGCCAACCTGGGCTGTCTGACCTTCCACCCGTGGCCGGTGCGGCGGACCGACACCGACCACATCGACGAGCTGCGGATCGACCTCGACCCGCAGCCGGGCACCGACTTCCACGACGCCGCCCTGGCCGCCCACGAACTCCGCGCCGTGCTGGAGGAGCACGGACTGCGCGGCTGGCCCAAGACCTCCGGCGGACGCGGGGTGCACGTGTACGTGCCGCTGGAGCCGCGGTGGACGTTCACCGACGGCCGGCACGCGGTGATCGCGCTCGGCCGGGTGCTGGAGCAGCGGATGCCGGGCCGGGTGACCACCGCGTGGTGGAAGGAGGAGCGCGGCGAGCGGATCTTCGTGGACTACAACCAGATGGCCCGGGACCGGACCATCGCCTCCGCCTACTCGCTGCGCGCCCGCCCCCGGGCGACCGCCTCGACGCCGCTGCGCTGGGAGGAGCTGGACGACGCCGCACCGGAGGACTTCGACCTGCGGACGGTGCCACCGCGGTTCGCCGAACTCGGCGACCTCCAGGCGGAGATGGACGACAAGGCGTACCAGCTGGACGGGCTGCTGGAGCTGTACGAGCGCCAGCTGCGGGACGAGGGGCTGGGCGAGCTGCCGTACCCGCCCGACCATCCGAAGGCCCCCGGCGAGCCGAGCCGGGTGCAGCCGAGCCGGGCCCGGAAGACCTGACGGGGCGGCGGGCACCGCGCGGCGGTCGCATAGGCTGACGCTCTTCGAACGGGTGGAACGGGGGGCGTCGGGGTGGGCGGGCGCGGACTGCGGGAGATCATGGCCGACGCGGCGGGCGGACTGTTCCCGCCGCCGGACGGCTCGGTGACGGTGGTGCCGCAGCCGTCGGCGCGCGAGGCCGGGGTGCTGGCGTTCTCCGCGCACGCCGTGGTGTTCACCGACGAGGACCCGGCCTGGGTGCGGACCGCGCTGGCCGCCGTGCCGAGCGACCCGCTGGCCGCACCACTCTCCCCGCCCTTCCTGACCGCGCTCGCCGAGCGGACCGGCCGGGTGGCCGGCACCATCGACCTGCTGACCGTGGCCGGCCGGCTGCCCGGTGCTCCCCCGCTGGCGCCGGCCGAGGTCCGGGACCGGGCGCACCCCCGGGTGGTGCGCGCGCTGCGCTACCGCGAGGACGTCCGGGTCTTCACGGTCGACGGCGGGGTCCTGGTGCTCGGGCGCGGGGTGGCCGGACGGTGGGAGTGCGCGATCGAGGTGGACCCACAGGCGCGCGGCCGGGGCCTGGGGCGCGCGCTGGCGGCGAGCGCCCGGCATCTGCTCCCGGAGGGCGAGTGGATCTGGTCGCAGCAGGCGCCGGGCAACGCCACCAGCGTGCGGGCGTTCCAGGCGGCCGGCTACCGGCCGGTGGGCGCGGAGGCGCTGCTGGTGGTGGGGCAGCCGTGAACGGGGGCGGGGCGGTTCCGGGCGAGGTGGCTCCGGGCGAGGTGGCTCCGGGCGAGGTGGTTCCGGGCGACCTGGTGACGGTGCCGGCCGAGGTCCGGGATCGGCTGACGGTCCGTTTCGGCCCGGCGGCCGAGGCGTGGTGCGCGGCCCTCCCGGCGGTGGTCGAGGAGCTGGCCCGGCGCTGGAGCCTGGAGCTGCGCGCGGCCGGCGGCGGCGGGACGTCCCGGGTGTTCCGCTGCGAGCGCGGTGACGGCGCCGCGGTCTGGCTGAAGCTGACGCCCGATCCCGAGGTGGCCACGCAGGAGGCGGTGGCCCTGCGGGCCTGGTCGGGGCTGCCGTCCGTGGTGCGGCTCCTGGCGACGGACACGGCGGCGAACGCCCTGCTGCTGGCGGACGTGGAGCCCGGGGCGCCGCTGCGGCAGCGGGCCTGGCGGCCGGCGGAGGTGGCGCCGCTGCTCGGCGCCCTGCGCTCGGTGCCGGTGGACGGGCTGGCCCTGCGGCCGCTGGGCGACCGGGTGGAGTTCCTCTTCGACCTCACCGAACGGCGCGCGCCCGGCGCGGTGCCGCCCGGGGCGCGTGCCTTCGCCCGGGAACTGGCAGCCGGCGGGCCGCTCGCGCTCGTCCACGGGGACCTGCACCCGGCCAACGTCCTGGACGGCCCGGCCGGACCGGTCGCGATCGACCCGCGCCCGTCCCTCGGGGACCCGGACTTCGACCTGGTGGACTGGGTGCTCGACGGCGTCACCGACCGGCCCGCCCTGGACCGGGCGATCGCCGACCTGAGCGCCCGCGTCCCCGGGGCCGATCCGGCCCGCGTCCTGGCCTGGTGCCGCGCCCTCGCGGTGACCGTCGCCGCCCCCCGCGCGGCAGCGGGCCGGCACGACGCGGAGACGGCGTTCCTGCTGGAGCTGGCGGGGTTCTGAGGCCGCGGCGCAGCACCGGACGGCGGCGGGGTCCTGCGGCCGCCGTGTCCGCACAGGAAGTCGGCGGGTCCGACTTCCTGTGCGAGCGCCGAGGGCGGGGCTTCAGCCTGCGGCGAGGCCGCCCAGGAGGAAGGCGAAGGCGCCGGTGAGGAGGGCGCCGGTGGTGATCGCCAGGGCGGTGACCAGCCACTTCCAGGGGATCAGCGACTTCAGCAGCCGGGCGGCCAGGCAGGCGCCGAGGGTGATCGCCGCGAGGGCGAACAGGAAGAGGCTCAGCCACTTGAACAGCCCGGCCGTGCCCGCCAGGCGGCACTCGCCGTCCTCGCAGGAGACCCGGACCCGGTTGTGGGTGTCGACCTTCCAGTCGATCCGGGCGTACTCGTTCGGCAGGCCGCCGCCGTCGGGGTAGAAGGTGCCCCGGCAGTCGCCGGTCTCGGTCGGGACGGCCTCGGCGGAGTCGGTCCGCAGGCACCGGTCCGCCACCAGCACCCCGGGGGTGCCGGAGAGGCCGGTCGCGTACCCGAGCCCGTCCCCCGCCGTCACCGCGCCCCAGCCGCCCACCCCGAGCAGCGCCAGCACGGCGGCGGCGATCGTCAGCGCCTTCACCAGTGCCCGCCGAATGTCCGGATCCATCGCCACCCCTGTTCCGTCGCCCCCGGTTGCAGGGACGCACCGACCGGCCGCCCGGTTCGGCTCCGGAGGCCGGCGGTCGGGAAGGGCGGCGGCCAGGAGTGCTCCGCGGCCTCGCCGGAGACGAGCGCCGAAGCTCCGCCGCAATTCGCTCCGCCCCCCGGCGGAGCGCACTGCCCCCGGGAGGGGACGCGGACCGACCGGTGCGTGGTTGCGGAAGGGCGGCGCGGTCAGGCGGAGTGCGCGCCGGCCGGGGCGAGGGAGGCGATGATCCGGACCGCGTCGGCGATCTGGCCGTCTGTGAGGTCCCCCCGGGCGGTGAGGCGCAGCCGGGAGACGCCGTCCGGGACGGACGGCGGACGGAAGCAGCCGACCGCGAGACCGGCCCGGCGGCAGTCGGCGGCCCAGGCCACGGCGGCCTCCGGGCCGGGGGCGCGGACCGAGACGACCGCCGCGTCCGGGGTGGAGGCCCGCAGGCCGGCGGCGGTGAGCCGGGCGGCGAGGGTGCGGGCGACCTCGCGGGCCCGCTCGGCGCGGTGCGGCTCGGCCCGCAGCAGGCGCAGCGCGCCGAGGGCGGCGCCGGCGGCGGCCGGGGCCAGGCCGGTGTCGAAGATGAAGGTGCGCGCCGTCTCGGTGAGGTGGCGGATCACCCGGCGCGGGCCGAGCACCGCGCCGCCCTGCGAGCCGAGCGACTTGGACAGCGTGACGGTGGCGACGGTGTCGGGATCGCCGGCCAGGCCCGCGGCGGCCAGCGCACCGGCGCCGCCGGGGCCGAGCACGCCCAGGCCGTGCGCGTCGTCCACCAGCAGGGCGGCGCCGTGGGCGCGGGCGGCGGCGGAGAGTCCGGGCAGCGGGGCGGCGTTGCCGTCGACGGAGAAGACCGAGTCGGTGACCACCAGCGCCCGCCGGTGGGTGCGTTCGGCGAGCGCGGCACGGACGGCGTCCGGGTCGCTGTGCGGGGCGCGGTGGACGTCGCCGCGGGCGAGCCGGCAGCCGTCGATCAGCGAGGCGTGGTTGTAGGCGTCGGAGACGATCAGGGTGTCCGGGTCGGTGAGCGCGGTCAGCGCGGCCAGGTTCGCGGTGTAGCCGGAGGAGAACACCAGGGCCGCCTCCACCCCGCAGAACTCGGCCAGCTCGCCCTCCAGTTCGGTGTGCAGGGCGGTGGTTCCGGTGACCAGCCGGGAGCCGGTGGCGCCGCCGCCCCAGCGCAGCGCCGCGTCGGCGGCGGACCGGGTGACGGCGGGGTGCCGGGTCAGCCCGAGGTAGTCGTTGCCCGCGAGGTCGAGCACCGGGTCCTCGGCCGGGCGGCTGCGCAGCGTCCGGGTGAGGCCTGCCCGGGCCCGCAGCTCGGCCGTCTCGTCGAGCCAGTCGAAGACGGCGGCGGGGGCGGGGACGGCGTCCGCCGGAGTGCGGACGGGCGGTTCGGACGCGGTGCGGTGGGCCATGCCCGGCACTCTGGCACGGCGGGCGCGACCCGGGCAATGTGCGAAGCGGCACACGCCCGGGCGGCCGTTCCGACGCCGTCCACCGGCGGATCGAGGCCGGTGGGGGCCTCGGGCTGCCGGCGCTCTCGGACCGGAAGCGGGCCCGGGCGTTCGTCGACCTCGCGCACCGGGCCGCCGGGGAGGCCGTCCGGCAGGAGGGGTGCGCCGGGGCGCGCCCCGCCGAGCGGGCGCCCGCGACTCCGGGGAGGAGCTGAGCCCCGGGCTTTGCCCGGGGTGTGCGCGAGCAGGCAAGATAGCCGGGTGACCCTCCTTGATCTGATGCCGAAGCCCGCTACCCCCGACGCGCTGTACGAGACGTTCGCCGCCTGGGCGGAGGAGCGCGGGATCACGCTGTACCCGGCGCAGGAGGAGGCCCTGATCGAGCTGGTGTCGGGGAACAACGTCATCCTCGCGACGCCGACCGGGTCGGGGAAGAGCCTGGTGGCGGCCGGTGCGCACTTCGCCGCGCTGGCGGAGGGCAAGCGGACCTTCTACACCGCGCCGATCAAGGCACTGGTCTCGGAGAAGTTCTTCGACCTCTGCAAGATGTTCGGCACCGAGCAGGTCGGCATGATGACCGGTGACGCGAGCGTCAACCCGACCGCGCCGATCATCTGCTGCACCGCCGAGGTGCTGGCGCAGATCGCGCTGCGGGACGGCGCCCGGGCCGACGTCGGCCAGGTCGTCATGGACGAGTTCCACTTCTACGCGGAGCCGGACCGCGGCTGGGCCTGGCAGATCCCGATCCTGGAACTCCCGCAGGTGCAGTTCCTGCTGATGTCCGCGACGCTCGGCGACGTCCGTCGTTTCGAGGAGGACCTGACCCGCCGCACCGGCCGGCCGACCACCGTGGTCCGCTCGGCGACCCGGCCCGTCCCGCTGTTCTACGAGTACCGCCGCACCACCATGCACGACACCCTGGAGGAGCTGCTGAAGACCGGTCAGGCCCCGGTCTACGTCGTGCACTTCACCCAGAAGGAAGCCGTCGAGCGGGCGCAGTCGCTGATGAGCATCAACATGTGCTCGAAGGCGGAGAAGGACGCCATCGCCGCCCTCATCGGCAACTTCCGCTTCACCACCAAGTTCGGTCGCAACCTGTCCCGCTTCGTGCGGCACGGGATCGGCGTGCACCACGCGGGCATGCTGCCCAAGTACCGCCGGTTGGTCGAACGGCTCGCCCAGGCGGGGCTGTTGAAGGTGATCTGCGGTACCGACACGCTCGGCGTGGGTGTCAACGTGCCGATCCGCACGGTGCTGTTCACCGCGCTGTCCAAGTACGACGGCGTGCGCGTGCGGGTGCTGCGGGCCCGGGAGTTCCACCAGATCGCCGGACGGGCCGGGCGGGCCGGGTTCGACACCGTCGGGCAGGTCGTCGCGCAGGCGCCCGAGCACGTGATCGAGAACGACAAGGCCGTCGCCAAGGCGGGCGACGACCCGAAGAAGAAGCGCAAGATCGTCCGCAAGAAGGCGCCGGAGGGCTTCGTCGGGTGGTCCGAGGAGACCTTCGAGCGGCTGATCGGGGCCGACCCGGAGCAGCTGGTCTCCCGGTTCAAGGTGAGCCACGCGATGCTGCTGTCGGTGATCGGCCGGCCCGGCAACGCCTTCGAAGCGATGCGCAAGCTCCTCACCGACAACCACGAGGAGCGCGGCGCGCAGCGCCGGCACATCCGCACCACGATCGCCATCTACCGCTCGCTGCTGGAGGGCGGCGTGGTCGAGCGACTCCCGGAGCCGGACGCGGAGGGCCGGATCGTCCGGCTGACCCTCGACCTCCAGGAGAACTTCGCCCTCAACCAGCCGCTCTCCACCTTCGCGCTGGCCGCCTTCGAGCTGCTCGACCCGGCCTCGCCCTCGTACGCGATGGATGTCGTCTCGGTGGTCGAGGCCACCCTCGACGACCCGCGCCAGATCCTCGCCTCGCAGCAGAACAAGGCCCGCGGCGAGGCCATCGGCGAGATGAAGCGCGACGGCATCGAGTACGAGGAGCGGATGGAGCGGCTCCAGGAGATCACCTACCCGAAGCCGCTGGAGGAGCTGCTCACCCACGCCTACGAGGTGTACCGGCGGGCGCACCCGTGGATCGGCGACCACGAGCTGCGGCCGAAGTCCGTGGTCCGCGACCTGTACGAGCGGGCGATGACCTTCTCGGACTACGTCGGCCACTACGACCTGGCGCGCACCGAGGGCATCGTGCTGCGCTACCTGGCCGGCGCCTTCAAGGCGCTGGAGCAGACCGTGCCCGACGACCTCAAGACCGACGACCTCAAGGACGTCATCGCCTGGCTCGGCGAGCTGGTCCGCCAGGTCGACTCCAGCCTGCTGGACGAGTGGGAGCAGCTGGCCAACCCGACCGATCCGCAGGCCCCCGAGGTCGCGCTGGACGACAAGCCGGCGCCGGTGACGGCCAACGCGCGGGCGTTCCGGGTGCTGGTGCGCAACGAGCTGTTCCGCCGGGTCGAGCTGGCCGCGCTGGAGAACTACCACGCCCTCGGCGAGCTGGACGGCGAGTACGGCTGGAACGCGGACCGCTGGGCGGAGGCGATGGACGGGTACTGGGACGAGCACGACGACCTCGGGACCGGGCCGAACGCGCGTGGCCCGAAGATGCTGCTGATCGAGGAGGAGGACTCCTCCTGGAAGGTCCGGCAGATCTTCGACGACCCGGCCGGTGACCACGACTGGGGCATCAGCGCCGAGGTCGACCTGTACGGCTCCGACGAGGAGGGCCGGGCGGTCCTGCGGGTCACCTCGGTGGACCGGCTCGACGGCTGACCACCCGACGGCGGCGGGGTCCACCACGGGTGGGCCCCGCCGCCGCGTCACATCCAGACGAAGGGCGCGCCCGCCGAGTAGGAGACCGCCCGGGTGGCCTCGTCGAGCGCCTGCTCGCCGCCGGCCGGGGCGGTGGACGGGGCGCCGACCGGGGTGGGCGGGCCGGAGGGGGCGGGCGCGGTGCCGTGCGGCTCGACGGGCCGCGAGCTGGTGACCGTCACGTACTGGCCGACCGCCGCGACGCGCTGCTCCGAGCCGGGCTTGGCGCTGCCGGCGGGCTGGGCGGGGGCGGTGGAGGCGTCCGGGAGGATGAAGGTGATCGCGCCCGGCTTGGCCCGCAAAGTCTCGGCGGCCCTGGCGGCGGCGGCGTGGTCGGCGAAGCGCAGCAGGGTGACGCTGCTGAGCACCGGCTGGGCCTGGCCGGCGAAACTGACGGCGAGGTAGGCCTGGCAGCCGCTGTCGCGCAGCAGGTCCTCGGCGCGGTCCTGGAGGGTCTCGGCGCAGCTCTCGCCCTGCCGGACACCGGAGCGCTTGCCCCGGTAGGCGCCGACCTCGATCACCCGCTGGGCGGGGAAGAGGGTGTCGACGTTGAGGCCCTCGGGGTCGGTCGCGGCGCGCGGTGGCGGACTGCCGACCACCCGCGGGGTGCTGGAGGCGTCCTTGCTGGCCGGGCCCAGGCCGGGTATCCAGTCGCCGGGCGCCGGGCGGGTGATGATCCAGCCGCCGGCCGCCACCACGCCGACCACCACGACCCAGCCCACGACCCGGCGGGCGCCGAATCTCCCGGGCGGCTGTCGATGGGCCTCGGCCGGCCGGGCGGCTCCGTGCTGTTCCTGGTCACCCGATGGCGGGGTCCGCTCCCCCTGCGTGGTCATGGCGCAGATTCTAAGCAGTGCGCGGGTGGTGGAGATCACGGGGGCGGGCCGTTGACGATCACCCGTACTACCGGTCGGTAACCCCGGCCCTCGGGGGACGTGACCTGCACCACTACCGTGAGCTGTGACACTGTGACAACTCGCACATCCTCCCGGAGATCTTCTGGTGGGTTCCCTCTGGCGTCGCCCGACGGCCAGCAGGCAGGATCAGCCTCATGGATCTGCTCGATACCCTCACCGCCAAGGGCCTGCGCGGGGAAATCCCCACCCGCGAGGAGGCCCTGGCCGTCCTCGCCACCACCGACGACGAGCTGCTGGACGTGGTCGCGGCCGCCGGGCGGGTGCGCCGGCAGTGGTTCGGCCGCCGGGTCAAGCTCAACTACCTGGTGAACCTCAAGAGCGGGCTCTGCCCGGAGGACTGCTCGTACTGTTCGCAGCGGCTGGGCTCCAAGGCCGAGATCCTCAAGTACACCTGGCTGAAGCCGGACCAGGCCGCCGAGGCGGCGAAGGCGGGCGTCGCCGGCGGCGCCAAGCGGGTCTGCCTGGTGGCCAGCGGCCGCGGCCCGACGGACCGTGACATCGACCGGGTGGCCGACACCATCTCGGCCATCAAGGACGCCGACCCGGCCGTCGAGATCTGCGCCTGCCTCGGCCTGCTCTCCGACAACCAGGCCGAGCGGCTGCGGGCGGCCGGCGCCGACGCGTACAACCACAACCTCAACACCTCCGAGGGCACCTACGGGGACATCACCACCACCCACACCTACGCGGACCGGGTGGACACCGTGCAGAAGGCGCACGGCGCGGGCCTGTCCGCCTGCTCCGGCCTGATCGCGGGCATGGGCGAGAGCGACGGCGACCTGGTCGACGTGGTCTTCGCGCTGCGCGAGCTGGGCTCGGACTCGGTACCGGTCAACTTCCTCATCCCGTTCGAGGGCACCCCGCTGGCCAAGGAGTGGAACCTCACCCCGCAGCGCTGCCTGCGGATCCTGGCGATGGTCCGCTTCGTCTGCCCCGACGTCGAGGTGCGGATCGCGGGCGGACGCGAGGTCCACCTGCGCTCGCTGCAGCCGCTGGGCCTGCACATCGCCAACTCGATCTTCCTGGGCGACTACCTGACCAGTGAGGGCCAGGCCGGCCAGGCCGACCTCGACATGATCAAGGACGCGGGCTTCGAGGTGGAGGGCGCCGGCGAGGCCACCCTGCCCCGGCACCGGGCCGACATCGCGGCCGCCGCCGAGGGCGGCGCGTGCGGGACGGGCGGCGGCTGCGGGCCGTGCGGCGGGCACGCCGCGCCGGCCGAACAGCCGATCGCGGAGCAGGCCGGGGGCTGCGGGCCCTGCGGCGGGCACACCGCGCCGGCCGTCGAGGCGGAGACCGCCGAGGCCGCCGGGACCGCCGGGGCCGGGACGGCCGTCGCCGGGGCGAACACCGGCGACGGGCTGCGCAGCGACCTCGTCCGGGTCCGCCGGCGCGGTGCCGGTACCGAGCTGGCCCCCAACGCCTGACCGTCCGCAGGGAAAGACTCACCATGGCTCAGCTGACCACCGACACCCTCCTCGCCCTCGACCGCGCGCACGTCTGGCACCCGTACGGTCCGATGCCCGGCACCGCCACCCCTTACGTCGTCGAATCGGCGTCCGGGGTGCGGCTGCGGCTCGCCGAACCCGTCGCGGGCCGCCGCGAGCTGGTCGACGGCATGTCGTCCTGGTGGGCGGCGATCCACGGCTACGGGCACCCGGTGCTGGACGAGGCGGTGCGCGACCAGCTGGGCCGGATGAGCCACGTGATGTTCGGCGGGCTCACCCACGAGCCCGCCGTACGGCTCGCCGCGCGGCTGGTCGAGATCACCCCGGAACCGCTGCGGCACGTCTTCCTGGGCGACTCCGGCTCGGTGGCGGTCGAGGTGGCGATGAAGATGTGCCTGCAGTACTGGCAGTCCGTCGGGCGGCCGGAGAAGCGACGGCTGCTCACCTGGCGCGGCGGCTACCACGGGGACACCTTCCACCCGATGTCGGTCTGCGACCCGCAGGGCGGCATGCACCACCTCTGGGGCGGGGTGCTGCCCGACCAGCTCTTCGCACCCCAGCCGCCGGCCGGCTTCGACGCCCCGCCGGACGCCGGGTACGCGGCGGAGTTCGAGTCACTGATGGAGCGGCACGCGGGCGAACTGGCCGCCGTGATCGTCGAGCCGGTGGTGCAGGGCGCGGGCGGGATGCGGTTCCACTCCCCGGCCTACCTGCGGATGCTGCGCGAACTCTGCGACCGGCACGGGGTGCTGCTCGTCTTCGACGAGATCGCCACCGGGTTCGGCCGCAGCGGCGCGCTGTTCGCGGCCGACCACGCCGGCGTCTCGCCGGACGTGATGTGCCTGGGCAAGGCGATGACCGGCGGCTACCTGACCATGGCGGCCACGCTCTGCACCGCCGAGGTCGCGGACGGGATCAGCCGGGGCGAGATGCCGGTGCTGGCGCACGGGCCGACGTTCATGGGCAACCCGCTGGCCGCGGCGGTCGCCAACGCCTCGATCGACCTGCTGCTGGGCCAGGACTGGCAGGTCGAGGTGAAGCGGATCGAGGACGGTCTGCGGGACGGCCTGGCGGACGCCGCCGAGCTGCCCGGGGTCCGGGACGTACGGGTGCAGGGGGCCATCGGGGTGGTGCAGCTCGACCACCCGGTGGACGTGGCGGCGGCGACCGAGGCCGCCGCCCGGGAGGGGGTCTGGCTGCGGCCGTTCCGCGACCTCCTCTACACGATGCCGCCGTACGTGACGCGGGACGAGGACGTGGCGCGGATCGCCGCGGCTGTGACGGCGGCGGCGGTGGCCGGATGAGCGCGCGGATCCTGTTCGTCACGGGGACCAACACCGAGGTCGGAAAGACCGTCGCCACCGCCGCGGTCGCCTCGGCGGCGCTGCGGGGCGGCGCGCGGGTCGCGGTGCTGAAGCCCGGCCAGACCGGTCTGGCCGCCGGCGAGCCGGGCGACGTGGACGACGTCCGCCGCCTCGCCGCCGACCCGGCCTCGGGTGCGCCGGCCGGCCGGCTGACCACGCGCGAGCTGGCCCGGTACCCGGAGCCGCTGGCCCCGAACACGGCGGCGCGGCGCGCCGGACTGCCCCCGGTGTCGCCCGACGAGGTGGCGGCGGAGGTCGCGGCGCTGGCCGCGTCGCACGAGCTGGTACTGGTCGAGGGCGCCGGCGGACTGCTGGTGCACTACGACGACGAGGGCCGGACGCTGGCCGACCAGGCGCGCGCGGTGCGGCGGGCCGGTCTCGCGGCCGAGGTGCTGCTGGTGGCCTCGGCGGGGCTGGGCACGCTCAACATCGTCGCGCTCACGGCGGAGGCCCTGCGGGCGCGCGAGCTGCCGCTGGCCGGCGTCGTCGTCGGCTCCTGGCCGCAGCGCCCCGGGCTCGCCGAGCGCTGCAACCTCGCCGACCTGCCCCGGTCGGCGGACGCTCCGCTGCTCGGCGCCCTCCCGGCGCACGCGGGCGGCGCGCCGGACTTCGCCGCGCTGGCCGTCGCCTCCCTGGCGCCCGAGCTGGGCGGCGACTGGGACGCCGCGGCCTTCGCCCGGACGCACCGGCCGTACGCGCTGTAGGACGCGCGGGAGGCGCGGGTGCCCGCCCGGGCCCGTGGGGGCGGGCGGGCACCGCGCTCAGGCGGGCGCCGGGCCGTGCAGCAGTACCGGTTTGACGGCCGCTCCGGCGACCGAGTCCGCGACCGCGCGGTTGATGTCGGCCAGCGGGTACGACCGGACGAGCCGGTCCAGCGGGAAGCGGCCCGCCAGGAAGAAGTCCAGCAGCTGCGGGATCAGCAGCTGCGGGACGCTGTCGCCCTGGAGGATGCCCTTCACCGTGCGGCCGAGCAGCTGGACCAGTCCGACCGAGAGGTCCTGCCCGGTGCCCGCCGACCCGACGATGCCGGCCGTTCCGCCGACCGCCAGCGACTCCACGGCGGCCCGGGCGGTCCGCGGCAGGCCCACCGCGTCGAGCGCGAAGTCGACACCGCCCCGGCTGAGCCGGACCACGGCGGCCGCCACGCCGTCCTGGGCGCCGTCGAGCACGTCGGTGGCACCGAGTTCGAGCGCGAGGTCCAGCCGGGCGCGGTTCAGGTCGACGGCGATGATCCGTGAGCAGCCGGCGATCCTGGCCGCCATCACCGCCGCCAGCCCCACCGGCCCGGCGCCGAACACCACGAGACTGCTCCCGGGCGGTGCCGCGAACACCCCGAGCACCGCGCCCGCGCCGGTCTGCAGCCCGCAGCCCAGCGGGCCGAGCAGTTCGAGCGGGGCGTCCTCACGGACCTTCACGACACTGCGCCAGTGGGCGACGACGTGGTCCCCGAAGGAAGACTGGCCGAAGAAGTGCCCGTTGATCTCGGTGCCGTCCGCGTCCCGGTAGGCGGTCGAGCCGTCCGCCCGCCGGCCGCGCAGGTTGAGCGGCAGGAACGACGCGCAGTGCATCGGGTGGCCGGTGAGGCAGGGACGGCAGGAGCCGCAGCTCATCGGGGCCAGCACCACCGGGTCGCCGGGGGCGACCGAGGTCACCCCCGCGCCGACGGCCGCGACCACACCGCTGCCCTCGTGCCCGAGGACGGCGGGCAGGCCCGGCGGGAGGATCTGGTCCAGCGCCAGCAGGTCGGTGTGGCACAGGCCGGTGGCGACGAGCCGGACCAGCACCTCGTCGGCCCGGGGCGGCTCCAGCAGGACGTCCTCGACCGTGAACGGCCCGCCCTTGCCTCGGGCGACGGCGGCCTTGATGGACAGCATTCGGGTCCTCTCTCATGACGGTGGGCAGGGGCCGGCCCCGGGTCACCGACCCGGGGCCGGCGGGGCGGCGGGGGCCGCCGCCGGGTCGCCGGGGCGGGCGCCGGGCGCGTCGCCCGGAGCGTCGTGGCCGCCGCCGTCGTGCGGACCGGCGGTGGTGCTGGTCACCCGGCCGTCGGCGAAGCGCAGCCGGCCCTCCCCGGCGACGACCAGGTCGGCGAACTCGAAGCGGGTGATGCCGGTGTCCGCCGCGACGACCCACGCCTGTCCGGTGCGCCCGTCCCGCACGGCGACGGCCATCGCGTCCACTACGAGGTCCGGGGCGGCCACCGCCACCCCGGCGGCCCGCCAGGCGGCGAGGCGCCCGGCGATCAGCGGCGTCTCGACCGCGCCCGGGCAGAGCACGTTGAGGGTGACGCCGTCGCCCGCGAGCGCCGGCGCCAGCGACCGGACCAGCCCCACCACGGCGTGCTTGGAGGCGGCGTAGAACACGTCGGGCGAGGGACGCAGCCCGGTGGTACTGGCGGTGACCGTGATCGAGCCCCCGCCACGGGCCCGCAGCGCCGGGAGCGCGGCCTGCACCCCGTAGACCACCGAGTCGACGTTGACCGCGAGCAGCCGCCGGTAGGCCTCGGGATCGAACCCGTCGCCGATCGCGCTCCCGGCCAGGACGCCGGAGTTGAGCCAGACGGCGTCCAGGCCGCCGAACCGGTCGACCGCGGCCCGCACCAGCCGCTCGTTGTCGGCCAGTTCGGCGGTGTCGGCCCGGACGAACAGGGCGCCGGTCTCCCGGGCGACCGCCTCGCCGCGGGCCCGGTCGATGTCGGCCAGTACGACGTGACCCCCCTGGGCGGTGAACCGCCGGGCGGCGGCGGAACCGATTCCGCCGCCCCCGCCGGTGATCAGTACGACCTTGCCCGCGAAGCCCGCGAGGTCCGCGGACCTCGCGGGGCCCGCGGGGCCGGCCGTGTCCGGAGTCGTGTCCATGCGTCCGGGTCAGGACAGCAGGGTCGAGAAGAAGACCAGTTTGGCCTCGGCGACCTTGCCGGGGTCGACCGGGCGCCACTGGCGGACCCCGGTGCGCCCGGCGTAGCTGCCGCTCACGCCGACCACCGGGCAGTAGAGCCACTCGCCGGAGACCAGGTTGCTGAACCGTGCCCAGGCCTCGACGTGCACGTCGCCGTCGGCGAGCGCGATCTTCTCGGTGATGCAGGTCATCAGCTCGTCGTCGCTCTCGCGGCGCGTGACGATCTTGTAGAAGCCGTCGACCGTACCGATCGCGGCACCCGACGGGTCGCGCAGCTCCGCCACGTAGGTGCCGCTCTGTCCGACCTTCGGGTCCTCGAAGTCGATGTCGTTGGCGAAGGTGACCAGGTGCTCACTGAGGTTCTCGAACATTGTCCATCGTTCCTTCGGTAGGGGTGCCGGGTGCTCCCGGCGGTCATGACGGGTGGGGTCGGGTGCCCTGGGACGGTCGGGTACCGGGGATGTCAGGCCTTGCGGAACACGTCCTTGACGAGGATCAGGCCGCCCTTGAGCGTGAAGAGGTCCACGCCCCGGTCCAGCACCCGGCCGGTGGCGTCGCGCAGGGTGAACTCGATGATCTGCCGGTCCCCCACCACCACGGCCGGCTCGAAGACCAGGGCGATCCCCTGGTCGCCGAACTCCTCGCGCTTCTTGACCAGGTCCACCAGGTAGGCCCGGATCTCGTCGCGCCGGTAGGTGGTGCCGGGCTCGGGCCCCTCGGCCACGCTCCAGACGCCGTCCTCGGCGAAGCAGGCGACCGCCTCGTCGAAGGCGTCCCGGGCGCACGCGTCGAAGAAGGCCGCGACCTTGCCCTCGCCGACCGTCGTGCCGGCTACCGCGTTGTCGGTCATCGTGATCTCGTCTCTCTCGGGTCGGAATCTGTCGGTCGGAATCTGTTGCTCGGGATGTGTCGGTCGGGATGTGTCGGTCGGGGTGTGTCGGTCGGGGTGTGTCGGGCACGCTCGGTCGTACGGAACGGGCCGGGCGGGCCGGGCGGGTGCCGGTCAGGACAGCAGGACGGGCAGGCTCTCCAGCCCGCGGAACTGGAGGCTGTGCCGCCAGACCAGCCGGTCGGCCGGCACCGCGAGCTCCCAGCGGGGGAAGCGGCTCAGCAGGCGGCCGAACAGCACCTCGCCCTCCAGCCGGGCCAGCGGGGCGCCGATGCAGTGGTGGATGCCGTGGCCGAAGGACAGGTGTTGGTTCCTGGTGCGGCCCACGTCCAGCCGGTGGGGGTCCTCGAAGACCGCCGGGTCCCGGTTGGCGGCGCAGAGCGAGACGAAGACGATCTCGTCCGCGGGGATGGTCACCTCGCCCACCTGGACCGGCTTGGTGGTCCAGCGGATGGTGGCGAGGTTCAACGGGCTCTCGTAGCGCAGGAATTCCTCGACCGCACCGGCCAACAGGGTGGGGTCGGCCCGGAGCCGGCCCAGCTGGTCGGGGTGCTGGATCAGCGCCAGCACACCACTGCTGATCATGTTCGCGGTCGTCTCGTAGCCAGCGTTCATCAGCAGGAACAGGCTGGAGATCAGCTCGCCGCCGTCCAGCCGGTTGCCGTCGTCCTCGGCGTCGATGAGCGCGCTCACCAGGTCGTCGGCGGGCTCCTTGCGCTTGGCCTCGACCACCGCCGCCAGGTGGCCGTACGCCAGCCCGACCGCCTCCCGCTTCTCGGCGGCGGTGGACCGGACGCTGGTGAGCACGCCGTTCCAGCGGCGCAGATCGGCGAAGTCGGACACCGGCACGCCCAGCAGGGCGCCGATCACGTAGATCGGGAAGGCCAGGGCGATCTGCTCGACCAGGTCGAACTCCGCGCCCGGCACGATGTCGTCGACCAGGTCGTCGGCCAACTCCTCGATCCATGGCCGCATCTGCTCGACCCGGCGCATGGTGAAGGCCTTGGAGACGATCCGCCGCAGCCGGGTGTGGTCCGGGGGGTCGCTGAAGAGCATGCTGCGCGGGTTGCTGCCCGCCGAACCGTCGGGGTGCAGGGCGTGCCGCTCGATGATCCGGGGCAGGCCGAGCGCGTCCTTGGACAGCGACTGGTCGGCCAGCAGCGCCCGGACGTCCTCGTGCCGGGTCACCACCCAGGCGTTGACCTCCGAGGCGAGCGTCTTCACCACGTGCCGGCCGACCGGCGCCTCGGTGCGCAGGACGTCGTAGGAGGGGTAGGGGTTCTGCATGAACGTCGGACCGAACACGGTGTCGGCCTCCGGGGCCGGTGCGGGCGGGGTGGATTCGGTGGTCATCGCGGTGCTTCTTCCTCCGGTACCGATCCGGACAGCCACGACTCGACGGCACGGCCGGTCGAGGGTCCGGAGTCTCCGATGATGGTCAGGTGATCTGCCGGCACGTCGACCGTCGTGTGCCGGGTGGGCCAGGACGCCGCGGGGACCGGTCGGTCGGCCGCGGTGCCGGGGAGGAACTCGGTCGCCCGGACGAGCAGGACCGGGCTCGCCACCGGCGCCGGCCGCCAGTCGCGGAACAGGTCGAAGTGACGGCCCATCGCGCTCAGTCCGGCGTCCGTGGTCGCCTCCACCAGCTCGGCGCGGTCCGCCAGGGCGGTGAACAGCGTCGACTCCAGGGCGGTGAGACCCGGGCTGCCCGGCAGGTGACTGTCGAGCAGGACCACGGCGGCCGGGGCCGCTCCCTCCTGCGCCAGCGCTCCGGCCACGGCGTGCGCGACCCAGCCGCCCGACGAGTAGCCCACCAGGACGACGGGCCGGTCGCCGTGCTCCGCGCGGACGGCGGCCGCCTGGCGGCCGACGAACTCCGCCAGGGTGCGGGGCAGTGCCTCACCGGCCGCGTACCCGGACGGCGCGAGCACGGTCAGGCCCCGGCGGCCCCGGAACGCGGTCGCGAACCGGGCGTACTGGTAGGCGTGCGCGGGTGCCACCAGCGAGGGGAAGCAGACCAGGGGCGGTCGGGCCGGTCCCTCGGCGAAGCGGGCGCTCCGTGGTGCGGGCGGCGCCGATGCCGGGGCGTCCGGTCCGTCCGGGCGGTCCGGGCCGTCCGGTTCGTCGCGCAGGTGGGCGGCGGCGGCGAGCAGGCGCAGCCCCTGGCCGGCCCGGCCGGCCAGGCTGGCCTGCCGGAACAGCGCCACCAGCGGGGTCTCGGGTCCGTTCGGGGCCGGAGCCTGAGCCTGAGTCGGAGCCTGAGTGGGAGTCGGAGTCGGATCCACCGGGGGCGCGTCGACGATCCGCTCGGTCAGCAGGGCGGCCAGCGCCGCGCCCGTCGGGCACTCGACGATCGCCGACGGGGCCAGCCGGACCCCGGTCGCCTCGTGCAGCCGGGTGCGCAGCTCCGCCGCGCCCAAGGAGTTGAGCCCAAGCTCGGTGAAGGTGTCGGCCGGCCCGGCGGGCGCGTCCGGATCGCCGAGCACGGCGGCGACCTGATCCAGCACCACCTCGGTCAGCAGCGCGGTCCGGGACGCGGGCGGCGCTTCGCGGAGCCGTCGGCGGAACATCTCGCTCCCAGACTCGGCCTCGTCCGGCTTCGACCCCGGCCGCACATACGTGTGCGGACTCGTGTGCGGGCTGCCGGCCGGCTCCTGTCCGGCGAAGGCCTCCCGGCCGGTGCCGTTCCCGGCCCCGGGCCGGCCGGTCATGGCGGTGGAGCGGGTCGCGGACAGCCAGTGGCCGCGGCCCTGGAACGGGTAGACCGGCAGGTCCACCCGGCGGCCGCCGCCCGGGGCGGTCAGGTCCACCGGCAGTCCCCGTACGTGGAGGCGGGCGAACGCGGCCGTCAGCGCGGCGCGGTCCGGGCGGTCGGCCCGCAGCAGCGGGACGGCCGCGGCGGCCCCGGGATCGGTGAGGCAGTCCTGGACCATCGCGGTGAGCACGGCGTCCGGCCCGAGTTCGACGAAGGTGCGCACCCCGCGCCCTTCCAGCGTCCGGACACCGTCGGCGAACCGGACCGGCTCCCGCACGTGCCGCACCCAGTAGTCGGCACCGGCCACCTCGGCCGGACCGACCACCGCACCGGTCAGGTGGGAGACCAGCGGGATCACCGGCGGGTGGTAGGCGATCCGCTCGGCCTCGGCGCGGAACGCGGCCAGCATGCCCGCCATGTGCGGGGAGTGGAAGGCGTGGCTGACCCGCAGCCGCTTGGTCCGCCGGCCCCTGGCGGCCAGCACGGCGGCGACCTCCCGGACGGCGTCCTCGTCGCCAGAGAGCACGGTGGCGGCGGGGCCGTTGACCGCGGCCACCGCGAGCCGGTCGGCACGCTCGGCGACGAGCTCCGCCACCTCGTCCGGCCCGGCCTCGACGGCCGTCATCGCGCCGCCGGGCGGCAGCTCCTCCATCAGCCGCGCCCGGGCCGCGACCAGTGCGGTGGCGTCCGCGAGGTCGAACACACCGGCCACATGGGCGGCGGCGAGCTCCCCGATCGAGTGCCCGGCCACCACGTCCGGCACCAGGCCCCGGCTCTCCACGAGCCGGAAGAGGGCGACCTCCAGCGCGAACAGCGCCGCCTGGGCGTGCCCGGTCCGGTCCAGCAGGGCGGCCCCGGTGGAGCCGGGGCCGGCCTGCAGCACGCCCCGGACGGAGTGGCCGAGCCGCTCTTCGAGCCCGTCGCAGGCCTCGTCGAACGCCGCCCGGAAGACCGGGAACGCCTCGTACAACTCCCTTCCCATTCCCGGGCGCTGGCTGCCCTGCCCGGTGAAGAGGAAGGCCACCGCGCCGTCCGCGGCCACCCGGCCGGTGATCACCCCGGGCACCTGGCGGTCCGCCGCGAGTGCGGCGAGGCCGGCGTCGAAGCCGGCCCGGTCCTCGGCGAGGACGACCGCCCGGTGGGTCAGCGCGGCCCGGCCGGTGGCGAGGGACCAGCCGAGGTCGGCGAGCGTCTGGTCGGGGTGGGTGCCGAGGTGGGCGCGGAGCGAGCGGGCCTGGGCTCGCAGCGCGTCCGCGCCCCGGGCGGACACCGGCAGCGCGAGGACGCCGGCGGCCGCGGCGGCGGTCCCGGTGGCGGCGACGGCGCCGGTGGTGGCGACGGAGCCGGTCGCGAGGTCCGCCGCGGGGGCGGGGGCCGGGCCGGGCTCCGGCTCGGGGGCCTCTTCGATGATCGCGTGCGCGTTGGTGCCGCTGACACCGAAGGAGGACACGCCGGCGCGGCGCGGCCGGCCGGTCCGCGGCCACGCCACCGGCTCGGTCACCAGTGACACCGCGCCGGACGACCAGTCCACGTGCGGGGACGGCGCGTCCACGTGCAGCGTGCGGGGCAGCACCCCGTGCCGCATCGCCAGCACCATCTTGATCAGCCCGGCGAGGCCGGCGGCGGCCTGGGTGTGCCCGATGTTCGACTTCACCGAGCCCAGGTACAGCGGCCGGTCGGCCGGTCGGTCCTGCCCGTAGGCGGCCAGCAGGGCCTGCGCCTCGATCGGGTCGCCCAGCCGGGTGCCGGTGCCGTGCGCCTCCACCGCGTCGACCTCGGCCGGCGTCAGACCGGCGTCGGCCAGCGCCTCGCCGATCACCCGCTGCTGGGCGGGCCCGTTCGGCGCGGTCAGCCCGTTGCTGGCGCCGTCCTGGTTCACCGCGCTGCCGCGCAGCACCGCGAGCACCGGGTGCCCGTTGCGGCGCGCGTCGGAGAGCCGCTCCAGCACCAGGACGCCCGCGCCCTCACCCCACCCGGTGCCGTCGGCCCCTGCGGCGAACGCCTTGCAGCGGCCGTCCTCGGCGAGTCCGCGCTGGCGGCTGAAGTCGACGAACACTCCGGGGCCGGACATCACCGTCGCCCCGCCGACGAGCGCCAGCGAGCACTCGCCCTGGCGCAGCGACCGGGCGGCGAGGTGCAGCGCCACCAGCGAGGACGAGCACGCGGTGTCCACGGTGAGCGCCGGACCGCGCAGGCCCAGGGTGTAGGCGAGCCGGCCGGAGAGCACGCTGGCCGCGTTGCCGGTGCCCAGGTAGCCGTCCAGGCCGTCCGGGATCTCCCGGACGAACGACAGGTAGTCCTGCCCGTTGGTGCCGATGAACACCCCGGTGCGGCTCTCCCGCAGACCGAGCGGGTCCAGGCCGGCGCGTTCCACCGCTCGCCAGGCGATCTCCAGCAGCAGCCGCTGCTGCGGGTCCATCGCCGCCGCCTCGCGCTCGCCGATCCCGAAGAACGCCGCGTCGAAGCGGTCGGGCCGGTCCAGGAAGGCGCCGTGGCGGGTGTAGCTGGTGCCGGACCGCTCCGGGTCCGGGTCGTACAGGGTGGCGAGGTCCCACCCGCGGTCGGTCGGGAACTCGGACACCGCGTCACGCCCGGTGCGCAGCAGCTCCCAGAAGTCCTCCGGCCCGGCGATCCCGCCGGGGAACCGGCAGTCCATCGAGACGATCGCGACGAGGTCCTCCGCGGGATCGGCGCCGGCAGCGGACCGGCCGGCCCGCTGCTCGGTGTCGTCCCGCAGCCGGGTGCGCAGATGGGCGGCGAGCGCCTGCGGGTTCGGGTGGTCGAACGCGAGGGTCGGGGGCAGGGTGACGCCGAGGGCGGTGCCCAGTGCGTTGCGCAGTTCGACCGCGGTGAGCGAGTCCAGGCCGAGTTCCCGGAACGGCTTGTCGGCGACGACCGCCGTGGCGTCCCGGTGGCCCAGCACCCGGGCCGTGGTGGCCGCCACCAAGTCGCGCAGGGCCCGGTCGAGTTGGGCGGGCGGCAGGGCGGCGAGCCCGGTCGTGGCGCTGCCCGCGCCGGCCGTCGCGCCGCTCGGGGCGGGCTCCGGCCGGGCTTCGGTCAGGTCCGCGAGCATCGGCGGCAGCGGCGCTCCCCCGGCGGCCAGCCGCGCCCAGCGGACGTCGGCGACCACGGTGGTGGCGGCGCCGGCGTCCACCGCCGTGCGCAGCGCCGCGAGGGCGGGCCCGGCCGCCATCGGCTCGACCGCGAGCCGGGCCAGCTTCTGCCGGGCGCCGTCGCCCGCCGCCATCCCGGCGCCGGCCCACGGCCCCCACGCGATCGAGGTGGCCGGCAGGCCGTTCCGCACCCGGCGCTCGGCCAGCGCGTCGAGGAACGCGTTGGCCGCCGCGTAGTTGCCCTGGCCGGCGCTGCCCAGTGTGCCGGCCACGGAGGAGAAGAGGACGAACGCCGACAGCTCGGTACCGAGGGTCAGTTCGTGCAGGTTCAGCGCGGCGGCAGCCTTCGCCCGGGCCACTTCGGCGAGCCGCCCGGGCGTCAGCGCGGTCAGCACGCCGTCGTCGAGCACCCCGGCGGCGTGCACCACGGCCGTGACCGGGGCCGGGAGCCCGGCCAGCAGGGCGGCGAGCGCGGCGCGGTCCGCCACGTCGCACGCCTCGATGCTCACCTCGGCGCCCAGCGCGGCCAGTTCGGCGGCCAGCTCCTCGGCGCCCGGTGCGTCGGCGCCCCGGCGGCCGGTGAGCACCAGGTGCCCGGCGCCCTCCCGGGCGAGCCAGCGGGCCACTTCGGCGCCCAGCGCGCCCGTGCCGCCGGTCACCAGGACGGTGCCGGACGGCCGCCAGCGCGGCGGCGTCGGGCCGGGCCGGGCCCGCACCAGCCGGCGGGCGAACACCGCGTCGCCGCGGATCGCGGCCTGGTCCTCGCCCGTCGCCCCGGTGAGGAGGCCGGCGAGCCGGGCGCCGGTCCGCCCGTCCGGCGCGGCCGGGAGGTCCACCAGGCCGCCCCAGGTCAGCGGCTGTTCCAGCCGGGCGACCTGGCCGAGCCCCCAGAGCGGGGCCTGGGCGTAGCCGCCGAGGCCGTCCTGCGGGGTCGCCGGGACGGCGTCCCTGGTCGCCGTCCAGAGCGGGACGTCGAGGCCGAGGTCGGTGACGGCCTGCTGGACCGCGAGGGCGCCGGCGAGGCCGCGGGTGATCTCGGGGTGGTCCGGCTCGGGCCGCTCGTCGACGCCCGCCAGGCAGAGCACGCCGCGCAGGGCGGGGGCATCGGCGGGGGCGGCGTCGGCGGCGCGGGCCGGGGTGTCGGCGAGGGCGCCGCGGATCCGGTCGGCGAGTTCCGCGCGAGCGGCCACCGGCACGATCACCGGCTCGACGCGCCCGCGCAGGCTCGCGACCACCTCCGCCGCCCACGGCCGGTCGCCCTCCCCCTCCGGGACAACGACCAGCCAGCGGCCGGGCGCGGTGGCGGGGTCGGCCGGGGCAGCCTGGTCGGTCAGGGCGGCCTCGGGCAGCCGCTGCCAGCGTGTGCGGTACTGCCAGTCGGCCGCCTGCTCGCCGGCCTGCCGCGAGCGGTGCCAGGCCGACAGTGCGGGCAGCACCCGGCTCAGTGGCACGTCGCCCGTCAACTCCAGGGCGGTGGTGAGCTCTTCGAGGTCGCCCTGGTCCACCAGCCGCCAGAACTCCGGGTCGGTCCGCCCGGCCGGGGCGGCCGGGTCGGCGCCCTCCTCGTGGGACAGCCAGTACCGGTCGGACCGGAACGTGTACGTCGGCAGGTCCACCCGCCGGGGGCTGCCGTCGGCCCCGGCCGAGACCACGCCGGCCCAGTCGACCGGGACGCCGGCCGTGAACAGGGCCGCGGCGGCGGTCAGCGCGGCGCCGCGCTCCGGGCGGTCCCGGCGCAGCAGCGGGACGGCCAGCGGGACGCCCGGCAGCTCGCCCGCCGGGCCGGCCTCGGCGGGCCGCCCCGCCGAGGCGGACTCCGCGACCAGCGCCGACAGCACCCCGTCCGGGCCGGCCTCCAGGCAGGTGTCGAACCCGTCCGCGAGCAGGGTGGCCGTCACGTCCGCGAAGCGGACCGGCGCGCAGACCTGGTCCACCCAGTAGGCCGCCGAGCCCCAGGACGCCCCGTCACTCCACCGGCCGGTCACCGCGGCGACCCCGGGCAGCTCGGGCGAGCGGGTGGTCACCCCCGCCAGCACCTCGCCGAACGCGTCGAGCATCGGCCGCATCAGCGGCGAGTGGAAGGCGTGGCTCACCGTGAGCGCCTTGACCCGGCAGCCCGCCGCGCGGGCCACCCGGCCGACCCCCTCGACCGCGTCCGCCCGGCCGGAGACCACCACCGACGTCGGGCCGTTGACCGCGGCGACCGCCAGCTGCCCCGGGGTCCGGGCCTCCTGCTCGGCCACCCAGCCGAGCACCCGGTCCGGCTCGGCCTGCACCGCGAGCATCGCGCCACCCGTCGGCAGCGCCTGCATCAGCCGGCCGCGGGCCGCCACCACCGCGCAGGCGTCGGGGAGCGACCAGACGCCCGCGACGTACGCGGCCGTCAGCTCGCCGATCGAGTGGCCGGCCACGGCCGCCGGCCGGATGCCCCACGACCGCGCGAGCCGGACCAGCGCGACCTGGAGGGCGAACAGCGCGGGCTGGGCCAGATCGGTCCGGTCCAGCGACCGGCCGTCGGCGGCGACCCCGGTGGCCATCGCCTCCCGCAGCGGGACGCCCAGCAGCGGGTCGAACGCGGCGCACACCTCGTCGAGCGCCGCCGCGAACACCGGGAACGCCTCGGCCGCCCCGGTGCCCATACCGGCCCGCTGGGCGCCCTGGCCGGTGAACAGGAACGCCACGCCGCGGCCCGTCCCGGCCACGCCCTCGGCCCGCACGACGGCGGGGTGGGCCGTGCCGGCCGCGACGGCCCGCAGGCCGTCGAGCAACTCCTGCGGGCTGTCGCCCAGCACCACGGCCCGGTCCTCCAGCGCCGGGCGGCTGGTGGCCAGCGACCACGCGACGTCGACCGGTCCGGGCGCGGATCCGGCGGCGGACCCGGCGGTCAGGAAGTCGGCGAGCCGGGCCGCCTGGGTGCGCAGCGCCTCGGGACCGCGCCCGGACACCACCCACGGCAGCGTGCCGCGCGCCACCGCCCCGTCGGCCGGTTCCCCGGTCGGCTCCCTGGTCGGCTCCCCGGTCGGCTCCTCGACCGCCGGGGCCTGCTCCAGCACCAGGTGCGCGTTGGTGCCGCTGATCCCGAACGCCGACACCGCCGCCCGGCGCGGCCGCCCGGTCTCCGGCCACGCCACCGGCTCGGCCAGCAGCGACACCGCGCCGGAGGCCCAGTCCACGTGCGGGGACGGCGCGTCCACGTGCAGCGTCCGGGGCAGCACCCCGTGCCGCATCGCCATGACCGCCTTGATCACCCCGGCGACCCCGGCGGCGGCCTGGGTGTGCCCGATGTTCGACTTCACCGAGCCCAGGTACAGCGGCGGGCCGTCCGGGCGGTCCCGGCCGTAGGTGTCCAGCAGGGCCTCCGCCTCGATCGGGTCGCCGAGCCGGGTGCCGGTGCCGTGCGCCTCCACCACGTCCACGTCCTGCGTGGTCAGCCGCGCGTCGGCCAGGGCCCGGCGGATCACCCGGCGCTGGGACGGCCCGTTCGGCGCGGTGAGACCGTTGCTGGCACCGTCCTGGTTCACCGCGCTGCCGCGCAGCACCGCGAGCACCCGGTGGCCGTTGCGCCGCGCCTCGGACAGCCGCTCCAGCAGCACCAGGCCGACGCCCTCGGACCAGCCCGTCCCGTCGGCGGCCGCCGCGAACGACTTGCAGCGGCCGTCGGCGGACAGCCCGCGCTGGCGGGAGAACTCCATGAACAGCGTCGGCGTCGACATCACCGTCACGCCGCCCGCCATGGCCAGCGAGCACTCGCCGGCCCGCAGGGCCCGGGCGGCCAGGTGGATCGCCACCAGCGACGAGGAGCACGCCGTGTCGACGGTGACCGCCGGGCCCACCAGCCCCATCGCGTAGGAGATCCGGCCGGAGACGACGCTGTCGGCGCTGCCGCTGATCAGGTAACCCGCCACCTCCTCGGGCACCGTGCTCTGCCGCAGCGCGTAGTTCTGGTACATCGCCCCGACGAACACCCCGGTGTCGCTGCCGCGCAGGGTCAGCGGGTCGATCCCGGCGCCCTCCGCGACGGTCCACGCGGTCTCCAGCAGCTGCCGCTGCTGGGGGTCCATGGCGAGCGCCTCGCGCGGCGAGATGTCGAAGAACCCGGCGTCGAACTCCGGTGCGCCGTAGAGGAATCCGCCCGCCCGCGCATAGGTGGTGCCCGGGTGGTCCGGGTCCGGGTGGTAGAGGTCGGCCGGCCAGCCCCGGTCGGTCGGGAACTCCGACATCGCGTCGCGCCCGTCCTCCACCAGCCGCCAGAGGTCCTCCGGCGACCGGACCCCGCCGGGGTAGCGGCAGGCCATGCCGACGATCGCGATCGGCTCGTGCTCGCGGTCCTCCAGCTCGCGCACCCGCTGGCGCGACCGCTTGAGGTCGGCGGTCACCCGTCGCAGATACTCGACGACCTTGTCCTGCTCCGACACCTGTCGTTCCCTTCCGTGCTGCGTCGTGTGCGGGTCGTTCCCCGGGCCGGCGACCGGGACGGTCACTGGTCCGGTCACCGCTTCGGCCGTTGGTCCGATCACCGGAGCGGTCACCGGAGCGGTCACCGGTCCGGTCACCGGTCCGGTCACTGGTCCGATCACTGGGGGTCGAGTTCGGCGTCGATGATGTCGAAGAGCTCGTCCACCGAGACGCTGGCGATCCGCTCCGAATCCGCCGCCTCCTCGGGGCGGGCCATGGCGTCCCGCCACCGGGCGAGCAGCGTCTCCAGCCTGGTCGCGACCGCCCGGCCGTCCAGGTCCGTCACCGAGGTGGCGGCCAGTGCCGCCTCCAGCCGGTCCAGTTCCTCGCCGACGCTCGCCACCGGGTGGTCCTCCCGCGTACCGGGCAGCACCAGGCGCTCGGCCAGGTGGGCGGCGATCGCCGCGGCCGTCGGGTGGTCGAAGACCAGCGCCGTGGGCAGCCGCAGCCCGGTCAGCAGGCCTAGCCGGTTGCGCAGTTCGACCGCGGTCAGCGAGTCGAACCCCAGCTCCGAGAGGACCCGGTCCGGCTGGACGCGCTGGGTGCCGTCGTGACCGAGCACGGTCGCGATCGCCTCCCGCACGGCGTCCAGCAGGATCCGGTCGCGCTCCGCCCCGCCGACCGCGGCGAGCCGGTCCAGCAGCGCCCCGGAGCGGCCGGCCGAGGCCTGCCGACGGCCGGACGGGCCCCGGACCAGACCGTGCAGCACCGACGGCAGGGCCGACCCCTGCGCACGCAGCGCGCCCACGTCCCAGCGGACCGCCGCCAGCAGCGGCTCACCGGTGCCGACGGCCTCGTCGAACAGCGCCATGCCGTCCCGCGCGGTCAGCGGCACCAGCCCGCCCCGGGCCAGCCGGCGCAGGTCCAGCTCCGAGAGGTGCCCGGTCATCGCGCTGGCGTCGGCCCACAGGCCCCACGCCAGCGAGGTCGCGGGCAGGCCGAGCCCGGCCCGGTGGGCGGCGAGCGCGTCCAGGAAGGCGTTGGCCGCCGCGTAGTTGGCCTGGCCGACGCCGCCCAGCACACCGCTGGCCGAGGAGTAGAGCACGAAGGCCGAGAGGTCCAGCCCGCGGGTCAGCTCGTGCAGGTGCCAGGCCGCGTCCACCTTCGGGCGCAGCACCCCGGCCGCCTGCTCGGCGGTCATCGACGTGATCAGGCTGTCGTCCAGCACACCCGCCGTGTGGACGACGGCCGTGAGCGGGTGCGCCGCCGGGATCGCGGCCAGCAGCCCGGCCAGCGCGTCACGGTCGGCGGCGTCGCAGGCCGTGAGGACGACCTCCGCCCCCAGCCCGGTCAGCTCGGCCCGCAGCTCCTCGGCGCCCTCGGCCCGCGGACCGCTCCGGCTGATCAGCAGCAGTCGGCGGGCCCCGTGGGCCGTCACCAGATGACGGGCCACCAGGCGGCCCAGCACACCGGTGGCGCCGGTGACCAGCACCGTGCCCGCCGGGTCCAGGGCCGGGAACGCCCGGTCCGGGGCCTGTTCGGCCGGGACCGCCCGGACCACCGGGGCCAGCCGGGGCACCAGCGGCGCGCCGTCCCGGACGGCCACCTCCGTCTCCGCCCTGAGCGGGGCCGCGGCCAGTGCGGCCGCGTCCGCCGCCCGGTCCAGGTCCGCGTCCAGCAGCCCGAACCGGCCCGGGTGCTCCGACCGCGCGGAGCGGACCAGCCCCCAGACGGCGGCGGCCACCGGATCGCCGCCGTCGGTCGCCCCGGCGCAGACGAACACCAGCCGGGACTCGGCGAACCGCTCGTCGGCCAGCCACTCCTGGACGAGCGCCAGCGCCTCCCGGACCGCCGTGTGGGCGGCGGCCGGTACGTCCCCGGCGGGCGCCGTCACCCGGACCAGCACCACCGGCGGCACTGCCGTGCCGGTGTCGACCGCGGCGGCCAGCGCACCGAGACCGGCGAACGCGCGGATGCCCTCCGGGCCGCCGGGCCGGTCGCCGAGGACCGCCCAGTCGGCACGGTCCACCGGCGCCGCGGTGGCGGCCGGCTGCCACTCCAGCCGGAACAGGGCGTCCGGCTCGCCACGCCGCCCGGCGGACGGCGCCGGCGCGAGCCGCACCGAACCGGCCGAGGCGACCACCATGCCGTCGTGGTCCGTCAGGACCACGGACACGGTGTCCGCGTCCGTGTCCTGGCCCGACTCCGTCGCCCCCGTCGCCTCCGCGCGGCCGATCACGGCCCGGACGGCGGTGGCCCCGGCGGCGTGCACCTGCACCTCCGTCCAGGACACCGGCACCAGCGGCCCCGACGCGTCCCGGGCGGCGGTCCACGCCCGGACCGCCGCGTCGAACAGCGCCGGGTGCAGGACGAACGCCCCCGGTTCGGCCAGTTCGACCTCGGCCCACACCCGGGCCCCCTCCTGCCAGACCCGCCGCGGCCCCGGGAACGCCGGTCCGTACGCGATGCCCTGGTCGGCGATCCGCTCCGCCACCGTGTCGGCGGCGAGCTCCGTGCCCGGCCGCCAGACCACCGGACCGGCCGGCTCCCGCTCGGCACCGACGGCGGCCGTCAGATGGACGGTCCACTCCTCGCCGTCGCCCGCCTCGGGGCACGACCGCACGACGACCGACCGCAGGCCGGCGCCGTCCGCCGCCCCGACGACCACCTGGACCCGGATCGCGCCCTGCTCCGGCAGGGCGAGCGGCGCCGTCGCCGTCGCCTCCGCCACCCGGGGCGCGCCTGCCCGGTCACCGGCGGCGATCACCAGGTCGAGCAGCAGCGAACCGGGGAGCACGACCAGCCCGTCGATCGCGTGGTCGGCCAGCCAGGGGTGCGTGGCGAGGGAGATCCGCCCGGTCAGCAGCGCTCCGCCGTCCGGGAGTTCGGCCGAGGCGGCGAGCAGCGGGTGCCCGGTGTCGGACAGCCCCGCCGAGGACACATCGCCCCCGGCCGCCGGCTCCAGCCAGTAGCGCTCGCGCTGGAAGGCGTAGGTCGGCAGCTCGACCAGACGCGGGTCATGCCCCGCGAACAGGGTGGGCCAGTCGACGTCCGTACCGTGGACGAAGGCGTGCGCGAGGGCCGTCACCGCCTGGCGGGCCTCCGGCCGGTCCCCGCGCAGCGCGGGCGCGGCAGCCTCGACGAGGGCGGAGAGCACACCGTCCGGGCCGAGTTCGACCCAGGCGCCCACACCGGCTTCGGTGACGGCGTCCGCGAAGCGGACCGTGCGGGACACGTGCTCCACCCAGTAGGCCGGGTCGCACCACTCGCCGTCGACCGGCAGGCCGGTGACGGTCGAGACCGCCGCAAGGCGCGGCGGGTGGAAGGCCAGACCCGACACCACCGCACGGAAGTCCTCCAGCATCGGGGCCATCAGCGGGGAGTGGAACGCATGGCTGACCTCGAGCCGCTTGGTGCGGCGGCCCGGCAGCGCCTCGACAACCGCACGAACCGCGTCCTCCGCCCCCGAAACCACCACCGACGTCGGCGAGTTGACCGCCGCGACGCCCACCTCCGCGAGCCCGGCGAGCAGCGGGAGGACCTCCTCCTCGGCCGCCTCCACCGCGACCATCGCCCCACCGGCGGGCAGCGCGTCCATCAACCTCGCCCGCGCCGACACCAACGCACACGCGTCCACCAGATCCAGAACCCCGGCCACATGCGCCGCCGCGATCTCACCCACCGAATGCCCCACCAACACACGCGGAGCCACACCCCAGGAAGAGAGCAGCCGAAACAGCGCCACCTCCAGCGCGAACAGCGCCGGCTGCGCCAACCCCGTACGACCCAGCCCCTCACCCGAGGCGACGACCTCCGCCACCGGCGCGTCGAGCACCGCGCACACCTCGTCGAACGCCGCCCGGAACACCGGGAACGCCCCGTACAACTCCCGCCCCATCCCCACCCGCTGACCACCCTGGCCCGCGAACAGGAACCCCACACCGGTCCGCACCGCACCCGGCGAGGACAACACCGGCTCGGCCGCGACGAGTTCGGAGCCGTCGGCGCCCAGCAGCACCGCCCGGTGCTCGAACACCGCCCGCGACGTCGCCAACGAGAAGCCCACGTCCACCGGGTCGACATCACCCGAGGACGCCAGCTCCGCCACCCGGGCCAGCTGCCCGCCCAGCGCCTCCGCCGACCGCGCCGACACCACCCACGGCACCACCGGCATCGCCGCCCGGTCACCGCCCACCGCGACCGCCGCCGGATCCCCCTCCTCCACGATCACATGCGCGTTCGTGCCACTGATCCCGAACGAGGAGACCCCGGCGCGACGCGGCCGGTCACCCGCGGACCACTCCCGGGCCTCGCCCAGCAACTCCACCGCCCCGGCCGACCAGTCGACGTAGGGGCTGGGCTCGTCCAGGTGGAGCGTCCGGGGCAGGACGCCGTGCCGCATCGCCAGCGCCATCTTGATCACGCCGGCCATCCCCGCCGCGTGCTGGGTGTGGCCGATGTTCGACTTCACCGACCCGAGGTAGAGCGGCCGGTCCGCGTCGCGGTCGCGCCCGTACGTCGCCAGCAGGGCCTGCGCCTCGATCGGGTCACCCAGCCGGGTGCCCGTCCCGTGTGCCTCCACCGCGTCCACGTCCGCCGCCGACAGCCCGGCGCTGGCCAGAGCCTGCCGGATCACCCGCTCCTGCGAGGGACCGTTCGGCGCCGTCAGACCGTTCGACGCACCGTCCTGGTTCACCGCACTGCCGCGCAGCACCGCCCAGACCCGGTGGCCGAGCCGCCGGGCGTCCGAGAGCCGCTCCAGCAGCAGCACGCCGGCGCCCTCGGACCAGCCCGCGCCGTCGGCGGCCGCCGAGAACGACTTGCAGCGGCCGTCCGGCGCGCCGACCCGCTGCCGTGAGAACTCCACGAACAGGGTCGGGGTGGACATCACGATCACACCGCTCGCCAGCGCCATCGAGCACTCGCCGTTGCGCAGCGCCTGCGCCGCCAGGTGGATGGCCACCAGCGAGGAGGAGCAGGCGGTGTCGACGGTCAGCGTCGGACCGGTGAAGCCGAAGGTGTAGGCGATCCGGCCGGAGGCGATCGCGCCCGCGCTGCCGGTCAGCAGGTAACCCTCGAACTCGGGGGCCTTGGCGAGGATCCCCGCGTGGTCCTGGCCGCTGATGCCGGCGAAGACGCCGGTCTGGCTGCCGCGCAGCGACTGCGGGTCGATGCCCGCGTGCTCGAACACCTCCCAGGTGGTCTCCAGCAGCAGGCGCTGCTGCGGGTCCATGCTGAGGGCCTCCCGCGGGGAGATCCCGAAGAACCCGGCGTCGAACCGGTCCACGTCGTCCAGGAAGCCGCCCTCGACCGTGTAGGTCTTGCCGGGCGCGTCCGGGTCGGCGTCGTACAGGTCCTCGATGCTCCAGCCGCGTTCGGCGGGGAACGGCCGGATGGCGTCCACGCCGTCGGTGACCAGCTGCCACAGGTCCTCCGGCGAGTCGACCCCGCCGGGGTAGCGGCAGGCCATGCCGACGATGACGATCGGGTCGTCGTCGGGCGAGGCCGCGGACGGGACCGGGAGGGTCTCCGGGCCGGCCACCGCCGCGCCGCCGAGTTCGGCGTCGAGGTGGGCGGTGAGCGCGGCCACGCTCGGGTAGTCGAAGACGAGGGTGGCGGAGGGCTTCAGGCCGGTCGCGTTCCTGAGCCGGTTGCGCAGTTCGACGGCGGTCAGCGAGTCGAAGCCCAGCTCGGTGAACGGCCGGTCCGCCTCGATGGCTGACCCGTCGCGGTGCCCGAGCACCTCGGCGACCTGGGTGCGGACGAGGTCGGCCAGGGCCCGGGTGCGGTCGGCGGGAGCGAGCCCGGCCAGCCGGCCGGCCAGGGCGGAGGCGCTCTCGCCCGTTCCGGCGGTGCCGCGGCGCGCGGTGGGCCGGACCAGTCCGCTGAGCAGGGGCGGGAGTTGGCTGCCGAGGCCGCGCAGGGCGGCCAGGTCGAGCCGGGTGGGCAGCGCCCAGCCGCGGCGCTCCCGCAGCACCGTGTCGAACAGGGCGAGGCCGTCCGCGTCGCCGAGCGGGCGCATACCGGCCCGGGCGATCCGCTCGCGGTCGGTGCCGGTCAGTTCGCCGGTCATCGCGCCGCCGGACTCCCAGAGCCCCCACGCGAGCGTCGTCGCCGGCAGGCCGAGTCGGCCCCGGTGGGCGGCCAGGGCGTCGAGGAAGGCGTTGGCCGCCGCGTAGTTGGCCTGGCCCGCGCCGCCGAAGGTGGCGGCGGCCGAGGAGTAGAGGACGAAGGCGGTGAGATCGAGCTCCCGGGTGAGTTCGTGCAGGTGCCAGGCCGCGTCGGCCTTCGGGCGCAGCACGGTGGCGAACCGCTCCGGCGTGAGCGAGGTGACGAGCCCGTCGTCGAGGACGCCGGCGGTGTGCACGACCGCGCGCAGCGGCCGGTCGGCGGGGACGGCGGCGAGCAGGGCGGCGAGCGCGGCCCGGTCGCCGACTTCGCAGGCCGCCACGGTGGCCTCGGCGCCGAGCGCGGCCAGCTCGTCCCGCAGGGCGGCGGCGCCGGGCGCGGCCGGGCCGGAGCGGCTGACCAGCAGGAGGTGCCGCACCCCGTGCTCGCGGACCAGGTGGTGGGCGAGCCGGGTGCCGAGGGCGCCGGTGGCGCCGGTGACCAGCACGGTGCCGTCGGGGTCGAACGGGCCGGCCCCGGCGGTGTCGGTAACGGAGTCGGTGTCGGTGCCGGTGTCGGTAGCGGAGTCGGTAGCGGTGTCGGCGGCGGTGTCGGCGGCGGGCAGGCGGGCCAGGCGGGGCACCAGGACGGCGCCGTCGCGGAGCAGGACTTCCGGCTCGTCGACGGCCAGGGCCGCCGCCCAGGCGTCGGAGGACGCCTGGGCCGTTTCGCCGCCCGGCGCGGAGCCGTCGGCCGAGTCGACGAGCAGGAAGCGCCCGGGGTGCTCGGTGGCGGCGGCCCGCACCAGGCCGCGGACGCTCGCGGACGCCAGGTCGGTGCCGTCGACGGCCCCCCGGGTGACCACGGCGAGCCGGGTACCGGCCAGCCGCTCGTCGGACAGCCAGTCGGTGAGCAGGGCGGCCGTCCCGGTGACGGCGGTGTGGGTGTCCGCGAGCGGGTCGCCGGTACCCGGCGCGAGGCCGGTCAGGACCAGCTCGGGCACGGGTGCGCCGTCGTCCAGTGCCCGGCGCAGCGCGGCCAGGTCCGGGTGCCCGGGGGCGGTGGGGAAGGCCCCGGCCAGGTCCGCGCCGGCCAGCAGGACCGGCTGCTCGGGCGCCGGCCGGGTGGCGGCGGCCGGACGCCAGTCGATCCGGAACAGCGCGTCGTGGTCGCGGGCCGCGCCGCGCAGCGCCGCCGGGTCGACCTCGCGCCAGGTCAGCGTGGCGACGGTGGCGACGGGCGCGCCGTCGGCGTCGGCGAGGGCCAGCGCGACGGAGTCGGGCCCCGTCGGGGTGAGCCGGACCCTGAGCCGGGTGGCGCCGGAGGCGTGCACCTCGACGCCGCTCCACGCGAACGGCAGGCCGCCGTGCCGGCCGTCGTCGGCGACACCGCGCAGCAGCGGGTGCAGGGCGGCGTCGAACAGGGCGGGGTGGAGCACGAACCGGCCCGCCTCGGCGGTCTGTTCCGGGCTGAGCGCGGTCTCGGCGAACAGCTCGCCGTCGCGCCGCCACACCCGGCGCAGGCCCTGGAACTGCGGTCCGTAGCCGTGGCCGAGCCCGGCCAGCCGGGCGTAGACGCCGTCGAGGTCCACCTCGACCGCGCCGGGCGGCGGCCAGGCGCCCACCTCGGCGGGTGCCCCGGCGCCGGGGGCGACCACCCCGGTGGCGTGGCCGGTCCAGACCGGCTCCGCCCCGTCGGCCGGTTCGGGCCGCGAGTGCACGGACGCCTCGCGCTGGCCGTGCTCGTCGGCCGGGCCGATGACGACCTGGATCTGGACGGCGCCCTGGGCGGGCAGCAGCAGCGGTGCGGTCAGCGTGAGGTCCTCGATCCGGCCGCAGCCGACCCGGTCGCCGGCCGTGGTGACGAGCTCGACCAGCCCGGTACCGGGCAGCAGCACGGTGTCCAGCACCGCGTGGTCGGCGAGCCACGGGTGGCTGCTCAGCGAGAGCCGACCGGTCAGGACGACGCCGCCGCCCGCCAGTTCGACCGAGGCGCCGAGCAACGGGTGGCCCGCGAGCCCGAGGCCGGCGGCCGTGACGTCGCCCACCGAGCCGTCGGAGCGGAGCCAGTAGTCGGTGTGCTGGAACGCGTAGGTGGGCAGCTCGACCGGTCGGCGCGGGCCGCCGAGCAGGGCCGTCCAGTCGACCGGCACGCCCCGCACGTGGAGTGCGGCCGCGTTGGTCAGCAGCTGGTGCAGGCCGCCGTGGTGGCGGCGCAGCGAGCCGACCACGACGGCGTGCTCGGCGCCGCGCTCCTCGGCCGTCTCCCCGATGCCCATGGTGAGCACCGGGTGGGGGCTGAGCTCCACGAAGGCGTGGTGCCCGGAGTCCAGCAGGGCCGCCGTGCCGTCGGCGAAGCGCACCGTGCGGCGCAGGTTCTCGTACCAGTAGTGGGCGTCCATCTCCGCGGTGTCCAGCCACTCGCCGGTCACCGTGGACCAGAGCGGAGTGTCGGCGGAACGCGGTGCGAGGTCGCCGAGTTCGGCCAGCAGCCGGTCCTGGATGCCCTCGACGTGCGCGGAGTGCGAGGCGTAGTCCACCGGGATGCGGCGGGCCCGGACGTCCTCGGCGGTCAGTACGGCGAGCAGGTCGTCGAGTTCGGCGGCGGAGCCGGAGACGACCACCGTCCGGGGGCCGTTGACGGCCGCCACCGAGAGCGCCCCGCCGTACCCGGCGATCCGCTCCTCGACCTCGGCGAGGGGCAGCGGGACGGACGCCATGCCGCCGAGGCCGGCCAGTTCGGTCAGCGCGCGGCTGCGCAGCACCACCACGCGGGCCGCGTCGCGCAGGGACAGCGCGCCGGCGACGCAGGCGGCCGCGATCTCGCCCTGCGAGTGCCCGATCACCGCGGCCGGGGCCACCCCGATCGCCCGCCAGGCCGCCGCCAGCGACACCATGACCGCGAACAGGGCGGGCTGGACCACGTCGACGCGCGCCAGGGCGGACTCGTCCTCGGTCTCGGCCAGCAGGTCGAGCACGGACCAGTCGGTCAGCTCGCCGATCACCTCGTCGCACTCGGCCATCGCGGCGGCGAACGCCGGTGAACCGTCGAGCAGTTCGGCGGCCATGCCGAGCCACTGCGAGCCCTGGCCGGGGAAGACGAAGACGGTGCCGCCGGGCGCGCCGGCGGTACCCACGACCGCTCCGGCGGAGTCCTCGGCCACCGCGGTGAGCCCGGCCACCAGCTCCGCGTGGTCGGCCCCGAGCACGACCGCCCGGTGCTCGAACGCGGCGCGCGTGGCGAGCAGCGACCGGCCCGCGTCGGCGAGGTCGGGCGCGGGCCAGGCGGCCAGCCGGGCCGCCTGTGCCCGCAGGGCGGCGGCGCTGCGGGCGGAGAGGACCCAGGGCAGCACGGCCGGCGTCCGGTCCGGCCCGGCGGCCGGCTCCTCGGCCGCCTCCGGCGCGTCCTCGGGTGCCTCCTCCAGCACGACGTGCGCGTTGGTGCCGCTGATGCCGAACGAGGACACGGCGCCCCGCCGGAGCCGGTCCCCCGGCGCCCAGGCCTGCTCGCGGTCGAGCAGCCGGACGGCCCCGGTCTCCCACTCGATGTGCGGGGAGGGGGCGTCCACGTGCAGGGTGCGGGGCAGGACGCCGTTGCGCAGGGCCATGACCAGCTTGATGATGCCGGCGACGCCGGCGGCGGCCTGGGTGTGCCCGATGTTGGACTTCACCGACCCGAGGTAGAGCGGCCGGTCCCCGGCGCGCTCGCGCCCGTAGGTGGCCAGCAGGGCCTCCGCCTCGATCGGGTCGCCGAGCCGGGTGCCGGTGCCGTGCGCCTCGACGACGTCGACGTCGGCCGGGGTCAGCCCGGCGTTCGCCAGCGCCTGCCGGATCACCCGCTGCTGGGCGGGGCCGTTCGGCGCGGTGAGACCGTTGGACGCGCCGTCCTGGTTCACGGCCGAGCCGCGTACCACCGCGAGCACCTGGTGCCCGTTGCGCCGGGCGTCCGACAACCGCTCGACCAGCAACAGGCCGACGCCCTCGGACCAGCCGACGCCGTCCGCGGCGGCCGAGAAGGACTTGCAGCGGCCGTCGGAGGAGAGCCCGCGCTGGCGGGAGAACTCGACGAAGACCGCCGGGGAGGACATCACGGTGACGCCGCCGGCCAGGGCCATCGAGCACTCGCCCGCCCGCAGCGCCCGGATCGCCAGGTGCAGCGCCACCAGCGACGACGAGCAGGCGGTGTCCACCGTGATCGCGGGGCCGGTCAGGCCCAGGTTGTAGGCGATCCGCCCGGAGGCGATGCTCGCCGCGCTGCCGTGCCCGAGGTAGCCCTCGAAACCCTCCGGCGCGGTCAGGAAGCGGGCCCCGTAGTCCGCGTACATCACCCCGGTGAAGACCCCGAGCGGCTGGTCGCGGACGGAGGTCGGGTCGATCCCGGCCCGTTCGAGCGTCTCCCAGGCGGTCTCCAGCAGTAGCCGCTGCTGGGCGTCGACGCCCATCGCCTCCCGCGGGCTCATCCCGAAGAACTCGGCGTCGAACTCCCCGGCGCCGTGCAGGAATCCGCCGTCCGTGCTGTACGTCTTGCCGGTGCGGTCCGGGTCCGGGTCGAACAGGTCGGTCGGCCAGCCCCGGTTGGTGGGGAACGGGGTGATCGCGTCACCGCCGTCGGCCAGCAGCCGCCAGAGGTCCTCCGGCGAGGCCACCCCACCGGGGAACCGGCACCCCATCCCGACGATCGCGATGGGCTCCTGGTCTCGCTCCTCGAACTCCCGCAGCTGGTGCCGGGCCTGGTAGAGGTCCGCGGAGACCTGCTTCAGGTAGTTCAGCAACTTCTCGTCGTTCGCCATCTCTTCCGCCCCGATCGGTGTCGCGTACAGACGTGCTCAGCTGAGGGAGATCCCGAGTTCCCTGGTGACAAAGTCGTAGACCTCGTCGGCGGAGGCGTCGGCCAGCCTTTCGGTGACCTGGGCCGCCTCGGTGTCGGCCGTCCAATGGGAGAGCAGCGCGCGCAGCCGCTCCACCGCCTGCTCCCGGGTGGCGGGGTCGAGCCCGGTCGTGCCCGTGGTGGCCTCCAGCGCCTCCAGCCGGTCCAGCACCGGGTGGCCGGCCTCCGGCACCCGCGCCCGCAGTTCGGTGCGCAGATAGCCCACCAGCGCGGTCGGCGTCGGGTAGTCGAAGGCCAGCGTGGCCGGCAGGCGCCGCCCCGCCAGGGCGGTCAGCCGGTTGCGCAGGTCCACCGCGGTCAGCGAGTCGAAACCCAGCTCCGCGAAGGTCCGGTCGCGGTCGATCCCGTCGGCCCCGGCGTGGCCGAGGACGACCGCGATCTCGCGGCACACCACCTCGTCGATCAGCCCGTCCCGGTCCTCCGGCGCGGTGCGCGCCAGCCGGTCCACCAGGGTCTCCTCGGGCGCCCCGGCCGCCGCGCCGGCCCGCCGGGGCCGGCCGACCAGGCCGCGCAGCACCGCGGGCATCGCCTCGCCCTGGGCCCGCAGGGCCTTGGTGTCCAGCCGCATCGGCAGCAGCCACGGCCGCCCCGCCGCGAGCGCCGCGTCGAACAGGTCGAGGCCGGTGGCGTCGTCCAGCGCGATGATCCCGGCCCGGGCGAGCCGGCGCAGGTCCGCCGCGCCGAGCCGGCCGGTGATGCCGCTCTCCCGTGCCCACAGGCCCCAGGACAGGGCCAGCGCCGGGAGGCCCCGGGCCCGGCGGTGCAGCGCCAGGGCGTCCAGATAGCCGTTGGCGGCCGCGTAGTTGCCCTGTCCGGGCGCCCCGAAGGTGGCGGCGACCGAGGAGAACACGACGAACGCCGACAGGTCCAGGCCGAGGGTCAGCTCGTGCAGGTGCCAGGCGGTGTCCGCCTTGGGCGCGAGCACGTCGGCGACCCGGCGGCGGGTCAGCGAGTCGATGACGCCGTCGTCGGCCACCCCGGCCAGGTGCAGGACGGCGGTCAGCGGGTGCTCGGCGGGGACGGCGGCCAGCAGCGCGGCCAGCGCCGCCCGGTCGGTCACGTCACAGGCCGCCACCTCGACCTCGGCGCCCGACTCCTCCAGCTCCCGGACGAGTTCGGCGACGCCCGGTCCGTCCGGGCCCCGGCGGCCGGCCAGCAGCAGCCGGCGGACGCCGTGGGTGCGCACCAGGTGGCGGGCGAACATCCCGCCCAGCACACCGGTACCACCGGTGATCAGCGTCGTCCCCGTGGCCGGGAACGCCACCGGGGCGTCGCCCCCGGCCGACGGCCGGGCCACCCTGGGGGCCAGTACGGTGCCTGCTCGCAGGGCCAGTTGCGGCTCACCGGAGGCCACCGCGCCCGGCAGCAGCGGCCAGGCCGCGTCCAGGTCGTCGACGTCGACCAGCACCAGCCGGTCGGGGTGCTCGGTCTGCGCCGACTTCAGCAGGCCCCAGGCCGCGGCTCCGGCCAGGTCGACGACGGTGGGGCCGGTGGCGTCCGGGCCGGCGGGAGCGGCGGGAGCGGCGGGAGCGGCGGCGCCGGTGGCGCCGGTGGTGACGACCACCAGCCGGGCCCCGGTCAGCCGCGTGTCCGCCAACCAGGCCTGGACCAGCTCCAGCGCGTCACCCACCGTGGTGGCCGGGTCGGCCGGGTCACCGGCGGCCAGCCGGGCCAGCACGACCGGCGGCAGCGGCGCCCCCGCGTCGAGCGCGGCACCGAGCGCGGCCACATCAGCGTAGTGGAGCGGGAGTTCGTCACTCGGTGCGCCGAGCACCGCCCACGTCGTGGTGGACTCCGCCGGGCCTGCCGCCGACACCGGCTCGACCGGCTGCCACACCACCTCGAACAGCGCGTCGTGACCGGCGGACCGAACGGCATCCGCGGTCACCTCCCGCCACGCCAGGGAGTCGATCCTGGCGACCGTCCGACCGCCGTCGTCCGCCATGTGCAGCGACACCGTGTCCGGACCGACCGGCACGATCCGCACCCGCAGCCGCGACGTCCCCGGCGCGAACACGCTCACCCCGCTCCAGGCGAACGGCAGCCCGGCCGCCCGCTCGTCGTCCACCACGCCCGGCAGCAACGGGTGCACCACCGCGTCGAGCAGGGCGGGGTGGAGGACGTAGTCGCCGGTCGCACCGGGCGCGCCCGAGGGCAGCTCGATCTCCGCGACGACCTCGTCACCCGCCTTCCAGAGCCGTCGCAGGCCCTGGAACACCGGGCCATAGGCATAGCCCCGATCGGTCAACTCCTCGTACAGGCCGGTCAGATCGCGCTCGACGGCATCGCCGGCCGGCTGGTCGGCCCCCGCGCCGGGCTCCGCCTCGGCCGCACCCACCGAACCCGTCACGTGCTGGGTCCACTCGGGATCGGCGTCGTCGGCGGCCGGCCGCGAGTACACCGCCACGGCCCGGCTGCCCGAACCGTCCGGAGCCTCCACCACGACCTGGAGCTGGACGGCCCCCGAGCGCGGCAGCACCAGCGGAGCGGACAGCACCAGCTCGTCCAGCCTCGGGCACCCGACGCGCCGCCCGGCCGTCAGCACCAGCTCGACGAAGGCCGAGCCCGGCAGCAGGACCGAACCCAGGACCGCATGGCCGGTGAGCCAGGGGTGGGTGGCGAGGGAGATCCGCCCGGTCAGCACCGTTCCGCCGTCGGGGAGTTCGACGACGGCGGCGAGCAGCGGGTGGGCGGCGTCGGTGAGTCCGGCGGAGGCGACGTCACCCGCGACGGGCTCCAGCCAGTAGCGTTCGCGCTGGAACGCGTACGTCGGCAGCTCGACCAGACGCGGTTCATGACCCGCGAACAGCGCCGGCCAGTCGACATCGGCACCGTGGACGAAGGCATGCGCGAGGGCCGTCACCGCCTGGCGGGCCTCCGGCCGGTCCCCGCGCAGCGCGGGCGCGGCAGCGTCGACGAGGGCGGAGAGCACACCGTCCGGGCCGAGTTCGACCCAGGCGTCCACACCGGCTTCGGTGACGGCGTCCGCGAAGCGGACCGTGCGGGACACGTGCTCCACCCAGTAGGCCGGGTCGCACCACTCACCGTCGACCGGCAGGCCGGTGACGGTCGAGACCGCCGCAATACGCGGCGGGTGGAAGGCCAGACCCGACACCACCGCACGGAAGTCCTCCAGCATCGGAGCCATCAACGGGGAGTGGAACGCGTGACTCACCTCCAGCCGCTTGGTGCGGCGGCCCGGCAGCGCCTCGACAACCGCACGAACCGCGTCCTCCTCACCCGAAACCACCACCGACGTCGGCGAGTTGACCGCCGCGACACCCACCTCCGCGAGCCCGGCGAGCAGCGGGAGAACCTCCTCCTCGGCCGCCTCCACCGCGACCATCGCCCCACCGGCGGGCAGCGCGTCCATCAACCTCGCCCGCGCCGACACCAACGCACACGCGTCCACCAGATCCAGAACCCCGGCCACATGCGCCGCCGCGATCTCACCCACCGAATGCCCCACCAGCACACGGGGAGCCACACCCCAGGAGGTGAGCAGCCGGAACAGCGCCACCTCCAGCGCGAACAGCGCCGGCTGCGCCAACCCGGTGCGACCCAGCCCCTCACCCGAGGCGACGACCTCGGCCACCGGCGCGTCGAGCACCGCACACACCTCGTCGAACGCCGCCCGGAACACCGGGAACGCCTCGTACAACTCCCGCCCCATGCCTACCCGCTGACCACCCTGGCCCGCGAACAGGAACCCCACACCGGTCCGCACCGCACCCGGCGAGGACAGCACCGGCTCGGCCGCGACGAGTTCGGAGCCGTCGGCGCCCAGTAGCACCGCCCGGTGCTCGAATACCGCCCGCGACGTCGCCAACGAGAAGCCCACGTCCACCGGGTCGACATCGCCCGAGGAGGCCAGCTCGGTCACCCGGGCCAGCTGCCCGCCCAGTGCCTCCGGCGAGCGCGCCGACACCACCCACGGCACCACCGGCATCGCCGCCCGGTCACCGTCCACCGCGACCGCCGCCGGATCCCCCTCCTCCACGATCACATGCGCGTTCGTGCCGCTCGCACCGAAGGAGGAGATGCCGGCGCGACGCGGACGCTCGCCAGAAGCCCACTCCCGGGCTTCGCTCAACAGCTCGACGGCGCCCTTGGACCAGTCGACGTGGGGTGTCGGGGTGTCCAGGTGCAGGGAACGCGGCAGCAGACCGCTGCGCAGCGCCATCACCATCTTGATCACACCGGCCACACCCGCGGCCGCCTGCGTATGCCCGATGTTCGACTTCACCGACCCCAGATACAGCGGCCGGTCCGCATCCCGCCCGCGCCCGTACGTCGCCAGCAACGCCTCCGCCTCGATCGGGTCACCCAACCGCGTCCCCGTCCCGTGCGCCTCCACCGCGTCCACATCCGCAGCCGACAACCCCGCACTCGCCAACGCCTGCCGGATCACCCGCTCCTGCGAAGGACCGTTCGGCGCCGTCAGACCGTTCGACGCACCGTCCTGGTTCACCGCACTGCCCCGCACCACCGCCAACACCCGGTGACCCAACCGACGGGCATCGGACAGCCGCTCCACGAGCAGCACCCCCACACCCTCCGACCAACCCGTCCCGTCCGCGTCCGCCGAGAACGACTTGCACCGACCGTCCGCCGCCAACCCCCGCTGCCGCGAGAACTCCACGAACGTCCCCGGCGACGACATCACCGTCACCCCACCCACCACACCCAACGCACACTCACCACCGCGCAACGCCTGCACCGCCAGGTGCAGCGCCACCAGCGACGAAGAACAGGCGGTGTCCACGGTCAGGGTCGGACCGGTGAAGCCGAAGGTGTAGGCGATCCGGCCGGCCAGCACACTGGCCGCGTTGCCGGTCATCAGGTACCCGTCGACGCCGGCCGGGACGCGGGTCATGGACGTCGCGTAGTCCTGGCCGTTGCCGCCGACGAACACCCCGGTCGGGCTGTTGCGCAGCGCCGCGGGGTCGATGCCGGCCTGCTCGAACGCCTCCCACGCCGTCTCCAGCAGTTGGCGCTGCTGCGGGTCCATGCCCAGCGCCTCCCGCGGCGAGATCCCGAAGAACCCGGCATCGAACTCGGTCGCCCCCCGGAGGAAGCCGCCCTCGGCGGTGTAGGTCTTTCCCGGGGCGCCGGCGTCCGGGTCGTAGAGGTCCTCGATGTTCCAGCCGCGGTCGGTGGGGAACGGCTCGATCATGTCGGCACCGTCGGCGACGACCCGCCACAGGTCCTCCGGCGAGCCGATCCCGCCGGGGAAGCGGCACGCCATGCCGACGATCGCCATCGGTTCGTCGGTGACCACGGCCGGTGCGACGGGCAGTCGGTCGTCGTCCGCACCGAGCAGTTCCGCCGCCAGGTGGTCCGCGACCGCCTCGACCGTGGGGCGGTCGAAGGCGAGCGAGACGGCCAGGCGGAGGCCGGTCCGCGCGTTCAGGCGATTGCGCAGGTCGACGGCGGTCAGCGAGGTCAGCCCGAGCTCGGTGAAGGCGCGGGCGGTCTCCAGGGGCCCGGACTCCGCGTAGCCGAGCACCTCGGCGACCTCGGTCCGGACCAGGGCGACGAGCGCCTGGCGGCGGTCCGCGTCCGCCAGACCGGCGAGCCGGTCGCGCAGTGCCCGGGCGTCCGCCCCGAGCAGGGCCCTGACCTCGGGCAGCTCGGCGACGAAGCGGTGGGCGCGCGCCACGGTCGGCGCCGAGACCACCTGCTCCCAGTCGACGTCGGCGACGACGGTGTTCTCCCGGCCGGTGCTCACCAGCCCCAGCGCCTCGCGCAGACCGACCGGGCGGAACCCGAGGGCGCCCGGCCCGTCCTCGTCCGGGCCGACGGCCACCGACAGCCCGGGAAGGCCCAGGGACCGGCGGTGCCGGACCACGGCCTCCGCCGCGGTCTGGGTCACTGTGGGCGACGCGGCGCCGCCGATGACGCCGACGGCGGAGCAGAGCACCAGCAGCATCCCGGCCCCGGCCCACTCGTGCAGGTCCTTCAGCTGTTCCGTCCGGGCGGTGACCAGCCGGTGCCACTGCTCGGCCGTCAGGGTCGTGGTGTCGCCGTGTGCTTCTTCGAGCAGGACGACGGCGCTCCCGGCGAGCTCCGCCCGGGTGGCGGCGTTCCACTCCGCGCGCTCGACCCGGTCCGGGAGTCCGGGCTCGCCGACTCCCTCGTCCGCCCGGCCCGTGCCGCCCGGTGCGCCGACCAGGACGACCCGGTCGGCGCCGACGCCCAGCAGCCAGTCCGCGAGCACACCGGCCCGGGGCCCGAGGTCACCGACGACCGCGACCGTTCCGCTCAGGCCGACCGCGCTGCCCCCGGCGCGCGCGGGCCGCAGCCGCCGGGTGAGGACCCGCCCGGCCCGCACGGCAAGCTGATCGTCCGCGTCCTGGCCGGCGGCCAGCACGTCGCGCAGGCGGTTCCAGTCCTCCTCGGTCGGCGCGGCGGGCAGGTCGACGACTCCGCCCCAGCTCTCGGCCAGCTCCCAGCCGAGCACACGCGCGACCGCCCACGGGCCGGCGCCGTCCGGATCCACCGCCGGATCCTCGGCGGTGGCCGCCACGGCGTTGCGCGTGAGGCACCACAGCGGGATCGTGTCCAGCGCACGGGCGACCGCCACCAGCGCCCCCGCACGCGGACCGAGCAGCGACACCGCGCCCGCGAGGGGCGCCTCGCCCGCGATCCGGCGCAGCAGCCCGGCGACCGCCTGCTCGTCGAGCTCGACGGCGGGGTCGAGCTCGACCCGGACGACGTTCTCGACCAGGGTCCCCAGGCGCCGGGCGGCCTCCGCCAGGAGCTCGTCCCGGTCCGGTCCGGGCGATGTGACGACCAGCCAGGTGCCGGGCACGGCATCCCGGAGCGGCAGGTCGAGTGGTTGCCAACCCACCTGGTAGAGCAGGGAATCGCGGGAGACCGGGCTGCCCGCCCCGGTGCGTGTCGCCGGCTTCAGCCAGTAGCGTTCGCGCTGGAAGGCGTACGTCGGCAGCTCGACCAGACGCGGGTCATGCCCCGCGAACAGCGCCGGCCAGTCGACATCGGCACCGTGGACGAAGGCGTGCGCGAGGGCCGTCACCGCCTGGCGGGCCTCCGGCCGGTCCCCGCGCAGCGCGGGCGCGGCAGCCTCGACGAGGGCGGAGAGCACACCGTCCGGGCCGAGTTCGACCCAGGCGCCCACACCCGCCGCCTCGACCGCGTCCGCGAAGCGGACCGTGCGGGACACGTGCTCCACCCAGTAGGCCGGGTCGCACCACTCGTTCTCGACCGGCAGGCCGGTGACGGTCGAGACCGCCGCAATACGCGGCGGGTGGAAGGCCAGACCCGACACCACCGCACGGAAGTCCTCCAGCATCGGAGCCATCAACGGGGAGTGGAACGCGTGACTCACCTCCAGCCGCTTGGTCCGGCGGCCCGGCAGCGCCTCGACAACCGCACGAACCGCGCCCTCCACGCCCGAAACCACCACCGACGTCGGCGAGTTGACCGCCGCGACACCCACCTGCGCGAGCCCGGCGAGCAGCGCGAGGACCTCCTCCTCGGCCGCCTCCACCGCGACCATCGCCCCACCGGCGGGCAGCGCGTCCATCAACCTCGCCCGCGCCAACACCAACGCACACGCGTCCACCAGATCCAGAACCCCGGCCACATGCGCCGCCGCGATCTCACCCACCGAATGCCCCACCAGCACACGCGGTGCCACACCCCAGGAAGAGAGCAGCCGAAACAGCGCCACCTCCAGCGCGAACAGCGCCGGCTGCGCCAACCCCGTACGACCCAGCCCCTCACCCGAGGCGACGACCTCGGCCACCGGCGCGTCGAGCACCGCGCACACCTCGTCGAACGCCGCCCGGAACACCGGGAACGCCTCGTACAACTCCCGCCCCATGCCCGCCCGCTGACCACCCTGGCCCGCGAACAGGAACCCCACACCGGTCCGCACCGCACCCGCCCCGGCGGTGACGACATCCGAACCCAGCACCACCGCCCGGTGCTCCAGCACCGCCCGCGACGTCGCCAACGACCACCCGACATCCACCGGGTCGACATCGCCCGAGGAAGCCAGCTCCGCCACCCGGGCCAGCTGCCCGCCCAGTGCCTCCGCCGACCGCGCCGACACCACCCACGGCACCACCGGCATCGCCGCCCGGTCACCGCCCACCGCGACCGCCGCCGGATCCCCCTCTTCGAGGATCACATGCGCGTTCGTGCCACTGATCCCGAACGAGGAGACCCCGGCGCGACGCGGACGGTCACCCAGGAACCACTCCCGGGCCTCGCCCAGCAACTCCACCGCCCCGGCCGACCAGTCGATGAACGGCGACGGTTCCTTCGCGTACAGGCTCCGGGGCAGTTCCCCGTGCTGCATCGCCAGCACCATCTTGATCACGCCGGCCATCCCCGCCGCGTGCTGGGTGTGGCCGATGTTCGACTTCACCGAGCCCAACCAGAGCGGCTCGCCCTCGGCACGGTCCTGGCCGTACGTCGCCAGCAGCGCGTGCGCCTCGATCGGGTCACCCAACCGCGTCCCCGTCCCGTGCGCCTCCACCGCGTCCACATCCGCCGCCGACAACCCCGCACTCGCCAACGCCTGCCGGATCACCCGCTCCTGCGAAGGACCGTTCGGCGCCGTCAGACCGTTCGACGCACCGTCCTGGTTCACCGCACTGCCGCGCAGCACCGCCCAGACCCGGTGGCCGAGCCGCCGGGCGTCCGAGAGCCGCTCCAGCAGCAGCACCCCCACACCCTCCGACCAGCCTGCGCCGTCGGCCTCGGCCGAGAACGACTTGCAGCGGCCGTCCGGCGCGCCGACCCGCTGCCGCGAGAACTCCACGAAAGTCCGGGGGGTGGACATGACCGTGACCCCGGCGGCCACCGCGAGCGGGCACTCCTCGTTGCGCAGGGCCTGCGCCGCCAGGTGCAGGGCCACCAGCGAGGAGGAGCAGGCGGTGTCGACGGTCAGGGTCGGACCGGTGAAGCCGAAGGTGTAGGCGACCCGGCCGGACATGATGCTGGGTGCGCCGCCGGTGAGGACGAGCCCCTCCACCTCGGCCGGGGTCTCGTCGACGCGGGGGCCGTACTCGTGGCCGCTCGCCCCGACGAACACCCCGGTCCGGCTGCCGTGCAGCGCAACCGGGTCGATGCCCCCGTGCTCGAAGGCCTCCCACGCCGTCTCCAGCAGCAGCCGCTGCTGCGGGTCCATGGCCAGCGCCTCCCGCGGCGAGATGCCGAAGAAGCCCGCGTCGAACAGGCCCGCGTCGTAGAGGAATCCGCCGTCCCGGGCGTAGCTGTGACCGGCGGCCTCCGGGTCGGGGTCGTAGAGCCGGTCGAGCTCCCAGTCCCGGTCGGTCGGCAGCCCGCCGATGGCGTCGACGCCGTCGGCGACCAGCTGCCACAGGTCCTCGGGCGAGTCGACCCCGCCGGGGAACCGGCAGGCCATGCCGACGATGGCGATGGGCTCGTTCGCCTTCTCCTGGACCTCTTCGAGCTGCCTCCGCACGTCACGCGCGTCGGCGATCGAACGCTTGAGGTATTCGCGGAGCTTGGATTCGTCGGACACGCGCGGTCACTCCCTGGTCGGTCGCATACGGCAGGCGGTGTGGAACAGGCGGTGTGGAGCATCGGGCGGTGGAACAGTGGGCGGCGGAAGCACACCCCTCCTTGTCCGACAAGCCCTAGGGCCGGTCCTGGTCGACCAGGGCGAACAGCTCGTCGTCGGTGGCCGCGTCGAGGTCGTCGTCGTCCCCCGCGCCGTCCGCGGCGGGCGCCGCGCAGGCGTCCAGCAGTTCCCGCAGACGGGCGGTGACGCGGCGGCGCGACTCCTCGTCGGTGAGGGCGCCCGCCAGGGAGTCGCCGACCGCCCGGAGGCCGGCCATCACCGGGTCCTCGTCGTCCTCGGGGAGCGCGAGCGCGCCGAGGATGTGGTCGGTGACCCGGGCCGGGCTGGGGTGGTCGAAGACCAGGGTCACCGGCATCCGCAGGCCGCTCAGGGCGGCCAGCCGGTTGCGCAGTTCGACCGCGGTGAGCGAGTCCACGCCGAGTTCCTTGAAGGCGCGGGCGTCCCGTACCTGGGCCGGGTCTGAGTGCCCGAGGACGGCGGCGACCTGCGCGGTGACCAGGTCGAGCAGCGTGCTGCGCCGGTCCGCCCCGGACAGCCGGGCCAGGCGCTCGGCGAGGGACTGCGATCCGTCGCCGCCCGCCGCGGCGGTGCGCCGGACCACCGCGGTCCGCACCAGGTCGCGCAGCGGCGCGGGCACGCCGTCGGGGTCGGCGCGCAGGGTGCGGGTGTCGAGCCGGGCCGGGACGACCACGGGCTCGCCGGCGGCGAGCGCGGCGTCGAAGAGGGCCAGCCCCTCCTCCGCCGTCATCGGCACCAGCCCGCCGCGGGCCATCCGGGCGCGGTCGGCCTCGGCGAGGTGCCCGGTCATTCCGCTGGCCTGCTCCCACAGACCCCAGGCGAGCGAGAGCCCGGCCCGGCCGCTCGCGGCGCGGTGCGCGGCGAGGGTGTCGAGGAAGGTGTTGGCGGCGGCGTAGTTGGCCTGGCCGGCGGCGCCGTTGACGCCGGCGATGGAGGAGTAGAGGACGAACGCGGCCAGGTCGAGGTCGCGGGTGAGGTCGTGCAGGTGCCAGGCGGCGTCCAGCTTCGGCCGCAGGACGCGGTCGACCTGGGCCGCGTCGAGCGAGGTGAGCACCCCGTCGTCGAGGACACCGGCCGCGTGGACGACGCCGGTCAGCGGGTGCTTCTCCGGGATGTCGGCCAGCAGGCCGGCCAGTGCCGCGCGGTCGGCGGTGTCGCAGGCGGCGAGGGTCACCCGGGCACCGGCCGCGCGGAGTTCGGCGGCCAGCGGGCCGGCCCCCTCGGCGGCCGCGCCGCTGCGGCTCGCCAGCAGCAGGTGCCGGACACCGTGGGCGTGCACCAGGTGGCGGGCGATCATCCCCCCGAGCAGCCCGGTGGCGCCGGTGATCAGGACGGTGCCGTCGGGGTCGAGCGCGGGCGCCACGGTCAGGACGTTCTTGCCCACGTGCCGGGCCTCGCGCAGGTGCCGGAAGGCGTCCCTGGCCCGGCGCACGTCCCAGGCCCGGACCGGTGAGAGGGTCAGCGCGCCGGCCCGGAAGAGGTCCAGGATCTCGCGCAGCATCACCCCGATCCGCTCCGGTCCGGCGTCGACGAGGTCGTAGGCGCGGTAGGTGACGCCCTCGTGGTCGCGTGCGACGTCGGCCGCGGCCCGGATGTCGGTCTTGCCCATCTCCACGAACCGGCCGCCCGGCACCGTCAGCCGCAGCGACGCGTCGACGTACTCGCGGGCCAGCGAGTTGAGCACCACGTGGACGCCCCGGCCGCCGGTCGCGGTGCGGACGCGCTCCTCGAAGTCGAGGGACCGCGAGGAGGCGCGGTGCGCCTCGTCGACGCCGAGGTCACGGAGCACCCCCTGCTTGGCGGGGCTCGTGGTGCCGTAGACCTCCGCCCCGAGGTGGCGGGCCAGTTGGACGGCGGCCATGCCGACGCCGCCGGTGGCCGCGTGGATCAGCACCCGCTCCCCGGCCCGCAGCCCGGCGAGGTCCACCAGGCCGTAGTAGGCGGTGAGGTGGACGACCGGGACGGACGCGGCCTCCGCGAAGGACCAGCCCTCCGGCATCGGGGCGATCATGCGCCGGTCGGCGACGGCCACCGGGCCGAAGGCGTGGAAGAACATCCCCACCACCCGGTCCCCGGGAGCGAACTCGGTGACGTCCGGGGCCACTTCGGTGACGATGCCGGCCCCTTCACTGCCGAGGACGACCTCGCCCGGGTACATCCCGAGCGCCATCAGGACGTCCCGGAAGTTCAGCCCGGCCGCCCGGACGGCGACCCGGACCTGGCCCGGCTCCAGCGGCCGGTCGGCGGTGTCGGCGGGCACCAGCGCCAGGCTGTCCAGCGTGCCGACCTCGGGGATCTCCAGCCGCCAGGCGGCGGAGTCCGGCACCGGGAGGGCCGGCCGGCTCGCCGCCGGGACGAGCCGGGGGACGAAGCACTCGGCGCCGCGCAGCACGAGCTGGGGCTCGTCCGTGGCCAGCGCGGCGGGCAGCGACCGGGCGGCGGCCTCGCCGTCGAGGTCGACCAGCCGGAACCGCCCGGGGTTCTCGGTCTGGGCGGTCGCCAGCAGGCCGCGGACACCGGCCTGGACCGGGTCGCCGGCGAGGGAGTCGACCGTCAGCACGACGAGTTCGGTGCCCTCCAGCCGCTCGTCCGCCAGCCAGGACCGGACCAGGTCGAGCGTCCGGTGCACGGCCCGGCGGGCGGCGTCGGCGACACTCGCTCCCGCGTCGGCCCGGTCCGCCGGCAGGTCCGCGGGCGCCAGGACGACGGCCGGGCGGGGGCCGGCCGACGCGGCCAGGGCCGCCGGGTCGGGGAAGGAGGCCGGCCGGCCCAGCTCGGCGGGCCACCAGTCGGGCAGCTCACCGAGCACGGCCCAGCCGGTGGTGTCGGGGTCCGCCGGCGCGGGCCGCAGCGGCACCAGGTCGACCAGGTGCAGCGCGTCGGGCGTCCCCGCCCCGGCGGCGAACGCCGCGCGGGCGGCGGGCCGCAGGACCAGCGAGTCGACGGTCAGCACCGGCGCGCCGGTGCCGTCGGCGAGCGCCACCGACACCGCGTCGGCGCCGACCGGGCTGATCCGGGCACGGACCCGGGTGGCGCCGGAGGCGTGCACCCGCACGCCCTGCCAGGCGAACGGCAGTCCGCCCTCCCGGTCGTCGACGAGCAGCAGGGGGTGCAGCGCGCTGTCGAACAGGCCCGGGTGCACGAGGTGGCCGTCGGGCTGCTCGCCCTCCAGCACGGCCTCGGCGTAGAGGTCCTCGCCCAGCCGCCAGAGCCGGCGCAGCCCGCGGAAGCCCGGTCCGTACCGGTAGCCGTCGGCGGCGAGCCGCTCGTACGCCCCGTCGAGGTCCACCTCGGCGGCGCCGGCGGGCGGCCAGGCGCGCAGCTCGACCGGGGCGCCGCCGATCGAGCCGAGTACGGCCTCGACGTGGTCGGTCCACGGCGGCGCGGCCTCGTCCGTCCCGGTGCGGGAGTGGACGCTCACCCGGCGGCGGCCCTCCTCGTCGGCCGGTGACACCACGGCCCGGACCAGGACGCCGCCGCGCTCCGGCACGACCAGCGGGGCGGTGATGGTCACCTCCTCCAGGCAGGGTGCGCCGACCCGGTCGCCGATCGCGGTCAGCAGGTCGGCGAAGGCCGTCCCGGGTACCAGGACGCGGTCGAACACGGTGTGGTCGGCCAGCCACGGCCGGGTGTCCAGGGCGAGCCGCCCGGTCAGGACCAGCCCGCCGTCCGGCAGGTCGACGGCCGTCCCGACCAGCGGGTGGCCGGTGCCGGCCAGCCCGGCGGCGGTGACGTCGGTGGCGGCGGTGACGGGGCCGAGCCAGAACCGCTCGCGCTGGAACGGGTAGGTGGGCAGGTCGACCGGCCGGCCGGGGACGGCGCCGAGCGGGCGCGTCCAGTCCACCGGGACCCCGCGCACGTACAGTTCGGCGGCGCTGCCCAGGAACTGGTCGAGGCCGCCCCGGTCGCGCCGGAGCGATCCGGTGACCGCGACCGCGGGCCGGTCGCCGCTCTCGGCCCGGTCGCGGATCCCGACGGTGAGCACCGGGTGCGGGCTGCACTCCACGAACACGCCGTGCCCGGTGGCCAGCAGCTCGCCGACCACCTCGTCGAGGCGGACGGTGCGGCGGAGGTTCTCGTACCAGTAGGCGGCGCCCATCTCCGCCGTGTCGAGCCGTCCGCCGGTGACGGTGGACCACATCGGCACGGTGCCGGAGACCGGGGCGACCGGGCCGAGTTCGGCGAGCAGCCGCTCCCGGAGCGGCTCGACCTGGACGGAGTGCGACCCGTAGTCGACGGGGATCCGCCGCACCTGGACGTCCGCCGCGAGCAGCTCGGCCTCGAAGGCGTCCAGCGCGTCGACCCAGCCGGACACCACGGTCGCGCGCGGTCCGTTCACCGCGGCGACCGAGAGCCGGCCGTCCCGGCCGGCCAGGGCGGCCGTCACCTCGGCCTCGGGCAGCGGGACGGACAGCATGCCGCCCGAGCCGGCCAGTTCGGTCAGGGCCCGGCTGCGCAGCACCACGATCCGGGCGGCGTCCGCGAGCGAGAGGCCGCCCGCCACGTGGGCGGCCGCGATCTCGCCCTGGGAGTGCCCGACGACGGCGGCGGGGTGGACGCCCAGCGAGCGCCAGAGCTCCGCCAGCGACACCATCACCGCGAACAGCGCGGGCTGCACCACGTCGACCCGGTCCAGCGAGGGCGCGTCCTCGGCGCCCGTCACGACCGCCAGCACCGACCAGCCGGTGAGCTCGCCGATCGCCCGGTCGCACGCTCGCAGGGCCTGCTCGAACACCGGTGCGGTGGCGACCAGTTCACGGGCCATTCCGATCCACTGGGAGCCCTGGCCGGGGAAGACGAACACCACGTCGCCGGGTTCCTCGGTCCGTTCGCCGAGCACCGCCCGGGCGTGCGGCTCCCCGGCGGCCACGGCCCGCAGGGCCGCCCGCAGGTCCTCGGCGCCGTCGCCGAGCACCACGGCGCGGTGCTCGAACTCCGACCGGGTGGCGAGCAGGGCCGCGGCGACCTGCGCCGGGTCGTCCGCCGGTCGGTCGGCGAGCAGGCCTGCCTGGGCCCGCAGGGCCGGCAGGCTCCGGGCCGAGAGCACCCACGGCACGACGCCCGGGGCCCGGACGGCGGCCGGGGCGGCGGGGGCGACGGGGACGGCGGGCACCGCGGCGGGCGGCTGCTCGATGATCACGTGGGCGTTGGTGCCGCTGATGCCGAAGGACGAGACCGCGCCGCGCCGGGCCGCGCCGCCGGCCGGCCAGGGCCGGCTGCCCGCGAGCAGCTCCACCCCGCCCGCCGTCCAGTCCACGTGCGGGGACGGCTCGTCGGCGTACAGGCTCCGGGGCAGCACCTCGTGCCGCAGCGCCATGACCAGCTTGATGATGCCCGCGACGCCGGCGGCGGCCTGGGTGTGCCCGAGGTTGGACTTCACCGAGCCGAGGTAGAGCGGCCGGTCCGCGTCCCGGCCCCGGCCGTAGGTGGCCAGCAGGGCCTCCGCCTCGATCGGGTCGCCGAGCCGGGTGCCGGTGCCGTGCGCCTCGACCACGTCCACGTCGGCCGGGGTCAGCCCGGCGTTCGCCAGTGCCTGCCGGATCACCCGCTGCTGCGACGGGCCGTTCGGCGCGGTCAGGCCGTTGGACGCGCCGTCCTGGTTGACCGCCGAGCCGCGCACCACCGCGAGCACCTGGTGCCCGTTGCGCCGGGCGTCCGACAGCCGCTCCAGGACGAGCACCCCGACGCCCTCGGACCAGCCGACGCCGTCGGCCGCGGCCGAGAACGGCTTGGACCGGCCGTCGGGGGCCAGGCCGCGCTGGCGGGCGAACTCGACGAAGGTGCCGGGCGTCGACATCACGGTGACGCCGCCGGCCAGGGCCATCGTGCACTCCCCCGCCCGCAGCGCCTGCGCGGCGAGGTGCACCGCCACCAGGGACGAGGAGCAGGCGGTGTCCACCGTGATCGCCGGGCCGGTCAGACCGAAGGCGTAGGAGAGCCGGCCGGACAGCACGCTGCCGGTGTTGCCGGTCAGCAGGATGCCTTCGAGGTCCTCCGGCATCCGGTCCACGCTGGGCGCGTAGTCGTGGTACATCTGCCCGGCGAACACGCCGGTCCGGCTGCCGCGCAGGGTGGCCGGGTCGATCCCGGCACGCTCCAGCGACTCCCAGGCCGTCTCCAGCAGCAGGCGCTGCTGCGGGTCCATGCCCAGGGCCTCGCGCGGCGAGATGTCGAAGAACGCGGCGTCGAAGTCGGCGGCGCCGTGCAGGAAGCCGCCGCCGGTCGCGTAGGTGTGGCCGGGCCGCTCGGGGTCCGGGTCGTACAGGTCCGCCGGCCAGCCCCGGTCCTGCGGGAAGCCGGACACCACGTCGCGCTCCTCGGCGACGACCCGCCACAGGGCCTCCGGGGAGTCCACCTCACCGGGGTAGCGGCAGGCCATCGCGACGATGGCGATCGGCTCGTCGGCCGTGGCCCGGTCCGGCCGGCCCGGCGCCTCCTCGGCCGCGGGCTCGCCGGTCAGCTCGGCCAGCAGGTGGGCGACCACCGCCCGGGGCGTCGGGTAGTCGAAGACCAGCGTGGTCGGCACCCGCGAGCCGAGCGCCGCGGCCAGGCCGTTGCGGAGCTCGACGGCGGTCAGCGAGTCCAGCCCGAGGCTCTGGAAGGTCCGGTCCAGGTCGAGGGCGTCGGCGTCGGCGTGGCCGAGCACGGCGGCCGTGGTGTCCCGCACCAGCCCGGTCACGGCGGCCGCCCGGTCGGCGACCGGCAGCGCCGCCGCACCGGCGAGCGGGCCGGCGGCGGCGCCGCGCCGCGCCGGGGTTCCGGCGCGGAGCAGGCCGCGCAGCAGTGGCGGCACCGGGCCGCCCGGGACGGCGGCGGAGTCGAAGCGCATCGGCACCACCAGCGCGCGGTTCTGCCGCACCGCCAGGTCGAACAGCCGCACCCCCGTGTCGTGCGGCAGCGGGAGCACGCCCGTCCGGGCCATCCGCGCCATGTCGGTGTCCGTCAGGCTCTCGGCCATGCCGCCGGCCTGGGCCCACAGGCCCCAGGCCAGGGAGGTGGCCGGCAGGCCGTGCCGGACGCGGTGCTCGGCCAGCGCGTCGAGGAAGGCGTTGGCGGCCGAGTAGTTGGCCTGGCCGGCCGCGCCGATCTGGGCCGAGACCGAGGAGTAGAGCACGAAGGCGGTGAGGTCCAGCTCCCGGGTCGCCTCGTGCAGCGCCCACGCGGCGTCGACCTTGGGCCGGAGGACGGCGTCCACCCGCTCCGCGGTCAGGGCGGTGACGATGCCGTCGTCCAGCACACCGGCGGCGTGCACCACCGCCCGTACCGGATGCGCGGCCGGGACGTCGCGCAGCACGGCGTCCAGGGCCGCCCGGTCGGCGGCGTCGCAGGCGGCGACGGTCACCTCGGCCCCCAGCTCGGCGAGTTCGTCCCGCAGCAGGGCCGCCGACGGGGCCGCCGGGCCGCTGCGGCTCAGGACCAGCAGCCGCCGGACGTCGTGGACGCGGACCAGGTGCCGGGCCAGCGAAGCGCCCAGCTCGCCGGTGCCGCCGGTGAGCAGCAGCGTCCCCTCCGGGTCGAACCGGAGCTCCGGCGCGTCCGCCGCGGGCGCCAGCCGGGCGAGCCGCGGCGCCAGGACGACGCCGTCGCGCAGCGCCAGTTCCGGCTCGGCCACGTCGGGCAGCGGCAGCGCCGCCGGGCCGGGCCGGCCGGTCACCGCGACGATCCTGAACCGCCCCGGGTGCTCGGTGCTCGCCGACCGGAGCAGCCCGCGCACGCCCGCCGCGGCCACATCGGTCTCGTCGAGCACGAAGGCCAGGCAGGCATCGGCGAACCGCTCCTGCGCCAGCCAGCCCTGGACCAGTCGGAGCGCCCCCCGGGTCAGCTCGTGGGCCGAGGCGACGACGTCCGCGCCACCGGCGGGCACCGACACCGTGACGAGCGCCGGCACCGGACCGGACAGCGCGGCCGGATCGGCGTCCCAGGCCAGCTCGACCTGGTCAGCGGCCTCGGCCCCGGCCGTCCCGACCGGGGTCCAGTCCACCTGGAAGAGGTGCCTGGCGGCGGCGTCGGCGGGGCCGCGTGCCTCGCGCCAGGTGAGCGAGTCGACGGTCAGCACCGGCCGGCCGGCCGCGTCGGCGAGGTGCAGGGCCACCGCGTCGGGCCCCACCGGGGTGATCCGGACCCGCAGCCGGCCGGTGCCGGTCGCGTGGACCTCCACGCCCTGCCAGGCGAACGGCAGCAGGCGCGGGCCGTCCCCGGTGGTGGCGCCCGGCAGCCACGGGTGCAGGGCGGCGTCGAGCAGCGCGGGGTGGACGACGAAGGCCTCCTCGGCGGGCGCGGCCCGCTCGACCTCGGCGCAGAGGTCCGCACCGGCCCGCCAGAGCCGCCGCAGCCCTCGGAAGGCCGGTCCGTAGGCGTAGCCGTGCTCGGCCAGCCGCCGGTAGACGTCCGTCGCGTCGACCTCGACCGCCTCCGGCGGCGGCCACGCCCCGGCGGCCGACGGCTCGGCGACGGCCCGGCCGAGCAGACCGCTCGCGTTGCGCGTCCACTCGTCCTCGGCGTCGGCCCGCGAGTCGACGGCGATGTCCCGGCGCCCGGCGGCGTCCTCGGCCGACACGGTCACCCGGATCAGAGCGACGCCGTGCTCGGCGAGGGGCAGCGGCGCGGTCACCGTCAGGTCCTCGATCCGGGGCGCGCCGACGCGGTCACCGGCCGCGACGGCCAGCTCGACGAAGGCCGCCCCGGGGAGCAGCAGTCCTCCGGGCACCACGTGGTCGGCCAGCCAGGGGTGGGTGGCGAGGGAGATCCGCCCGGTCAGCACCGTCCCGCCGTCCGGGAGTTCGACCACGGCGGCGAGCAGCGGGTGGGCGGCATCGGTGAGTCCGGCGGAGGCGACGTCACCCGCGACGGGCTCCAGCCAGTAGCGCTCGCGCTGGAAGGCGTACGTCGGCAGCTCGACCAGACGCGGGTCATGCCCCGCGAACAGCACCGGCCAGTCGACATCGGCACCGTGGACGAAGGCATGCGCGAGCGCCGTCACCACCTGGCGGGCCTCCGGCCGGTCCCCGCGCAGCGCGGGCGCGGCAGCCTCGACGAGGGCGGAGAGCACACCGTCCGGGCCGAGTTCGACCCAGGCGCCCACACCCGCCGCCTCGACCGCGTCCGCGAAGCGGACCGTGCGGGACACGTGCTCCACCCAGTAGGCCGGGTCGCACCACTCACCGTCGACCGGCAGGCCGGTGACGGTCGAGACCGCCGCAACGCGCGGCGGGTGGAAGGCCAGACCCGCCACCACCGCACGGAAGTCCTCCAGCATCGGGGCCATCAGCGGGGAGTGAAACGCGTGACTCACCTCCAGCCGCTTGGTGCGGCGGCCCGGCAGCGCCTCGACAACCGCACGAACCGCGTCCTCCGCCCCCGAAACCACCACCGAAGTCGGCGAGTTGACCGCCGCGACACCCACCTGCGCGAGCCCGGCGAGCAGCGCGAGGACCTCCTCCTCGGCCGCCTCCACCGCGACCATCGCCCCACCGGCGGGCAGCGCGTCCATCAACCGGGCCCGCGCCGACACCAACGCACACGCGTCCACCAGATCCAGAACCCCGGCCACATGCGCCGCCGCGATCTCACCCACCGAATGCCCCACCAGCACACGCGGAGCCACACCCCAGGAGGCCAGCAGCCGGAACAGCGCCACCTCCAGCGCGAACAGCGCCGGCTGCGCCAACCCGGTACGACCCAGCCCCTCACCCGAGGCGACGACCTCGGCCACCGGCGCGTCGAGCACCGCACAGACCTCGTCGAACGCCGCCCGGAACACCGGGAACGCCTCGTACAACTCCCGCCCCATGCCCGCCCGCTGACCACCCTGGCCCGCGAACAGGAACCCCACACCGGTCCGCACCGCACCCGCTCCGGCGGTGACGACATCGGCGCCCAGCAGCACCGCCCGGTGCTCCAGCACCGCCCGCGACGTCGCCAACGACCACCCGACATCCACCGGGTCGACATCGCCCGAGGAAGCCAGCTCCGCCACCCGGGCCAGCTGCCCGCCCAGTGCCTCCGCCGACCGCGCCGACACCACCCACGGCACCACCGGCATCGCCGCCCGGTCACCGCCCACCGCGACCGCCGCCGGATCCCCCTCTTCGAGGATCACATGCGCGTTCGTGCCACTGATCCCGAACGAGGAGACCCCGGCGCGACGCGGACGGTCACCCGCGGACCACTCCCGGGCCTCGCCCAGCAACTCCACCGCCCCGGCCGACCAGTCGACGTGGGGTGTCGGGGTGTCCAGGTGCAGGGAACGCGGCAGCAGACCGCTGCGCAGCGCCATCACCATCTTGATCACACCGGCCACACCCGCGGCCGCCTGCGTATGCCCGATGTTCGACTTCACCGACCCCAGATACAGCGGCCGGTCCGCGTCCCGCCCGCGCCCGTACGTCGCCAGCAACGCCTCCGCCTCGATCGGGTCACCCAACCGCGTCCCCGTCCCGTGCGCCTCCACCGCGTCCACATCCGCAGCCGACAACCCCGCACTCGCCAACGCCTGCCGGATCACCCGCTCCTGCGAAGGACCGTTCGGCGCCGTCAGACCGTTCGACGCACCGTCCTGATTCACCGCACTGCCCCGCACCACCGCCAACACCCGGTGACCCAACCGACGGGCATCCGAGAGCCGCTCCACGAGCAGCACCCCCACACCCTCCGACCAACCCGTCCCGTCCGCGTCCGCCGAGAACGACTTGCACCGACCGTCCGCCGCCAACCCCCGCTGCCGCGAGAACTCCACGAACGTCCCCGGCGACGACATCACCGTCACCCCGCCCACCACACCCAACGCACACTCACCACCGCGCAAGGCCTGCGCCGCCAGGTGCAGCGCCACCAGTGACGAGGAACAGGCGGTGTCCACGGTCAGCGCCGGACCGGTGAAGCCGAAGGCGTACGCGATCCGGCCGGACATGACGCTCGGCGAACCACCGGTCAGCAGGAAGCCGTTCAGGTGCTCGGGGGCCGCGTGCCGCCGGGGTCCGTACTCCTCGGCACTGGCGCCGACGTAGACGGCGGTCGCGCTGCCGCGCAGGGTGTGCGGGTCGATGCCGGCGTGCTCGAAGGCCTCCCACGCCGTCTCCAACAGCAGCCGCTGCTGCGGGTCCATGGCCAGCGCCTCCCGCGGCGAGATGCCGAAGAAGTCCGCGTCGAAGTCGGCGGCGCCGTCCAGGAATCCGCCGTGCCGGACCGGTCCGGGCGCCCAGCCCCGGTCGGCCGGGGAGCCGCTGATGACGTCGCGCTCGCCGGCGACCACGTCCCAGAGGTCGGCCGGGGAGGAGACTCCGCCGGGGAAGCGGCAGCCGATGCCGACGATCACCACCGGGTCGTCCGCCGCCACCGGCCGGACGGTGACCGGGGCCACCGGGTCGGGGGCGGCGTCGAACAGCGAGCGGTGCACGTGCGCGGCCAGCCGGCGCGGGGTGGGGTGGTCGAACACCAGGCCCGTGCGCAGCGGGAGTCCGGTCTCGGCGACCAGGGCGTCGCGCAGTTCGACCGAGGTCACCGAGGTGAGGCCGAGGTCGCGGAAGGCGCTGTCGACGTCGACACCGGCCGCGTCGGTGCCGAGGACCCGGGCGAGGGCGCGGGTGACCAGGTCGGTGGTGGCGGCGTCGGGGTCGGGCGCGTCGGCCAGCCGCTGTCGCAGCGCTTCGGCGCGGGAGGGCTCGTGCACCGGGTCGTCGCCGCGCGGGATGCCGAGCCAGTGCCGGTCCCGCTGGAAGGCGTAGCCGGGCAGGGTGATCCGGCGGGCGCCGGTGCCCTCGAACAGGCGCGGCCAGTCGACGCCGATGCCGTGCTCGAAGAGCCGGCCGAGGGAGTTCAGCAGCCGCGGCGGTTCGGCCTGGCCGCTCCGGAGCGCGGGCAGGGCGAGGGCCTCGGGCCGGGTGTCGCCGATCGCGCCGGTGAGCGCGGCGTCGGGGCCGATCTCCAGGAAGGCGGTGGCGGCGCAGCCGCGGACCGCGTCCGCGAACCGCACCGGCTGCCGCACGTTGCGGACCCAGTGGTCCGGCGAGGCCGCCTCGGCCGCCGTGAGCGGGGCGCCGGTGACGGTGGAGACCATCGGGACGCGCGGCGGGCGGAAGGTGAGCCCGGCCACCACCTGGCGGAAGTCCGGGAGCATCGGGTCCATCAGGGGCGAGTGGAAGGCGTGGCTGACGGCGAGCCGCCTGACCCGCCGCCCCCGGGCGCGCAGTTGCTCCGCCACCTCGGCCACCACGGTGTCGACGCCGGACAGCACGACCGATTCCGGGCCGTTGACGGCGGCGATGTCGGCGGCGCCGGTCCGGTCGCCGAGCAGGGCACGGACCTCGTCCTCGGCGGCCTCGACGGCGACCATGGCCGCGCCCTCGGCGGGCAGCGCCTGCATCAGCGTGGCGCGGGCCGCCACCAGGGCGCAGGCGTCGGACAGGTCGAGCACCCCGGCCACGTGGGCGGCCGCGATCTCACCGACGGAGTGGCCGACGACGACGTCCGGCCGGACGCCCCAGGAGTCCAGCAGCGCGGCCAGCGCGACCTCGACGGCGAACAGCGCGGGCTGGGTCCGGCCGGTGCGGTCGAGGCCCTCGCCGGTGTCGATCGTCTCCGCCAGCGAGCCGCCGAGCAGGGCGTCCAGCCGGGCGCAGACCTCCTCGAAGGACCGGGCGAACTCCGGGTAGGCGGCGCGGAGTTCGCGCCCCATGCCGATGCGCTGGGCGCCCTGGCCGGTGAAGACCAGGGCGAGCCTCGGCTCGTCCGCCACCGCGCCGGTCCCGGCGAGGCCGTCCAGACCGGCGAGCAGGTCGGCCGGGCCGGCGCCGACCACCACGGCGCGGTGGGAGAACACCGAGCGGGTGGTGGCCAGCGAGTGGCCGACGTCCACCGGGTCCGCGGCGGCCAGTGCGGTGAGCTTCCCCGCCTGGGCGCGCAGCGCCGCCGGGGTGTGGCCGCTCACCACCCACGGCACGGCCGGCATCGGGGTGGCGGCGGGGCGCTCGGGCCGGGCCGGGGCCTCGGTCAGGACCAGGTGGCAGTTGGTGCCGCCCATCCCGAACGAGCTGACCCCGGCCACCAGCGGCCGGTCGGGGCGGGGCCACGGACGCAGCTCGCGCGCGACCTCCAGGTGGAGTTCGGTGAGCGGGATGCCGGGGTGCGGGGTCTCGTGGTGCAGGGTGGCCGGGATGGCGCGGTGGTGGACCGCGAGCACCGCCTTGACCAGGCCGGCGATCCCGGCGGCGCCTTCGAGGTGCCCGATGTTGGTCTTGACGGAGCCGACCAGCAGCGGAGCCTCGGCGGCGCGCGGGGCGGCGAGTTCGGCGCCGAGCGCGGCCGCCTCGACCGGGTCGCCCACCGGGGTCCCGGTGCCGTGCAGTTCGACGTACTGGAGGTCGGCGGGGGTGACCCCGGCGGCCCGGTGCGCCGCGGCGAGCACGGCGCGCTGGGCGTCGACGCTCGGGGTGGCGAGGCTCTCCTCGCCGCCGTGGTTGACGGCACTGCCGAGGATGGTGGCCAGCACGGTGTCGCCGTCGGCGATCGCCGCAGCCAGCGGCTTGAGCAGGACAGCGGCGGCGCCCTCGCCGCGCACGAACCCGTTGGCGCGGGCGTCGAACGTGCGGCAGACGCCGTCGGGCGACAGACCGCCCCAGGCGGCGAGCAGCGCCTCGTTGTCGGGACCGAGCAGCAGGTTGACGCCGGCGGCGACGGCCAGTTCGGACTCGCCGCGGCGCAGGCTCTCGCAGGCCAGGTGCACGGCGACCAGGGAGGAGGACTGTCCGGTGTCGACGACCAGGCTGGGGCCGCCCGCGCCGAGGACGTGGGAGAGCCGGTTGGCGATGACGCTGCGGTGCACCCCGGTGGCGGTGTGCCGGCCGAAGGTGTCGGGGCCGGCCCGGCGGCTCAACTCGCCGTACTCGTCCCAGATCGCACCGACGAAGACGCCGAGGCGGCCGGCGTCGGCGGGGCGGATCCCGGCGTTCTCCAGGGCCTCCCAGCCGACTTCGAGCACCAGCCGCTGCTGCGGGTCGGTGGCGTCGGCCTCCGACGGGGTCATGCCGAAGAACGCGGCGTCGAAGCGGTCGACGCCGTCGAGGTAGCTGCCCCGGGCCCGGCCGGGGCGCCCGGCGGGGGCGGCGGCGACCGTGTCGGTGCCGGTGCTCAGCAGCTGCCAGAACTCCTCGCCGCCCTGCGCACCGCGGAAGCGGCAGGACATGCCGATGACGGCTATCGCGCCGTCCGTCGCTTCGATCTCACCCACGGAGCCACTCATGCTTCCGGTTCTCCCACCGTCGATATGTTCGGGACAATGGCCGCACAGACGATCAGATACCGATGCTAGGCGTGAGAACCGTTCGGGCACTCCCCTGTCAAACCCCTACCGGAGGGGTCCCCCTTACCCCTTTTCGAATATCTCCGGGGGGCGCCGGGAGTTCCGCTCCGACCTGCGGAAAGGACGCCGGCGAAGGGCCGGGAACGACGCATGCGCCCGGTCCGTGGAACGGACCGGGCGCATGCGTCGTAGGGGTGACCGGTGCGGTGGTCACGGCCGCCGCCGTGACCACCGCACCGGGGGGACTACGGGACCAGGACGGCCTTGCCGAGGGTGGTGCGCTCCTCGAACGCGCGGTGCGCGGCGGCGGCCTCGGCCAGCGGGAACACCTGGCCGACGACCGGCTTCAGCGAGCCGGCCGCGGCGAGGTCGAAGGCCGTCTGGCGCAGCCGGGCCCCGTACTCGGGCTGCAGGAAGACCCGCGGGCCGAAGCCGGAGACCGAGACGCCGCGGACGTACAGCATCTCGGGGTCGAACTGCGGGGCGGTGCCGCCGGCGGTGCCGTAGACGACCAGCCGGCCGAAGCCCATCGCCAGCAGGTCGAACGAGGCCTTGGAGATCTCGCCGCCGACGCCGTCGAAGGCGACCTGGACGCCGCCGGGGGCGAGGTCGCGGACGCGCTGCTCCCAGCCCTCCTCGGTGTAGTCGAGGACGTGGTCCGCCCCGAGCTCCCGGGCCAGGGTGAGCTTCTTCTCGCCGCGGGCCAGCGCGATCACCTCGGCGCCGGCGTTCTTGGCCAGCTGGACCAGCAGGCTGCCGACACCGCCGGCGGCGGACTGGACCAGCACGACGTCCTTGGGCTGGATCGCGGCGACCTCGGCCACGCCGACGGCGACCACGCCCTGGCCGAAGAGCGCCAGCGCCTCGTGCTCCCCCAGCCCGTCGGGGATCGCCTGGACGGCGCCGGCGGGCAGGACGGCCAGCTCGGAGTAGCCACCGGCGGTCGGGGCGGCGCCGACGACCTTCCGGCCGACCCACTCGTCACCGACACCGGCGCCGACCCGCACGACCGTGCCCGCGACCTCGAAGCCGGGGGCGTACGGCAGCGGCGGGTCCGGGAACCAGGCGAACTGCTGCATCAGGCCGGACCGGATCTGGGTCTCGGCGTAGCTGATCCCGGCCGCGCTCACCCGGACCAGCAGCTGGCCCTCGCCCGGCTCCGGGTCCGGGACCTCGTCGACCTTGAGGACCTCGGGCGAACCGTACTCGTGGAACCGAACAGAACGCATGGGTGCGTCTCCTTGACTCAGCTGCCGTGAACTTCACCATAAGCGGACCGGCGGTCCGCTTGGTTGCGATAGCGTAGCCCCGGATCACCGCTGGATGTCAAGGGAGCTCATGTGGCCGTCAGGGAGCGCGCGGACGCCGCGCACAACCGGCGCAAGATCCTGGCCACGGCCCAGCAGCTGTTCCGGGACGGCGGCGTCGAGCACGTCTCGATGGAGGAGATCGCCGAGGCGGCCGGGGTCGGCAAGGGCACCCTGTTCCGGCGCTTCGGGAACCGCGAGGGCCTCATCGGCGCCCTGTTCGACCAGCTCACGGAGGACTGGCAGGACGGCGCGCTCGACCGGCTGGCCGACCCGGAGGTGCCCGCCCGGGAGCGCGTGCTGCGCTTCGTCGGCGAGCTCTTCGACGAGGTCGTGGTGCCCGGCGGCCCACTGCTGCGCGCCCTGGAGAACGCCTCCCGCTCGCACGCCAACGTGGGCCGGTACCTGCTCTGGCACGACGCCCTCGCCCGGGCGATCGCCGAGGCGCGGCCGGGCGTGGACGCCGGCTTCATGGCCCACGCCGTCCTGGGCGTGCCGCGCGCGGAGTTCGTCGACCTGCTCGTCGGCACCGGGATGACCATGGACGCCGTCCGCGCCGGGGTGCTGGCGCTCACCGACTCGGTGCTCACCGCCCCCGGCTGAGCCCACCGGCCGGCCCGCCGGGCCGGCGGGCCCGCCCGCCTCACCAGGCCGGCGGGAACGCGTCCACCACCTGGCCGGAGACGTGCGAGGACTCGGCGGAGAGCAGGAAACGGGCGAGCGGCAGGTTGTCCCGCACCGCCGGCAGCGCGGGGTACGGGGTCTCGCGCCCCAGGGCGTCCGCCTTGCGGGTGAGGAAGTCGCGGGAGAGCGCCGTCTCCGCGACGATGCCCAGCGCGTTGGCCCGCACGCCCGACCCGGTGAGCTCCTTGGCGAGCGTGCGCACGTAGTGCTCCAGCGCCGCCTTGGCCGAGGCGTACGCGCCGAGCATGTCGACCGGCACCCGGGCGCTGTGCGAGCCGAGGGCCAGCACGCTGCCCCGCCCGGCCGCGCGCATCGGCGGCACCGCGTAGCGCAGACAGCGGACGAAACCGAAGAACGTGGCGTCGAAGACCCGGTTCAGCTCGTCGGCGCCGACCTCCCAGCCGTACCCGACCGCCGAGGCGTCGCCCGCGCTGTAGACCAGGCCGTACGGGGCCGGCGAGACCTCCGCCACCTGGGCGAAGAACGCCGCGACGCTCTCCTCGTCGGTCACGTCGACCTGCCGGTACAGCACGCCGCCACCGGACGGGCGGGCGCTGCGGGCGCCCGCGATCACCGTCCGGCCGGCGCCGGCGAGGTCCTCGGCCAGCGCGGCGCCGAAGCCGCTGCTCGCCCCGACTATGACGACTGCGGACTCTTCCACGTCAGACTCCCGGGCTGCGGTGGTGGTACCCCTGCGGCCATTTCCGTCGAACACGGCCGATCGCTATTCTGCACACCGCTCCCGTTCCTTTCCGCGGGAAATAGGCCCGGTAGGGGTTGTTTAGGGGCTGCCAGTACCGCGACACCCCGGTTATGCTACTGTCCGCCGCCTTCCGAGCAGGATTATTCCGGAAGTCCCGGCATTTCCTCGAATCACCCGTCCGAGCCCGCCGGGAGCAGGTTTCCGTGATATTCGACGACCTTTATCTGGACGGCATCGCCGCCGTCGTCCCGGACTTCGTCACCGTCGCCGACGCGGCCGCCCGGGGGCTCTGCGACGAGGAGCTGTCGACCGGGACGGACTGGCTCTCGGTGGCCGTCGCCGGTGACGTCTCCGCACCCGACATGGCCGCCCGGGCCGGGCGGGACGCGCTGGCGATGTCCCACCACGACGCGGCGGACATCGCCGTGCTGATGCACGCCAGCGCCGGGCACCAGGGCCCCGACATCTGGTCCCCGGCGCACTACGTCCAGCGGCACACCATCGGCGGGTACGGCCCCGCGCTGGAGGTCCGGCAGGGCTGCAGCGGCATGGTCGCCGCCCTGGAACTGGCCGGCTGCTACCTCACCGCCGCCCCGGACCGCGGCGCCGCCCTCGTCACCGCCGCCGACAACTGGGCGCATCCGCTCATGGACCGCTGGCGCGGCACCAAGTGGGCGCTGTTCGGGGACGCCGCCTCGGCCCTCGTCCTCTCCCGCCGGCAGGGCTTCGCCCGGGTGGTGAACGTCTGCGCCTCCTCGCTGCCGGACCTGGAGGAACTGAACCGCGGCGGGGAGGCGCTCTTCCCGCCCGGGGCCACCATCGGACACCGGGTCAGGCTGCGCGAGCGGGTCGAGGCGTTCCAGGGCGACCAGGCCGAGATGGCGAGGCTCATCGGGCAGGCCGAGGCCGGGCTGATCCGCCGCACGCTCGACGAGGCCGGTCTGAAGCCCGGTGACATCAGCCGGGTGACCCACCAGAGCGCCGGGCGCAGGAGCATCGTCGAGCACATCCTGGAGCCCTTCGACGGCGATCTGCGGCTCGGCATGTGGGAGTTCGGCCGCCGGCTCGGCCACACCGGCGCCAGCGACCAGGTCTGCGGCCTCTACCAGCTGCTCGCCGGACGGGAGGTCCACCCGGGCGACCACGTCATGCTGCTGGGCACGGGTGTCGGCATGGCGTTCGCCTGCGCGATCGTGCAGGTCCTGGACGAACTGCCCGCCACGGCGGCCCCGATCCCGCTGCCCTGACGCCACCCGCCGGGAACGCCAGGGGGCCCGTCGTCCGACTGCCGCAGGCGGTGGTCGAACGACGGGCCCCCGCCGCGATCCGGCTCACCCCAGCTTCCTGCGCAGCTCGCTCCGGCCGGCCACCCGCAGCTTGCGGTAGGTACGGGTCAGGTGCTGTTCCACCGTGCTGACCGTGATCGACAGGGAGCGCGCGATCCGCTGGTTGGTCTCGCCCTGGGCGGCCAGCAGGGCCACCCGCTGCTCCGACGGGCTGAGCTGGTCCAGGAACCCCGCGTAGCGGTCCGTCACCTTGTAGCGGGCGACCCGGTGCGGGGCGGCGCCGGGCAGCTCGCCCCACTGCAGGGCCCGCAGCGAGGAGAGGAACCCGGGCCGCCCCGAGGTGTCCTGGAGGGTGGCGAACAGCTCCTCGCGCAGCTCCTGCCGGCGCCGGCCGCGGGCCGTCGCCCGGCCGAACACCCGGGACCGGTCGCCGGCCGGCACCGCCCGGTCCAGCTGGGAGTCGACCATGGTGAGCGCGTTGTCGTGGTCGCCGACGCCCAGGTAGGCCGCGGCGGCCGCGAGCCGCCAGGCGTAGAGGTCCGGGTCCAGCCCCCAGGACGCCAGCAGCCGGCCGCAGCTCATGAAGTCGGCCAGCGCGGACCGGTGCTCGCCGGCGGCGAGGTGGAAGTGCCCGCGGGCGTACAGGTAGCCGAGGCAGTGCCGGGTCTCGTACATCGGCGCGGGCACCGGGCGGCGCACCCACTCCTTCGCGGCGCCGGGCTCCGCGAGGTCGGTGTACCCGGCGACCAGGCAGGCCAGCGGCCCGCCGATCCAGGCGCCCCGGCGCTGCGGCGGGACCATGTCCAGCACGGCCTCCGCCCGGGCCAGCCCGACCAGGATGTCGCCCCGGTGCAGCGAGGCCTCCGCGCGGGCCGCCAGCAGCCGGGGCGCCCAGGTGTCGGCGGCGAGTCGGACGGCGTCCGGCAGCACCGCGTCGCACCAGGAGATCGCCGCCTCCGGCCGGTTGCTGTGCACCAGGGCCGTGACCGCCGCGAGCACCGCCGAGGCGGTGTCCTCGCGGAAGGCGCAGGCGGAGAGCGCGGAGGCCGCGCCGTCCGCCGGGTCCGGCAGGCCCGGGTCGCCGAGCAGCCGGCTCGCCAGGGCCCAGGCCGCCCGATGGCGGACCGGGCCGCTGTCCTCCTCCCCGCCCGCACCGGCCGCCGGGCCGCCGGACGGGACGCGCTCCGCGTCCGCGGCCACCGCGCGCAGCAGGCTCGGGAACTCACAGGCGACGAGCAGCCGGTCGGCCGCCGCGTCCAGGTGCCGCTGGCCGTCCCGGGCGCCGCCGCCCGCGTCGCGCCGCCGCTCCAGCACCGCCAGCAGGTCCTTCGCCTGCCAGAGCAACTCGGGGGCCGTCTCGGGTCGTTCGACAAGATTCATCGGTGGTTCGCATCCCTCCGGGACCACGGGCCGCATGGTCCGGTCATGGCGCGGGCCGGCCGGAGCACAGGCTCGGCCCGGCGCGCAGGGGCAGACATGGGTGACGTACGGGCGGGGGCGGGGTGCGGCACGGACCCGCCGTCCGGCGCGAAGGCGTCCGGAAGCGGCGGTCGTCCGGCGGTCGGCCCGCCGATCGGGGTGAAGGGACGAGGGAGGACGCTCCCAGGACGCCCCGGGACGGCGCCTCGGGTGCCGCGACGCGGACGTCGGGCCGCCGGGCCGGGCCACGGGTGGCCGGGAGCGGAAGGAAGGACTGCCGCGGACGGACCGGGCGGAAGCGGCCGACGGACGCCGGGCGCACGGGCACCGGGCCGAACGGGCCGAACGTGCCGGGCGGGCCTGCCGTGCGGTACCGGGCCGGTCAGGCCGGGCGGCGGCGCGCGGTCACGAGGCCTGCGGCCACGGCGGCGGGTTCGCGCCCGGGCGGCCGAACGGCCGGCCTTCCGCGGTGTCGGGCGGTCGTGAAGTCTCGGTCATGTGGCGGCCCCCGTCGTCACTGGTACCTGTCTACCTCTACGGACGCTCATCATGGCCGATGCCGTCCTCCGGCCGTCCTCCGGCCGTCCCCGCGCGGTCCTCCCCCGGAGCCGGTGCGATCCGATCGTTCGGACGGAAACTCCGGGACGGTCCGGCGCGTTGGTCCGAGGGCCCGGCAGCCCGGCCGCACGCCCGCGCCGGCAGGCCCGAAGCGGGCCGGTGGTGTCCGAACCGGCCGCGCGCCCGTGCCGGAGCCGCGGCTGTCGACCGTGGAATATGGCATTCGAAGATCCGTTTGAATCCAAGTAGCATCGTGGCGAACAGCCCGCGACGGACTGGGTGACGGCGCGTCAGAACGGGGGAGGCTGAGTGAAATTCCGCATTCTCGGACCGCTGGAGGTCGGGGCGAACCACCGCAAGGTGCCCCTGGCGGGCCCCCGGCAACACCTGGTGCTCGCCCTCCTCCTGCTGAAGGCCAATCAGAGCGTGCCGCTCGGCGAGCTCGTCGACGCGCTCTGGGACGATCCGCCCCGGACGGCCGAGAAGCAGGTCCGCAACGCGGTCTCCATGCTGCGCGGTCTGCTCAAGTCCGCCGGGGTCACCACCCTGCCGACCGCCGTCGGCGCCACCGGCTACCGCCTCGACGTCCCCGACGACCAGCTCGACGCGGCCGCGTTCGCCCACGCGCTCGCGGCGGCCCGGCACCACGCCGCCGCCGGGCAGTTCGCCGCGGCGGTCGAGGAGTTCCGGGCCGGGCTCGCCCTGTGGCGCGGACCGGCCCTGGCCGGCCTGGACAACTCGGCCCTGCAGCCGCACACCTCGCGACTGGAGGAGCAGCGGCTCACCGCGATCGAGGAGTGCGTCGACCTCGAACTCGCGCAGGGCCACCACCAGGCCGTCGTCCCCGAGCTGACCGACTGGCTCAGCGCCCACCCGCTGCGCGAGCGGCTGGCGGGCCAGCTCATGCTCGCCCTCTACCTCTCCGGCCGCCAGTCGCACGCGCTCACCGTGTACGAGTCCACCCGGCGCCGGCTCGCGGACGCGCTCGGCCTCGAACCAGTTCCGGAGCTGCGCGAGTTACGCCAGCGCATCCTCACCAACGACGCGGCCCTCGGCCGCCCCCGGACCTTCACGTTCGCGCCGCCCGCCCCGCACAGCCTGCCCAAGGACATCAGCCACTTCACCGGGCGGGAGCAGGAGCTGCACACCCTCGCCGACCGGGTGACCGGCCACCACGACCAGGCGGCGCCCAGCAACGTCCTGCTCGCCGCCGTGGACGGCATGGCCGGGGTCGGCAAGACCTCGCTCGCCGTCCACCTGGCCCACCGGATGAGCGGGCGCTACCCCGACGCCCAGCTCTACCTCGACCTGCACGCGCACTCCCCCGGCCTGGCCCCCCTCGACCCGGGGGCGGCACTGGAGAAGCTGCTGCGCTCGGTGGACGTCACGGGAGCCGCCGTCCCCGAGGACCTGGAGGAGCGGGCCGCGCTGTGGCGCACCAGGCTGGCCGGCCTGCGGGCGGTCCTCGTCCTGGACGACGCGGCCAGCTCCGCCCAGATCCGGCCGCTGCTGCCGGGGACGGCCGACTGCCTGATCCTGGTCACCAGCCGAAGCCGGCTCACCGACCTGGACGCCGCCGCGGTGCTCTCGCTGGACCCGCTCCCGCCGGCCGACGCGGGGCGCCTGCTCGACCGGATCGTGGGCGACCGGCGGGTGGCCGCCGAGCCCAAGGGCGTCGCCGAGCTGCTCCGGCTCTGCGGGTACCTGCCGCTGGCCATCCACGTCACGGCGGCCCGGCTGCGCCACCGGCCCGCCTGGACCGTCGCCTACCTCACCTCCCGGCTGCGCAGCCACCGGCGCCGGCTCGGCGAGCTGCAGACCGCCGAGAGCGGCATCGCCGCCGCCTTCGACCTCTCCTACCGCCGGCTCGGACCCGAACCGCGGCACCTCTTCCGCCTGCTGGGCGTGCTCCCGGGGACGGACTTCGACGCCGACGCGGCGGCGGCCGCCGCCGGGATCGACCGCCGGGCCGCGGACCGCGTGCTGGAGGAACTGCTCGACGTGCACCTGGTCCAGCAGCCGCGCGAGGAGCAGTACCGGCTGCACCCGCTGCTGCACGCCTACACGGTGCACCTGGCCGCCACCGAGGCCGGTGAGGCCGAGCGGCAGGCGGCGCTGACCAGGTTGTTCGACCACTACCGCCGCACCGCGGCGGTGGCCATGGACATCGTCTCCCCGCCGTGGCGGTGCGACCGCCCGCCGCTGCTCCTCCCCGGCGGGCCGGCGGCCTCGCCGGCCGGACTCGACCAGGCCACCGAGTGGTTGGAGGCGCAGTGGCCGAACCTGCTGTCGGCGGCGGAGACGGCCCGGCGCGGCTGGCCGGACCAGAGCGCCGACCTGTTCCGCGTGCTGCGCCACTACCTGCACCTGCGCGGCCAGCACGCCGAGGCGCTCTCGTTGCACAGCCGCACCGTCGCCCTGGCCCGCGACACCGACGACCGGGAGCTGGAGAACCTCGCCCGGTACGGTCTGGGCCTGGCCAACCAGCGGCTCGGCCGCTACGACACCGCACTCACGCACTTCCGCCAGGCCCTCGACGTCGCCCGCGAGCTCGGCGACCACGTGACGCACGCCCGCACGCTCAGCAACATGGGCCTGGTGCTCCACCGGCTCGGCCGCTACGAGAGCGCCCTCACGCACTTCGCCCAGGCCCTCGACCTGGCCCGCGACACCGGCACCCCGAGCGCGGAGTGCTACGCGCTGTGCGGTCTGGGCCTCGTCCACGAGCGCCTGGGCCGCTCCACCACCGCCGTCATCCACCTGCGCCAGGCCCTGGTGATCGCCCAGCGGATCGACGACCGCGACATCCAGGGCTACGCGCTGAGCAACCTCGGCCGGGTGCAGTGCGGCCCCGGCCACTACGAGCAGGCCTGCGACGACCTGCGCAGGGCCCTGGCCCTGGCCCGCGAGACCGGCGCCCGCGACCTCGAAGGCCACACCCTCTGCGGGCTCGGACTCGTGCACCAGCGTCTCGGCGACTTCGACACCGCCCTGACCCACCTCCACCAGGCGCTCGCGCTCGCCCGCGAGACCGGCACCCGCGACCTCGAAGGCCACGCGCTCTGCGGCCTCGGGCTCGTCCACGAACGCCTCGGCCACCACGCCCTCGCGCTGGCCCACCTGCACGAGGCCCTCGGCCTCGCCCGCGACACCAGCACCCGCGACCTCGAAGGCCACGCGCTCTGCGGCCTCGGGCTCGTCCACGAACGCCTCGGCGACCACGACACCGCCCTGACCCACCTCCACCAGGCGCTCGCGCTCGCCCGCGAGACCGGCACCCGCGACCTCGAAGGGCAGGCGCTCGGCGGGCTCGGCGAGGTCGCCTGCCGGCGGGGCGACCCGGCCGCGGCGCTGGACCTGCACGGCCGGGCCCTGGCCATCAGTCAGGAGACCGGCGACCGCCACCGCCAGGGCCGGGCGCACCGCGGCCTCGCCTCGGCCCACCGGGCGCTCGGCGCGCCGGACGCCGCCCATGAGCACGACCGGCTGGCCGACCAGCTCCAGCGGCACTCCGGCGGGTGGCGCCCGGCCGGGCCGGACCGACGGCGCGGCCCGGCCGGGCGCCCGGCCCCGAGGGACCTGGGGCGGGTCTGAGCGGGCCCGGGGCCGGTCCGGCCGTTCGCGTCGCATCGTCGCGCGGCGGGAACGGCCGGACCGGCGGGCCCCAGGGAGTGTGTGCAAAGTCCCGCCCGGTCCGCGACGCGAGGTTGCGAACACCTGCGAACACCCCCTAGTGCGGGCGCACCGACAGCGCGTGGTGGAAGATGTCGCGCGGGTCCCGGGCGGCCTTGATCTGCTGCAGCCGCGCGTAGTTGTCCTTGTAGTAGATCGTCGACCAGGGGGCGGACGAGGTGTTCCAGGCCGGGTCGGCGAGGTCGACGTCGGGCCAGTTGACGTAGTTCCCGTCGGTGACGCCGTTGGGCACCGGCACGCCGCCGGTGGTCGCGTAGACGTCCCGGTAGAGCTCCCGGACCCACTGCAGCTGGCGGGTCTCGTCCGCGGCGTCGGACCAGTAGTTGGAGAAGGAGGCGAGCATCACCGAATCGCGGTGCGGCACCGCGGTCGTGGTCGGGGAGAAGGAGTTGACCTTCCCGCCGAAGGAGAAGAGGCCCATCAGACCGGAGGCGTACGTGTAGGAGGGGCTGGTCAGGTAGCGGTAGACGGTGCGCAGCTGGTCGGGGGTGTACCCCTTCTTGTGGTAGGCGCCCTTGGTCTTCGAGCGCAGCAGCAGGCTCGGGATGCCGAACACGCCGGCCACCTCGGAGGCACTGGTGGTCGTGGTGTAGAGCCACGGCAGGTTGCCCGTGGTGCTCGCCGCCGGGGCCGCGGCGACGTTCCTCGTCATCGCGGCGGCGAAGTCGGTCAGCATCTGCTGGGTGCCGGTGACGGTCGGGTCGACCTGGGCCCGGACGATGACGCCGCCCTTGCCCTGGCGGATCGCGATGAGCGAGGCCCAGAGCTGGTTGGCGGCGGCGCCCGGTGCGCTGTTCTGCTCGTGCCAGGTGCCGAAGTTGGTGACGAGCGTGGTGAACGCCGCCTCGTCCAGCTGGGACCAGTCCCAGAACAGCGTGGTGATCATGATGCCGCCCGGGGTCGGGGGCAGCAGCTTGGTCGGATCGGTGCCGGTCGCGCCGGGCGAGCGCAGCCAGAACCGGGTGACGATGCCGAAGTTCCCGCCGCCGCCGCCCGCGTGGGCCCACCAGAGGTCCCGGTTGGGGTCGTTCGCCGAGGAGGTGGCGATCACCGAGCGGGCCATGCCGAAGGCGTCCACCACGACGACCTCGACGGCGTAGAGGTTGTCCGCGACCAGGCCGTAGAGGCGGGACAGCACGCCGTAGCCGCCCCCGGTGATGTGGCCGCCGACGCCGACGCTCGGGCAGGAGCCGCCGGGTATCGTCACGCCCCAGCCGAGGTCGAGGGTGCGGTAGACCTGCGAGAGGATCGCGCCGCCCTCGACCGCGAAGGCGTTCATCGTGGCGTCGAAGTACACCGCGCGCATCTCGGACAGGTCGATGACCACCCGGACGTCCGGGTCGTCGACGAAGTTCTCCAGGCAGTGGCCGCCGCCCCGCACGGTGACCCGCTTGCCCGCCGCCACGGCCTCGTTGACGGCCTGCACGACCTGGCTCGTGGTGCCGACCAGCTTCACCGCGTCGGGGTTGCCGGTGAAGCGGCGGTTGTACCCGCGCAGCAGCAGGTCCGGGTAGCGCCGGTCGCCGGGCGCGACACTGACCGGGCCGAAGCCCTGGGTCAGGAACGGCCACGACTGGTCGGCGCCGGCGTCCGGCACCGGCGCGGCCGCCGCGACCCCGCCGCCCACGACGAGATCCGTCGCGGCGATCCCGAGTCCGGCCGCCCCGAGTCCGGCCAATGTAAAGCGTCGACGAGTCAACTCCGCCATGAAATCCCCCTGCTGGCACCAGCACGCATCCGAATGTCACGAGAAGGCCCGAAGTCGAATTCCGGCCACCTCGTTCGGCCAAATGATGCTACGTCCGGCGGACCCGTCAACCGGCCCCCTAAGAACCCCCTATCCCGCCCCCGCGAAGGCGTCCGGAACACCACCCTTCTGGGAGGCTGACCTCACGGTATGTCCGCGCGTGGCAAGAGAGTTGGATTGACATGACCACTTACCTCATCACCGTGCTGAGCAACGTGCACGAGGGTCGGGAGAAGGACTTCCACGACTGGTACGAGAACACCCACATTCCGGAGATTCTCGAAGTTCCGGGAGTTCTTTCGATCCGCCGGCTGGTGCTCAACGACGAACAGATCGGCGCCGACAAAGGGCACTCGCAGGCCCACTACCGCCATCTGACGCTGATCGAGATCGAGACCGACGACTTCGACGCCTCGCTCGCCGCCATCAGCACCCTGGACGGCAGCCGGGCCGAGGAGCTCCTGATCCCGGGCCAGGTGCTGGCCTCGCTGTACCGGGACCCGAAGGTGTACACCCGGTCCTGACCCGGCGCGGGGCCTCGGCGGGGGCGGGCGGACCCGCCCGGCCGGGTCCGCCCGCGCCGCCGTGACCACGGCCCCCGGCCCGCCGTGCCACTCCGCCCCGCCCCACCCCACCGCGCCGTGACGCCTCCGGCGCGACGCCCTCGACGTGACGCCCCCGTCCAGCGGCCCGCCGACGCCCCGCGCGCGCCCTCCCCCACCCGCCGGCCGGACGCCGGCCGGAGGCCGCCCGACGCCCGTGGGGCCTGCCTCCCCCGGGCTCCGCAGCGGCCGCGGACTCCGCCGGGGAGCGGGCTTGAGATGCCCTTGACACGTTTATAGGTCTATACCATGCTGCGAGCGGCGCCCCGGCGGCGGGGCGAACTCCGCTTCCGCAGCGGGACTTCGGCACAGGTGACAGCTTCATACGGGGGAGATCGTTGTGCTCGTGCATGTCCTGGGACCGCTTCGTGTCGACGTCGACGGAACCGCCGTGGCCCTCGGTGGCAGGCGGTCCCAGATCGTCCTGGCGACCCTCGCCCTGACCCCGAACTGGGTCGTGCCGCTCGACCGGCTGGTGGACACCGTCTGGGGCCCCGCGCCACCCGCCAGCGCCCGGACGCAGATCCGGATCTGCGTCTCCCAGCTGCGCCGGGCCTTCGCCGAGGCGGGTGCGCCGACCGTGATCGAGACCCATCCGAACGGGTACCGACTCCGGGTCGGCCCGGGCGAGTTGGACGCCTCGGCGTTCAACGAGGAGGTCGCCCGGGCCCGGCTGCTGGCCGCCCAGGGCGCGCCGGAGGAGGCCGTCACCGGCCTGCGCCGGGCCCTCGCGCGGTGGACCGGCCCGGCGATGGCCGGGCTCGCCTGCCCGCCCGTGGAGGCCTGGGCCCGCCGACTGGAGGAGAGCCGGCTGCGCGCCGTCGAGGAGCGGATCCGGCTGGAGCTCGGGCTGGGCCGGCACCAGGACCTGGTCGGCGAGCTGGAGCAGCTGGTCTGCGCGCACCCGTTCCGCGAGCACCTGCACGGCCGGCTGATGCTCGCCCTGCACCGGTCGGGCCGCACGGCCGAGGCGCTGGCGGTGTACCGCAGGCTCCGGACCGCCCTGATCGAGGAGCTGGGCATCGAGCCGGGGCCCGAACTGCGTTCGCTGGAACGGGAGATCCTGCTCGGCGTGGCCGCGGCGCCGCCCCCCGGGGAGCCGGCGGTACGGCGCCGGACCAGGGCGGGCGACGCCGTCCACTCCTCCTGGTGCCCGGTGTAGCCGCACCGCCGCGCGGGCCGGACGGGGGCTCAGCCCCGGTGGCGCCACCAGAACGAGCCCGGCTCGTAGTGGTCCCGGACGCCGAGGGCGCGCCAGAGCGGTTCGGCGATCCTCCGCAGCTCCGGGTCGGCGTGCACGAAGGCGTCGGGCAACTCCAGGTCGAAGCGGTCCGGGGCGGCCGTCAGCAGGGCGGCGAGCAGGTACTGCTCGGAGTAGTGCCGCCAGCGCCAGGAGTGCGGGTAGTCCGCAGGCAGCATGATGTCGTGGACGTGCACGATCACCCCGGGCTTGAGCCTGGGCAGCACCTCGAAGAAGAACACCGCCACGTCCGACCCCATGTGCAGCCGGTGCGAACCGTCGAAGAAGACGATGTCACCGGGCTCCAGATCGGCGAAGACCCCGAGGTCCGCGTGTTGCAGCGGGGTGCGGATCACCTCGTCGCAGAGCCGGTCCACGGTGGCGCGCGGCGCCGGGTCGATCGAGGTGATCCGGGTCGCCAGCCCGAGGTCCTCGATCGCCCGGCGGGCGAACTTGGTGGAGTTGCCGGAGCCGATCTCCAGGTACCGGGCCGGACGCTCCTCGGCCAGGAAGCCGTAGAGCGAGAGCGCGTCCAGCGGAGGCAGCCAGCCGTTGTTCCAGTACGGGGTGGAGCCCGCCGCGGTGCCGCTCAGCGGGATCCCCCGGAGCAGCTCGGTCAGCTCCAGGAAGCCGGTCAGCCGCTGCGCGTAGCGCTCCCGGTTCTTCTCCAACAGGGCCCGCACCTCGGTGAGTTCGGCGCGCGGCTCGGGGGTGACGACGTGGTCCCAGAAGAGCGGCTTGCGCAGCCCGAACGCCCAGAGCGTCAGGCCGTGCAGGACGGGCCGCTCCGCCAGCCAGTCGACCGGCCGGCGCAGTACGGGAAGCCGCTCCAGCAGTTCGACGCCGGAGGCGGTCCGGACGGCGGTCCGCAGATCCTTGAGCACCATCGTTGTTCCTTTCAGAGGGAGAGCCACAGGTCCTGCAGCCGGTGTTCGGAGATGCCGTCGGTCGGCCGGAAGTCGTAGCGGTGCACCCGGACCGGGCCGGCGGTGAAGCTCCAGTCCAGCCGCCAGAACGGGAAGGAGCGGTTGACCGCGCTGTCCCAGTCGAAGCCGGCCGGCGCGGAGAACTTCCAACTCAGCGGCAGGAAGTCGTTGTTGGCCCGGATCGCGTCGTCCGCCCGGTCGCGCAGGCCGTCCAGGTCGCGCATCGACGCGCCGGCGTTGAAGTCGCCCGAGACGAGCACCTGGTGGGGGTTGCCGGCGAGGTCCCGCTCCAGGCCGCGGATCTCCGCCCGGCGCCAGTCGAACTTGCGCCGGAAGTAGGAGTCGAAGTCGAAGTCCGAGAACGGGTCGAGGTCGGGCGCGAGCGGCACGGTGACGTGCACGTTGTAGACGCTGAACACCTTCGACCCGACCTGGAGGTCGGTGCGCAGCACCTTGTCCCGGGCGAAGACCGTGCCGAACGGGGCGTCCGGCGCCAGCTCGGCGCCGGTCCCGACGGCCGGCTGGGCGACGATCGGGTACCGGGAGACGGTGAGCAGCTCGCCCCGCCGGGCGATGTGGTAGTCGGGGAACTCGGCGGCCAGCCGCGCGTCGTCGTCCAACCGCAGATAGCCGTCCTCACCGCGGCCGGCCTGCCAGACCACGTGCTCCTGGAACAGGTACACGTCCGCGTTCTGGCGGTGGATCAGGTCGTAAAGCCGGTTCACGTCGGTGGCGGCGGCCCAGTACTGGGTGTTGAAGGAGACCACGTGCAGGGCGCCGGGCGGCACCGGGCGACCCCCGTGCCAGAGGGCGGGCCAGTTCAGCCCGGAGCCGGTGAGGAGGGCGAGCAGCAGCGGGGGCAGTGCGAGGGCGGCGGCCCAGCGGCGGCGCGGGCCGCAGGCGGCGGCACTGGCGGCCAGGAGCACCAGCGGGACCGCCACCAGGAACACCGGCGGGGTGGCGTCCAGCAGGATGGCCCAGTGCCAGCGGCCGCTGACCGACCGGCGCAGCACGGCGTAGCAGAGCCAGAGCCCGGCCAGGGCGATCAGGGCCCACCCGTACCAGGTGCGCAGCCGCCGGGCGATCCGGCGGGCCCGGCTCGGCGGGTCCGGGTCCGTCGCCCCCCGGTCGCCGTCGGCGCTCCCGCCGGCTCCGTCGTCGCGGGCCGGCGCGGCGGCCACGGCGTCCGCGGCGTACATCCGGCGGAACCGGCGGCTGACGGCGAACTGGGCCAGCCCGGCGACCAGACCGGCCAGCACGACGGCGTTCACCAGCAGGTGCGCCAGGGTGAAGAAGGCCAGGAAGCCGAGTCCGCGCTCCTGCCGGACGAACCGGTACTGGCCGAGGTCGGTCAGCACGAAGCCGGCCACCGCCAGGGCCGTGACCAGCGCCGCCAGCGGCTGCCAGGCGATCAGCGGCAGGCTCGCCACCGCCAGCCCGGCCAGCGCCGAGGCGACCGCCCGGCCGGGGGTCTCCATCCCCTGCATCGCCCGGCCCCGGCCCAGGTAGAACGGCACCCGCAGCCGGCTGCGGACGAAGGCCTTCCGGAGCAGCGGCCGCATCCGGCTCTCGTCGGAGAGCCGGCCCCGGACCCGGGAGGTGAGCACCATCGGGTGGAGCGCGGCGAGCCGCTCGGCGTGGTCGATCTCCTCGGTCTGGCGGAGCGCGCCGTTGAACCAGCCGGCCTCCAGGAAGGCCGACCGGCGGACCGCCCCGAGCGCGTAGAAGCCGCCGCTGACCAGGCCCTCGGCGCTCTTGCGCCAGTAGTGGTACTGGAGGATCCGGTACTGCCCGACGGCGCCCTCGGGGAACAGCGGCTCCTTGTCGGGAACGCCGAACACCGCGCCGTACTCAGGGTGTTCGGTGAAGATCCGCACCGCCTCGGCGACGGCGTCCGGGTGCATGGTCAGATCGGCGTCCAGGAAGAAGAGGATCTCGCCGGCGGCGTGCCGGACCCCGAGGTTGCGCGAGCCGCCCGGGCCGCCGTTGCGCTCGGCCCGCACCAGGGTGACGGGGTGGGCGGCGGCCAGGTCGGCGGAGTCGTCGGTGCTGGCGTCGTCCACGACGATCACTTCGACGGCCGGGTAGCTCTGCTCCAGGATCGAGCGCAGACAGAGGTCGACGGTGCGGCGGTCGTTGTACATCGGGACGACCACCGACACGAGCGGTGGGGGTGTGGGCATGGGACCTCGTTCGGAGTTCGGAGTTCGGAGTTCGGGGTTCGCACTTCGGGATCCGGCGGCCGCTGCCTGATGGCACGTCAGAGCAGCTGGAAGGCCAGCAGCAGGCCGGCCCAGAGCGAGGAGTTGGTGAGCATCACGCCGTCCCGCAGCAGGGTCCGGACGGGGTTGCCGCCCTCGCTCTGCACCACCACGATCTGCAGGTAGCGGAAGAGCGCGAGCAGGGCGCAGGGCGCGGTGAGCAGCGCCCCGGCCGCGTAGCCGGACTCGGTGCGCAGGAAGAGCAGGTAGCCGACCACGGTCAGCCCGGAGCAGAGCACCAGGACGAGGTCCAGGAAGTGCGCCGAGTAGCCGACCAGGGCGGGCCGGTGGCCGCTGCCGGAGACGCCCAGTTCGTGCCGCCGCTTGCCCACGATCAGGACCAGGCAGAGCGTCAGCACGGTGAACACCAGCCAGGCGGCGACCGGGCGGCCGCCGGCGCCGTACCCGCCGAACAGCCGCAGGACGAACCCGGTGGCGACGATGAACACGTCCAGCAGCGGCAGGTGCTTGAGCTTCCAGCTGTAGGCGGCGTTCACCACCAGGTAGAGCAGGACCGGCCAGACCGCGGCGGGCCGGGAGAGCAGCAGGACGGGGGCGAGCAGCCCGGCCAGCAGCAGGATCAGCGCCACGGCCGTGCGCCGACCCACCCGGCCGGCGGCCAGGGGGCGGTGGCGCTTGACCGGGTGGCGCCGGTCCCGTTCGATGTCGGCGATGTCGTTGACCACGTACACCAGCGACGAGGCGAGCACGAAGGCGCAGGTGGTGACGGCGACCCGGGCCACCATGCCCCAGTCCAGGTCGGCGCCGAGCAGGGAGAGCGGCACCACCAGGAGGTTCTTCGGCCACTGGCCCGGCCGGAGCAGCTCCAGCGGTGCCGGCAGCCGGGAGGTGGGGCCGCGCCGGAGGGGCTCCGTCTGTTCGCTCAGGAAGGTCATCGCGCACTCCCTCAGAAGAAGATCTTCACGGCGGACAACAGGCCCTGGCTCCACGGGTCCCGGCTGGTCCGGCCGGTCGGGCTGCCCGCCGGACGGTCGTGGCGGGCGGTGCGCCACCAGTCATAGGTGCGCAGGATCGCGTCCCGGTTGGACAGCCTGGGTGCGAAGCCGAGCCGCTCCCCGGCCTTGTCGATGCTGACGTAGGAGTCCTCCATCAGCTTGTGCAGCAGCCGCCCGTAGACCGGCGAGAGCCTGGCCTTCTGCAGAGTGCTCAGCACGGTCAGCGCGGGCCGGGCGGGCAGCGCGACGACCCGCTTGCCGTGGCCGGCCGCGTCCAGGACGGCCTGGAAGTCCTGGCGCAGGGTGCCGAACTCGGCGGCCGCCAGGTTGTAGGTGTCGTTGGCGACGTCCTCGGGCGCGGTGAGCACGGTGACCACGGCATCCACCAGGTCGTCGATGCCGAACATCTGGATCCGTACGTCGCCGCGGCCGAGCACGGGGAAGTTCCGGCCCTCCTCCGCCCACTCGAACAGCATCGAGAAAAGGCCCATCCGGCCCGGGCCGACGAAGGTCTTGGGCCGCAGGATCGGCACGCACATCCCGGCGGCGCGGTGGCGCTCGGCGATCTCCTCGGCGGCGGCCTTGGCCCGGCTGTAGGTGTCGACCGGCTCGCGCGGATACGTCTCCGGCGTCGGGACGACCTTGGGCAGGCCGTACACGGCCGTCGAGGAGATGTGCACCACCCGGGGGGTGCCGGCGGCGCGCGCGGCGGCGAACACGTTCTCGGTGCCGCCGACGATGATCGAGCGGATCTGCTCGTCCGGGTAGCTGGGCAGCGCGGCCGCCGCGTGGACCAGCACCTCGGCGCCGTCCAGCGCCCGGGCCATCACGGCCGGGTCGCGGATGTCGCCGACCACCGCCACGCCGGGGCCGGGCCGCAGGTCGACCCCGCGGACGTCCTTGCCGTCCGCGAGCAGCCGTTCGGCGAGCCGCGAGCCGAGCATGCCCGCGGCGCCGGTGATCGCGATCACCACTGGGACCCCACCTTCTGCTTGAGGAACCGCGTCACCAGGTGCCCGAGCCCCTTGCCGAGCACCTCGCCGAGCGCCTCGACCGTGCGCTCCACGTCGGCCGGGTCGGTGACCAGCGAGGGGCCGATGACCAACGGGTTGAGCCCGTTGAGGGTGTAGTAGGCGAAGATGTCGTGGTCCTGGTACAGGGCGTTGATCACCGCGCAGGTGACCAGCTTGGTCTTGAACCTCGGGTCACGGGCCATCCCGCCCGGCGCCAGCCTGGCGACCAGGTCGAGGATCTTCGGCCCGCCCTCGATGAAGACTCCCCAGAGCGCCCCGGCGCCCGTCACCCGGCCGACCGCCTCCGGGTGCTCCTTGGCCAGCCGGGCCAGCCCGGGCTCCAGGACGGCGCCGATCGCCCGGGCCCGCGCCGGGTAGTCGTCCTCGATGGCGATGTTGACGGCCTCCAGCGCGGTGGCGCACTCCTCGCCGAAGCCGTAGTACGTCGTCGAGGTGGACTGCAGCAGCGCGTCGCCGAGGTTGTCGTAGGCCTTGCGGAAGACCGGTTCGCGGGCGACGAACGCCGAGATCGAGGACTTGCCGCCGCCGAAGGACTTGGAGGTGGTGAGGACGTCCGGGATCAGGCCCGGGTAGCGCATGAAGTGGAACAGGGTGCCGGTCTTGCCCCAGCCGGTGTAGATCTCGTCGAAGATCAGCACGATCTTCTTCCGGGTGCACAGCTCGCGCAGCCCGCGCAGGAACTCCTCGGAGCAGGCCTGCACGGTGGAGGCGCTGAACGGCTCGATCAGGATCGCGTAGACGTCGTCCGGGTGGGCGTCGACGGCGCGGCGGACCGAGTCGAGGTCGTTGTAGGCGAAGGTGTCGATGCCCGGGATGGTGGGGAAGGCGAACTGGCTCTGGCCGGTCAGGCCGCCGGAGCCGAGCAGCTTGCCGTGGAAGGCGCAGTCGGCGCGCAGCACCGTCCCGCGCCTGCCGCCGTGGTACTTGTACGCCAGCTTGACGGCCCCTTCCACCGCCTCGGCGCCGGAGTTGGGCAGGAAGGACATCGAGAGGTCGCCGGGCAGCACCTCGGCCAGGTTGTGGCCGAGCGCGGCGAGGTAGGGCGAGAAGTACGTCTTGTGGACCTCCATCCGGCCGGCCCGGGCGAACCGCTCGCGGGCGGCCAGGATCCGCGGGTGGTTGTGGCCGTGGTTGAGCACGCCGACCCCGCCGGTGACGTCCAGGATCCGGCGGCCGTCGGTGAGGGTCAGATGGGCGCCCCGGGCCTCGGCGACCAGCTCCCGGCCGAAGCCGAAGGAGGTCATCAGCGAGACCTGGCTCTTGTTCACGTACCGCCGGTACAGGTCGTGCACCTCACGGACCTGGAACCGTTCGGCGTCGTCAAGGGTGTACACGGGCTTCCTCTCGCATCGGGGTGGACCTGAGCCGGGCCCAGGTCAGGACGACGGCCGAGCTACCGAGCTCGGCCAGCACGCAGACGACCCGGCTGGCGATCGCCGCGGTGGCCGCGACGCCCCCGGGCAGCACGGTGGCGAGCGCGGCCGTGATGGTCAGCTCGCGCACCCCCCAGCCGTCCGGCACGATCACGGCCAGGCTGCTGACCACGGTGGCGAGCGCGAAGGCGCCGACCGCCGGGCCGAGGGAGGCCCCGGCCGACCCGCCCAACGCCAGGGCCAGGAACCAGAGATGCAGTCCGGAGACCAGCCAGGAGGCGATCGCCAGCAGGACGGCGCGGCGGACGGCGGCGTCCGGCGGCGCCTCGACCGGCCGCCGCAGCAGCCGGGCCGCGGCCGCGACCGGCCGGGTGGCCAGGGCCGGGCGGACGACGCAGGCCAGGAAGCCCGCGGCCGGCAGGCAGAGCCAGACCCACTGCCCCGGCAGCGCGGCCGGCGCCGCCAGCAGCCCGACGCCCGCGCCGGTGAGGAGGGTCAGCGCCAGGCTGAGCAGGTAGGCGGAGGTCATCTGGGCGGCCGGCACCCCAGCCGCCCGGCCGTGCGTGACATGGGTGAGCACGCCCCAGACCCGGCCCGGCAGGTACTTGCTGAGCTGCCCGAGGAAGTAGATCCGGGCGGCGTGGACCCCCCGGATCGCGTGGTCGCCGGGGATCAGTACCCGCCAGGCGTGCACCGCGAGCACCAGGCCGGCCACGTTGGCGGCGAGCGAGGCGGCGAGCGGCGGCAGGGCGTCCGCCCGGGCGAACGCCCCTACGGCGACCGGGCCTTCGTGGCGGAGCAGCAGGCCGAGGCCGACCAGGGCGGCGAGCACGATCAGCGGGGTGAGCACCTTGCGCAGCCGGTCCAGCATCACCGGGCCGCCCCGGTGCCGGGTGCGGTGCCGGGTGTGGCGCCGGACTCGGCCGCCGTCGCCGAGGCCGCCCCGGCGCCGTCGGCACGGTCCGGGAGCAGCATCCGGACCGTGCCGACGGCGGCGCCGCTCACCAGGGCGGTGATGACCAGGAAGTGGACGCCGGTGAAGAACGGCACGAAACCCGGGCCCCGGTGGCCCGCGACGAACCGCAGCAGCCGGCCGTTGGCGGCGCAGAACCCGAGCGCCCCGAGGGCCGGCAGCACCGGGTACCAGGGCGCCAGCGGCAGGGTGGCCAGGGTGAGGGCGGCGGCGGCGACCGACGCCGGACTGTTGGCGGTCAGGTTGCGCCGCCCGCCGCGGCGCGCCGAGGCCAGCGCGGGCACCAGCACCAGCGCCCGCCGGAAGGTCTCGGCCAGCAGCGGCCGGAGCCGGTGCTCCTCGTCGTGCAGGGCGACCACCCGGTCGGTGAGGACGATCCGGTGGTGCGGCGCCAGCCGGTCGCTGAACTCCAGGTCCTCGGAGTCCCGCAGCCGCTCGTCGAAGCCGCCGAGGCGCTCGAAGACCTCGCGGCGCACGGCCGCCTGGGCGAAGAAGGCGGTCTCCACGACGCCCGCGCCGCGCACCCGCCACCAGTGCGCGTGCAGCACCCGGTAGCGCTCCACCGGACCGTCGTCGAACAGCGGATCCGGTGCGATCACTCCGTGTACGCAGCCGCACTCCGGGTCGGCCGCCAGGATTTCCAGCGCGTTGGCCACCGAATCGGGCGTCAGCGCCTCGTCGGAATCGAGGAAGAACAGAATGTCACCGGTCGCCGCGGCGATTCCGGCATTTCGCGCGGCGGACACTCCGCGGTTCGGAGTGCGCCGGATCAGGGTGCACGGATAGCCCTCGGCCACCTCGGCGGTCCGGTCGGTGGAGCCGTCGTCCACCACGATGACCTCGTGGACGGGGGCGGTCTGGGCGTACACCGAGTCGAGACAGGCACCCAGGGTACGAGCGGAGTTGTGGGCCGGTATGACGACCGATACGGAAAACGTCATGCCGCCATTTCAGGCGGGCCGCGTATCGGCCGGGTATCGTCTCGGTATTGGAATGCGGCCGGGTGAAATCCGGGGCGCCGCCGCCCTGCTACTCTCCGCGCCATGGATTCCGCTCGCCCGCGTTCGCTCGGGCCCCGGTCGCTGGTCGCCGTCACGGCCTGCTGGGGTGTTTTCCTCCTCCTCGACCGCCTGCTGAGCGGCCGCTGGTGGTTCTGGCTGATACCGGACCTCGCGCCGCCGCTGCTCTTCCTGGCGGTGCCGGTGCTGCTGCTGGCCCTGGCGGTGGTCACCCGGCCGTCGCGGCGGTGGCTCGTCCCGGTGGTGGTCGCCCTGCTGCTGGCCGGCCTGCCGCGCACCGGGCTCAACCCCGCGGCGCTGCTGCCCGGCCGGGACCGCGCGCCCGGCCCGGCGTTCACGGTGTTCTCCTGGAACACCGAGTACTGGGACACCACCGACGACCCGGACGCCTTCTACCGCTACCTCCGGAGCAGGGACGCGGACATCTACCTGCTCCAGGAGTACCTGGCCTGGGTCCAGGAGACGCCGACCCGGATCGACCGGCTCGACCGGATCCGGCAGGAGTTCCCCGGCTACCGGGTGGCGGTGCTCGGCGAGTTGGTCACGCTCTCGCGGTTCCCGGTGCTCGCCACCCCGGCGGTCGGCGCGGCGCTGCCGGCCGGTACGCCGTGGGAGGTGACCTTCGCCAGGAAGAAGGTCCTCCGCACCGATGTGGACGTCCACGGCCGGGCGGTGTCCCTCTACAACGTGCACATCCCGGTCCAGGTGGACACCCGGCAGTCGGTGTTCGGCGGCGACTTCTACCGCACCGTCCGCGCGGCGGACGCCGCACGCCGGGAGCAGTACACGGCACTGGAGTCGGACGCCGCCGCCAACCACCACCCGCTGCTGATCGCCGGGGACTTCAACACCACCCCGGCGATGGGCGACCTGAGCGGCCTGCGCGCCCGCTTCCGCGACGCCCGCTCGGCCTCCGGCGACCTCTACCCGGGCAGTTGGGGCGGCCTGCTGGGCAGCGACCTGTGGCGGCTGGACTGGGCGTTCACCGACCGCCGGGTCGCGGTGGAGCGGTACTCCTTCGCGGACCAGCGGGGGATGTCGGACCACCGGGCGCAGCAGCTGCGCGTGGCGCTGCGGCCGTGACACCGGCCGGGCGGGACGGCCGCCCGGCCGTCAGTCCTTCGGCGCCGGGCCGGAACGGCTCAGGGTGAAGGTGAGGTTGGGCCGCTCGGCCTTCGGCGCGGAGATCCGCATCGTCGTGTAGTCGCCGCCGGTCAGACCGCCCAGGGTCACCGTCGCGGGGACGGCGGCCACGCCGCCGGCCGCGTTCTTCTCCCAGAGCCGGCCCGTGGCGGTGGGGCTCAGCCCGCCCCACGCCGTCCAGACCAGCCCGTCCAGCATCGACGCGCCCTTGTCGCAGGCCAGGGCCAGGGACTTCGGCGAGATGAGCGGCTGCCCGTCGCACCCGTAGACGGAGCCGGGTGCCTCGGACGGCTCCGGCGGCGCCCCGGGGGCCGAGGCGGACGGCACGGCGGCGGGCGGGGACGGGACCGCGGACGTGGCCGTCGGCGTGGGCGTGGGCGTGGGCGTGGGCGTGGCGGGCTCCGTGGGCCGGACCGGCGGCGCGGAGGCCGACGGCGCGGCGGCCGTCCCGCTGCTCGAACAGCCGGCGACCGCGAGCAGCAGCGCGAGCGCTCCGACGGCGAGGCCCGCCGTACCGCGCCGCCGCCCCGCGGCCGTTCGTCTGGCCTGACCTGCCATGGTCCCCCCCTTTGCCCGGTGCCGGTCGATCCGCACGTCCAGAAGTCCGCCCAGGCTACCGGTCCCTGAACCCCTGTCAGTACCCCGGGGGCGGAACGGCCGCCGCGGCCGTCGCGGGGCCCGGGCCGAAATTCGCTTGCCCCGGCCGCGGGTCGGCGTTCCAATGTGGCCGGGCGCCACGAGCCGTGGTGCCGGTACGCGAGGAGGCGGCGGCGACCATGGAGATCCGTTCCACGACCGACGAGGACCACGACGTCTTCGTCGACACCCTGCTCGCCCCGTTCGGGCTCTTCCGGGAGACCACGGCCGAGGACGGCGGCGGGGCCTGGTGGTCGGCGCTCGAAATGGACCGCGGCCTGCTCGCCGTGTCGGACGACGGGAGGCCCGTCGGCACCGCCGGTGCGTACTCCTTCGAGCTCACCCTGCCCGGCGGGGCCCTCGTCCCGGTCCCCGGGGTGACGGCCGTCGGCGTCCTGCCCTCCCACCGGCGCCGGGGCGTGCTGACCGCGCTGATGCGTCACCAGCTCGCCGGGTTCCGGGCCCGCGGGGAGTTCCTCGCCGTCCTGCTCGCCTCCGAGGCCACGATCTACGGCAGGTTCGGCTACGGACCGGCGACGTACACGGCGCGGCTGACGGTGCCGCACCACCGGGCCGCCCTGGCCGCCCCCCGGGCCCGCCGGGCCGACGCCGCCGCGACCGGCCCGGCCGCCCCGGACAGCGGCACGGTCGAGGTGCTGCGGCACGCCGACTGCGGCGAGCTCCTGGAGCAGGTCTACGACCGGTACCGCCACACCCAGCCCGGCGCGCTGTCCCGGCCGCACCGCTGGTGGGCCCTGCGCGCCGGACAGCCCCCGATCGCGCCGACACCGCGCTACATCGCCCTGCACCGGGACGCCGACGGCGTCCCGGACGGGTACGCCTGCTACGCCAAGGACAAGCCCGACAGCCTGACGGTCGACGAGGTCATCGCCGCCGACGACGCCGTCTTCACCGCCCTGGCCCGCTTCGTCCTCGAACACGACCTGGTGGACCGGGTCGTCTTCAAGCACGTCCCGCCCGACCACCCGCTGCGCTGGCGGCTCACCGACTTCCGCGCCGGCGAGGTGCACCAGGACACCGACTGGCTCTGGGTGCGGCTGCTGGACGTGCCGCGGGCGCTGACCGCGCGCGGCTGGTGCGCGGACGGCGAGCTCGTCCTCGACGTCGAGGACCCGTTCCTCGGCGAGCACGACCGCTATCTGCTGACCGTGCGGAACGGCAGGGCCGACTGCGTCCCGACGGACCGGGAGCCCGACCTGTCCCTGGACATCCGCGACCTGGGCTCGCTCTACCTCGGCGGCACCGCCCCGAGCACGCTCGTCCGGGCCGGCCACGTCCTCGCCCACCATCCGGGGGCGGCCGCCCGCGCCGACGCCCTCTTCCGGGGCGAGCGCTCCCCGCACTGCCTGCACTGGTTCTGACCGCGCGCCTGCCGGGGGGCCGTACCGCGAACGGCACGGCCCCCCGGCGGCCCCCGGCGGCCCTACCGGCGCCGCCGGGTCCGGCCAGTGGTCGGCGCACGGCCGTTGGTCGGCGCACGGCCGGTGGTCAGAGCATCGCCAGTGGTCAGAGCGCGGCCTCGTCGAGGCGCCGGCGCTGCTCGGCGGAGAGGGTCACCGCCAGGGCGCCCAGCGCCTCGTCCAGTTGGGCGATCCTGCTGACGCCGACCAGCGGCACGATCCGCGGGTCGTGGTCCAGCAGCCAGCTGAGCGCGACCTGGTTCTTGGTCACCCCCAGCTCCTCGGCCACCGCGCCGAGCGCCGCCAGCCGCCTGGGCGTGCCCGGGTGGTCGTAGGCGGCCGGGATCTCCACGTCCTCGCGGGTGTAGCCGCCGGAGAGGATCGGGCTGTAGACCCAGAGCCGGATGTCCCCCTCGGAGCGTACGTAGTCCAGCAGTTCACCGGTCACGTGGACATGGGCGGAGGAGGGCAGCGGGATGTCGAAGCGGGGCTGGAGGTAGGAGTAGCGGTACTGCATGTGGGTGTACCGGGCCCGGTCCCCCGCGAGCGCCCGGGCCCGCTCGACCCGCCAGACGGCGTGGTTGCTGGCCCCGACCTCGCCGGCCTTCCCGGCGGCCACCAGGTCGGCCAGGGTGTCGACCGTCTCGGCGAGCGGCACCGACCGGTCCTCGATGTGCGTCCAGTAGACCTCGACCCGGTCGGTGCCGAGCCGGCGCAGGCTGCCCTCCAGCGCCGTCCGGACGGCCTTGTCCGAGAGGCCCTCGGCGGTCTCCAGGCCGGTCCCCGGGACGGTCGGCCGGGCCCCGACCTTGGTGCTGATCACCACGCGGTCGCGGGCACCCCGGCTGGCCAGCCAGCGTCCGATCACCTCCTCGCTCTCGTCGCCGGTGGCGCCGTCCAGCCAGAACGCGTAGTTGTTCGCGGTGTCGAGCACGGTGCCGCCCGACTCCACGAAGTGGTCCAGGATCTCGAACGAAGTCCGCTCGTCGACGATCGTGCCGAAGCCCAAGGTGCCGAGGGCGATGGTGCGTTGTGGAATGGCCATAGGTCTTCCCCTCCCATGTGGTCTGGACCATTCAAGTCGCATCCCGCCCCGCACGCAACAGAGCGCCACCGGATCACCACCCGCCGTCGGCGCGACCGTGGCCCACCCGCGCGGCCGGACCGGCGGACGACCAGCTGCGCGGGCGACCGGCCTCAGGCGGTCAACGGCTTGGCCCAGCGGGTCCACTGCGGCTGCGGCCCGTAACCGGCCGTCCGCCAGGTGCGCTGCCCCTCGGCGTTGTCGTCGAGCACCATCGCGTCGGCCCGGCGGCCGCCGACGGCGGTGAAGCGGGCCTCCGCCGCCGCCAGCAGGGCCGCGCCGATCCCCCGGCGGCGGTACCGCGGGTCGACGGCGAGGCGGTAGAGGTGACAGCGCCACCCGTCCCAGCCGGCGATCACGGTGCCGACGAGGGTCGCCGGATCACCGGCCGGGGTGGCGACGATCAGGCACTCCGGGTCGCGTGCGAGCAGGGCCGCCACCCCGTCGGCGTCGTCCGTGATGCTCGTCCCCTTGGCGGCGCGCGCCCAGAGCGCGAGCAGGGCGGGGATCTCGTCGGGGGTGGCGGTGCGCAGCGCGATGTCGGCGGTCATGCCGGTCTGTCTACCAGGACCTCCGGCCGGGCCGCCGGGAATTCCGCACCGCGGGACCGGCCCCGGCCCCGCCTCAGCGGGCCGGTGCGGCGAGCTCCCAGACGGTGGTGGTCTTGAGCGCGGCGTCCTCCAGGTCCGCCACGACCGGCACCCGGTACGCGGCCAGCTCCGTGAAGTGCCCGCGCGGCAGGTACGCCCGCCCCGGGTCGCCGACGATCACCACCGCGCCGCGCGCCCGGGCCCGCTCCAGGAAGGGCAGGAACCGCGTGGCCATCGCCCGCTCGTAGAACACGTCCCCGGCCAGCACCACGTCGGCCGGAGCACCGTCCCCGTCCAGCAGGTCCTCCACCGCGGCCGCCACCCGGACGCCGTTGGCCTCCGCGTTGAGGCCGATGGCCGCCACCGCGTACGCGTCGATCTCGGCGGCGCGCACCGACTCCGCCCCGCGCATCGCCGCCGCGATCGCCACCAGCCCGGACCCGGCCGCCAGGTCCAGCACCGTCCGCCCGGCCACCACCTCGGGGTGGTCGAGCACATAGCGCGCCACCCCGACCCCGCCCGCCCAGGCGAACGCCCAGAACGGCGGCGCCAGCCCCACCTCGCCGCGCGCCGACTCGGTGGTCTCCCAGAGTTCGATGGCGTCGTCGGCCATCCGCAGGCTGATCTCGGGGACGAAGGGCACGGGCGCCGGGCTGGTCGCGTTCCGCACGAACTCCCGGTCGGACAGTGCCGTCGCAGCCGGGCGAGCGGCGTGCGTCTCGTTCAACATGCCCGCAGCATAGAGGCTTCCCGCCCGCCCGGAGCGCCACCGGAGCACGCTCCCCGACCGCCCGGCCGGCCCCCGGGAGCGGGCCCGCGCGAGCACCCCGGGACGCGAGGCAACCCCGGGTCACGCACCGCCACCCGGTGCGTACCATTTCGATACCGAAGCCGGGATGAGCTGCGGAGATGCTCGCCCGCCTGCCCCGGGCCCGGGTAGCATCCGGCACGTGCCCTCCGGGCCCGGCGCAGGCTGCCCAGCGCTGCCGCGCCGCGTTCCGGGTGGCGGACTCTCGCGGGACATTCGGTGGTCTCCGCGCACTCGGCACCGCGCGCCAGAGCTGTCGCGCGAACGGCGAAGGGCAGCATCTTGGCGGATCGGCTCACCGGAGGAGACTCCTCGCTGCTGCGGCGCATCAATGCGGCGGTCACGCTTCGGGCGCTGCGGGCCGGCCACTCGGTGACCCTCACTCAGCTGGTCGGGGACACCGGGCTGTCCCGGCCCACGGTGGAGGGCGTGATCGAGGGCCTGGTCGAGACCGGCCTGGTCGCCGAGGTGGACCAGCCCCAGAACGGCGGCCAGCCGGGCGGCGGGCGGCGCGGGCGACCGGCCCGCTGGTTCCGGTTCCGCGCCGAGGCCGGACACATCCTCGGCGTCGAGATCGGCGTGCACGACCTCCGGGTCGTGCTGGCCGACCTCACCGGCCAGGTGGTGGGCAGTCACTTCCGCCCGATCGAGGAGACCCTGGACGCGGAGGAGCGGCTGAGCGCCGTCCGCACCGCGGTCGCGGAGGTGCTGCGCAAGGCCGGCGTCTCCCGCGACAACCTGTGGGCGGTCGGCGTCGGCACCCCCGGCATCGTCGACCGCGACGGCACCATCCAGCTCGGCACCGCCATGCCCGGCTGGACCGGCCTGGACCTGGGCGCCCGGCTGCGCCGGTCCTTCCGCTGCCCGGTCATGATCGAGAACGATGCCAACCTGGCCGCCATCGCCGAGCACTGGCAGGGCGCGGCGGTCGGCGCGGACGACGTCGTCTTCGTGATGGCCGGTCTGAGCCCGGGCGCCGGCTCGCTCATCAACGGCCGGCTGCACCGCGGGTACGGCGGCGCGGCCGGCGAGATCGGCGCGCTGCACCTGCTCGGCCAGGAAGTCACCCCGGAGCGGCTGCTCTCCACCACCGGCAAGCCGCTCAATCCGCTGGACGAGGCGGCCGTCGCCCGGGTGCTGAGGCTCGCCCGCGAGGGCGACGAGGTGGCGAAGGTCGCCATGGACCGCTTCCTGACCCGCCTGGTGCAGAGCGTGGCCGCCCTGGTGCTGGCGATCGACCCCCAGCTGGTGGTCGTCGGCGGCTGGGCCGCCGGCCTCGACGGTGTGCTGGAGCCGCTGCGCGAGCGCCTCGCCCAGTTCACCCTGCGCGCGCCCGAGGTGGCGCTGGCGGCGCTCGGCTCGGAGGTCGTCGCGATGGGCGCCCTGCGGGTGGCGCTGGACCAGGTGGAGGAGCAGCTCTTCGCCGTCGACCCGCCGACCGGCGGCGCCGCCCGGGCCTGACACCCGGTCCGGGTGCGGAACCGGCGGCCCCGCACCCGGTGCCAGGGTCCGACCGGGGCCGGCGCCGCCGGGAACGACTCAGGCCCGGCTGCCTGCGGGGGCGTCCGGGCCTGGGCCTGAGGGTGTGCGACAGATGGTTCAGGAGGCGGTGCGCACCTCGGTGCCGGCGCTGACGGGGGTGACCTCCACCAGACCGGTCTCGCCGAAGGTGAGCTTGCAGGTGTCCGCGCGGTAGGTGGAGACGGCCAGCGCGACCAGCCGGCCGGCGGCCGCGTACTGGGTGGTCATCACCAGCACCGGCGAGCCCGGCGGACGCTCCAGCAGGGCGGCCTGCTCGGCCTCGGCGACGCCCAGCTCGACCGAGCGGGACTCGCCGTCGACCTCCAGGCGCTCCAGCTGGCGCAGCACCGAGCGGGCCCGGTCGCTCTCGGCGCGGAAGCCGGGCAGGTGCGGCAGGGCGGAGGCAGGTACGTGCAGCGACTCGGTGGCGACGTTCTTGCCCTGGACCATCCGGACCCGGCGCACCGTGTGCACGGTGGCGCCCTCGGCGATGCCGAGGCCCTGGGCGAGCTGCGCGGTGGCGGGGGCGGTGGTGCAGTCGACCGTGCGCCAGGCCTGGCTGCGGGCGGTGCCCGGCCAGCCCTCCTCGTGGCGGTTGACCGGAACGCCGACCCGGGGGGCGGCGATCAGGGTGCCGATGCCCCGGCGGCGGACCAGCCGGCCCTCCAGCTCCAGCTGGTCGAGCGCCTGGCGCAGGGTGGCCCGGGCCACGCCGAAGCGGGCCGAGAGCTCGCGCTCGTTGGGGAGGACCTGTCCGGTGGAGAACTCCGTGTCGATCGCGCGGAGCAGCACCGTGCGCAGGTGCCAGTACTTCGGTTCCGGTACCGCCGTGAGCTGCCCTGTCGTTCCCACCGTGGCCTCCACCCTGCTCTGTCCGCCCTGCCGAAAGGAGGGCGGACCCGGCCCGCTGTCCGCTGTTGCGGCAGGTGGGAGAGCGGGCTTTATCCGTCCTTCTTTATTAAAGGTCTTTGCAGTAAGTGACCCTAGGGGCTGTGTCGGGAGATGGTCAAGACCAATGACGGCGGTTGGTGCCGATGTCGCGCGGATTCATGCCGCGTTCACGACAGGCCGACAAACGGACGGCGCCCCACCGCGTCGGGCGCCGGGCCGGGCACGGGGCTCGGTAGGCTGCCCGGGTGATCGTGGTGACGAGTGTGAACGTGAACGGAATCCGGGCGGCGGCCAAGAAGGGCTTCATCGAGTGGCTGGCGGCCACCGAGGCGGACGTGATCTGCCTGCAGGAGGTGCGCTCCGAGCCCGGGCAGCTGCCCGTGGAACTGCGCGACCTGGAGGGGTGGCACGCGGTCTGGGCGCCGTCCTCCGCCAAGGGCCGCGCGGGAGTGGCCGTGCTGTCGCGGCAGCAGCCGGAGCGCACGGTGGTCGGATTCGAGTCGGCAGAATTCGACAATTCGGGCAGGTATGTAGAAATCGACCTGCCGGGGCTCACCCTGGCCAGTCTCTATCTCCCCTCCGGTGAAGTCGGCACCGAACGCCAGGAGGAAAAGGAACGCTTCATGGCGGAGTTCCTGGTGCACCTCGGCAAACTCCGCACCCGCGCCGCCGCCGAGGGCCGCGAGGTCGTGGTGTGCGGCGACTGGAACATCGCCCACCGCCCCGAGGACCTCAAGAACTGGAAGGCCAACCAGAAGTCGGCCGGATTCCTCCCCGAGGAGCGCGCCTGGCTCACCCGGGTCTACGAGGAGGCCGGCTACGTCGACGTCGTCCGCCGCCTCCACCCCGACCGCACCGGCCCCTACTCCTGGTGGTCCTACCGCGGCCGCGCCTTCGACAACGACTCGGGCTGGCGGATCGACCTCATCGTGACGACCCCGGGCCTGGCGGAGAAGTGCGTCGAGGCCCGCGTCGAACGAGCGGCCACCCACGCCGAGCGGTGGAGCGACCACGCACCCGTCACCGCGGCGTTCGACTTCGGCGACGACTGACCCGCGGAGACGGACGGCCGGCGGGTCCGCGTACCCGCCGGCCCGGCGCCGGCGCCGTGACCGCGCGGCCTCCTCAGCGGCCCGCCTCCGCGGCCGCCGGGCCGACCGGTCCGGCCCCGCTGTCGGCCGTGACGAGACGGGCGAGCTCGTCGCCGACCGGCGTGAGCTCGTAGTACACCGCGCGGCCGCTCCGCCGGGTGGTCACGACCCCGGCCTCGCGCAGCGCCGCCAGGTGGGCGGAGACCGTACCGAGCGAGACACCGAGCACAACCGCCAGTTGGGACGGGGTCGCCGACATCCGCAACTCGGCGACGACACTGGCCCGGCCCCGACCGAGCAGCCGGGCCACCCCGCCGTCTCCCCGCGAGTCCGCGGCCAGGGCGCCCTTGGCCGGGTACACGAACGCGATCCGCGAGGGCGACTCACAGGTCCACTGGCCGGACAGCCCGGTGTGCGGGACGAAGACGAGGCCGTCGCTCCCGATGTGGCGGTCGGCGTAGTTCTGCGTGGAGAACTGGATCGCGTCGTGACCGACCCACTGGACGCCGGGCGCCATGCCCTCCAGCGCGTGCCGCCACCCGCTGACCGCGATCACGCCCGCCCGGTGGCGGATGTCGCGTTCCATGACGGCCCGGCGCCGCTGCCAGTCCGGCTCCACGAACTGCGCCCAGAGGTCGGTGAAGACGTCGGCGGTGCGGCGGGTGATCCCGTCGACCTCGGCCCAGGCGATCCCGTCGCTGGTCCAGGCGAACCGCTGCGCCTCGGCGAGCATGGCGCGTGCCGCCGGGTCGTCGATCGCGCGCATGGCCGCCAGTTCGTCGGCCAGGCTGCCGGTGAGCCCCCCGGGCGGTGGAATGGCCACGAAGTCGGGCAGGTACTTGGTGGCCGTCACCAGCCGCAGCAGACCGCCGACGAACGGGCCCGCGGTCAGCCAGCGGCCGAACGCCTCGACGCGGGGGCCCGTGACCCTGCGGTCCCACGCCTGCCGCAGCAGGGTGATCTCGCTGAGCGTCTCGGCGAGCGGGGACACGGCGAACCGGCTCGCCTGCAACGCGTCCGGTCCGAAGCGCAAGAGGGTCACGGCGTGACAGCCTACGACGACCGCCGCGATCAAGGGAATCACCCGGCCCCGGGCCGCCTACCCGACGCGCCGCCCGCCGTACCGGCCGTCCTTGGCGATCCTGTTGTGGGCGAAGGTGTCCTCGCCGCTCACCAGCACGGCCGCCCACTTCTCCAGGGAGATGGCACCGCCGTACTCCTCGATGTGATCCGTGTCCGGGTAGATCCGCACCTTCGTCGGAACGTACCGGCAGGCGAACCCCATCCGGTAGCTGTCCTCGGTGCTGTTCGGCAGCGAGGCGTGCATCAGCGTCGACCAGAAGATGACGCTCTGGCCCTTCTTCATCACCAGGGGGACGGCGTCCTCCTCGCTCGGCCGCCAGTCGGGATCGACCTGGAGCTGGCGGTAGTCGTACCCGAAGAACCCCCGCCTGACGCCGTTCTTGACCTCGGTGTTGATGCGCTGCGCGTCGTACTCCATGCGCCGCGTCTCGTCGTAGTTCCGCTCGTGCTGGGTGCCGGGAATGATCTGCAGGCAGCCGTTCTCACGGGTCGAGTCCGTGAAGGCGGTCCACACCGTGAGCGTGCCCGCCCCGAACTCGGTCTCGGACTCTCCGGGCCACAGCAGTTGGGGCTTGCCGCTGGCGTTCGCGAAGGTGTCCGCCTGGTGCCAGTCGGTGCCCTCGTCGCCGGGGTACTTGGGGAAGAACTCGGTGCGCCAGCAGAGCACGTCCGGGCCGAGGATGGACGCCACCCGGTCCACGATCTTCCGGTTCAGCACGTGCCGGGCCAGCACGTCGATGTCGAGGTGGCGGTCGTAGTTGACGATGTTCCCGGCCCCGCTGCCCGCGGCCTCGGGGTACGCGGCCCGCGACCGGTCCAGCGACTCGCGCTGGACCGTCCTCCAGATCCGGTCCATCTCGTCCTCGCCGTAGACGGTCACCGGTCCGAGGAAGCCGCTCCGGTGGAACGACGCCAACTCGTCGGGTGTGAGCGAGAAATCCGTGCGTTCGGAGCTGCTCATGTCCTTCCCCTCCATCGTCTCTACCGCTTCTCCGCCGGCTGCATCTTCGTCACGGCCACGTCGAGCGGCTCGGTGTAGGTCGTCCGGATGTCGAGGGCCACGCCGTAAGTCGCGCCGAGGAACCTGTTCAGCTTCGAGAACAACAGCGAGTAGCCGCCGACGTCGAGGAAGTTGTCCGAAGCCGAGATGGTCCCGTCGTTGAGTTCGCCGCGCAGCCAGTCGACGAGCGCCTCCGCGACGTCCGCGGGGTCCGCCGCGCCGGCCTTGCCGTTGTCCGCTGGGGTTTCCATGGACGCTCCGTCCTGTCGCTGCACTCCGTCACCTGCCGGGGATCGAGTTCACCTGCTGGGAATCGACATCACCTGCTGGAGACCGACTCGGTCCTGACGCGGCTCAGGGTCGGAAGCACCTCACGGAACCGCAGGACGATGCCCTGGCAGTAGTTCGCGTTGTGCTCCAGACTGCGGCGCGCCATGTAGGGCACCTTCTGCCGGCCCCGGTGGTCGATCCGCACCGTCGTCCCGCCGGTGCCCTCGTCGTTCCCCACCGCCGGTGTCCCGCCGTCCTCGAACACCGCGACCAGCTCGGTAAGGTCCTGCGGCAAGCGCACCTGCACCGCGTAGTCGTCCACGGCCTCCGGCTCGACCTCCCGGAATCCGACGGAAGGCAGCCGGAACGGCTCCCGGTAGACGTAGGGCCGGACCAGCAGATCCATCTCGAATGCCGTGCGCGCCACCGGATCGGCCCACCACTCCTGGCCGCTCACGAAATCGAAGAGCAACCGGTCGAACTCGTCGCGGTGCGAACTCAGGATCATGTGGGCGGTGATACCGGTGTTCATGAGGTCATAGTTCGCGAGGTTCTCGATCGACCGGGAGATGAAGTCGCATATCTCGCCGTCGCCCTTCTTGAGGTATTCGGCGAACGAGGCGAAGAGGTCCCCGAAGGACACCACGCCCTGCCGGTCGAGGTACCTGGCGACCAGCAGCAGGCCCCGCATGTTGTACAGGCAGTGAATCGCGTAGTAGAGCCAGAACCCGTCCTCGCACTCACGACGGGAAACCCATTTGGTGGCGACCACCACGTCCGCCTCGGCGATCTCGCTGGGCGCGGACTCCACCTGGAGCCCGAACTCCTCCTGCCGGCCGAACATGGGGGTGTTGTTGAGGAGCAGCTGCGGATAGATGATGAGGGTGTCCGCATCGGACCGGCACAGTTTCGTGACGCCCTCCTTGAACGAGGCGTACGATTCCCCCGGGAGCGGCCAGATCAGCTCGACGTACGAGCTGATTCCCTTCTCGCGCAGCGTCCGCTGCAGACTGGTGTACGTCTCCTGCCGGATGTTCTGGCGCTCGACCATCTTGAGGGCTTCGGGGCTCAGGCTCTGCAGGGAGATCGGCTGGGCGGCCATCAGCCCGCCGCGCACGAAGATCTCCGTGATCTCGGCCATGCGGTCCGGCTTGTTCTTGGCCGCCGCCATGTTCACCATCAACGGGAATCCGGTCAGGTTCTTGCGTTCCACCAGGTACTCGCTCAGTTCGACGTCCCGCGGGGCGAGGCCCCAGTTGGCGTCGGCGATGAAGAGCCCGGCGAACCCGTGATCGGTGATCCAGTCGAGCTCGGCCTTGATGCGGTCCACCTCGAACTTGTGCACCTTGTCGTTGGTGGCGGCCCCCCAGTAGCAGAAGCTGCAACGGAACGGGCACCCCCGGTTCGTCTCCATGATCGCGAAGCTGAATTCGTGCCCGTCGAAGACGCCGGTGAGGAACGGTGACGGGATCTCGGTCAGGCTCTTGACGCGCGGAGCCGCCTCCGTCGTCACCAGCTCGCCCGCCTCCCAGTACGACAGGCCCGGGACGAGGCTCAGGTCGGCCCGGTCGGCCGCCAGTTGGGTGAGCAGCCCGTGGACCGTCAGCTCTCCCTCGCCGTTGCAGACGTAGACCCGGTCGACGGGTTCGGGCAGGTAACGCAGGGCGTTCTTCATCACCTGGGGACCGCCGAGCAGGAAGTGCGCGTCGGGGCGCTTCGAGACCAGTTCACGCAGCAGCCACTGCACCAGCTTCGAGTTCCAGATGTAGCACCCGATGGCGTAGACGTCCGCTTCCCGGGAGAGGAGTTCGCCCAGGATGCGCCCACGGTCCATGGCGGCCGGGAACGAGGCGATCTCGAAGCGGTAGGAAGCCCTGAGCTTCGGGTCGTTCTGCGCGTACGCCTGCATGTATCCGGCGGCAAGCGGAAGCATGTTCTCGTAGGTCGGCAGGTCGACAAACACGACCGACTTCATCGTAGGACCTTTCGCTCGGCGTACCTCGGGGTCGTTCCCTGTCTCCGCGCGGGCGCCCAGGCCGTGGGGCCGAAGGCCCGCCTGCCGCCCGGTCCGGGTCAGTCGCGCTCGGCGTGCGACGCCGCGGGGACGTCCGCCGCCCGCTGGTCGACCCAGTGGGCGAGTTCGGAGAGCACCGGGCGCTCGATGAGGTCCCGAAGATTGATCTCGATGAGCCAGGTCCGCCGAATGTGGCCGACGGCCTTGGCCATCAGCAGGGAGTCACCGCCGATGGCGAAGAAGTCGTCCTCGCGACCCACTTCGGATATTCCCAGTACGGTACGCCAGATCTCTGCCAGCCTGGCTTCGGTCGGATTCAAGGTGTCCCTTTTCGCCGGAAGTCTCGCTGTCCACGGGCGGTCCGAGGGAACGCCTTGCCGTGACCCTGTGTGGCACCAGGGGAAACCGCCCTGAGCGGTGCGACCTGCCGGAGTGCGGCGGATATGTCCATACCGGACATGAGCCGTGAACCCCCGCAACGCGCGCGTTCTCCTGAGCGGCAGTCGGCCGTGCGACAGCTGGAAACGCACCAATATGTTGCTCCGGTGATCAGAGTCCCCGGTCTTCACTTCGGTGTCAAGAGACGCCCACGGAGCAGAAATTGCCAGTTCTGTACTGGCGTACAAGTCCGGCAGCCGCCGAGATCGGTCCGGATTCGCCGCAATTCGGTGGTCCGCCGGGATCCGGGGCGGCGGCGGCAGTTCCGCTCACGATTCGTCGCGGACGTGGTTTCGTGGCTGGTGACAGGCCTTTCCGGTGGAGCGCCGGCGCCGCCGCCGACCGGTCCGGAGCAGAACGCGTCCGCGCTCGCGGACGGGCGCCGGCCGGACGACGGCGCATCGGGGGTCATGAGTTCCGGACAGGTCGGCGCCATGGGCCGGGCCGGTCCGGCCGCGCCGCCGGCGCGGCCTTCCCGTCGTCGGCTTCCCCCACCGCGGGGACGCCGGGCGGTTGTTGCGACTGTTGTCGCAAGGATTCACCCGGCCCCCCACCGGGCTCGATATTGTCCGCGTGACAGATACCGTGACATCAGTTCCAACCCCGACGAAACGCCTCCTGAAGGGCCGGTTCGGCTGGTTCTTCGTGGGCCGGACCGTCGACCTGGCCGGCTCGTCCATGACCACCGTCGCGCTCGCCCTCTCCGTGCTCCAGGCATCCGGCAGGGCGGCGGATCTTGGCATCGTCCTGGCCGCCAACATGATCCCCACTCTCGTGCTCCTGCTCCTGGGCGGCGCGGTCGCCGACCGGGTGAGCCGGCGGACCGTGCTCCTCCTGTCCAACCTCTGCACCGCGGCCGTGATGACCACGATGGCCGTCCTGCTGATCACGGATCGCTACCACCTCGTCGCGTTCGTCGGCCTCGCCCTCGTCGGCGGCGTCGTGAACGCGTTCTCGCAGCCCGCGCTCCGCGGCATCGTGCCCGAACTCGTCGAGCGGCAGGACCTCCAGCGCGCCAACGCGCTCCTGGCCAGCAGCCAGAACACCGTGCGCATCATCGGTCCCATGATCGCCAGCGTCCTGGTGGCCACGGTCGGCGGCGGGTGGGCCCTCGCGGCCGACGCGGCCTCCTACCTCCTGGCCGCCGCGGCCTTCACGCGCATCCCGGCAGAGAGCCGGCCGCCCGCGGCGCGCGAGCCGCTCTGGCACGACCTCCTCGACGGCTGGGCCACCTTCCGGTCGATGCGCTGGGTGGTGATCATGACCATCTCGTTCGCCCTGGTCAACGCCGCCAACGTCGGGCCGTGGAACGTGCTGGGGGCGCAGGTGGTGTCGGGGAACGACGGCGCCATGGGCTGGGGCACCGTGCAGACCGTACGCGCGATCGGGCTCCTGGTGATGAGCGTCGTGGCCGTCAAGGTGGTCCTGCGCCGGCCGCTGCGTGACGGCGCGGTCTGGGGGACCCTGGCGGGCCTACCGCTGCTGGCGGTCGGTCTGACCGGGAACGCGTGGATCGTGTCGGCGGCCGCATTCGTCGGGGGGCTCGGCCTCACCGTGGCGTCCATCGGCTGGGAGACGACGCTCCAGGCCGCCGTCCCCGCGGAGTCGTTGTCGCGGGTCGCGGCCTACGACGAGCTGCTGTCCTTCGTGGCGATCCCGCTCTCGCAGCTCGCCGTGGGGCCGCTCGCCGCGGCGTACGGGGCGCGCGAGGTCGTACTCGCCTGCGGAGTCGCCTACATCGCCCTGTGCCTGCTGCCGCTGCTGAGTCGGGAAGTCCGCGCCATGCGGGCGGAGGGAGCGCCGGCGGCGCCGGCCTCGTAGCGCCCCGGCCCCACGGGGGCGAGCGCCCCGGACCCACGGGGACGAGCGGCCCGATCACCCGTCAACCGCCCTCCTGCGCGTGGACATCGACCCGCAGGAGGGCGCCCGGGCGGTCCGGGGAGGATCCGGCCCCCGGACACCGCCTCGACCGACTCCTGGGTCACAGAGGCGGGTTCACCGCTTGACGGTGCCTTCGTGGAGCCGGTCGATCATCCGGTGGGTGGCGTCGAGCGGCGTCTCCGGATCGGCGGCTTCGTCGGAGTTCCTGGCGTTGCGGGCCGCGATCTCCTCGCCCCAGCTCTCCATGCCCGCGAACGGGATCGTCTCCTCCGGAACATAGGAGGGATACCGCCGGTAGCTGTTGATTCCGGCGACGGGCTCGCCCCGCACCAGGAGCGGATTCAGATAGAGGCCGTCGCTGGTGATCCTGGTGGTCGCCGGAATGTATCCGATGTCCAGCCCGCAGCGGCGGCGCGGCGAGGTGTTCGGCCCCGAGCAGTGCAGGATGTTCGGGTGGTGGATCTCGACGTCGCCCGGGTCGAGTTCGATGTCGACGACACCGTTGCGCTCCGACCACTCCCGCACCAGCTCCTCCTCGGAGACCGAGAACAGCATGTTCGGCGAGTCGACCGAGCGGACCGGCGCGTGGAGCGGCATGCGATGACTGCCGGGGATGACCCGCAGACAGCCGTTCTCGGTGGTGCACCGGTCGACGGCCAGCCAGACGGTGAGTGCGCGCATCGGGTCGAGGTTCCAGTAGGAACCGTCCTGGTGCCAGAGCACCGGCTGGCCGTCCTGGGGGGGCTTGCAGATGTAGTGCGCCGTGAAGCACGCGACGTCCGGGCCGAGGAAGAATTCGGCGATATCCACCAGCCGGGGATCGGAGACGAGTCTCACCCAGAATGCGTCATTGCGTATCAGCGGATGGTGGAGATGTTCCGGGCGGAGGTCCGGATAGCGATCGGTGAGCCAACCGACATGGGCTCTGATCTCCTCCAGTAAATCCTTCGGAATGACGTCGCGGATAATGCTGAAGCCCTGCTCCTCGTACTCCGCGCGGACGCTCTCTGGGACGTTCAATGCGACCCCCTAATCGCGACTTCCGTGGCCGCGCCAGTCTCGCACCAAGCCAGGGCGTGTACAAGCTCTTGACGGGTCCGGGCTGCCGGCAGAGCGCTTCCGGGCTTTCGCTTCGGGGTGACGCCACGGCACGGCCGGGGCATTCGCCGGGCCCGGCGATGAGGTCGTCGATCAACGTCGGGCTGGTGATGGATCTTCTTCCGCCGGGGCGGCGACTACGGCGGGAGTTCGGGCGGTGACGCCGGCGGGGCCACCCGGCCCGTCCGCCGGGCCATCCACGCACGCTCCGTCAATTTGTCATGGTGCGAGGCCAGTTGGGTGGGAGTGTGACCGCGGCCGCGGGACGGTCATCGCGGCGGGATCGTGCCTGGTGACCGTAGCAGTGGGGGGCCGTATCACCATGTGATGGCGGGTCCGAGGGGGGGATATGAGAACGGATGCCGGTCGACAACGAATCTCGGCCAGTATGGGGCCGGACAAGTCCCGTTCGCCTTCGCCCTTTCGTGTTCCTGACCGGCCAGCACGGCGGGGAGCGCGTGGCGGGCGTGACTGCGGTGACAGCCCGGAACTCGAGCAAAGCCGCTGGCACCAGGCTGGTGGAGTGTTCCGTGTGTTCTCCTGACCGGAATCATTCGTCGACCACTCGAACCGATCGTCGTCGTGTGCGACTCTCCAACGGCGGGCGATCCGCCCGGTGGGGACACGGGGAACCGCTGACGGTGTCCGAGAACGCACCGAAGAGGAGCAGTATTGAACGACATCGCGCCGTTGGCCGAGCCGGAGCAGTCAGGACCCCTGCGACGGCCGGATCCGCTGCCGGTCTCCTCCGGCCAGTTCCGCCTCTGGTTCCTCGACCGGGTGCACGGCACCACGTCGACCCACCAGATCCCGCTCGTCCTGCGGCTCCACGGCGCACTGGACCGGGCCGCGCTCGAAGCGGCACTGACCGACGTCGTCCTGCGTCACGAGAGCCTGCGCACCGTGATCGTGCCCGTGGCGGGGGTGCCGGTCCAACGCGTGCTTCCGGACGCCCGCCCGGTCTTCGACACCCGCACCGTCGCACCCTCCGCCCTGGAGCGGGAGGTCGCCGCCGCCGCGGCGCACACCTTCGACCTCGCGACGGAGATACCCGTCCGCGCCGGCCTGCTCCGGATCGCCGCGGACGACCACGTCCTGGTGCTGTCACTGCACCGCACGGCCTGCGACGGCGGGTCGATGGCCCCGCTCGGCCGCGATCTCACCCTGGCGTACGAGGCACGGTGCCGGGGCACCGCCCCCGACTGGGCGAAGCCGCCCGTGCAGTACGCCGACCACGTGCTGCGGCAACTGCGGCGCCTCGGTGACGCGTCGGATCCGCACAGCCTCGCGGCGCGGCAACTGGCCTTCTGGCGGACGACGTTGTCAGGGCTGGGCGGCGAGATCGGGCTGCCGTTCGACCGCCCGCGTCCGGCGACGCCGAGTCGCGGCGAGGACTCGGTGCGCTTCGAGGTCCCCCCCGAGGAGCACGCACGGCTGGTCGAGCTGTCGCACCGTACCGGGACGACGATGTTCATGATCGTCCAGGCCGCGCTGGCCGTGCTCCTCAGCCGGCTCACCGGCGACGTGGACGTGCCGATCGGCACGCTCACCCCGGGGCGCCCCGACGAGGCGTCGGAAGACGTCGTCGGACTCGTGGCGAACACGGTCGTGCTGCGCACCGGTCTCGCGGGAAACCCCACCTTCGCGGAGCTGCTCGACCGGGTTCGTGAGGTCGACCTGGCCGCCTTCGCGCACCAGGACGTGCCGTTCGAGCACGTCGTGCGGGCCGTCGATCCGGCACGGGTCCCGGGCCGGAACCCGCTGTGCCAGGTCCTCGTGACCGCCGGAGCCCGCGCGGTCGAGTGGCGGCCGGCCGGGCTGCGCACGACCGCGGACGTGCCCGACCTCGGAGCGCCCGGGTTCGGAGCGTCCGGGTTCGACCTGCACCTGAACGTCGACGCGCGCCACGGGCCGGACGGGACGGCGGCAGGCCTCGTCTGCGACCTGCGGTTCGACACCGACCTGTTCGACCGCGCTAGCGCCCAGACGATCGCGGCCCGGCTGGTCCGCGTGCTCACAGCCATGGCGGCCGACGCCCACCGGACCATCGGCGCCGTCACCATCCTCTCCGCGACCGAGCTCTCGAACGTCCTCACCGCCTGGAACGACACGGCGAGGGACGTGGCGCAGAGCGCGCTGCCCGAACTGCTGGAGGCGCGGGCCGCCGCGACCCCGGACGCGGTGGCGGTGCGGTGCGGGGATTCGGCACTGACCTACGGCGAGCTGAACGCGCGGGCGAACCGGGTCGCCCGTCACCTGGCCGGCCGCGGCATCGGGCCGGAGTCGGTCGTCGCGTTGTCGATGGCCCGGTCCGTGGACCTGATCGTCGCGGTGTGGGGCACGCTGAAGGCCGGCGCGGCCTACTGTCCCGTCGATCCGGAGTACCCGCCGGAGCGGGTGGCGTTCATGCTCAAGGACAGCGATCCCCAACTCGTGCTGACCGGACCGGTCGACGAGCAGGGCATGGCGGACGGCAACCTGACGGACGCGGACCGGGTCACGCCGTTGCTGCCGGCCCACCCCTGCTACATGATCTACACCTCGGGGTCGACCGGGCTGCCGAAGGCGGTGGTGATGCCCGGCTCCGCCCTGGTGAACCTCATCAGGTGGTACGAGCGGGTGTCCGCGACGTCGGACGGCGCGGCCACCCACCGGATCGCCAACTTCTCGTCGATCAGCTTCGACGTGGCGCTGGTGGAGATCCTGATCGCCACGGTGCGCGGCGGCTGCGTCGAGCTCCCGGACGAGGAGACCCGCCGGGACCTCGACAAGCTCGTGACGTGGCTGGAGAAGAGCGAGGTCGACGAGGTCTTCGTGCCCAACCTCGTCCTCGCCGCGATCGTCGACATCAGTCAGGCCGCCGGGACCGAACTGCCCCGGTTGCGGCACGTGATCCAGGGCGGTGAGAGCCTGGCGCTGACCCCCGAGCTGGCGGCGTTCCACCGCGCCGTGCCGGACCGCCGGCTGGCCAACTACTACGGCCCCACCGAAACCCATGTGGCCACCTCGTTCGCCCTGCCCGCCGATCCCGGCGACTGGCCGGAGGAGGCGCCGATCGGCCGACCGGTCGACAACATGCGGACCTACGTCCTCGACCGGTGGCTCCAGCCGGTACCGCCGGGCGTCGCCGGCGAGTTGTACATCGCGGGGGTGCAGCTGGCCCGCGGGTACCTCAACCGGCCCGGCCTCACCGCCGACCGGTACGTCGCCGATCCCTTCGGCCCGCCGGGCAGCCGGATGTACCGGACCGGAGACGTGGTGCGCTGGCGCGCCGACGGGCAGCTCGTGTTCATGGGCCGGGTGGACGACCAGCTGAAGGTCCGGGGCTTCCGCATCGAGCTCGGCGAGATCGAGGCCGTGCTGCGCGGTCACGACGAGGTGGTCCAGGTCGCCGTGCTCGCGGTCAACAAGCACACCCCGGCCACCCGCCTGGTCGCCTACGTCGTGCCCGCGACCGAGGCGCTGACGCCGACCGCCCTGCGCCGACACGCGGCCGAGTCGCTGCCGCTCCACATGGTGCCCACCGGATTCCGGATGGTCGAGGCCCTGCCGTTGACTCCCAACGGGAAGCTCGACCGGAAGGCGCTGCCGGCACTGACCGAGGAGTCCGCCGGCCGGCCGCCGGCCGAAGGGGCGGAGCAGACCGTCTGCGACGTGTTCGCCGAGGTGCTGGGAGTGCCGGTGGCCGACGTCCACCAGAACTTCTTCGCAACTGGCGGCCATTCACTCGGCATGGTACGGGTCGCGCACGACATTCACTGGCGGCTCGGTGTCGACCTGCCGCTCCGTGACGTGTTCGAGCACCCGACGCCTGCCGGACTTGTGCAACTGCTCGCCGAACGGGGGTGACGTCCATGTCCTACAACCACTGAGACACCGCGGCGCTCGGTGCGGACCTGCCACGCGGGGCCGCGTCCGAGCACCCGACACCTGCCCGGCTCGTGCCACTGCTCGCGGAAAGGGGGTGACGTCCATGTCGTACAACCACTGAGACACGGCGGAGGACCGGTGAGCTACGCCCGGTCCCGGGGTCGAGTGATCCCGCGGTGAGAACAAGGAATTCGTGAAAGACACCGGACGCACGCCGCCCCGCGTCGAACGCGCGGCGGCGTGCGTTCTCCACCCCGATGACACGAAGGCGGAGCCTGGTGACCCCCACCCCGACCTACGATCCGCTGTCCCCGGCCATGCTCAGGGATCCCTATCCGACCTACACCAGGATGCTTGAGGAGCAGCCCGTCCACTGGCATGCCGGCATGCGCGCGTGGGTGGTCGTCCGGCACGCGGACTGCGTGCGCGTGCTCCGCGAGCACGCGACCTTCGCGCGGGACCCCAGCCGGGTCGGGGAGAAGATCCCGGACTTCCGCCAGAACGTGCAGATGATGGACCCGCCGGAGCAGAACCCGCTGCGCCAGCTCCTGGTGAGCGCGATGCGCTCGCAGGACAAGGACCGGCTGTTCCGCGAGGCGGTCGACTTCGTGCGCGGGCGACTGGCCGCCCAGCGGCCGGGCGAGCCGTTCGACCTGATGGCGGACGTGTCCGCGCCCTTCGCCCTGCACATCTCCGCGGCCCTGCTCGGCGTCCCCGAACCCGACGACGCGGACTACGCGGAGATCTCACACGGCATCGCGCTCCGGATGGATTCGGGCCTCGCGCCGGAGAACATCCCGCAGGGAGATGCCGCGCGCAAGCGCCTGAACGACCTCGGCGAGAGCTGGTTCCCGCGCCCCGAGGGCGACAACGGCCTGATCGCGAACCTCATCCGGCGGGCGGACAAGGAGTTCTCCGGCAGCCACTACATCCGGAACTCGGCCGCCATGATGTTCAACGCCAGCTACGGGACGATCTTCGCCATGGTCGGCAACGCGGCCCACCTGCTGGCGACCGTGCCCGACCTGCTGCCGGAGCTGTCCCGCCCGTCCCGCACGGCGACCGGCGTCGACGAGCTGATCCGGTACGACGGGCCGGCGCAGGGAACCAGCAGGATCGCGGTCGCGGACACCCTGATCGAGGGCACCCGCATCGCGGCGGGCGACAACGTGGTGACGCTGCTGGCCGCCGCCAACCGCGACCCCCGGGTCTTCGCCGACCCGCAGGACATCAACCTGGACCGCCGGCCGAACCCGCACCTGGGCTTCGGCTCGGGGCCGCACGCCTGCTTCGGCTCCGAGTTCGGCAAGCTGAGCGTCACCGCGGTGATCAACGCGCTGAGCGACGAGGGCGTACGGCTGCGCCTCGCGGCGGAGCCCACCCGCCGCACCACCGCCACCGTGCGGAGCCTGGACACCCTTCCGGTGTATCTCGACCGCTGAGCGGGGCAGCGCGGCGCGGCGTCCCACAGAGCAGAGCAGCGCGGCGCGGCGCCCCACAGAGCAGAGCAGCGCGGCGCGACGCCGAACAGCGCAGAGCAGTCCCGGGCAAGAGCGGCGCTGACCGGAGCTGAGCAGACACATCCGTCGAACCGAGGGATCTGGTACAAGGTGAACGTCGTTCTTCTAGGTGCGGAACAAGAAGCGATCGAGGAGCTGGCCCGCCTCGGCCACACCGTCACGGTGTTGTACGTGGCGCACGACCGCGTGGTGATGGAGGCCTGCCAGGGCCTGATCACGCACCGCGCGTTCCTCCCCTCCTTCGACCGGCCGGAACTCGCCTGGGCCGCCCTGATCCACCTCGGTGTCGCCGACCAGGTCGACGTCGTCGTCTCGGGGCACGAGTTCGCGGTGACCACCGCCGCCATCCTGAACGACATCCTCGGGTGCCGGAAGCCGATGGACGCCCGGGTCGCGCTCGCCGGTCGCGACAAGCCGCTGCAGAAGACCCTCTGGCAGCGGCACGGCGTACCGACGGCGCGGTTCGTGGTGTTCCCCGAGCGGCCGACCTCGGTCGCCGGGTTCCGCGACGCGCTCGGGGACCTCGCTCCCCCCTACATCGTCAAGCCGACGGCCGACGGCGGCGCCCATCTCGTCTTCCGGGCGGAAACCGCCGAGGAGTTATTCGACCGGCTGACCGCCACACCGGAACTCGACGCCTTCATGGTGGAGGAGTGGCAGTCGGGGGACGAGTGGCACTTCGACGGCGTCGTCGTCGACGGCCGGATCGAGACCTTCATGGTGTCGCGCGACGTGAACCCGTGCATCGAGGCGAAGAACGGGAACCCGTTCCGTTCGATCGCCCTCCCGCCCAAGGCGTACCCGGAACTCTACGAGGAGGCCCGTGCCTTCGCCGAACGCTGCCGGTCGGCGCTCGGCGGCCGCAACACCGTCTTCCACCTCGAAGTGTTCGGTGGCCCGGGCCGGTTCGTCGCCGGTGAGCTCGCCTGGCGCCCGGCCGGCGGCCTGGTCAGCATCAGCGCACAGCACACCGTCGGGGTCAGCCTCTGGGCGGCACACGCCCTCGTCCACATCGACGCGCCCGTGCCGGCGCCCGCGTTCGAACCCACCGGCGTCATGGGCTTCGTGTGCCTGCCGGTCAAGTCCGGTTTCCGCAACGGTGTGACGCAGGAGGACCTGGAGAGCCTGCCCGGGGTGCGTCACGTCCGGATGAAGGCGCCGGTGGGCGAGGTCATGAAGAAGCTCAAGACCACTTCGATCGCCGTCGCCTGGGCCCTCGTCGAAGGGGACGACGTCGAGCACTGCGCGAAGCGCATGGACGAGGCCATCCAGCTGGTCACCGAGCTGCACGAGGCGAAGAGCCTGCCGTAGGCCGGCGCCATGACCACCACTCCCCCGACCACCGCTCCCCCGACCACCGCTCGGCCGACCACCGCTCCCACGACGACCACCGCTCCGACCAGCCGAAAGTGTCAGGCGCCTTGAGTATTCACCTCAACCTGTTCATGCTGCTGCCCGGGCACCATGACTCCGCGTGGCTGCATCCCGGGTGCGACTCGGCCCGGGTCACCGACATCCACTACTACCTCGAACTCGCCCGACTCGCGGAACGAGGGCTGCTGGACTCCGTGTTCATCGCCGACGCGCTCTGGCACAAGCCGCGCAGCAACTACTGCGGCGGGCTCGAACCACTCACCGTGTTGAGCGGCCTCGCCCTGGGCACCGAGCACATCGGACTGATCGCGACCGCGTCGACCTCGTACTACGAGCCGTTCCACCTCGCCCGGATGTTCTCCTCGCTCGACCACATCTCGGGCGGCCGCGTCGGCTGGAACATCGTCGTGTCCAACAGCGTCAACGAGGCCAGGAACTTCAACCGGCCGGCGATGCTCCCGCACCAGCAACGGTACGACCGCGCCGACGAGTTCCTGGCCGTCGCCCACCGGCTCTGGGAGTCGTGGGACGAGGACGCCGTGGTCCGCGACCGCGCCAACGGGCACTACACCGACCCGGACCGGATCCACCGGATCGACCACCAGGGGGAGTACTTCGCCGTCCGCGGGCCGCTCAACATCCAGCGCAGCCCCCAGTCCCGCCCGTTCCTGGTCCAGGCCGGCGCGTCGGAGGCGGGCAGGTCGTTCGCCGCCCGGCACGCCGACGCGGTGTTCACCGTGCAGGAGAACGTCCGCGACGGCGCGCGGTTCCGCACCGAGATGCGCCGCCGCGCCGCCGCGAACGGGCGAACGGTGAAGGTGCTGCCGGGGCTGATCCCGATCGTCGGTGCCACGCAGGCCGAGGCGGACGAGAAGAAGCGCGAACTCACCGGCCTGCAGGCCGTCGACTACGCCCTGGAACACATCTCGATGATGCTGAACGTGGACATCACCGACTGCGCCGTCGACGCGCCCTTCCCCGTGGAGCGCCTCCCCCCGGCCGACAGCATCCAGGGCAACCGCACCACCTACGAGCTGATCACCGGGATGGCCCGGCGGCCGGGCACCACCGTCGGCGACATCATCGCGCACCAGGGTTTCGGGCGAGGCCACCTGGTGGTCGCGGGCACCCCGGAGCGGATCGCGGACGTCATCGGGACCTGGGTCGGGGAGGGCGCGGCGGACGGGTTCAACCTCATGCCCGCGGTGTTCCCGGCCGGCCTCGCCGACTTCGTGGACGAGGTGGTGCCGTTGCTGCAGGAGCGCGGGCTGTTCCGCACCAAGTACGACGAGACGCTGCTGCGGCGCCGCTATGAGTGAGCGGACCGAGCGGGACACCACGGCGGACGTGACCGCCCGGCTGCGGGCACACCTCGGGGCCGTCCTGCCGCCCGAGGCGGTCCCGACGCGGTTCGTGTTCGTCGACACGCTGCCGGTGCTGCCCAACGGGAAGACGGACCGGGCCGCGCTCGAACGGCTGGCCGCCGAGACGGCGTCCGCGCCGTCGTCCCCGGAGACCGGGGCGGCGCCCGGCGGCGAACCGCCCGGCGGCGAACCGCCCGGCGACGAACCGATCGGCGACCTCGACTTCCTGCTGCGGCTGTTCACGGCGGAGCTGGCCCGGGCCGACCTCGATCCCGACGAGGACCTCACCCACCTGGGGGTGACGTCGCTGCTCCTGACGACGGCCTGCGCGGCGTGGACGGACCGCACGGGCAGGCGCGTCGACGGCCACCGGCTGCGCCGCAACCCCACGGTCCGCAACATCCTGGCCTTCTCCGCGCCGACCGGTGCGGACCGGGAGCACGACGAGGTCGTGGTCGAGGACCACCGCTTCGAGGTCCCGGTCGACCACGACGACCCGGCCGGCCCGTCGATCGAGCTGTTCGCCAGGACGGTGGTGCGCCGCGCCGCGGTGGACCGCGACCTGCCGTACCTGCTCTTCCTCCAGGGCGGCCCCGGCGGACAGTGCCCCGATCCGCGCGCCAGGATCCCCGCCTGGCTGGACGCCGCCCTGGACCGGTACCGGGTGGTGCTGCTGGACCAGCGCGGCGGCGGCCGCAGCTCGCCGGTGACCGCCGCCACCATCGCGGGCATGACGCCGGCCGAGGCGCTGGAGCGGCTCCGGTGCTACCGCGCGGACGCCGTCGTCCGGGACGCGGAGTTCCTGCGGGAGCGGGTGCTGCGGGTCCCGGCCTGGACGCTGTTCGGGGAGAGCTACGGCGGCTCCATCGCCCTGACCTACCTCTCCCTCTCCCCGGAGTGCGTCGACCGGGTGTTCATCTCCAGCGGGCTCCTGGGCCCGGTCAGCACGGCCGAGGACCTGCTGCGAGACACCTTGGTGATGAGCAGGAGGAAGAACGCCGAGTACTACCGGCGCTATCCCGGGGACGCGGGGCTCGTCGACCGGATCGTCGACCACCTCGGCGACCACGAGGTGCTGCTGCCGACGGGAGAGCGGCTGTCGCCCGAGCGGTTCCGGTTCCTCGGTCTGAAGTTCGGCTTCGCCGGCGGGATGGCCGCGGTCCACGACCTCCTCCAGGGCGCCTGGGACGGCGACCACCTCACCGAGGACTTCCTGGCCGCGGTCGCGGCGGCGACGTACCTGGTCGACTCCCCGCTCTTCTACCTGCAGGAGTACACCTACGGACACCCCGGACGCGCCACCGGGTGGGCCGCCGACCGGCTCTACGCGGACGAGCCGGCGTTCGCCGCCGGGGCCCGTCCGTTCCACTTCTACGGCGAGGTGTTCTTCCCGTGGATGTTCCGTCAGTTCGCCGCGCTGGCGCCGTTCGCCGAGGTGGCCGACGAACTCGCCCGGTACACCGGATGGACCAGTCTCTACGACCTCGACCAGTTGGGGAGGAACACCGTGCCCGTCTACGCCGTGGCAGCCGCGGACGACCTGTACTTCCCGGGGACGCAACAGGTCCGCACCGCGCGGCGGATCGGCTCCTGCTGGCTGATGCTCTCCTCGGACTACAGCCACGAGGGGCTGATGAACGACCGCGAAGGCGTGTCCCGGCTGCTCGCGTTCGGATCGGCACGGTGACGCCCGCCCTGTTCGGCCAGGTCAGGGCGGTGGCGCTGGACCACCCGACGAGGCCCGCCGTGTCCGACCGGACGACCACGCTCACCTTCGCGGAACTGGCGCTGGCGGCCGAGGCCCTGGGACGCCGGCTCGTCGCCCGGGGGGCCGGGCCGGGCGACCGGGTCGGCGTCATGGTCGAGCGGGGCGTCGACCTGGTGGTGGCCCTGCTCGGCGTGTCCGCCGCCGGGGCCGCCTACGTCCCCCTCGATCCGGGCTATCCGGTCGAGCGCCGGCGGACCGTCGTCGAGGACGCCGACCTCGCGCTCCTCGTCACGGACGGCGGGGGGCGGGAGTTCGACGTCCACGCGGTCGAGGTCACGCCGCGCCGGGCCGAACCGGGCCTCGCCGAGATCGTGCTGCCCTCGCCTTCCCCCCAGGACCCCGCCTACGTCATCCACACGTCCGGGTCCACCGGTCGGCCCAAGGGCGTCGTGGTCACCCACGCCAACGTGGCCGCGCTGTTCGACGCGCTCGACACGGCCTACGGCAGCCCGTTCGACGACACGTTCCTCGCCGTGACGAGTGTCGCGTTCGACATCGCGGTCATGGAGCTCTTCTGGCCGCTCACCCGCGGCGGAGCCACCGTCGTGAGCCCGGCCAGGATGGTGGACCGGCTCGACTCGCCCGGTGACGACGGTCTGCCGAGCCTGGTGCGGCGCTTTCGGCCGACGCTGTTCCAGGCGACCCCCTCGCTCCTTTCGGCGATCGCGTCGTCCGAGGAGGCCCTGCTGTCCCTGCGGCACCTGCGCGCGCTCCACGTCGGCGGTGAGGTGCTCCCGGTGGGACTCGCCCGGCGCCTGGTGACCGCCCTCCCGGGCATCCGGGTCCACAACATGTACGGCCCGACGGAGGCGACGGTCTGGGCCACCACGCACGAGGTGACGCCGGAGGAGGCCCGGTCCACCGCGATCCCGATCGGGCGGCCACTGCGCCACGCGTCCGTCCGGGTCGTCGGCGACGACGGCTTCGCGGTGGCACCGGGCGAGGTCGGCGAACTGTGGGTCGGCGGTCCCTGCGTCGCCGCGGGCTACTTCCGCCTGCCGGAGCAGACCGGGGAGCGGTTCGTCGAGGAGGCCGGTGCCGTGCCGCGGCGGTGGTACCGGACCGGCGACAGGGCGCGGACCCGACCGGACGGCGCGCTCGAATTCGTCGGCCGGTTCGACCGGCAGGTCAAGATCTCGGGCGTCCGGATCGAACTCGACGAGATCGAGTCGGTGCTGTCCGCCGCGCCGGACGTCCGGGCGGCCGCTGTCGTCGCGGAGCAGGGAGCGGACGGGAGGCGCCAGCTCGTCGCCTACGTCCTGACCGACGCCGAGCCGGTCCCGCCGGCCGGGTCCGCCGGCGGGTAGCGGTCCGTCCCACGGTGGCCGTGGAGCGGCACCGCCCGGCGGTGCCCCGGGGCGGCGCCGCCCCGAAGGGCGCCGGTCCCGGCGGCCGGTCCGCTCCTGTCAGTCCGGATGGTTCCGGGTACTGCGGCGCGCGGCGCGCGGCTACCGTCCCAACCGCTCCACACCCGGCGGTCCGGACCGGCCGCCGTCACGCGCCCTCAGGAGGTCACCTTGACCGCGCACCACCTCACCCGCAGGAACACCCTCGCCTCCGGCGGCGTCCTCGGCCGCCGGCACACGGCGTGAGGGGCGTTCCGGTGCTCCCCTCCCTCTCCCGCCGCACCGCGCACCTGGCCCTGGCCGCGGTCGCCCTGCTGCTGCCGGTCGCGGTACCGGCCGCCCCCGCCGAGGCCGCCGGGTTCACGGCCTCCTGCCCGGCCTCCGGGTACATCTCCCAGGGCTACACCGAGGAGCACAACGGCATCGACATCGCCAACGACTACGGCACCCCGATCTACGCGGTCGGCGACGGCCGGGTGCTGGTCTCCGGCCCGGCGCAGGGCTACGGCCAGTGGATCCGCGTCCTGCACCCGGACGGGACGATCACCGAGTACGGCCACATGCGGGAGCGGGAGGTGGCCACCGGTGACCAGGTGACGGCCGGGCAACTGATCGCACGGATGGGCAGCGAGGGCACCTCCAGCGGCCCGCACCTGCACCTGCGGGTCTGGGCCGACGCGAACGCGACCGTGCGCACCGACCCGGTCCCCTACCTCGCGGATCGCGGCATCGCCATGCCCTGCACCCCAGGCACCGGCCCCGGTCCGGCGCCGTTGGTGTACCCGGCGCAGTCCGGCCGGGTGGTGTCCGCGCGTTCGGCGGACGGCCGGCTGGAGGTCTTCGCCGCCGGGGCCAACGGGGTCTCGCACGCCTGGCAGACCGCGGTCAGCGGCGCCTGGTCGGAATGGGAGACCCTCGGCGGACCGGGCGGCGCCGAACTGGCCATCGCCCCCAACGCGGACGGCCGCCTGGAGATGTTCGCCATCAACGGCACCACCTTCCAGCACCGCTACCAACTCCAGCCCTCCGGCAACTGGTCGAACTGGGAGGAGTTCGGCGGCGGCGGCCACGACATCGCCGTCGGCCCCAACCAGGACGGCCGACTCGAAGTCTTCGCCTCCGGCCCCGTCGGCGTCTTCCACCGCTACCAGAACGCACCCAACAGCGGCTGGTCCGGCTGGGAACCCACCGGCGGCGGCCCGGCCGACAGCCAACTCGCCCTCGGCAAAGCCCCCGACGGCCGCCTCGAAGCCTTCGCCCTCAACGGCACCACCTTCCAACACCAATGGCAGACCGCCGTCAACGGCACCTGGTCCAGCTGGGACACCTTCGGCGACGGCGGCCACGACCTCACCGTCGACCACAACCAGGACGGCCGCCTCGAAGTCTTCGCCTCCGGCCCCGTCGGCGTCTTCCACCGCTACCAGACCGACCCCACCACCTGGTCCGGCTGGGAACCCACCGGCGGACCCGCCGACGCACAGCTCACCAGCCAGCCCACCGCGGACGGCCGCGTCGAGGTGTTCGCCATCAACGGCACCACCGCGCAGCACACCTGGCAGTCCGGCCTGAACGCCCGGTACACCGCGTGGGACAGCTTCGGCGACGCCGGCACCGAGATCGTCGCGACCGCCAACGCCGACGGCCGCATCGAGGTCTTCGCCACCAGCGCCGCCGGCGTCCACCACCGCTGGCAGACCGGCTTCGCCACCTGGTCCCCATGGACCTGGCTGAACACCACCCCCGGCCCCGCCGTCACCTGAGGAGTCGTCACGTGATCAGCACGCAGCCCTGCCGCGTCCTGCTGGCCGCCCTCGTCTCGTTGGGCGTGGCAGCGGGCCTGATGGTCGGCGCCACGCCCGCGCCGGCCGCCACCGGCAGCGATCTCTGTGCCGAGGTCGGCTACCGCGCGGGATTCCGGGGCGACGCCCTGGTGACCGCGATCGCCGTCGGCCTCGCCGAGTCCAGTTGCAACCCGCTGGCGTCCAACGTCCAGAACAACACCCCGCCGTCCACCGACCGCGGTCTGTGGGAGATCAACAGCTACTGGCACCCCGAGGTCGACGACGCCTGCGCCTACGACGCCCAGTGCAACGCCGACGCGGCCTTCAGGATCTCCAACGGCGGCACCGACTGGCAGCCCTGGTCGACCTCCAACGCGCGGGTCCACCTGCGGTACCTGGGCGAGGCACAGGCCGCCGCGGACCGGCTCGGCCACCACGGCCCCGGTCCGGCGCCGTTGGTGTACCCGGCGCAGTCCGGCCGGGTGGTGTCCGCGCGTTCGGCGGACGGCCGGCTGGAGGTCTTCGCCGCCGGGGCCAACGGGGTCTCGCACGCCTGGCAGACCGCGGTCAGCGGCGCCTGGTCGGAATGGGAGACCCTCGGCGGACCGGGCGGCGCCGAACTGGCCATCGCCCCCAACGCGGACGGCCGCCTGGAGGTGTTCGCCATCAACGGCACCACCTTCCAGCACCGCTACCAACTCCAGCCCTCCGGCAACTGGTCGAACTGGGAGGAGTTCGGCGGCGGCGGCCACGACATCGCCGTCGGCCCCAACCAGGACGGCCGACTCGAAGTCTTCGCCTCCGGCCCCGTCGGCGTCTTCCACCGCTACCAGAACGCACCCAACAGCGGCTGGTCCGGCTGGGAACCCACCGGCGGCGGCCCGGCCGACAGCCAACTCGCCCTCGGCAAAGCCCCCGACGGCCGCCTCGAAGCCTTCGCCCTCAACGGCACCACTTTCCAACACCAATGGCAGACCGCCGTCAACGGCACCTGGTCCAGCTGGGACACCTTCGGCGACGGCGGCCACGACCTCACCGTCGACCACAACCAGGACGGCCGCCTCGAAGTCTTCGCCTCAGGCCCCGTCGGCGTCTTCCACCGCTACCAGACCGACCCCACCACCTGGTCCGGCTGGGAACCCACCGGCGGACCCGCCAACGCACAGCTCACCAGCGAGCGGTCGCCGGACGGCCGGGTGGAGGTGTTCGCCATCAACGGGAGTACGGCGGAACACCTCTGGCAGACCGGTGTCAACGCGCCCTACGGGCCGTGGACGGCCTTCGGCGACGCCGGCACCGAGATCGTCGCGACCGCCAACGCCGACGGCCGCATCGAGGTCTTCGGCACTAGCGCCGCCGGCGTCCACCACCGCTGGCAGACCGGCTTCGCCACCTGGTCCCCATGGAGCTGGCTGAACACCACCCCCGGCCCCGCCGTCACCTGAGGGGACAGATGCCGCGGGCGGGAGCGCGAGCGCTCCCGCCCGCGAGCCGTCCGCCCCCTCGACGACCACCCACCGCCCCCGGCCCACCGATCCCGCCCCGCCGCTTCCCGACCCTCCGTCACGTGGCCTGCGCCACCATACGGTTTATTGTCATGCGCAAGGAGGTAACGTTCGTCCGTCTGGCAATGGTCGGCATGCGAAACGGGGGAACGGTGAGCGGGATTCTCGTCCACCTGCCGGCGGGGAACGGCGACGACGCGGTGACCCTGCGGCTCGGTCCGGGAGAGCGGGCGCGCTTCGGCCGCGGCTCCGCCGGCACGCCGGTGGAGCTCCGGCTCGGCGACGAGACGGTCTCCCGGCTCGCCGGTGAGATCCACGCGACCGACGACCACTGGCAGTTGAGCAACCTCAGCAGCACCCACGCCTACCTGGTGGAGAACCCGGAGGGCGCCGGCGAGTACCTGCGGGTGCCGCCGCGGCGGATCGGCGCACCGATCCCGTTCGAGTTCGCCCGGGTGGTGCTGCCCTCGCGGCGTGAGACCCCGCTGTCCTTCCAGGTGTTCGCGCCCGACCACGTCTACCTGGACCCGCACGCCCGCGGCGGCGGCTCCTGGGAGAGCCGCACCATGACGGCGTACTCGCTGGACGAGACCGCCACCTACTTCCTGGTGCTGGTCGCGCTCTGCGAACCGTGGCTTCGCGACCGCTCTCCCGCGGCCGTGCCCACCACCCCCCAGGTGGTCGCCCGGCTGCGCGGCCACCCGGCCTGCGCCCGGCTCACCGCCCGCGCGGTCAGCTCGCACCTGGACTACCTCGCCGACGAGAAGCTCCGCGTCGACCTGCCCGACGACACCGACCGCTCGGACCGCCGCAGCGGCAAGCGCGAGGCCGTCGTCGGCGTCGCCCTGAAGTTCGGCATCGTTCGCGAGGAGCACCTCGGGCTCCTGCCGCGCCCCGAGACCGCCGAGCCGGCACGCTAGGGAGGGGCGCCGTGGTGCGCGACCAGGCCTTCGGCGGAGACGACGGGGAACTGCTGCCGCCCGGCCACCGGGTCGGCGACTGGACCGTCACCGGAGTCATCGGCGAGGGCGGCTGGGCGACCGTCTACGCCGCCCGCCGCGCCGGGGACCCGGCCGGCCCGCCCGGCTCCGACGACATCGACACCGACGCCGACGCCGACACCGACGACACGGTCGCCCTCAAGGTGCTGCCGGTCGCCGGGCTCGCCCCCCGCCAGGCCCGCCAGGTCGCCGAAGCCGCCCGCCGGGAAACCGAGTTGGCCCGGACCGCCCCGCACCCCCGGCTGATCCGGCTGCTCGACACCCTCACCCTGGCCGCCCCCGGCCACCCGGCGCTCGACGGCGCGATCGTCCTGGTCATGGAACGCGCCCGGGGCACCCTGCGCGACCTGCTCGCCACCGGCGTCGACGAGGCCCGGGGCGCCGGGATCGTCGCCGGCGTCTGCGAGGGCCTGGCCCATCTGCACCGCTCCGGCTGGGTCCACATGGACCTCAAGCCCGAGAACGTCCTGATCGGCCGGGACGGCGAGGTCCGCCTCTCCGACTTCGGCCTCGCCATCGAACTCACCGGCACCCACGGCCACTCGGCCCCCATGGGCACCCCCGACTACCTCCCGCCGGAACGCTGGAAGGAACCGCTCGGCGAACACGGCGTCAAGATCCGCACCACGGCGGACATCTGGGCGCTCGGCGTGGTGATCCACGAGGTGTTCGCCGCCGGGGTCCCGCCCTTCCCCGGCGCGACGCCGACCACCCGCAGCGCCGCCGCCCAGCAGTACGCCGAGGGCCGCGCCCCGCTGCGCCTGTCCCCCGCCGTCCCGCCGTTCTGGCGCGCCCTCGCTACCGACTGCCTCGCCCCCACCCACGCCGCCCGTGCCCCGCACACCGCCGAGAGCCTGCTCGCCCGCGTCCGCGCCCACCGGTCCGGCCGCCGTCCGCGCCGCCCACGACCGCGCACCGCCCTGCTCGCCCTCGCCACCTGCGCCACCGCCGCCCTCACCGCCGCCGCCCTCTGGCCGCACCCGCGGCCGACCGCGCACCCGTCCCAGATCCGGGTCTTCAACGCCGAACGCGGCTGCCAGGACCGCACCGACCGCGACCCCCAGTGCAGCCTGGGCCTGGCCGTCGACCCCCGGCACCCCTACACCGCCGAGAACGTCGTCCCCACCCGCGTCTGGCACGACGACGTCCTCGACGTCGACTGCCAGCTCTCCACCGGCCTCCCCGTCATCGACGAGGAGGACCGCACCTCCACGCTCTGGTACCGCATCCGCCTCCCCGGACCCACCACCGGCTGGCTCCCGGCCGTCCGCACCAGGGACCGCCCCGTGCTCCTCCCCTGTCCCTGACCCGCCGTTCCGCCGTTCCGCCGTTCCGCCGTTCCGCCGGGGGCAACACTCCGGATCGTTCCGGGTTCCCGGCCGGCGCCGCTTCTTCTACCGTTTCGACGGCGTCCGCCAGTCCGGCCGGCCCAGCGTCCAGGGAGCAGCGATGCCGACCACCGCCACCACCCGCCGGCCGAGCGCCGCCGCCCTCGGGCACGAGGAGCGCGAGGTGCTCCACGCGGTCGGCTGCGGCCTGCGGGACGACGAGATCGCCGCCGCCCTGGCCGTCTCCGAGGCAGCCGTGGCCGGGCGCATCGCGCGGATCCTCGGGAAGCTCGGGCTGCGCGACCGGGCCGCCGCCATCGTCCACGCCTTCGACTGCGGACTGGTCGCCCCGGGCCGCGGCCCCCGCCCGCCGGTGGCGGGCCCGGTGCCGCGGAGCTCCGCCGGCCGGGCGGCCGGAGCGAAGGTGCAGATCTCCGTGCTGGGGCCGCTGCGGGCCCGGTACGACGGGCGGTCCCTGGACCTGGGGCACCTGCGCCAGCAGGCCGTCCTGGCGGCGCTGGCGCTGCGCGGCGGGCGGACGGTCAGTCAGCAGGAGCTGCTCGACGGCGTGTGGGGGTCGGAGCCGCCGTTCTCGAACGTGGTGCCGGTCCACGTCTACCGGTTGCGCAAGACCCTGCGCGGCGGGGGCGGCCCGGACGCGGTGATCGAGCACGGCCGGTGCGGCTACCGCCTCGCCCCCGGCGCCGCCGAGGTGGACCTGGCGCGGATGGAGGGCCTGGTCACCGAGGCCAGGACGGCCCATCGGGCGGGTGACCCGGCCGAGGCGGTCCGGCTCTGCTCCCAGGCGCTGGACCTGTTCCGCGGGGAGCTGCTGGCCGGCCTGCCGGGCCCGCTCGCCGAACTGGAGCGGCTGCGCCTCACCGAGCGCAGGATCGCCGTCGCGCAGCGGAAGTTGGAGTGGCAGCTGCGGCTGGGCCGGCACTGCGAGGCGATCGCCGAGCTGTTCGCGCTGTCCGCGGAGCACCCCCTCAACGAGCTGGTGGCCGCGATGCTGATGCGCGCGCTGTACGGGAGCGGCCGGCAGGCCGACGCCCTGGCCGTGTTCGACCGCGCCCGCCGCCGGCTGGCCGGCGACCTGGGGGTGCCGCCGAGCCGGATGCTGCGCCGGACGTTCCAGATGGTCCTGCGCGGGGACGAGGCCGGTCTCGGCCTCACCGGGCGCTGAGCCCGGTGGGCCGTCGGCCCCCGGTGGCCGGGGAGTCCCGGCCACCGGGGGCCGACGGAGGGCCCGCGTGAGCGTTCTTCGGCTACCAGGGGTACCAGGCGCCGTTGTGCCACTGCTCGCTGGCGCTGTCGTTGTGGTGGTCCATGTTGAAGTCTTCGGGGTAGTTCTTGACGTGGTTGTTCGGGTAGGTCCAGATGCCGGCGGACTCGTCGCAGACGTAGTCCCAGTGGCAGATCGTCTTGACGGGCACGTTGCCGAAGTTCCGGTCGGCACCGGCGAGCGGCGGGCCGATCAGGCCGCCGAAGGGCACGGCGCCGCCGTTGGCACCGGGCGGGCCCTGGCGCTTGGGGTCGGCGACGAGGATGGCGTTGACGTTGTCGAACGTGTTCCAGTTCTCGCTCACCCAGGTGTGCACCACGCCGGCTCCCAGCGAGTACCCGGCCATCTTGACGTGCTGGCCCGGACACGCGGCGCGCTGGTCGCGGACCAGCCGGTTCAGCTCGTTGACGCCCGCCCGGGCGCTCGCACCGTTGGGGATCTGGGTGGGATACCCGACGTGCTGCTGGATGTTGCCGTAGAACCCGTCGTTGTTCCACGAGCTGCCGGTGCCCCCGACAACGATCGTGTAGGTGCCCTCGCACGGGGCGGTCACCCGCGTGGTGGCCGCCTGTGCCGTGGCGCCCTGTGCCGCCGTGAGCCCGACGGTCAGCAGGATTCCGGCCGACGCGGCCGCGATCCTTCGTGCTCGCATTCGATCCTCCTACGCAGTTGGCGCCGACGCGTCCGCACTCCGGTGCGGTCCGCGGTCGGCCCAGGTCACCGGACCACCGTGGCACCGACCGATGACATCCCGATGACGCCCCCGGTCACCGGGTGGCCACGGCACGCGAAGCGGCGGTCACGGACCGGTGCGGTGGTGTCCGAAGCGGGATTCCTCACCCGCTTCCGCTCCGCCGACCGGGGTGAAGTCCCACGTTGTCGAGAGTTCCCTCCCGCAGGCGGGGCGAGCGGAGGTACGCGTCGTGTCGGACCGGGGTCGGCTGGTCGGCGGGTGGTAGCGGCCGGCCGAACACATCGGGCCGGCGGCATCGGGACGGCCTGGCGGACCGAGGACGAGGTGCTCGGCCGGGACGTGGCGCTGAAGCCTGCTGATGGGCAATCTGCGGCCCGCCCCCGGTTGACCTGCCGTCTCCCGTCCGCGACGTCCGCCGTCGGTTCGCCGCGGTGGCGCAGGTCCGCCCGTGAGGGCGCTGTGAATAATCACTGTCGGATCATCGGAGCACGGTGATAGAAACTCGGGGTGATCATGACACTCGAGTTCCCCGTTCTGCTGCGACTGATCGACGAACGGTCGACCGCCTTCCGCGCCGCGATCGCCTCCGCGCCCAGTCTCGACGCACAGGTACCGACCTGCCCCGAGTGGACGCTGTTCGATCTGGCACAGCACATCGGCGAGGGGCGCCGCGACTGGGCCGCCACCGTCGCCGCGGGGCCCGCTCCGGCCAAGTCCGCGGCGCAGGGCGCCCCGGCCGCGCCCCGGGAGCGCGAGGCCCTGCTGGCCTGGCTGGCGGAGTCCACGGAGCAGCTGGTGGACGCGTTGCGGAAGGCCGGCCCGGATCGCGGTTGCTGGTCGTGGTGGGAGACGCTGCAGTCGCCGCACACCACCGGTGCCGTGGCCCGGCACCAGCTCCAGCAGATGGCAGTGCACACGTACGACGCCGAGATCACCGTCGGTGCCCCGCGGCCGCTGCCGGTCGAGGTGGCGCTCGACGGTGTCGAGGAGTTCCTGTCCACCTGCGTCGCCACGGCGAGTGCCTGGCCCCACAAGCCCGCCGCCATCGACTTCCACGCCTCCGAGGGTCGCTCCTGGCGCCTCTCGCTCTCCGCCGACGGCGCACGGACCGTCCGCCTCGCCGAGCCCGGCACCCAGCCGGCCACCGCGGACGGCCAGGACCCGGACGCGGCTCCCGACTCCCTCTCGATCCGGGGCACGGCCAACGAGCTGGTCCTCATCCTGCACAACCGCATCCCGATCGACTCCCTGGAGCTCGACGGCGACCGAGGCGTCTTCGAGCAGCTCGCCGCCTGGGACCCGAGCGAGTAGGACGTGACGGCGCGCCACCCCGCACGCCCCGGAGGCTCGGTTGACATCGTCCTCCTCGAAGAGCACAGCCGTGAACAGGGGCACCGTTCACCCTGCGTGCCCTTCTGGGCAACTGATGACAACGGTGTCAGCCGATGGCGGAATCGATGGGAGAGGAGACCGTCCCACACCTCGCCGGCTGCGGGCCCGGCCGCCGGAACCGGGCACCGCGTCAGGGCGTCAGGGCGTCAGGGCGTCAGCGGGGCAGCTCTCCGGAGCCGCGCTGGATCAGACGGGTCGGGATCCGGAGCCGCTGGGGCTGCGCCTGCTCGCCGTCCATCCGCCGGAAGAGCAGGTCGGCCGCCATCCGCCCCATCGCGGTCGGGTCCTGCGCGACCACCGTCACCGGCACGGGGAGCATGTCGGCGAGTTCGAAGTCGTCGAAGCCGACCAGCGCCGGGTGCGTCCCGCGGGTGGCCAGGTCGCGCAGGACGGCGACGGTCGCCCGGTTGTTGCCGCACATCAGCGCGGTCACCGGCTCGGGGCCGGCCAGCATCCGGTCGAGGGCGAAGGGGATGCCCAGCGGGTCGGGCCGGCCCATCGCCACCCAGTGCTCCCCCGTCCCGCACCCCGCGTCCGCCATCGCCTCGCGGTAGCCGGCCAGCCGCTCGGCGGCGGTGTAGATGCCGGGGGCGTCACCGAGGTAGCCGATCCGGCGGTGCCCCTGGCGGATCAGGTGACCGACCCCGTCCGCCACACCACCCCGGTTGTCGGCCAGGACGGTGTCCACCGACAGTCCCGCGGCGGGGCGGTCGACGCAGACCACCGCCGTACCCGCGGCGAGCTCGCCGGCCAGGTAGCCGTGGTCGGCCGAGGTCGGCACGATGATCAGCCCGTCGACCCGGCGCTCGCAGAACTCCAGGGCCAGCTCCTCCTCCCGAACCGGGTCCTCGACGGAGGAGGCGGTCAGCAGCAGCGAGTCGTGCGCGCGGGCGACCTCCTCGACCGCCCGGCCGAGCTGTGCGTAGAACGGGTCGGCGAGGTCCTCCAGGATCAGGCCGACGCACCGCGTCCGGCTGCCCTGTCGCAGCATCCGGGCACCGTCGTGACGGCGGAAGCGGAGCTGCTCGATCGCCGCGCGGACCTTGGCCTCGGTCTCCTTGCTCACGCCCGGCTCACCGTTCACCACGCGTGACACCGTCTTCAGCGCCACGCCCGCGACGGCCGCCACGTCCTTCATGGTCGGTCGCCCGGAGGGTTCCGGCCTGACGCGCTCCGCTCCCACTGGCATGACGTGACCGCCTCTTCCTGGACCTGGGTGCTACCAGCCGGACAGTAACTCCACCAGCGTAGATAACGTTGCCGAAGGGTGGGCACCCGGGACCGTCCCACACGTCCGGATCCGGCCGCGGCCGGGGGCGCGGGCCCTCGGCGACGGCGGAGAGGTCGGGAAACGGCAGGACCTCCGCGCCCCCGGAAGTCTCCGGGCCGGGGGGCACGGAGGGTCCGGGGGACGGAGGTCCCGAGCGTCGATGGAGCCGATCAGCCCCGGCGCGGGGCCGACGGACGGATCACTTCAGCGGGCGGCAGAGCAGCGCGTCGGGGACGCCGTGCTCGTTCCACTTCCAGGTCATCGCGACGCCGGCGATGTACTCGTCGTCCTTGCACTGGCCCTTGTAGTAGCCGGCCGCCCAGTCGCTCTGCACCGACCCGCCGGTGGTCGGCCGGTTGTCGCCGTGGTCGAACCAGATGGTGCGGCCGCCGGTCGGCAGCGGCGCGGCGGAGGGCCGGCAGACCAGGGCGACGATCGAGCCGTTGGCGCTGTAGCCGGCGGCGAAGGTGTCGTCCGGGCACTGGATCTTGTTGTAGCCCCAGGCCCAGTCACTGGTCACGTACTTCTCGCTGTTGACGACGGTCCAGTCGCCGCTGCCGGCGGCGGGCTCGTCGGCGTCGGTGCACAGACCGCTGCTGTTGCCGCGCCCGAGGGCGATCAGGCGCTCGCTGTCCGGGCAGGCGGCCTTGTAATTGCCGGGCGACCAGTCGGACTTGGCGCGCATGGTGATCGAGAGGTTCTGGTCACCGCCCGAGAGGCTGAGCATGTTCCAGTGGTCGACCTGGTCGACCGTACCGGTCCTGCCCTGCGCGTTGACGATCTTGTTCCAGTCGTCGACCCGCCAGTCGCCGCCGTCCTGGAGGCCGTAGCGCTTGCCCTTGGCGTCGTAGGAGATCAGGGCCCAGTTGTCGTTCGGCTTGCCGTTGGCGTCGGTCCAGCCGACCAGCGGCCACATGGCGAAGTCGGTGTCGTGGCTCGCCAGGAGGTCGGTGAACCGGTCGAACCAGTCCTTCTCCTTGGCGTTGTCGGACCCGCGGCCGGCGGCGCCGAACTCGCTGATCCACACCGGGGCGGTGAAGTGCTGACCGGCCTCGGTGACGAACAGCGCCTGGTCGCCGACGACCTTGACGAGCTCTTCGGGGCTGAGGTCCTGGTACCGGGGGTCGTTAGTCTCCCCGTTCTGCCAACCACCGCTCGCACCGGTGTGGTTGGGCCCGGTATAGCCGTAGAAGTGCGCGGCGTACACGAGCTTGCCCGACTGGATCAGGGTGTTGGAGAGGTTGCGCACCGGGGTGAGCATCGGGCGGCCGTGACTGAACATGCCTTGGGGGATGCCCTGCCAGTTGATGCCCTCCATGACGATCAGCATGTCCGGGTCGGCTTCGAGGATCTTGTTCCCGGCGTCCTCGAACGCCTTGTACAGGTCCTTGTCGTTGCCCCAGCCCCAGTTGGGGTCGTCCCAGGTGTCGCGGCGGACCTCGTTGCGCAGGTCCGCGCCGACCACCCGCTTGTTCGCCTTGTAGCGGTTCACCAGGAACACCCAGTCGTCGACCCACTGCTGGGTGGACTGACCGCTGTTCCACCGCTCGTTGCCGTCCAGGGAGCAGCAGAAGCGGTAGCTGGTGGTGTGGTTGTTGAGGACGACCGCGAAGCCGTCGGCCGTGAGCGCGGCGACCACGGCGTCGTAGACCTGCAGCGGGGTCTTGCCCTTGAGCTGCGGGTTGGCGGTGACCGCCGCGTCGGGCACCGTCGTGGTGTCGTGGATCATCGCGTTGGCGAACGGCAGCCGGACGCTGTTGATGCCCAGGCCGTGGAAGTCCGACATCAACTGGGCCATCGGCACCCGGTCCAGACCGAGCGGGATGTTGTGCGACACCTGCCCCGCCTGGTTGTTCGCCGGGTCGTCGACGTCCCCGCTGCCCTCCCAGGTGCCCTGGGCGCCAGCCCAGTTGGCCGACTTCAGCTTGAAGCGGTCTCCCTTGGCGTCGACGATGTACCGGCCTTGGGTACTCAGCGGTCCCGTCCAGGACGCGGCGAGCTGTCGGCCCGTCAGCACCGGGGCGGTGACCGCGGAGTCGGCTGCGGCGGCGACCGGCACGGCGGTGACGCCGGGCACGCCCGCGAGGACGAGTGCCGCCGCGGCGACCGCGGCGGGCAGGAAGCGGTTGACCGATCGCCGGACAACAGGAGCCGTACTGCTGGATCTCATGGTGCTTCCCTCCAGGGGTGGGGGACGGTGGCGTCCCGGAGTGGTGCGACCGTGGATTGCTGCGGCCGGACCGTAGGGCGGTCCGGTGTCGGGGCGCGGCTGGTGGTGGCGATGCGGAGTACGGCTCGTCGTCCGACGTGGCCGGTTTCCGCCGTGCACGGCCGGCGGTGACGGGCACCGGCGGCTCGGTGCGGGTGTTCGGGCCCCGGTGGCCCGCGGGGCGGTGGCACCCTCAGGGGAGAGCGCCTGGATGCCCACGACGGCGCCACCGCGGGCCCATTCGTCCCAGGGGAGGGGACGCAGGGTCAGCGGGCATTTCGCGGCCGCCTTGCGCAGCGCGAGGTGTAGGCCTCCTTGATGTGCGTGCCGAAGAGGTCGCAGGTGTCGAGCCCTTCGCCGGTGACGACGACGCGCTCGGGCCCGACGAGGCTCACCAGGGTGGCGATGCCGACCCCGATGGCCCGACCGGCCCGGACGAAGGCTCCCCGCGCGGCCCGGTCCCTGTCCCGGGTGAGCTGCACGGCGCCGGCGAAGTCCGGCTCCGGATCCTCGAGGGCGCGTCGGACGGTCCGGAGGATGGCATCGGCGGAGGCGATGGCCTCGACGCGGCCGACCGCGCCGCAGTGGCAGCGCGGGCCGGACGGATCGACGCCGACGTGCCCCCTCTCGCCGGCCACTCCGTAGGCTCCGGCGAGCGGTTCACCGTTGACGACGAGACCCGATCCGATCTCCGCCCCGATGGTGATCAGGGCGAAGTTCCCGGTACCGATGCCCTCGCCGAACCGGTGCTCGGCGACGGTCAACGCCTTGACATCGTTGTCCACGGTGCCCCGCGGCCCGGTCGCGGCCGCCACCGTCCCGACGACCGGCACGTCGCGCCGGTCCGGGAGGACGAGGTAGCGGACGCGACCCGGGCGGCGGTCGACGTCCCCGGAGCCCGCGATCCCCAGGCGCCGGGTACGCTCCCTGAACTCGGCTCCGATGTCGAGGAGTTCGGCGACCAACTCGGCCAGGAGCGCGCAGACGGCCGCGGGGCCGCGAACGAGCCCCAGTGGACGGCTGACGGTGTCGGCGCACCTCCGGGCCCGGAAGTCGCGGACGGTGCCGCGGAGTGCCTCGGCAGCGATCTTCACGCCGACGAAGTACTCACGCCCGGCGGTGACGGCCGGCGGGTGCACCGGGCGACCGGCCTCCGGCGCCGTGCGCTCCGGGGGGAGTTCGCGCGGGTAGCCGACGACGAGGAGTGGCCTGGCGGCCTTGGTGACGGCGGTGGGCGACAGGCCGGTACGGCGGACCGGTTCGACCCTGCCGACCGGGCCCTCGGCCGGCAGCATGGCGAGGACGGCGGCCTCGGCAGGCGCGGAGACCAGCGGCTGCGAGTGATTCGGAAACACGGCGGCAACGTACTCGCAATTAAATAACGTTGTCCAGTATTAGGTCGAAGCCCGGTTCGCGGAACGCGCGCCCGCCGTCGGCCTCCGCCTCCTCGCCGTGCCCGAGGGCGGCGGCCGCCTGCACCCGGACGAGGTCGAGGACGGCGCGCGCCCGGCGGTCGTCGGGCAGGTCGGCCATCCGGTGGGACCGCGAGGCGCCGTCGGCGCCGGCCGTCGCGCTGGTGGCGTGTCGCAGGGGCTCGCGGACCAACGGCGGGGCAGCCTTCGGGGCGGGCTTCCGGTCAGCCGTCCCGTCGGCCTTCCGGTCGGCCGGGCGCGATGGGTCGCGCCACCGGCCGCGGCCGCCGCGGGGCGGCCGGGGTCAGCTCCGGACGCGGCTTACCCGCCCCTCGTCCCAGACCGGTTCGTCGGCCTCGACCACCCGGCCGTCCGCCCGGAAGACCAGGAAGCGGCTGAACACCCGGGCGAACCAGCGGTCGTGGGTGACCGCCACCACCGTCCCGGTGAACGCCGCCAGGGCCTCCTCCAGCGCCTCGGCCGAGATGAGGTCGAGGTTGTCGGTCGGCTCGTCCAGCAGCAGCAGCGTCGCTCCGGCCAGCTCCAGCAGCAGGATCGGGAACCGCGCCTGCTGGCCGCCCGACAGGGTCTCGAAGTTCTGCCGGCCCGCGCCCGCCAGCCCGTACCGGCTCAGGGCCGACATCGCGCGCTCCAGGTCCAGCCCGGGGCGGTCGCCCTCGCCGGCGCCCAGGATCTCGGCCGGCGTCCGGCCGGCCCACTCCGGGTGCCGGTGCGTCTGGGCGAACAGCCCGGGCCGCACCCGTGCGCCCAGCCGGCACTCGCCGGTGTGCGCCACCGTACCGGCCGCCTCCCCGCCGGCCTCGTCCAGCAGGCGCAGGAAGTGGCTCTTCCCGGACCCGTTCGACCCGAGCACGCAGACCCGGTCCCCGAAGAACACCTCCAGGTCGAACGGCCGCATCAGGCCGCTGAGTTCGAGCCCCTGGCAGGTGATCGCCCGGATGCCGGTCCGGCCGCCGCGCAGGTCCGGCGCGACCCGCTGGCGGCGCGGCGGCGCGGGCGGCGGCCCGGCCTCCTCGAACTTCGCCAGCCTGGTTTGCGCGGCGTGGTAGCGCGAGGCCATCTCGTCGCTGATCGAGGACTGCTGACGCAGCGTCCGGACCAGCTCCTTGAGCTGCTCGTGCTTCTCGCTCCAGCGCTGCCGCACCTCCGCCGCGCGCTGCCAGCGGGCCTCCCGGGCCTCGGCCCAGGTGGCGAACCCGCCACCGTGCGTCCAGGCCGTGCCGCCCTCCAGGGTGACCACCTGGCCGGCCGTGCGGCTCAGCACCTCCCGGTCGTGGGTGATCAGCAGCACGCCCTGCCGGGTCTGGGCGAGCTGCTCCTCCAGCCAGCGCTTGCCGGGCACGTCGAGGTAGTTGTCCGGCTCGTCCAGCAGCAGCAGTTCGGCCGGGCCCCGGAGCAGCGCCTCCAGAACGAGCCGCTTCTGCTCGCCGCCGGACAGCGTCGCCACCTCGCGGTACTGGGCCACCTGGAAGGGCGTGCCGAGCGCGGCGACGGTCACGGTGTCCCAGAGCACCTCGTAGTCGTAGCCCCCGGCCTCGCCCCAGTCCACCAGCGCCTGCGCGTAGCGGAGTTGGGTGGGCTCGTCGTCGGCCTCCATCATCGCGAGCTCGGCCGCGTCGAGGGCGGCGGCCGAGGCCCGCAGCGGCGGTGGCGCGACGGTGAGCAGGAGGTCCCGGACCGTCCGGTCGTCGCGCAGGCTGCCGATGAACTGCGGCATCACCGCGACCGCGCCCTGGCTGCGGAACGACCCCCGCTGCGCGGGGAGTTCTCCCGCGAGGATGCGCAGCAGGGTGGTCTTGCCCGCGCCGTTGTCGCCGATGAGCGCGACGGTTTCGCCTGCCGGTACACGGAACGAGACGTCGTGGAAGAGCTCGCGACCGTCGGCGAGAACATGCCCGAGACTGGCGGCTTCGAGGTAGCCCATGCGCGGATTGTAGCGGCCGTACACTCGGTGGGCGATCAATTTTCGGCGATGCCTCCGGAGCGGGCCCGGCCGAGCTGATGGATCACCAACTCTCGTTCATCAGATCATCGTTAGTCGCTCGATCGCGCAATTCACTCGCAAGTCGGAATGCCGGATAAAGGCCTTGTGCCATTCCTTGATCTGCGGAACGGTTGTACCCGAAGGAAGCGGAACCGCAGGGCGGGCGTGATCTCCCTCCGGCTTTCCCCGTGTTCGTCCGCGCCGCCGCGCTCCTTCCGATTCCGACCCTGCCGGCCCTGCCAGGAAGGCGAGAGATATCCCATGCCGTCCGATCTCGCTTCGCACTCCGACCACCACAGCTCGCGGTCCGGTCCGGCCACCGTCGCACTCGTCGGCGCGGAATTCGGCTGGGGCAGCTCGGGGAAGCTCAGTGCCGTGCTCTCCGCCCTGCGGGACCGGCCCACCCCTCCCCTGCGGTTCGTCGGGCTGGCCTCGGGGCTGGGCCGCCCGCTGCTCGCCGAGCACGCGGTGGCCGCCTGGCACGACCTGCCCGCCGATCCCGGGCGACTGGCCCCGGCCGTCGAGGAGTTCGTGCGGTCCCAGGGGGTGCGGGCCGCCCTGGTCGTACTGGACGGCGCCGCCGCGACGGCCCTGCTGGCGGCCGGGGTGCCCACAGTGTTCGTCGACAGCCTGCCCTTCCTCTGGTCCGAGGGCGACCGGGCCGCGCTGCCGCTGGACGCCACGGTGTACTGCGCGCAGAAGAGCGTCGAGCTGCCGCCCGAGTGCCTGGACGTGCTGGCCGACGCCCGGGCGCTGCGCTGGGTCGAGGCGGTCATCGCCGGGCCCCGCGGCCCGGATCCGGCGACCGGCCACCGCCGCACCGGCCCCCGCCGCCCGTACCGGAGGGCGCTGGTCAGCCTGGGCGGGCTGCGCGCGCCGACGCTCGGCGATCCGGAGCACTACCCGCGCCTGGTCGTCCCCGCCGCCCTGGAGGCCCTCGCCGCCCACGGGGTCGAGGAGGTGCACATCGCCGGCAACCTGCCCGCCGAGCTGGCGGGCCGGCTGGTCGACGAGTCGGTCGCCCCGCCCCGGACGACCACCGGCCCGCTCGGCCACGGCGCCTTCCTGGAACGGCTGGCCGACAGTGACGTCCTGCTGACCTCCCCCGGGCTGACCACCCTGCTGGAGGCGGGCGGCCTGCGCGTCCCCACCGTCTGCCTGCCGCCGCAGAACCTCAGCCAGATCTTCAACGGCCGCTACCACGGCCAGGCGCTCGGGGCCCCGTTGCGGGTGCTCTGGCCCAAGGACGTGCTCGTCGAGGAGGAGGCGCTGGCGCTGCGCTCCGAGGGGGAGGACCGCGCGCTGGAGCTGATCTACGACTCGATCGGGCGGGCCGCGCTCGGCGACGACCGCCCGGCCGTCCGCCACGCACTGCGCGACGGCGTCCTGGAGGCGCTGCGCCGGTCCACCGCGGTCGACGACTGGGGCGCGCTCACCACCGCGGTCGGCACCGGCGGAGCGGTCCAGGTGGCCGACGCCCTGCTCGGCGTCCTGGCCGCACCGGACCGGCCCGTCTGACCGCCCGTCCCGGGCGCACCGCCCGTCACCCGCCCCGCCCGTCCCGTGAGTCGTCTGGAAGGTCCCCCCTCCGTGCGTGCACGTGATCGCTACCTCTTCATCCGGATCCTGGAAGCCTGCAACGCCGACTGCTTCATGTGCGAGTTCGCTCTCTCCCGCGACACCTTCCGCTTCTCCCGCGAGGACTTCGACGACCTGCTGCCCAAGGCCCGGGCGGCCGGCGTGGGCTACGTCCGGTTCACCGGCGGCGAGCCGCTGATGCACCCGCACGTGGTGGAGCTGGTCCGCTCGGGCGCCGCCGCCGGGATGAGGATGTCCCTCATCACCAACGGGTCGCTGCTGCCGCGGATGGCCGCCCCGCTGGCCGCGGCCGGCCTGGCGCAGGTGATCGTCAGCCTGGACGGCTCCTCGGGCGCCACCCACGACGTCTACCGGCGCTCACCCGGGATGTTCGACAGCGGGCTCGCCGGTCTGCGCGCCGCCGCGGAACTCGGCGTGCTGCCCCGGGTCAACACCGTCGTCGGGCCGCACAACTACACCGAGATGCCCGCACTGCAGGAGGTCCTGACCGGGGCGGGGGTGCGCCAGTGGGAGCTGTCCGCGCTCAAGCTCGACCGCAGCATCACCTACCCCGACGCCGACCACGTCCGAAGCGTCTGCGATCCGATCTACGACGCCGATCCGGCCGCGCTGCTCGTCCCGATGGGCAAGCGCTTCTACGGCGACACCCCGCAGGAGCAGGAGCGGTACTTCGCCGACTCCGTCACCCCGCGCGCGGCCGAACCGCTCTGCCACGTCGCGGACGACGTCATCTACGTCGACGGCAAGTACGGGCGGATGTACGCGTGCAGCTGCATCCCGCACCGGGAGGGCGACGACGGGCCGGGTGGCGCCCCGCTGCGGGAACAGGGGGTGATCCAGCTGGACACCCCGGTCTTCCGGGCCCACGCCGAGTGGTTCCGCGAACGCGGTCCCGCGGTGTGCAACGGGTGTTCCACCACGGCCGCCGGATACAGCGACGACGTGGCGCGACTGGGGGCGGTGGGCCCGTGGCACTACTGAGCTCCGGTCCGCAGGCACCGGCCGCACCCGACCGACCGGCACCCCTGGACCCCGGCACCGACCCGGCCATGCCCACCCGGCGCGCGCCCGCCGGCTCGGGGTCGGCGGCGGCCCACGGCTCGCCGCACGGCCCCCGCGTGCTGCTGAGCGCCCGACCGGACCAGCTGGACTCGACGCTCGCCCTGCGGCGGGTGGCCGCCCACCTCGGCGACCTCCGTCCGGTCGGCGCCGAGGACGTCGATCCGCCGCCGGTCGCCGCACTCGTCTGCGACGACGTGGCGAGGACGGAGCACCTGCTGGGCCTGGGCGTGCCGGTGGTGCACCTGATCTCGGGCCACCCGGTCGGCGGCCCGGCGACCGAGCACCTGTCGGCCGGCACCCCCGCGGCCGGCAACCCGGAGACCGACGCGGCGCCGGAGCGCGCCCTGGGGCGGGTCCACCGGCCCGGGTGGCTGCCGGCGGCCGGGCCCGCCGCCCGGGGCGTCCGGCCCACCGGAGTGCTCGCGCCGCAGCGCACCGGCCGGAGCCGGTCCCGCTCGGGCACCCTGCTGCTGCTCTCGCTCTGGCGCGTACCCGCCGCCGAGGCGGAGGCCTTCGCCGGGGCGGCGCTGCCCGCCCTGGTGGCGGCCGCGCTGCACCGCACCGGGGGCTGCACCGTGGTCGCCGACTCCGGGCTCGACCTGCTGCGATCCGCTCTGGGCGGCCTCACCGGGCGGCCGGGCCTGCGGCTGGGCCGGGCCGCCGAGACCGACCCGGACGCGCTGCACGCCGAGGCCGGCGTGTTCCTGGCCTCCCCGGTGCTCGGGGCGCTCGCCCTCGCCCAGGCGCGGCGGGCACCGCTGGCCCTGCTACCGGCGCTCGGGCCCGCCCAGCGCGCTCTGGCCGAGCAGCTCGCCGGCGTCCTGCCCCTGCCCTCGGCCGAGGATCCCGCGGATCCGGGCCTGTGGGCGCAGTCCGGCGCCGACGGCGCACCCGCCGCGGGCCCGTGGCACCTGCTCGACCCGGCCCTGGACGACCTGCGCGGCGCCCAGCGGGTCGCCCGCACGCTGCGCCAACTCGCGCTGGCTCCGCTGTGAGCCGCCGCCCGCCCCGGTCCGCGCCCCGGACCCCACCCAGGGGCCGGCCCCGTCCTGATCCCCCCCACCCCGTCCGGCCGCCGGTCCGGCCCCACCCGTCCCGGCCACCTCAGCAGCCCCAACCTCAGCACCCTCAGCACCCTCACACCCGTCGACCGCGTCGTACTGGAGCCGCCATGTCCGACACCCTTCGCGAACCCACGGCTGTCACCCGCCCCGAACTGATCCGTCCCAGGGTCCCGGAGAGCGACTGGGACGACTGGCGCTGGCACATGCGTCGGCGCATCACCACCCTCGACAAGGCCCGTCAGTGGATCAACCCGAGCCCCGACGAGGAGAAGGCCATCGCCGGGGTGGCGGGCAAGTACCGCTGGAGCGTCACCCCGTACTACGCCTCGCTGATGGACCCGGACGATCCCAGCTGCCCGGTCCGGCAGCAGGCGGTGCCCGCCCTCGGCGAGCTGATGGAGTTCCCCGGCGCCGAGGTGGACCCGGTCGGTGACACCTTCTACCGCAAGACCAACCGGGTGGTGCACAAGTACCCGGACCGGGTGATCATGCTGATCACCGAGGCGTGCCCGGTCTACTGCCGCCACTGCACCCGCAAGTTCCACACGACCGACGTCGACGGCACCTACTTCCGCGACGACGAGGGCGGTTCCTACGACGAGGACCTCCGCTACATCGCCGACCACCCCGAGATCCGGGACGTCCTGCTGACCGGCGGCGACCCGCTCTCCTACCAGGACGGCAAGCTGGAGGAGATCATCGCCGGTCTGCGGGCGATCCCCAGCGTGGAGATCATCCGGATCGGCAGCCGGTTCCCCGTGCTGCTGCCCCAGCGGATCACCGACGACCTCTGCGCGATGCTCGCCAAGTACCACCCGGTCTGGCTGAACACCCACTTCAACCACCCGAAGGAGATCACCCCGGAGGCCGCGGCGGCCGTCGACCGCCTGCTGCGGCACGGGATCCCGGTCGGGAACCAGACGGTGCTGCTGCGCGGGATCAACGACGACGTCGCCACCATGCGCACGCTGATGACCGAGCTGCTGCGGATCCGGGTCCGGCCGTACTACCTGTACCACTGCGACAACGTCACCGGGGTCTCGCACTTCATGACGTCCGTCGAGAAGGGCTGGGAGATCATGGCCGGCCTGCAGGGCCACATCACCGGGTTCGGCGTCCCCCAGTACGTCCTCACCACGAAGATCGGCAAGATCCCCATCCCGCCGCCCTCCTACACCCAGATCCCCGAAGGCCTGCTGCTCCGCAACCACCGAGGCCAGGAGATGGTCGTCGACGGTTCCGCGCAGCCGATCACGGAGTCGGACACCGCATGAGCTCACTCGACAAGCGGCTCGGGCAGCGCTTCCTGCCCTACGGCGCGAACTACCTCGACTGGTCCGACATGTCGGAGCTGCGCAAGGTGATCGAGCACCAGGTCCTCTTCCGCTACCAGACCGAGACCGAGAGCATGGCCTCCCGGCTGGAGCGGACGGTGGCCGAGCGGCTGGGCGCGGGCCACGCGCTGGCCGTCCACAACTGCACGGAGGCGCTGCGGCTCGCGCTGATCTCCACCCGCCCCGCCGTCGGGGACCTCGTGTACATCCCCGCGGTCACCTTCGTCGCGGTGGCCGGCGCGGTGCTGTCCTGCGGCCTGATCCCGGTGCTCGTCGACGCCGACGACTCGCTCTCGATGGACCCGACGCTGGTGCCGCCCGACGCGCAGCGGGTGATCGTCGCCCACATGGAGGGCACCGTCGCCCCACTGCCGGCCGGGGTGCCGTACCTCGTCGAGGACTGCGCGCAGTCGCTCGGCGCCCGCTTCCCCGACGGCCGGCAGGTCGGCACGGCGGGATACGCCGGGACGTTCAGCTTCCACCACAACAAGGTCCTCACCTCGGGCGAGGGCGGCCTGCTCGTCACCAACGACGAGGACGCCTGGTCGACCATGCGCTGCTACCACGACCACGGCTCGGCCCGGGTGCCAGGCCACTACCCGACGTGGAACCAGGACGCCCACTTCGGCGAGAACTTCGTGACCAGCGAGCAGGTCGCGGCCGTCCAGTGCCAGCAGTTCCGGCACCTCGACGAGCTGCTCGCGGGGCTGGAGCGGATGTACGCCATCGCGATGGGCGAGCTGCCCGACCGGCCCGACCTGGAGGTCCGGCCGCGGGCCGCCGGCGACGTCAAGGTCAGTCTGCGGTTCCGCTGCGAGAGCCGGGAGTTGCGGGACGCCGCGGTGGCGGCGCTCAGCGCCGCCGGCATCGCCAACTGGACGCTCGGGAAGTACCTGCTGCCCGACCACCCGGTGCTCACCGGCCGCCGTTCGCTCTACCGCGACGGCTTCCCGTGGAACCACGCCCCCGACGTCCCCCTGGCCCTCAGCCACGACGGCTTCGCCCGGACCAGGGACGTCCTGGACCGCACGCTGTGCGTACCGCTCTCCCCGGAACTGCCCGAGGAGGAGCAGGCCCTCGCGGCCAAGGCCGTCCGCCAGGTGCTGGAGTCGGTGTGAACGACACCGAGGTGCTGCTGATGGTGGACGACCGGCCGTCCTCCTTCACCCGCTACGCCGCCCGGGAACTGGCCGACCGGCTGGTCCTGCTGCGGTTCGCCGAGACGCGCCAGGACCTCTCGGAGGACTACCTCCTCGAAACCGCGCACCTGCCGGCCTTCTGGGTGCGCGAGGGCGCGGCGCCGGCCCAGGAGGCGCAGCGGTACCGGCAGTGGGCGGCGGGGCTGCCGGTACCGCCCACCCGGTTCTGCAACCCGTCGGAGCCCCGGCAGGCGGCGGCCCAGCGGTTCGCGGCGCTCGCCGGCCTCCCGCACCTGACGGAGCAGCAGGTGACCCTGGTCCGGGACAAGGCCGTCATGAAGGAGCGCTTCCGGCAACTCGGACTGCGGACGGCGGAGTTCGCCCGGGTGCGGTCGGGCGCCGAGATCGGGCGGTTCGCCGACCGGCACGGCTGGCCGGTGGTGCTCAAGCCGGTGGACTCGTTCGCCTGCGTGGACACCTACCGGCTGGCCGGGCCGGGGGACCTCGCCGGGATCGACCTCGGTGCCCGGCGCTGGATGGTGGAGGAGCACCTCGGCGGCACCGAGTGGGAGGTGTGCGCGATCGTGCTCGGCGGCGAGGTGCTGGACGCCTGGCCGAGCGCGATGCCCTGCCGCCCGCTGGACATCGTCGACGGCGCGATGAACGCCAACATCAGCGTCGGCACCGGCGACGGGCCGGCGATCGACGTGCGGGCGCTGGTCCAGCACGTCATCACCGGGATGGGTATCGACCACGGGTACGCCCACATGGAGTTCTTCCTGATCGACGGCGAGGTGTACGCGGGCGAGATCGGTGTCCGGCTGGCGGGCTGCGAGATCCCCGCCAACCACGGGCACGCGTACGGCTTCGACGTGTTCGGCGCGACGCTGGCGGTCTACCTCGGCCGCCGGCCGGAGCTCGACTACCGCGAGCGCCGCTGCGCGGGCGACCTGCTGCTGCCGCTGCCCGGGTCCGGGACGATCCGCCGGATCACCTCCCGGGAGGAGCTCCTGGGCCTGCCCGGGGTGGTCGACGCCGTCCTCAAGGTCGGTGCCGGTGACCGGGTGGCGGCCCGCCGGGCCTCCCACAACGCCTCGGGGTACGCCCATGTCGTGGGAGAGTCGGTCGCGGAGGTGGAGACCCGGATGCGCGAGGTGCTCGACCGGTTCACCATCGAGGTGGTACCGGCCCGGGAGGCCGATGCCGTCCCCACCTGACCCCGCCGGGCCGGCCGCCCGCGCAGCGGCCCGGCACCCGACTCCGCCGCCCCCTACGGCTGTTGAACGGAGACCGACCGCGTGACCCTCCCCTCCGGCGGCCTGCCCCGTCGCTTCCTCGACCTGCTCACCCGACCCCTGGTGGCCGGGCCGGCCTGGTGGAGCGTGGTCTCCAGGCTGCCGGTCTACCTGATGTCGCTTGCCCTCGTCCTGACGGTCCGTGAGCAGGGCGGCGGCTACGCCCAGGCCGGCCTGGTGGCCGCGCTGTACACGCTGGGGATGGCGCTCGGCAGTCCGCTGATCGCCCGCCACCTCGACCGGCGCGGGCGGGCGGCGGTGCTGACCGCGACCGCCGTCGCCTACCCGGCGGCGCTCACCGTGCTGGTCTGGTTCACCCACCCCGGTGGCTGGGCCCAGCCCGCCGCGGCGGTCGTCGCCGGGGCGGTGCTGCCGCCGGCGAACGCCTGCATGCGCTCGCTCTGGGCGCGGCTGCCGCTGCGGGAGGAGGAACGCGAGACGGCCTACCTCTGGGAGGCCCTGCTGACCGAGGTGCTGGTGATCAGCGCGCCACTGATGCTGGCGGCGCTGATGCTGGTCGGCTCGGCGGGCCTGGCGCTCACCACGGTCGCCGTGATCGGCGGCCTCGGCACGCTGGGGCTCGCGCACACCCGGCTGCCGGTCGGTACCGAAACCGCCGTCACCGAAGCCGCCGGTACCGAAACCGCGGTCACCGGAGGCCGCGGCTCCGAAGCGGCCGGTACCGAAGGCCCCGGCGCCGCCGGCACCCGCGCCGACGGCGCCGGCACGGCCCACCAGGACACCGGCCCGTCCCGGTCCCCGGCTGCCGACGGACCCGCCGACCGGAGTGACCCGCGCCGGCTGCTGGGCCCCCTGCGGGAGCCGGCGCTGCTGGCGCTGACCGCCGTGATGGCCCTGTCCGCGGTGCCCATCGGCCTGCTGACCCTGGCCATCCCGGCCTTCGTCGACCGGCACGGGGCTCCCGGCGGCGCCGGCGTGGTCTACGCGTGCTGGGGGGTCGGCAGCGCCGTGGGCGCCCTCTGGCTCGGCCGCTCGCAGTCCGAGCTGGCGCCGCAGACGCGCTTCCCCCGGCTGCTGCTGGCCTACGCCCTCGGGACGGGTCTGACCCTGCTCGCCGGTTCCCAGCTCGGTCTCGCGCTGGCGCTGGCCGTGGGGAGCGCACCCATCGCGCTGGTCTCCGCCACCGAGATGACCCTGGTGAGCACAATCGCCGACGGCCGCTCCCTGGCCGAGGCGTTCACCTGGGCCTCGCTCGCCACCGTCCTCGGTGACGCGCTGGGCCAGCAGGCCGGCGGGCTGCTGATGGACCCGCTCGGGCCGCGCGCGGTGTTCGCCGTGGCGACCGGCACCGCCCTGGCGGCCGCCGCCCTGGCCTTCGCCTGCCGGGGATTGCTGACCCGGCGGGCGGCGCCGATGGTGGAGTGCGCGGTATGACCGCCGGACCCGCCGGCCGCGGCCCCCCGGCCGCCCGCGCAGCGGCCCGCCGGCCCGTCGCACCCGCCGTCCCATCCGTCCTTCCCACGCCCCAGAGGTGGTCCACCATGAACGCCGCCCCCGCCGACCGACGGCCCGACCAACGGCCTGACCAACGGCCCGACCTGCCCGGTCCGGCCGCCCTGTTCCGCACCGTCACCCGGCACCAGTTACCGCGGGCCGTGCGGGAGTTCCTGGACTCCCCGCAGCTCCTGCCGGTGCCGGTGCCCACCGACGACCGCGCCGACCTGGCGCAGAGCGTCGAGCTCGCCGGCCGGCTGTACGGCGGCCGGCGGCAACCGCACCCGCTCGACTTCGGGATCGTCCTCGGCGCGGCCGAGCTGCCCGAGGGGCTCGCCGAGCTGGCCCGACCGCTCGCCCGGACATGGGTGGCCGAGGAGGAGTTGGCGGACGTCGCGTCGTTCCGGGCGCGGCACAGCGGTTCGCTGCTGCTCGTCGGCCGCTACGACCGGCTCACCCTCGACCCCGTCCGGGACCTGCTGCTGGACACCTACCGCGGCCGGCCGCACGGGCTGACGCTGCTGAGCGGCCGGGACGACGCCTCGGTCGGCTGGAACATCGCCAAGCAGTACGCCGAACCGGCCCTCGACGTCGACGCGCTGGGCCTGTTCACCGACACCGACCGGCCGCCCCGGCTGCCCGGGGTCCAGGTCTTCGACGACCGTGACTTCGAGCGCGAGGACATCCAGGCCCGGATCCTCGGCACCCGGTGGCGGCGGGTGGCCTTCCAGGGGCACGGCAAGGACGACAGCGTCAACCTCGGCGAGTTCACCATCTGCGGCCTCAACGGCACGGCCGCGGCCGTGCCCGGGCTGCTCGGCCCGCGCTGCGCCTACGGACTGCCCTGCTACAAGCCCGAGGACAAGCTCGTCCCGCTCAACCGGGTGGAGGCCGTGGAGCTGGTGCTCAGCGCGTGCAACAGCGGCCCGCTCGCGGACCTCGCGCTGTACGACCCCAAGTACCAGCTGCTGCTGAACGCGCTCGACGGCCCGGCCCGCACGGTGGTCTCGGCCGTGTCGGTGCACGACTCCGACCGGCCGGAGAACGTCGCCTGGATGCACGGCGCCCTGGTCGGCGCGGACTCCGTCGACACCCTCAACGCCAGCCTGGCCGGCTCGCACCCGTACCCGGCGTTCATGCGCTTCGGGCTGCCGGCGGCGGAGGAGGACACCCCGCCGCCGCCCGCCCCGGCGGACCACCGCCCCGACCCGCTGCTGCTCACCGTGGGCGCCCGGCTCACCGCCTACCTCGGCTCGGAGCTGCTGCCGCACAACCACCCGCTGCGGCCCCGGCTGACCAGGCTCGCCCGGAAGGTCGACCTCTGGGTGGCGCGGCCGACCCATCTCGCCGACCAGTCGCCCGAGCAGATCCACGGCTCGCTGACGGCCGACCTGCAGTCCCTCGACCACGTGATCACCGAACAGGTCGCGGCCAACCCCGAGCACGAACTGATGAACTACCCGGCGCACTTCGGTGACCGCAGCAGCCTGGACCCGCAGGTGCGCGAGGTCACCTGCCACTGCGGCCGCCCCGCCCAGGAGTTCACCCGGCGCGGCCTGCTCCCGCACATCCTGGACACCACCTGCGCCGTCTGCATGCGCTGCGGCGACGTCACCTTCCGGCTCCCGGACTCCCCCGCGCTGCTCGCCCACGCCCCCGACGAGGTCGAGCAGGGCGGGGTGCTGGAGATCCGGGCCATGGTCACCGCGGCCCGGAGCGGCCCCGTCCGCCTCGGCCTCTTCGTCCCGAGCTACCTGCGCGAGGACACCACGGTCGAGCCGGTCAGCACCCGGCTCCGGCTGACCGGCGGCCGGCCCGAGGAGGTGGGGTTCCGTGTGCGGTTCGCCGCCGACACCGCCCCGCAGGCCTACTACTTCACGGTGTTCGCCGTGCAGGACCTCGCCGTCTCGACGGCCCGGCGCCACTTCGGGGTCGTCCCCCGCAGCGCCTGACCCACCGCACAACCCAAGGAGAACCATGGAGAGCCAGACCAAGCCGGCGATCGAACTGATCGAGCAGAACGGCGAGGTGACCCTCAGCATCGGCGGCGAGCAGGCCATGCAGGCCTGGGAGCGGGACCTGATGTGGGCGAGCGCGGACATGCTCTGCGAGTACGGCCAGGACTTCTACGAGGTGGGGCTGGGCCTCGGCCTGTCCGCGCTGCGGATCGCGGGCAACCCGGCGACCCGCCGGCACACCGTGCTGGAGCTCTTCGACGAGGTCGAGGACCTCTTCCGGGCCCGCCACCCCGAGCTGCCCGGCAACCTCGCCATCGAGCGCGGCAACTTCTTCCAGCGGATCTTCGAGCTGCCGTCCGAGAGCATCGACGGGATGTTCTTCGACCCCGCCCTCGACATGGACGTCTGGACCGACGCCGAGCTGTGGGCCAGGACCATGCCCGAGGTCGTCCGGGTGCTGCGCCCCGGCGGAGTGTTCATCCCCTTCTTCAGCACCAAGCCGGAGCTTCGCTGGCAGTACCTGCCGCACTTCCGCTCGATCCGGGTCGAGCGGCACCCCTTCGTCGCCTACGACACCACCGAGTACACCCACGGCGGCACCAGCGGTGACGCCTTCATCCAGTGCTTCCTCAAGGACTGACCGGTCCACCACTCCCCCTCGGCCGGTCCGGCCCGTGACCGCCCCGCCGGCCGACCCCCACCCACCCCGCGCACCGGCGCTGTTCCGGAGGTACCTCCCCCCATGAGCATCACCCTGACCAACGGCTCCCGCCCCGACCTGGGCATCCGGTCGGTGTTCCTCGCCGGCCCGTTCATCCAGCTCCTGGACCCGGAGACCGGAGAGATGTCCGCCGAGTCGCGGGCCCCGTTCGACATCCTGATCAAGCACTTCGAGTCGCAGGGACTCGCCGTGCACAACGCCCACCGGCGCGAGGCCTGGGGGGCGGAGCTGATGCGGCCGGAGCAGTGCACGAAGCTCGACCAGGACGAGATCCGCAAGGCCGACGTGTTCGTCGCCCTGCCCGGCCACCCGGCCTCGCCGGGCACCCACATCGAGATCGGCTGGGCCAGCGCCTTCGACAAGCCGATCGTGCTGCTGCTGGAGCGCGACCGGGAGTACACCTTCCTGGTCCAGGGCCTGCACACGGTGGCCTCGGTGGAGTACGTGGTTCACACGGACCTCGCCGCCGGCCTGGCGGCCGTCGACCGGGCGGTCGACCTGGCGGTACTGCGGCAGCGGGAGGGCAGCGGCGCCCGGTGACCGTCCTCCGACCGACTCCCGGTCCCGTCCCGTCCCGCACCCCGGGCCGGGACGGGACCCGTCCGGCCGTGCCGCCGCACCGCCCGGCCGGACGGCCGCCGTCCGCCGGCGCCCCGGGCCCGTCCGTGGGGCCGTGCCCAGACCCGTCCCCGGCCCCGTCCCTGGGCCACGGCTCCCGGGCGGCCCCCGCGGACTGCCCACCGGGCCGCCCGCCGGCCCGACTACTGGCCGCGCTGCTCGCCTGCCTGGCGCTGGTCGCCACCGCGACGGGCTTCGCCCCGCCCGGCCGGGAGCGGTCCGCCGAACCGGCCGGCACACCGGCGGCGGCCGCCTACACCGTCGCGCTGACCGGGGACTCCTCGGGCGCCCGCTGGACCGGCCACGAGCGGGTGAGCTTCACCAATGTCTCGGCGCAGCCCCTCCCCGAGGTCTACCTGCGGCTGTGGGGCAACGCCCACGGGGGCTGCCCGGCGCCGGCCGTCACCGTGACGCGCCTGGTCGGGGGCGCCGGGGCCACCCTGTCGGCCGACTGCACGGTGCTGCGGGTCGCCCTGCCGGCCCCGTTGCACCCCGGGGGCCGCCACAGCATCGGCTTCGACCTCGACCTCAGGGCACCGGAACTCGCGGACAAGGCCGGGCGGTTCGGGCGGCACGGGGCGTACAGCCACTTCGGCAACGCCCTGCCGGTGCTCGCCGTGCGGGACGCCGACGGCTGGCACCTCGACCCGTTCACCGACACCGGGGAGTCCTTCTACGCGCTGGCCGCCGACTTCACCGTGGTGCTCGACCACCCGGCGACCCTAGGGGTCCCGGCCTCCGGAAGCTCGGCCGACGGCCCGGGCGCCGCCGGACGGACCGTGACCACGGCGACGGCCCGGCAGGTGCGTGACTTCGCCTGGTCCGCGGGCCCGTTCGAGAGGAGTTCCGCGGTCTCGGCCGGCGGGGTCAGGGTCACCGTGCACGCGGTGGCCGGAGTCGGTGCGGCGGATACCCGGACCATGCTCGGCCTCGCGGTGTCCGCGCTGGACACGCACGCCCGCGCCTTCGGCGGCTACCCGTACGCGGAGCTGGACGTCGTGCTGGACGACGACCTCTGGTTCAGCGGCATGGAGTACCCGGGCTTCGTCCTGGACCGGGTGAAGACGACCGCCCTCGTCCACGAGATCGCGCACCAGTGGTGGTACGGCATCGTGGGCGACGACCAGTACCACCAGCCCTGGCTGGACGAGTCCTTCGCCGAGTACGCCACCGACCTCGCCCTCGGCCGGGACGGCGCGGACTGCTGGAGCCGCGTCGCCTGGTCCGCCCCCGAGGAGCGGATCACCAACGGCATGGCCTACTGGGACGAGCACCCCGACCGGTACGGGGTGGTGGTCTACGACTACGGCGCCTGCGCGCTGCACGACCTGCGGCGGCTGATCGGCGCGGACGCGATGGCCCGCCTGCTCCGCGGCTACACCCGCGCGCACTGGTACGGCGTGAGCGGCACCCCCGCGTTCCTGGCCGCCGCCGGGGCCGCCACCGCGGAGGACCTGGCCCCGTTCTGGGCGGCGCACCGGATCGGCGCCTGAGCGGCCCCGGCGCTCCGGAGCCGCTCGGCAGAAGCCCGGGGCCGCGCCCGGGCTCCTGCCCGGCCCCGGTCAGGAGACCAGGCTCTGCTCCTCCAGCTCCGTCAGCGTCACGGTGCACAGGCCGCCGCGCTCGGCCTTCACGTTCGTCACCTTGAGCTGGGTGCCCGGCAGCAGGATGAACTCCTCCTCGCCGGTGAACGCGGAGTAGCGCTGGATGCCCGCGGCCCGGACGGGGAGCACCTCGAACAGCGTCCGCCTGCCCCGGCTGCCGAGGAACCCCTTCGCCACGCCGAGCTCGGAGGTGCAGGAGGAGACGCCCCACCAGGTGACGGTCCGTCCGAGCGGGTACTGGGCGCGCAGGTCCAGCGAGACCCCGCGCCAGAGCGGCTCGGTGCGGGCCGGGAGCTGCGACACCGCCGAGAACAGCAGCCGTAGGTACGGGAGGTACGGCACGACCCGGCTCCGGTCCGGTGCGCGCAGGATGGCGTTGATCTCCCGGTAGAACGCGGACTCGCAGGTGTAGAGGTAGAGCGCCGAGATGGCCTCGGCGGAGAGCCCGCCGGCCGCCGCCTCCTCCGCCCGCCTGCGGCCGAAGGCGTGCGACCGCTCGACGTGCCGGTCCAGACCGGACAGCAGCGCGGCCACCGGGGCGACGGCCTCGCGGAAGTCCATCAGCGGGGTGTCGAACACCCCGCTGATCGCGGGCAGGACGAGCCCCTCGTCCTTGACGCTCGCGAGCCGCTCCAGGTAGAGCTGGTGCAGCTCCATGGTGGAGGTGATGAACGCGCCCATGCGTTCGGCGAGATCGCCGCCCTCCCCGCCGCCCTGCGCCGTGCCCTCGTTCCACCCCTTGGCCGGCAGCCAGTCGATCCCCTCGGCGCCCAGCGAGGCGAGCGCCGCGTTCACCATGGCGAAGTGGTCGCCGTCGCAGAAGATGTCGCCCTGCGCGGCCGGGTTGGCGTGGTCAATGTGCCGGACCTCGACCCCGGGGTACTTCTGCTGGAGCCGGAGCACGACCTTCTTCAGGCTGCGGGCGTGCGCGCCCCACCACGCGAAGACGACGCCCCGGTCCTCCTCGTCCTCGGCGTCCTGCTTGGCCCGGAGGATCTCCTCCACGATCCGCTCGGCGACCGGGCGCCAGAACGCGGTGTGCCGGTCGGTCGCCGTCGACCCGTCGCTGCTCGCGGTGAGCGCCGCGTTCAGCAGCAGCACGCCCTGGGTGAGCATCGCCTGGAACCACTCCGGCGGCTGCACGGTGTCCTGTTCCTTCAGCAGCCCGCGTATGTCGGCGATCGGCGTCTTCTTGGGGATGCCGTGCTTCCACATCGCCGCCGCCTTGATGATGCAGCGGATGCTGACCACTCGGCCGAACTGGCTGTCCTTCCAGTCGTGGAAGGTGTTGTCGAACATGGCGATGCCGGTGGCGCTCTCCGGCCGCGGGTAGGGGTTCTGGCCGAAGACGACGACCTTCCACTTGTGCGGCGCGTTGGGCTTGAGCGCCTGGAAGGTCAACTCGCGGACGGGGACGACCTCCGGGCCGCGCCCCGGGCCGATGAACGCGGCCGCGTCCGGCTGGGCCTCGATGACCGGCCTCAGCAGCGGAAGCCACGGTTCTCCGCCGCCCTTGAAGAGCTCCGCGAGCGCCAGCGGGTCGCTCGGGGCGGTCGGGGCGGACGGCGCGGGGGCGTGGGCATCGCTCATGGTGGTGTGACTCCGTACAGCCGTGGTTCGGCGGACGTGACGGGGCGGCCGGACGGACCACCACCGGTGCCGGCGGTCGTTCGGTGAGCGCCCGTCACCTCCGCTGCGGACTCGACTGTTGTACCGGCCCGGTCCGACAGTCGGCCGTCCGGCCCCGTCGGCCCGCTTCCGCGCACCGCCGGTGCGGCACACACCCGTTGTCGCCCTGTCAGTGGTCGGCGATAGCGTCGTCACCAGTTCGAGGAACCGTGTCCCGAAGGGGAGTGGAGCATGACCACCGATCGCCCGCAGACGCCGCTCAGGGTCGTGTTGACCGACCTCAACGCGCCGGTCGTGGAGGCCTGGCGAGCCGCGTTCGCCGACACTCCGGAGATCGAGATCCGCCAGGGGTCGATCCTCGACGAGGTCGTCGACGCCTGGGTCAGCCCGACCAACTCCCGCGGCCGGATGGACGGCGGGGTCGACGCGGCCGTCAAGCGGCACCTGGGCGCCGGCATCCAGTTGCGCGTGCAGCGGGCGATCCGGGACCGCTTCGCCGGGGCGCTGCCGGTCGGGAGCGCGGTGTGCGTGCCCTCCGGCGCCACCAACCCGACGTTCCTGATCTCCGCTCCGACCATGCAGGAGTCCTCGCAGAACGTGAGCGAGACCCTGAACGTGGCCCTGGCCTGCGCCGCCGCGTTCCAGGCCGTCCACCGGCAGAACACGGCGACGCCGGGCAGCATCCGCTCGGTCGCCCTGGTCGGCATGGGCGCCCGGACCGGCCGGGTACCGGCCCGGGTCTGCGCCAACCTGATGTGGACGGGTTACACCCTGTTCAACGACCACACCTTCGAGGACGACGACGACCTGCGCGCCACCATCACCGCACAGCTCCACGACCTGGAGAGCGCGCCCCCCGCGCAGCGGATACGCATCACCCCGCCCGCCCGCCGCACCGGCCGCCGCTGACCGGGGGCGCCCGGCTCCCCCGCACCCTCCGTGACGACGAGCGCCCGGACCGGCCGCCGGGCCGGCCCGGTCCGCCCCGCCGCGCTCGCGGAGTCCGGCCGACCCCGGCAGGCTGGAAGGGGGACCGAATGGCGTCGCACCGTTCAGGAGGAGCCATGGACGCGGCCGAGCTGACCGGGACCTACACCTACCGGAGCTTCCTGGAGCTGCCGGACCCGGTCCAGGACTTCAACAGACTGCGGTTCGCGCAGTTGGAGCTGAGACTGACGGCCGCGCCGGACGGCACCGTCAGCGGCCTGCTGGTCTTCCCGGCGCCGCCGGGCACCGAGGCCGAGGCCATGGTCATGACCGGCCAGGTGTCGGGCTCCTCGCCGGTGGCCTTCACCCTGACCGGCAAGGGCCGGCCCGGCAGCCCGATCTCGGACTTCCACTACGACTACGACGGCATCATCCTGCACCACTGGGACACGGGGGTGAACCAGCGGACCACCCTCGCCGGCACCGTCCTGCGCGCCGAGCCCCACGGCACCGGCGAGAACCTGGCCCCGGCCGGCCAGACCGCCGGCTTCCTCGCGGTGAAGCGCAACGCCTGACCCACCCCGGCCGGGTCCGGCAGGACCTGCCCCCACCACGGCCGGGCCGACCTGCCACCGGCCCCCGCCGCTCGAGGGCTGCTCGTCCAACTCCTCCCGCCCACACGACAACTGAATCACCGCCAGTCATGCTCATGCTCGCAGGAGCTGTCCAGGCGCAGGCCCTACTATCGGTGGCGACACACGACTGACACCGCGTCGGCGAGTCGTCCACCGTCACGCCTGCCCCACCAGCCACCCCTGCAAGGGAGCACCGTATGCCCCGGAGCCGGAAGCTCCATCGCCTCAGCAATCCCGACACCAGCGAGCGGCACGCCCAGCGGATGCTGTTCCGCCACCTCCGCGACGACACCAACGCGAACCGCGGCCGGATGGCCAAACGGGTGCGCGAGCTCCAGCTCCTCCTGGCGATGGACCCGGTCGAGTTCGAGCAGCTGATAGCCCGGCTGATGGAGGCCATGGGCATGAAGGTCGAGCTCACCGCCCGCTCGCGGGACGGCGGGGTGGACGTGCGCGGGATCGACACGGATCCCTTCCGCGGCGGAAACGTGATCGTGCAGGTCAAGCGGTACCGGGACACCGTCACGCCGTCGGCCGTGCGGGACCTCTACGGCACGCTCCAGCACGACCGGGCCGCGACGAAGGGCGTCCTGGTCACCACCAGCCGGTTCGGCCCGAGCTCGCACCAGTTCGTGGCGGGCAAGCCCATCACCCTGATCAACGGCGCCGAACTGGTCGGCCTGCTCAAGCACCACGGTTTCCACGAGGTGTTCGCGGCCGCGCACCGCGACTGCGCCGATGACGGTGCCGGTGACCAGGGCGGCGACGGCCTGTCCGGGATCGAGCTGGCCACCGAGCCCGCCCGGCTCCTCCTGCACTGGACCGGCGAGGAGGAGTACGACATCGCCGCCCTGGTGTGCCAGGGGAACAGGGCGCTGTCGGACGAGCACCTGGTCTTCTACAACAACGCATCCACGCCGGACGGTTCGGTCCGGCTGGTGACCGGCTACGGCGACGCGAACGCCTGTCTGATGGTGGACTTCGACGCGCTCCCCGCCGACGCCGACCGGCTCGTCATCGTCGCCGCGGCCGACACCGCGAACCGTCCGAGCGCCACCATGGCCGGGTTCGCCGGACCGGCGCTGATCCTCGAAGCCGGCGCCGACCAGGCCCCGGCCGTCGTGCACCTGGCCGACGGCGCCGAGACCAACACCGCGATGCGCCTGGGCCGCTTCGACCGCGACACCGCCGGGAACTGGGACTTCACCCCCGCCCTCGCCGGCTACCAGGGAGGACTGCACCAGGCCGTCGTCGCCTACGGCCTGGAGGTCGAGGACGCGTAGCCCTCGCCCGGGCCCGCCCCCGCCCCCGGCGTCACGCCGACAGATGGGCCTGGGCCACCAGGGCCGCGACCAGGCCCGCCGTGGCCAGCAGGAGGAGGGCCGCCGTCCAGGGGCGGCGGGCCCAGGCGGCCACGGCCGCCAGGACGAGGACGGCGGCCATCTCGTAGCCGATGAAGTCGCCGTCCCGCCGGTGCAGGCGGCGGATCGCCTCCTGCCCGGCCGGGCCGTCGTACGACCGGGCCCAGCCCTCCATGCCGGAGTCGAAGAGCCGGGCGACGAGCGCCCCGGCGACGAGCAGCAGCAGCAGGAGGCCCAGGGCCACATCGGCCCCGGTGCCGGTGCGCGCGGGCCGCCGCAGGCGCCCGGGGCGGGAGGGGGTCTCGTCCATCCGGCGATTCTGCCAAGCCGCCCGGCCGGATTCCTGAGTACCCGTACTCATCTCCGGGCGCGGGCGGGATCATGGCCGGATCCGCCGGGCGGGGCTGCCGCGACGGGCATCGTTTCCCTACGCTCAACCGTCATGCGTATACCCGCCCCCGCACTGAGGCGCGTGCGCCTCATCGCCGTCATCGCCCTGTTCCTCGGCCTGCTGGGCTTCGGCCACCCGGCTTCCGCCGCCGAGCCCCCGCCGTCGTTCACCCTGAGCGTGGACCACCCCGTCGTGACTCCCGGCCAGGTCGGCACGCTGACCGTGACCTTCACCAATCACCAGTCCAGTGACGTGCAGTTCCTCTACGTGACGACCTACGCCTCCGAACAGACCTCACCGACCCCGGCCGGCTCGCGTCCGGAGTTCGTCTCCTGCACCGGTGACGCCAGCGCGTGCGGGTTCGAGCAGACCCTGTCGTACTTCAACATGACCGCCCCCGTCGTGCCCATCGCCCCTGGCGAGAGCCGCAGCGTGCGGCTCGCCTACCGGTTCACCCCCGAGTCCGACTGCCACAGCCCCTCCGTCGTCGCCTTCGGCGTCCTCTACTTCTACTACGAGTACGCGCAGGGCGCGCAGACCTACGAGGGCAGGCAGTGGATCGAGGCGGGCGGCAGCCCGACCATCGCCATGACCTGCCCGGCCGCCGCGTAGCACGGACGCGCCCCCGGGGCCGGACCCGACTCGGGTCCGGCCCCGGGGGCGGGGGCGGGGGCGGGGACGGGGTCAGGGCCGGATCGCGGACCAGGTCGCGGGCAGCGGGTCGAACCAGCCGATGACGCGGCCGCCGGGATCGTGAACCGACCGGGCGTTCGCGACGGGCGCGACGTACAGGTCGTCGACCCGGCGGGCCAGGGCGGCGATGGCGACCTGGAGCTGCATCCGGGCGAGGGCGGCGCCCGGGCAGTGGTGGGTTCCCATGCCGAAGCCGAGGTGGGCGTTCTCGCCGCGCCCGATGTCGAAGCTGTCCGGGTCGGTGAACGCGCGCTCGTCCCGGTTGGCCGCGCAGAGCGCTCCCACCGCGACCTCGCCGCGGCGGATCAGCGTGCCGCCGACCTCGACGTCCTCCGAGGCGTAGCGGGGGAAGGTCGAGGTGCTGTGGAACGGCGTGAAGCGGATCAGTTCCTCGACGGCGGAGGGTACGAGGTCCGGCCGGTGGCGCAGCCGCTCCAGCTCGGAGCGGTGGTGCATCAGCGCGCGTACGAAATTGGACAGCATCAGAACGGTGTTCTGGAGCCCGGGCAGGAGCAACCGCAGTGCGGCTGTGACCAGTTGGCGGTCGGAGAGCCGCTCCTCGCCCTCGCCGCGGGCCCGGATCATGGCGCTCAGCAGGTCGTCGGCGCTCCGCCCGGCCGGGTCGCGGGCGGCGATCAGCTCCGCCAGCCGGCGGGCGAGGGCGCGCCGGTCCTCCTGGTCCGCCCCGGACGGGGGCGACGCGGTGGTGGCCGCTCCCAGCAGCCTGGCCCGCACCCCGGGGCGTTCCCCGGCGGGTATCTCGAGCAGTTCACAAAGGACGTCGGCGGCAAGGGGTTTGACGAATCCGGCCATCAGATCGGTGGTCGCCCGGGCACCGGGCGGCCCGCCACGGTCGAGCCGGCCCAGCCGGTCCAGCAGCTCGTCGGCGATCTTCTCGGTCGCCCCGCGCAGCCGCTCGATCTGCCGGGGCTTGAGGCCGCCCCTGGTCACCCTGGTCACCTGCGCGGAGGTCGGCGCCGGCTCCCGCCCGGGTGCTGCCGCCGTGTTCGCGCCGGTCGCGGCGACCGGGCAGCGCGCGGCCGCGTCGGCGGCCGGACCGGCTCCATCGGGCGGGGTGGCCGGGTCGGCCGGCGGGGTCAGCCCGAAGCGGTTGTCGGTCAGGATCCGGCGGACGTCGGCGTACCGGGAGCAGAGCCACGCCGAACCGAGGTCCCTGACCTCGACCCGGCCGAGCCCCTCGGTCTCCCGCAGGCCGGCATAGCGGTGGTCGAGGTCGAGGAGGTGGGGCTCCCCGAAGGGGTAGCGAAGCACCTCCGGTGCGGATTCGGGGTGAGTCACCGTTCGTTCCTTCCTGCGACGCGACGGGCTCGGGCGGCGTGCGTGAGGCGTGCGTGAGGTGTGCGGACCGCGGGCGTTCAGGAGCGCGGCGCGACCTGCCAGCCGAAGCCGTCGTCGTCGCCCGAGGCCCCGCGGCTCCCGGCGGCCGGGGCGGCGGCGGTCACCACGAGGCGGGCCGGCGACCGCCGCATGTCCGAACCGGCCTTGGTGCCAGCGAAGTTGCTCATGGTCCTGCCTCCGGGGGGGTGCGGCGTGGGTGTCGGAAACCTGTATACAGGGGCTTTCCGGGCTGGTCAGCAGATTGCACCGGCCTCGGGCCGACATGGCAGGGACAGTCCGTCCGGGCGCCGGGAGGCCGGTTCAGGCCAGGCCTTCGGGGGTGCAGGAAGTGACCACTACCGCCCGCTCCGACCCGGGCCACAGCATGGGACCAGTCAGCAGCCCGCTGACGACCACCAGCCGAAGGAGACTGCGATGTCCGCGTTCGAGGAGCTTGAGGAACTGGTCAACACGATGGCTGCCGCCGAGCCGGCCGAGGTCGACGAGGACGGCCTCGGCGACGTGGCGTGGAAGGTCTCGTACTCGACCTTCTACAACAACTAGCAGTGCCGGCAGGGGCACTCGCCGCACCGCGCCGGAGGACCTCCTCCGGCCGGGCGACGGGTGCCCCTGCCTCGTCCGCCGCACCGTACCCCTACCGTCCGTGCGCGATGTGCGCCTGCGGATCCGCCCGGCGGGTCCCCGTCGATCCGAGGAGCTCGACCATGAACTTCGTCATTCCGGACGAGAAGGTCCAGCAGGGCGTCAAGGTCCTGCTGGACGACTACGTCCTCGTCAACAGCACCGACACCTTCGTCATCACCTACACCCCGGACAGCCGCGACCCGGCGGCCTGGCTGGCGCTCGCGCTCCGGCACCGGGGCTTCACGGCGCCGATCGTCCCGATGCGCAAGCTGGAGGACCCGGAGTTCGCCGGGCGCCTGGAGGCGGTGCTCCCCGACCCGGAGACGCTGCCGGGCCGTCTGGTGATCCTCACCCTGGAGCGCGACACCATGTCGCACTTCAACGTCTTCGAGAACGCGCTGCGGAGGTTCGGCGGCGACCGCACGATGATCCTGCGGATCATCAGCGCCTCCACCGCGTTCTTCACCAAGTCCCTCAACCTGGCGCCGGCGCAGCTGACCCGGTTCAACGCGACGCTGCTGGAGCGGGTGAAGCCGGCCCGCAAGGTGCGGGTCACCAGCCGGGGCGGCACCGACCTGACGATCGAGCTGGACGCGGACAAGTACCACTGGATCAGCAACCGGGGCGTCTGGCGGCCCGGCGGCTTCACCATCCTGCCGGCCGGCGAGGTCGCGACGTACCCGGTCACGGTCGACGGCGTGCTGGTCGCGGACGGCGCCTTCAACGCCAACATCATCACCCCGCTGAACGCCAGCCTGGCGGCCAACCCGGTCCGGGTGGAGATCGAGAACGGCCAGGCCGTCTCCCTCACCTGCGCCGACCCGGAGCTCGACGCGATGTTCCAGCTCTGCCTGAACAGCCCCTACGGCCGCAACGTCGGGGAGTTCGGCCTGGGCACCAACCGGGGCATCGACGAGTTCATCACCGCCAACTCGCACATCAACGAGCGGCGTTGCGGTGTCCACCTGGGCTTCGGCCAGCACAACCAGCGGGTCAGCAAGGTCCCGTACATCGCGGACGTCCACCTCGACCTGATCACCGCCGGCGCGCTGGTCTGGGTCGACGACGATCCGGAGCCGATCGACCTGGAGACCTTCACCGCGACCGACGCGGAGCACCCGGCGGACGCCCTGGACGAGGACATCACCGGCGACTGCTGCGGCCTGGGCTACGGCCAGCTCGAAGGCCTGGCCGCGTGCGTCGTCCCCGGCAGCCCGGTGCGGGTCCAGCGATGACCGCGGCGAACGGCACCGCCACGGTCGCCCCCGCGCCCGCCGCCGGAGCGTGCGCCGAGGTCTCCGCCGAGGACTTCGCCCGGCGCGGCTACGTGATCCTGCGCGGTGTCCTGGACGCCCCGGAGGTCGAGCGCGCCCGGGCCCTGTGCTCCGGCTACCTCACGGGCACCGGCTCGCAGGAGATGCTCACCAGCGACTTCCTCGCCGACGACTTCCTGGCCGGCATCGTGCTGCGCGAGCGCGTGGTGCGCGCCGCCAAGGAACTGCTGGGCGAGGACCACCCCGTGCTGTACCCGAACTGCACGGCGCGCAAGAACGTGTACGTCCCCTGGCACGTCGACGCGACCTTCGTCGGACCGACCGCCTCGTACGTCTGGGAGCCCGGGTTCGCCCACGTCCAGTGCGGGCTGTACCTCCAGGACAACGACCCGGTCGGCGGCGGCGGCATCGACGTGGTGCGCGCCTCGCACCTGATGTCCTTCGACGGATACGGCACCGCCGAACCGGAGTTCGACATCCCGGCGCGGACGGTGGGCGAGTCGGATCTCCGCGAACGCGTCGATACCCGAGCGGGCGACGTCGTGATGTGGAACGCTCGTCTGATGCACACCAGCACCACCGTCCTGCGGGACCCGGGCCGGGAGAAGTTCGGGGTCTTCTTCAGTTACGCCCGGCCCCATGTGCGCGACAACCACCGCTTCCTGAGCCAGATCGCCGTGGACTCGATGCGGACGATGAACGGCGTCTCCCGGCTGATCCCCCGGCTGGCCGAGATCGCCCGGATGCGCTACCCGGAGAGCTTCCCGGCCTGGTTCGCCCAGGGAGCCACCGACGCGGGCGTCCGCATCCCCACGCTCTGAGAGGACCGGCGTGAAAGGACGAGCGACGTGACGACGACGGCACTGGCCGGCGGGGGTGAGCAGACCGCGGACCCGCCGGTCTTCCCCGACCGGCCGTTCCGGGCCCTGTGGGCCGCGACCGGTCTCTCCCAGGTCGGTTCGGCGGTCAGCAACGTCACCATCCCGATGTGCGCGGCGGTCACGCTGGGCGCCTCGGCCCTGGAGATGACCTCGCTGGCGGTGGTCGAGGTGCTGCCGTCGCTGCTGATCAGGCTCCCGGCGGCGGCGTGGTCCGACGGGCTGCGCCGTCCGCGCGCGCCGATGATGGCGGCCTGCAACCTGGTGCAGGCCGCCATCATGGGGTCCGTACCGCTGCTCTGGTGGCTCGGGGCGCTGCACATCGTGCTGCTGCTGGCGCTGACCGCGGTGGCCTCGGCGGCGCTCGGGGTGTACTCCGCGCTGTCCAGTCCGCTGCTGGTGCAGATCGTCCCGAAGGCGAAGCTGGTGGAGGCCAACGGGAAGATCTCGGCGACCCGCAGCGTCGCGGACATCAGCGGGCCCGCGCTCGGCGGCGCCCTGCTCGCCCGGGTCGCGGCGCCGTACGTGGTGCTGGTCGACGCGCTCTCCTTCCTGGCCTCCGCGGCCCTGCTCACCCGGGTCCGGCCCGCGAGCGCCGACACCGGGCCGGCCGACGCGGTGGCCGGTGGGCCCGCGGGCGCCGCCGGTCCCGCCGGAACCGCCGAAGGCGCCGTGCCGGCCGAGCCCGTGAAGACCGCGGAGACCGCGAAGACGTCCACGACCTGGAAGCAGCGGCTCGGCGCCGCCGCCAACGTCCGCCTCGCCCTCGCGATGGGCCGGCAGTCCGGGGTCCGGGCGGTGGTCACGGTGTCCTTCGTCAACGGGGTCACCCAGCCGGTGCTCGTGCTCTTCCTCGTGCACGCGGTGCACATGGGGCCGTCGCTGATCGGCTCGCTGCTGGCACTCGGCGCGGTCGGCGGGGTGACCGGCGGCATGCTCGTCGGCCGCGCGCAGAAGCGGTTCGGGTCGGGCCGCACGCTCGCCCTGGGCACCGCCGTCAGCCTGCTCTCGCTGGCCCTGCTGCCGTTCGCCGCCTCCGGGCCGAGCGCGATGGCCGGGCTGGTGCTGCTGGAACTCGCGGGCAGCTTCGGAGGGACGCTGCTGATCGCCAGTGTCTTCGGCAGCCTGCAGGCCGCGGCGCCGAAGGACCGGATCGCCCAGGTGATGGCGATGGCCTTCGTGCTGTTGCAGGCCGCCAGCCTGATCGGGGTGCCGGTCGGCGGCGCCCTGGCCGTCGCCTTCGGGACGCGGTGGGCGATGATCGCCGCGTTCGCGGTGATGGCCGCCGCACTGGGCCCGCAACTCGTCCGCTGGGCCCTGACCCGGTGGGCCCCGGATCCGCCCATCATCCTCTGACGGTCCTTCGGGAGCCGGCTCCCGCCCGGGGGCCGGCTCCGGGGGCCGGGCCCTGAACTCCGGCCCCCGGTACCGGTCCGGCCGCCCACCTACCGCGGTTCCGGTTCTTCGGAGCCGCGGTGACCGCGCGGCGGAACCGGCCCGGGACCGGCTCGCAACGACGTACGTGAAGGGGTCGGCGTGAGAACGCGACGCGTGAGGTCTGACCAGCCGGCCGGAAGGGGTCCGGGGCGCGACGGCGCCCGAGCCCCCCGGACCGGACCGCACGCCCCGGCCGGGAGCGGGTCCACCCATGTACTTGACCAAGACCACGGTTGACACCCCGGGCGCCGCGCCGCAGTCCGCGCGCGAGCTGCACCGGCACCTGCTGTGCAGCAGGGCCGGCACCGACTGCCTCCAGCACGCGCGGATCGACGTCCACGAGGGCTTCGTGGTGTTCAACCTCTATGTGCAGGCCCGCGACCTGCTGGACGCGGCGCGGGTGGCCGAGCAGCTCTGCTGCCGGACCATGGCCGGCGCCGGAACCTGCCCGAGCTGGGCCGTCCGCTCCACCGAGGTGGGGCCCTGAGGCCGCCGGGGACCGCGTTACTCCAGGTCGTCCGGGGTGATCCAGGCCCGCGAGACGGCCTGGGCGCCGGCCTGGAACCTGCTGCGCGCACCGAGCCTGGTGTGCAGGTCCGAGGCGACCCGGCGGGCCGTGCGGACCGAGACGCCCAGCTGCCGGGCGATCGCCTCGTCGGTCAGGCCCGCCGCCAGCAGCCTGAGCACCTGGCGCTCCTGGCCGGAGAGCCCGACGTCGTCGCGCCGGCGCGCGGCGCCGAGCACGGTCGCGGACCGCCAGACCGAGTTGAACAGCGCGGTGAGGGCCGTGATGATCCCGACGCTGGAGATCACGACCGCCGCGGTGCCCTGCTCGTCGGCCGTGTCGAGCGGCACCACGGCCACCCGCCGGTCGACGATGAGCATCCGCAGGGGCAGCGACGCGGTGGTGCGCACCTCGCTGCCGAGCCCGCTGAGCCACTGGGCGTACTCCAGCGTCGGCCGGTGGTTGCGGACACTGTCCTGGTAGACCGTGCGCAACCGCACCCCGCGGTCGATCGCCTCGGCGTCCAGCGCCCGGCTGGCGTTGATGTTCTCCTCCGACTGGGCGCCGCCCGGCATGAAGGAGCTGGCCTCCCACTCGCAGCTGCGCGCGAGTTCGCTCAGCCGGTCGCGGATCGCCTCGATGCCGGACAGCCGCTCGATGCCCGGCTCGGTCTCGGCCGGGCGGCTCTCCGCGCGCTCGGCCAGCAGGGTGGACAGCGCGGCCGTCCCCTCCTCGATCTGCTGGTGCCGGCGGGCCATCTCGGCCTGCTGACGGGCCACCAGCGCCGAGAGTCCGATCTCCGGCCGGACGGCTCTTGGCCCGGGCCGGCCCGGGAACACCTGGAGCAGCGAGATGCCGGTGAGCTCGTCGAGCGCGACCCGGATCTGGGCGTGGTCCACGTCGAGCCGGCGGGCGAGGACGTCGAGGCTCTCGTCCGGGTGCTGGAGCATCGCGAGGTACACGGACTCGGCGAGGCTGCTCAGCCCAAGCCCTTCGAACATTGACCACTCCCTCCAGGGCTCGTCCGACCGGCTCGCCGGGACGCGGGTCGACCGTCCCGGCGGGGCGCGAATTCCGGACATGCCCTGACTCGGTCCGGCGGCTGACGTCGGCGCACAACCCCTGCTCTCGACGTGCACGCACTGAGTCCGGCAATTGACTTTCACAGACTGGCACTTGACGTGGCCACCCACAAGTGAGCCTGCGACGGCAGGCCGACGGCGGCGGCGCCGGCGGCCGGTGCGCCCCCCGCCGCGCCCGCCCCGGGGCGGCCCGGTCCGGCGGCCCGTCCGGCATCGTCGCGGGTCAGCGGCGCTCCGGGGCCGGTCCTCGGCCGCGCCCGGGGCGGGCCGGTGGCGGGCCCGGACGCCCGGTGGCAGGTTCCGGCCGGGCCGCGGCGCACCGGCACGGGCTCCGGCGCACTCACTCCGGTACCGGCGCACGGTCACGCGCCCGGCGCCCTGTCGCACCACCGTCGGCCGCCGGCCCCGGCCGGCGGGGGTCACCACCGCGTTTCCGGCCTCCGCGCGGTGCGGGCCCCGCGTGCTCCCGGCCCCGCGCGCTTCGGTCCCCGCACGGCCGCCAAGCGGTACGGCTACCGGGCCGCGGCGCCGCGCCGGGCCACCAGGTGGAAGAGCCGGGCGAACCCGCGGTAGGGATCGCGCAGTCCGGCCTGCCACTCCAGCTCGCAGAGGTCCACGAACTCCTCCGGTGACGGCTCGTCACGGCGGTGGTCGGAGAAGACCCGCACGCCGAACCACTCCACCGTCGGAGCGCCGAGCCCGGCCAGCCGCCGGCCGAGGTCCTGCGGGGTGTCCGGCCGGGTCGGCAGGTACTGCCCGCCCCGCTCGCCGGACTCCAGCAGGGTCGCCAGCGCGCCCCGCCAGTCGCCCTGGAGCCCGTCGCGCATCGCCTGGGAGTCGCGGTTCACGGTGAGCAGCGAGAGCAGGCCGCCGGGCGCGGCCAGCCGGACCAGCGCGTCCAGCATCGGGCCCGGGTCGGTGAGGTAGAGCAGGACGCTGTGGCAGCAGACCAGGTCGAAGCCCGTCCCGACCAGGTCGGGCGCCGCTTCGCCCAGCCCCTGGACCAGGGTCACCCGCCGGCCGACCTCGGGGGGCTCCGCGGCGACCAGGTCGGCGGCGGCCCGCAGCAGCGTCTCGTCGTTGTCCACCACGGTCACCTCGTGCCCGGCCCGCGCCAGGAGGACCGCCTGCCGGCCGAAGCCGCCGCCGATGTCCACCACCCGGCAGGGGCGCTGCGGCAGGTGCCGGGCCAGCGCGCGGGTGACCAGGTCGAACCGGACCTCGCCGCGGATGCTCCGGGCGTGGTCGAGGTAGGCGTCGGCCCGCGCCTGCGCGGAGTCCGTCCAGAGGTTCCGCTCCGGCCAGGCGGCGGGTTTCGTCATCGGGGGTCGGTCCCTTCCTGGATGCCGTCGTGGGGCGGGCGCCGCGGGACCTCGGCCGGCCGGTCCCGGTGAGGCGCCGCGCAGCCAGTGTGCTGCTCCCGGCGGGCCGTTGTCCCGGGCCGGCCGGTGGCCGAAACCTGCACCGGCATGAACCGGCCCGTTCCGCCCGGTCCGGCCGCTTCCGCCCGGCCGGGCCCGGCCGGAAACCGCCCCGGGCGCCGGTTCCGGGCGGCAGCAACCGACCACTTGCGCGCCGGGCGCCGGGCCCCGACCGCGCCCCGCGGACCCCGCCCGCGCCCCCGCCGGCCCCGCCCGCCCTCAGGACTGCTGCGCCGCCAGCGCGCAGAGCTCGGACCGGTTCGGCAGCCCGGTCTTGGCGATCAGGCTGGCGACGTGCTTCTCGACGGTGCGCGGCGAGATGTAGAGCCGGGCGGCGATGTCCTTGTTGCTGAGCCGGTCGGCCAGCAGCTGGAAGATCTCGTACTCACGGACCGTCATGCCCTTGAGCCGCAGCTGCGCCGGGATCCGGTTGCTGCCGGTGCGGTGCTGGCGGACGGGCGCGCCGATGGCCCGGAGCAGCGTCCGGCAGGCGCCGACGACAGCGGTGGCGGAGGTCTCCCGGAAGTGGTGCTCGGCCTCCCGGAGCCATCCCTCCGGGTCGCCCCAGCCCAGGGCGTGCGCCTCCTCGGCGATCAGCCGCTGTCCGAGGTGGCGGGCGGTGGGGTAGGGCGCACCGACCTCCTGGGCGAGCTGGGCGGCCCGGCCGGCCGCCTCGGGATCGCCCTCGCGGCCGAGCAGCACGGCGTCGGCGAGCAGGACGAAGTGCCGGTTCCACCGCATCCGGCCGGCCGAGCTGGCGGCCACCCGGTCGAGGCGGCCGCGGTCGAGGCGGCCGTCCAGCAGGTCGAGCAGCAGCCCGAGGCCGTGCCGGCCGCCGAGGTGGAAGGTGCTCGGGTTCTCGGCCTCCAGGGCCTGGAGGCCGGCCATGTCCCGGGCGGCCCGGTCCCGGTCCTCCTCCAGGAGGGCGCAGAACACCCGGGCCAGCCCGAGGGCGAGCGGCTCCTCGGGCGAGCCGCTGCCGCCCCAGCGGCCGAACTCGGTGAGCGACTCCTCCATGGCGGCCCGGTCGCCCTGATGGGCCGCCAGGACGGAGCGGGTCATCAGCAGGTAGCGGGCGACCGGGGTCAGCCGCAGCCGGGCCGCCATGGTCAGCGCCTCGTCGCCCAGCACCCGGGCCTCGGCGAACCGGCCGCAGAGCACGTCGTGCAGGGCGAGGATGCCGTCGAGGGTGTAGACGACGGTGACGGCGCCCAGGCGGCGGGCCTCGGTCCGGGCCTCGTCCAGGGTGGCGGTGCCGCCGTCGGCCAGCCAGCGGCTGCCGCCGAGCCGGGTGAGCGCGTACATCCGCTGGAGCGGCAGGCTGTGCCGCTCGGCGGTGTTCATGGCCCGTTCCAGGTAGGTGACCGCCTCGGCCGGGTCGCGCTCGCGGGCGACGACGCCCAGCAGCTCCCAGGCCTGGCAGGCGACCAGCGGCTGGTCGTGCCTCTCGGCGGTGTCGATCGCGGCGCGGGCCAGCCGTTCGGCCCGCTGGGTGCGGTCCTGGCCGGGGGTGTCGAGGCACAGGTAGGCCTCCACCACGTCGGTCAGCGCGGTGTGCGCCTCGTCCGGGTCCGGTCCGAGCAGGGCGCGGGCCCGCTCGATCTGGTTGTTGCCGTCGGCCCAGCGGCCCGCCATGTAGGCCACCTGTGCCAGCCGGGTGTGCAGGGCCGCCAGCCGGGGCGCGCCCAGACCGGCGCCGACCAGCTCCCGCAGGCTGCTCGCGAGGCTGAGCGCGCGGGTCAGCTCGCCGGTCTCGGCGAGGGCGGGCAGCAGGGCCTCCAGGGCCTCGGCGCGGGCGGCCGAGTCGGTGCCCCCGGCCAGCAGGGTCTCGGCCCGGTCGAGCAGGGTGACCGCGGAGCCGACCGTGCCGTTGGCGAGGGCCCGGCGGCCGGCCTCGGTGAACAGCCGGCCGGCCCGGACGGGGTCGCCGGCGTCGGCGCGCAGGGTCGCGGCCAGCGGGCACCAGTCGCCCTGGAGGTCGGGGTGGAGGGCCTCGATCGCGTCGGCGGCCTGGTGGGACAGGGCGGCCCGGGCGGTCGGGGTGAGCTGGGCGAGCAGTGCCTCGGCGGTCAGCGGGTGCTGGAAGGCGTACCAGTCGGGGGCGGGCTCGTCGGCCGCGACCAGCCGGGCGGTGACACCGGCGTGCAGGTGGCTGAGCAGGCTGCGGTCGTCGGCGCCGGTCATCAGCTGGAGCACCGACAGGGGGAAGCGCCGGCCGAGCACGGCGGCGGCGGAGAGCAGGGTCTGCCCCTGCGGGCCGAGTTCGTCGATGCGGTGGATGGCGCCTTCGAGGAGCGCCCTCGGCACGTTGCGGCGCAGGTTCCCGGCCACCCGCCAGGCGGTGTTCTCGCGGACCAGCGCGCCGCCGGTGACGGCGCCCTGGAGGAGTTCCTCGACCAGGAACGGGATGCCGGCGCTGTCCTCCCGGATCTGCGTCAGCACTTCGGCGGGCACCAGGCCCGGCTCGGTGTCCAGGCAGGAGGCGATCAGGCGGTTCACCTCGTCGTCGTCCAGCGGCGCCAGCCGGAAGACCGTTCCGCTGCGGCGGCGCCCGGCCGACTCGGCGAGCAGGAGTGCCTCGCCCGGTTCCGACCGGACGGTCGCCACCAGCATGACCGGCTGCTGTTCGAGGTTGTCGACGAGGTACTCGACGACGGCCAGCGTCTCGGTGTCGGCGTCGTGCAGGTCCTCCAGGACCAGCAGGCAGCCCTGGTCGCGGCCCGCGGAGGCGAGCAGCCGCAGGACGGCCTCGGCGAGCACCACGGTCGATCCCTGGTCCGGGGTGCCGGTGCTCCAGTCCGGGATGAGCCGGCCGAGCACCGGGCGGTAGGGGCCGAGGCTCGCTTCGTCCGGCGTCTCCCCGCCGCGTGAGAGCGGCATCAGCGCCTCGGTGAGCGGCCGGAGCGGCACCATCGGTCCGATGGTGCTGCTCCGGCCCCGCAGGACGCGGACTCCTGCGTCGACCGCCTCGCCGATCAGCTCGGCGACCAGTCGCGACTTACCGATTCCGCCCTCGCCGACCAGGAATGTGGTACAGCCGCGCGAGCGGCGGAGATCCCGCAGTGATTCGCCGAGTCCGGCGACTTCGGCATCACGGCCGATGAGATGGGCTGCCCGCACACGCATAGCCCCGGATAGTAGTCGCTCTCCCCGCGGAGCGTCGTGTTCATGTTCGGATCGGCCCTACGTGAGTGCAGGTCAGAACGGCACCGAGACAGTGGTGGTGATGGAGCCGAGGCCCACGACCACGCCGCTGCCGAGGCTCATTCCGGCCAGGGCCCGGGTCCGGGCGCAGGCACCGTTCCGGCGGACCAGGCGGATCTCGCCGGCCGGGTCCGGGGTGGTCGCGGCCTGGTTCGTGGCCTCGCTGCGGACAGCACCGTTGTACAGGGAGTGGGACATGGGGCTTTCCTTTCCATTCGGGAAGCGGTGCGTGGTGATAAGTGGCGCTGTTCTCTGCTGTTTTGTTTTCGTTTCAGGTGGTCTTGTGCTATTCGGTCCTGTTTGGTTCTCTTCGGTTCTCTTCGGTTCTCTTCAGATGGTCGGAGGGGCCGGTGGGGGGCCGGGGGCCGCGTCCAGCAGCAGGACGGAGGGCACGGTGTCGGCGAAGCCCAGCCGGAGCAGCGCGTAGCCGATCCCGGAGAGCCCGGTGAGCAGCCCCGGCGTCGGCACCTGTCCGGGGGTCCCGCAGCGGGGTCCCCAGTCGTGGAGCTGTCCGAGGACCGTTCCGGCCCGGCCGGTCAGGCTGTTGCGCGCGCCGCGGTGGCCGCGCTCGGCGAGCGCCGCCAGCGCCTCCGCGGTGCCCAGCTCTCCGTGGCAGAGGCTGAGGTCCGCCACCGGCGGCTGTCCGGTGAGCCGGTGCACGGCGTCCCGCAGCGGGCTGTCGGGCTGCTCGGCGCACAGGCCCGCGTCGGCCGCCGCCAGCACGGTGCCGGCCGTCCCGGAGCACCAGCCGCCGGTGAGCCGGTCCGCCGCCAGGGCGGTGGTCAGCCGGGCCCGGCCGGCGGCGGCGAACCGCGCGCCGCGCGGGCCGCCGGTGAACCGGGCGTGCCGGGTGAGCGCCCAGCCGATCCCGGCCTCCCCGAAGGCGAAGCCGACCCGGTCCGGCGCCGCGGCGCCGAGCGGACCGGGCGGCGGCAGGCCGAGCAGCCGCTCGGCGATCCGGTCCGCGAGCTCGGCGGCCCGCTCCAGCCCGCGCTCGCGGTGCACCGCGTGCAGGGCCGCGAGCGCCCCGGCCAGGCCCGCCGAGACGCCGGGCCGGGCCTCCTCGTCGAGCGCCGCCACGGCCAGCGCGTCCAGAGCGGCCGGCAGGCAGTCGGCGAGGCCCTCGTCGACCAGGCCGGCCAGCCGGGCGAGGGAGTAGCAGAGGCCGCCCAGGCCCTCGAAGCCGCCCGGGCCCACCGCCAGGCTCAGCTCCGGGTCGCCGGCGGTCGCGGCGACGAGGTCGGGCAGCGGGGCGACCGCCGCCCGGGCCAGACCGGTGTGGCGGGCGGAGCCGGTCAGCGCGCCGAGCTGGGCCAGGAACAGCGCCACCCCGCAGTAGCCCTGGGCCAGCCCGGCGCCCATCGGCAGCACCGTCCAGTGCTCGTCGACGGCCTCCAGGCCGATCCAGTTGACCCGCCCGTGGCCGCTCACGGAGCGGCCGGCGATCTCGTCGGCGATCCCGGAGGCGGCGGCGAGCAGCGCGGACGGCTCCGGGACGGCGGCGGGCGAGGGGCGGGTGCGCCCACCCGTCCGGTGCCGGGGGCCGGTGGCGTCCGGCCCGACGGAAGCCAGCGTGGCCGAAATGATCCATTCCTGGTCGTGGCGGTCGACGGTGTTCATGCCGTCGAGCTTCGCCCGCGCGGTGGCGAGGCCGGAGGTGTCCAGGACGCCGGGCACCGGGCTCCCGTCCGAGGCGAACACCGCGGGCTCGCCGGGCCGGTGGAAGAAGACCGGGACGTCGCCGTCCCACAGGTCGGCGATCTCGTGCTCGATCAGGGCCTGCCGGGCCGGGTCGCCCTGTGATTCGGCCCAGAGCACCGCGAACAGGGCGTCGCGGTCGAGCCCGTCGCCCAGCAGCTGCGGGTGGGTCGCCTCGGCCAGCAGGGTGGCGTAGAGCATCGTCGGGCGGACCACGAGGCGGCCGACGGCCGCCGCCCCGGTGGCCAGCAGCCCGGCCGGGTCGGCGAGTTCGGCCCGGTGCCGGACGACGGCGTCGTACCCGGCGCGGAACCCGGCCAGCGTCGCGGAGAGCCGGTCCGCGCTGCCGGCTCCCGGCACGACGCCGTACGGCCGGTTCTTGGCACCGGTGAACGGCGCCCCGCGGCGCACCAGGCGCATCTCGTCGGTGCCGGTGTCCTCCCAGACCATCCGGGTGTTGGGGAACTCCCCGCCCGGCGCGGCGCCGAGGGCGGAGACGTCGACCGCGCCCAGCTCACCGACCAGCAGCTGGGGCAGCAGGCAGGTGCGGTGCACCGAGGCGGCGTGGGCCGCGGCCGCCGGGTCCGGCAGGGTGGTGCTCCCCTCGCCGAGGACGGGGTGCAGCAGCGTCTCCACGTCGACGAGCACCGGCTGGTCGCCGTGCGCGAGGAGGTTCTCGCAGTGCAGGTCCACCCCTTCGAGGGTGTAGGCGAGGGCGAGCAGGGCGCCCTGGCGGCGGTGGAACCGGTCGATCTCGACCAGCGAGCGGCAGGGCCGGTGCTCGATGAACTCCAGCCAGCCGTAGCCGTCCCCGCCGACCCAGCGCGGGGTGCGCGGCGCCAGGCCCGGCACCTTGGCGTCCAGCCAGTCCGTCATGGCGTCCAGGAGCGCGTGCTGGCCGATCGGCCGGGGCTTGTAGACCGCGGTGGCGCCGGCGGCGAACCGCAGCACCGTTACCGACCGGCCCTGCTGGTGGAGGTCCCCGCGGCCCAGCTCGACGGCGGCCAGGGGGCCCTGGTCCCGGCCGTCGAACAGCCCCGCGGTGAGCGCCGGCCGGTCGGCGGCGAGCCGGGTCAGCAGCTCCGCGCCGGAGCGGGCGGTGTGACGGGACGTCCGGGCCATCAGCCGGGCGAGCACCGGGTAGCGGGTGAACAGCCGGGCCAGTCCGGCCCGGGTGCCGGTGCGGGCCGCGAAGTCGGCGAACCGGTCCGCGCCGGTGGCGCCGGCCAGGCCGCCCGCGTCCCGGGCGGCGGCGAGCTCCACGACCAGTGTCCGGGCCGCCTCGCCGGCGAGGCGCTCGGCCAGCCAGCGCGAGTACGCCGGGGCGAACACCGCCAGGTCGGCCGGCTCGGCGCCGCCCGCCAGCGCCCGCGCGGTCAGCTCGGCGGTGGCGGCCGCCACCAGCGGGCGCAGCAGCGGTGCGAACACCGTCGCCCCCTCGCCCGCTTCGAGCGGCACGCCCCCGGGGTGCTCCGGCGCGCCGGCCACGGCCCGCTCCGCGAAGACCGCCCACGACGGCTTGGCCAGCCGGCCGGCCAGGCGCTCCGGCGCCTCGGCGGCGAGCGCCGCGGCCAGCCCCGGGTCGACGCCCAGCCGGGCCAGCCGGGCGGCCTCGCAGGCCTGCTCGACCGCCGAGCGGGTGCGTGCCCCGGCCGTCGGGCCCGCCGCCGGCGCCACCGGCGGGTGCGGGGCCGACAGCCGTTCGCGCAGCGTCGCGGCCGGCGCCCACCAGGAGGGCGCCGGCCCTGAGGCCCGGGAAGCGGTGTCGGTTGTGGTCACGTCCGCCACCCTTCCAGCGGCGCGACCCTCCGTACAGGGGAGCACCACCCGTAGATTTCGCCGCGGACTACCCAGACGCCGTACCCGACGTGCCCCAGCTTTGCGCGCCCGGGTGGTCGGACGGGTCGCGGGGGCGGGCGCCGGGTCGGCCCCGGGGGCCGCCGGGACCGCGCGGAGCTGCGGCGGAGCGGTCCCGCGGCCACCCGCGGCGCCACCCGCCGCACCCGGTCGCGGCGGGGCGGCGGCGGGGGCGGCCGGGGGCGGGGGTCCGCGGTCGCACGGGCGCGCCGCCCCCGGTGGGCGGCAGCGGGCCGCCCCCACCCTTCGGGCCCGCCGCCCCGTACCGGACGGACCGGGACGATTCCCCGGCGGATCCGGACGGGGCGCCCGGCGCCGTCCGCGCGACGGGGGCCGTCCGGACCGGCCCCGGCGCCCCCCGCGGCGGGGAATGCGGGTGATCGCGCCCCATGCGGCGCGGCGCACCGGAAGCGAAGACTCCTCGCCGAGAGGCTCACCCCGCTGACCGAGGAGTGCACATGGGCAACCCCCTGCCGCTTTGTGTCGTAGCCCTGGACCCGGTGCTGGAAGCCGGCGCCGTCAGCGCGCTGTCCGGCAACCCGGACATCGCCCTGGTCCAGCCCGAGGAGAAGGCCGACGTCGCCGTCGTCCTGGTCGACCGGGTGGACCGTCAGGAGCTCGACCTGGTGACCGCGACGCGCACCGGACCGCACCGGCCCGCCGTCGTCGTGATCGCCGCCGACCTGTCCCCGGCCGAGGCCGCGGACGCCATCAACGCCGGGGCCCGCGGCCTGCTGCGCCGGCGCGAGGTCAACGCCGACCGGCTGGCCCGGACGGTGCTCACCGTGGCCGGCGGCGACTGCACGGTGCCGCCCGACCTGATCGACGGGCTCCTCGACCACGGCACCGACCTCGACCCGCACCCCGGCGCCCGCGGCCACGGCCCCGGCTGGGGCCTGGACGAACGGGAGCGCGCCGTCCTGCGGCTGGTGGCCGACGGCCACGAGACCGACGAGATCGCCCGGGCGCTCTGCTACTCCGCACGGACCGTCACCACCGTGGTCCGCGACATCACCCAGCGGTTCCGGCTGCGCAACCGCGCCCACGCGGTGGCCTACGCCCTGCGGGCGGGTCTGCTGTGAGCGCCCTCGCCCTCGCCACCAGGCCCGAGACCGAGCGGCGGCCCGCCACCGCCCTGCGCGTCCACCTCGGCCCGGCGGGCGGGCCGGCCCGCGAGAAGGTGGCCGCCAACCTGCGCCGGGCCGGCATCGAACTCGCGGCCGGCCACTCCGGGGCCACCGTCCGGGTGGCCGCCGGGCCGACGCCCGGCGCCGCGCTGGACGGCTGGCCGGAGCCCGACGGCCGCCCGCTGCTGCTGGTCGCCGACACCTTCACGGCCGACGGGGTCCGGCGGGCCGTCCGGGCCGGGGCAGTGGCCATGCTGCAGTCCGCCGAGGCCACCCCGGAACGCCTGCTCACCGCCGTCCGCTGCGCCCGGCACGGCGAGGGCCGGATGCCCTACGGCGTCCTGGTCGGCCTGCTCGGCCCGGCGGAGGACGGCGCGCCCGCCCCACGCCGGCCCGCCCCCGAATCCCCGCTGACGGCCCGGCAGACCGCCGTGCTCGGCCTGGTCGCCGAGGGCCACGGGAACGCGGCCATCGCCCGCGAACTCTCCTGCTCCGAGCACACCGTGAAGAACGTCATCTACGACCTGATGGCCCGGCTCCAGGTCCGCAACCGGGCCCACGCGGTGGCCCACGCCGTCCGCACCGGGCTGATCTGACCCGGCGGCGCCCCGGCCCGCCGCGGCCGGAGCCGCCGAACAGAGACATTGACGCAGCAAAAGCGGCGCCCCGCGCTGCCGCTCCTTCCCTACTCCCCCGCCGCACCCGACCGGCAAGCTCCGGTTGTGCCCCGACCACCCGGGGCGCGCGACGTTCTGACTATCCCTTGGAGGTGAGCCGGTGGACCGCGGTGACGTCCGGACGACATCGTTCTCGCAGCAACGGCTGTGGTTCCTCGACCAGCTGCGGCCCGGTACGGCGGATCATCTGCTGCCGCTGGCCCTGCGCCTGCGCGGCGGCGTCGACGCCGCCGCCCTCGCCGCCGCCCTGACCGCCGTGGTCGCCCGGCACGAGGTGCTGCGCACCCGGTACGCGGCCGCCGACGGCGAGCCGGTGGCCCGGGTGGCGCCCGCCGTCGAGGTCCCGCTGGAGACCGTCGAGGCGCCCGCCCCCGGCGAAGCCGGCATCACCGCCGTCCTCGACCTGGTGCTGCACCGGCCGATCGAGCTGACCACCGCGCCGCCGCTGCGGGCCACCCTGGCCCGGCTCGCGGCCGACGACCACCTGCTGGTCGTCGTGGTGCACCACATCGCCTTCGACTTCTCCTCCTGGAACGTCTTCACCCGCGAGCTGGCGGCCGCCTACCGCGCGGCGACCACCGGCGGCCCCGACGGCCTGCCGGACCTCCCGCTCCAGTACGCCGACTTCGCGGCCCGCCAGCACGAGCGCACCACCGGACCCCGGCTCGCCCGGCAGCTCGGCTACTGGGGCTCCCGGCTGGCCGGGCTGCCGCCCCTGGAGCTGCCCACCGACCGCGCCCGGCCCGCCGAGTGGGACGGCGCCGCCGCGGTGGCCCGGTTCACCCTCCCCGCCGAGCTGGTGGCACGCGCCGACCGGCTGGCCCGGTCCCGGCGCGCCACCCGGTTCATGGTGCTGCTGGCCGCCTTCCAGGCCCAGCTGGGCCGGTACAGCGGGCAGAGCGACTTCGCCGTCGGCACCCCGGTCGCCGGCCGGGGCCAGGCCGCCACCCGGGACCTCATCGGCCCGTTCGTCAACACCGTGGTGCTGCGCGCCGACCTGTCGGGCCGGCCCAGCTTCGGCGAGCTGGTGGACCGGGTCCGCAGCGGCTCCCTCGCCGACCTCTCGCACGCCGAGACGCCGTTCGAACGCGTCGTCACCGAGCTGGCCCCGGACCGCGACCTCAGCCGCAACCCGCTCTTCCAGGTCTCCTTCCTGACCCTCGACTCCCAGGCCGAACCGCCCGCGCTGCCCGGCCTGGACGTCGAGCTGGTGCCCACCCCCGTCGCCGGGACGCCGTTCGACCTGGCGCTGGACCTGCTCGGCCGCCCCGACGGCAGCCTGGGCCTGCGCCTGCAGTACGCCACCGCGCTGTTCGCCCCCGAGACGGCGGCCCGCCTCACCGAGGACTACGTCGGGCTGCTGCGCGAGGTGCTCGCCGCCCCGGACGAACCGCTGGCCCTCGCCACCGCCCGGCTGGCGCCGCTGCCCTCCGGCGAGCGCCGCCGCCGGCTCGCGCTCGGCCTCGGCGCCGCCCGCGAGGTGCCCTCCCCCACCGTCACCGACCTCTTCGAACGGCAGGCCCGCAGCACCCCGGACGCCATCGCCGTCCGCTCCACGGACGGCGAGCTGAGCTACGCCGGACTCGACGCCCGGGCCGACCGCCTGGCGCACCGGCTGCGCGGCCTCGGCGTCGCCCGCGGCGTCCGGGTCGGCGTCCTGCTGGAGCGCGGCACCGGCCTGCTCACCGCGCTGCTCGCCGTCCTCAAGGCGGACGGCGTCTACGTCCCGCTCGACCCGATGCACCCGGTGAAGCGGATCGGCTACCTGGTCGAGGACACCGGGGCGGCCGTGGTGGTCACCACCGGCGCGCTGGCCGGCCGGGTGGCGGACACCGCCGCGACCACCCTGCTGCTCGACGGCGACGGCCCGCAGACCGGCCCGGTGACCCGGCCGGACCGGCTCGACCGGACCACCGGCCAGGACGACCTCGCCTACGTCTTCCACACCTCCGGCTCGACCGGCATGCCCAAGGGCGTGCAGATCCCGCACCGGGCGCTGACCAACTTCCTCCGGTCGATGGCCGCCCGGCTGGAGCTGCCGCCGCACGCCACCGTCCTCGGACTGACCACCGCCTCCTTCGACCCCTCGATGCTGGAGCTCTGCCTGCCGCTGCTCACCGGCGCCCGGCTGGTGCTCGCCGACACCGAGCAGGCCCGCGACCCCGAGCGGCTGATCCGCCTGATCGGCGAGGCCCGCCCGCACGTCGTCCAGGCCACCCCCTCGATGCTGCGGATGCTGACCGACACCGGCTGGCTGCCCGCTCCCGGCCTCACCGTGCTCTCCGGCGGCGAGAAGCTGCACACCGAGCTGGCGGCGACGCTCGCCGCCGGCGGCGCCCCGGTGTGGGACCTCTACGGGCCGACCGAGGCCACCATCTGGACCAGCGTGGCCCGCCACGGCGCCGACGGACAGGTGCTGACCTGGGCCGCGGTGGACAACACCAGCGTCCGGGTGCTCGACGACCGGCTGGAGCCGGTGGCCGAGGGCGGCACCGGGCAGGTCTGCATCGGCGGCGACGGCCTCGCCTGGGGCTACCGCGGGCGGCCCGGCCAGACCGCCGGCGCCTTCCTCCCCGACCCGCACGCCACCGTCCCCGGCGGCCGGCTCTACACCACCGGCGACCTCGGCCGGCTGCGTCCGGACGGCTCGCTGGAGATCCTCGGCCGCAGCGACCACCAGGTGAAGATCCGCGGCCACCGGATCGAGCCGGGCGAGATCGAGGCCGCGCTGCTCGCCCTGGACGGCGTGCGCTCCGCCGTCGTCCACCCGACCCCGGACGGCTCCGGCGGCCGCCAGCTCACCGCCTACCTGGTCGCGGAGGACGCCGAACGGCCGCCCACCGGCGAGGAGCTGCGCGCCGCCCTGCTCGACTCGCTGCCGCACCACCTCGTCCCGGCCGCGTTCGTGCTGCTGGACGCCATCCCGACCGCGGTCAGCGGCAAGGTCGACCGGCATGCGCTGCCGGTGCCGGAGCCCCGCACGGCCGCCGCCGCCTCCGCCGCCCCGCGCACCCCGCGGGAGCGGGCCGTCGCCGCGGTCTGGGAGGAGGTCCTCGGCAGCACCGGGATCGGCGCCCACGACGACTTCTTCCGGCTCGGCGGGCACTCGCTGCTCGCCACCCGGGTGGCCGTACGGCTGCGCGCCGCCCTCGGGGTGGACGTGCCGGTGCGGGCGCTCTTCGACCACCCCACCGTCGCCGCCCTCGCCGCGGCCCTGGACGGCTACCCGCGGACGGCCGCGGACGGCCCGCTGCCCCGGCTGACCGCCCGCCCGCGCGGGGACCGCGCGACCGCGGGCCGCTGACCCCTCCTTGCCCTCCTCGCCCCAAGGAACCCCCATGACCACCGCCACCACCACCGACACCTCCGTCTTCGAGAAGCTCGAATCCGAGGTGCGGTCGTACTGCCGCACCTTCCCCGTGGTGTTCGAGCGCGCCAAGGGCGCGCTGCTGCACACCGACGACGGCCGGGCCTTCATCGACTTCTTCTGCGGCGCCGGCAGCCTCAACTACGGGCACAACGACGACGCGGTCAAGCAGCGCGTCCTGGACTACCTCGCCGCCGACGGCGTGATGCACGGCCTGGACATGCACACCGTCGCGAAGCGCGAGTTCCTCACCCGCTTCAACGAGATCGTCCTGCGGCCGCGCGGGCTCGACTTCAAGGTGCAGTTCACCGGCCCGACCGGCACCGACGCGGTGGAGGCGGCCCTCAAGCTGGCCCGCCGGGCCACCGGCCGCACCGGGCTGACCGCCTTCACCGGCGCCTACCACGGCATGTCGCGCGGCTCGCTGGAGGTCACCGGCAGCCGCCGCGCCCGCCGGGCCGGCGCGGTGACCGGCGGCGACGTCACCTTCGTGCCCTTCGAGGACGGCCCGCTCGGCCCGTTCGACTCGATCGACCTGATCGAGCGGCTCTGGGCCGACCCGTCCTCGGGCACCGAGCCGCCGGCGGCGGTCGTCGTCGAGCCGGTGCAGATGGAGGGCGGCGTCTACCCGGCGAGCCGGGAGTGGCTGCGCCGCCTGCGCGGCGTCACCGAGCAGTACGGCGTGCTGCTGATCCTCGACGAGATCCAGTCCGGCTGCGGCCGCACCGGCACCTTCTTCGGCTTCGAGGACGCCGGGATCGTGCCGGACATCGTCACCGTCTCCAAGTCGCTCAGCGGCTACGGGCTGCCGCTCTCGCTCACGCTGTTCCGCCGCGAGCTGGACCTCTGGCAGCCCGGCGAGCACACCGGCACCTTCCGCGGCAACCAGCTGGCCTTCGTCGCGGCCACCGCCGCCTGCGAGTTCTGGCAGCAGGACGCCTTCCTGACCGGACTGGAGCGGAACTCGGCCCGGCTCGACCGGTTCCGGACGGAGCTCGCCGCGCTGGACCCGGAGCTGGTGCTGCGCGGCCGGGGCATGGTGCTCGGCATCGACACCGCCCCGGCGGGCGGCGCCGACCGCGCCGAGCGCGTCCAGCGGTACGCCTTCGACCACGGCCTGATCATCGAGCGCTGCGGCCGGCACGACGAGGTCCTCAAGGTGATGCCCCCGCTGACCATCGCGCCCGAGCTGCTGGACGAGGGCCTCGGCGTCCTGCACGACGCCCTGCGCGCCAACTGACGGTCCGCCACCCGAGTCACCGAGTCACCGAGTCACCCGAGGAGGAACCCCCGATGCCCCGACCGCCCCGCCGCCACCTGGTCTCCCTGGACGACCTCTCCGACCGCGAGCTGCGCTGGATCGCGTACCGCGGCGCCCAGTACGCCGCCGGCGAGTGCGAGAGCGCCCGGCCGCTCTCCGACGCCGTCGTCGGCGTGCTGTTCCGCAAGACCTCCACCCGCACCCGCACGGCGTTCTCCGCCGGCGCGCTGCGGCTCGGCGCCCGGCTGATCACCTACGGTCCCGACGACCTCCAGGAGAACACCGGCGAGACCACCGAGGACACCGCCGAGGTGCTCTCCCGGATGCTCGACGTGCTGGTGGCGCGCACCGCCGGCAGCACCGAGGAACTCCGCGCCTACGCCGCCCAGCAGCGGATGTCCGTAGTCAACGCGATGAGCGCCGCCGAGCACCCCACCCAGGCGCTCACCGACCTCACCACCATGCTCGGCCACTTCGGGCGGATCGAGGGACTGCGGGTGCTCTACGCCGGGGAGGGCAACAACACCGCCTCGGCGCTCGCCCTCGCGCTCGCCCGCTTCCCCGGCGCCGAGCTGCACCTGCGGACCCCGGCCGGCTACGGGCTCGACCCGGCCTACCTCGACCGCGCCCGCACCCTCGCCAAGGAGGCCGGCGCCCTGGTCGAGGAGCGGCACGACATGGCCGACCTGCCGGAGGCCGACGTCGTCTACACCACGCGCTGGCAGACCACCGGCACGGCCAAGGCCGACCCCGACTGGCGGCGCGACTTCGAGCCGTTCCGGGTCGACTCCTCCGTGCTCGCGGCCTGCCCCGGCGCCGTCTTCATGCACGACCTGCCGGCGCACCGCGGCGACGAGGTGACCGGCGACGTGCTGGACGGACCCGCGAGCATCGCGTTCCAGCAGGCCGAGAACAAGTACCACAGCGCCCGCGCGGTCCTGGAGTGGTGCCTCGGCGGCATCCCGGCCGAACAGGCCTGACGGCCGGTCGGCCACCGGCGGACGACCCGGCGCACGTTTCCCAGGGAGGTAGCTCAGCAATGTCCGACACCATACGAATGCCCGGCGGTGGGTGGCGCCTGTGGCCGCACTTCGCACTCCGCGGGCCGGGCTTCCCCGCCGCCGGGGTGCTCCGGCTGGCGCCGGAGGGCCTGGCCACGGCCGCCGACAAGTTCACCCCCGGCGAGGTACCGGCGAAGGCCGACTGGGAGGCCTTCGAGGAGGCCTTCACCGCGGCCGCCGTGCAGACCGCGCGGGACCTCCAGGAGATCGCCGCCTCGGGACCGTTCCGGGCCGCGGTGGCCTGGCAGAACCGGGCGGTGCTGGGCACCGGCATCAAGTCGTTCCTCGACTGGACGCCGTCCGCCGAGGGCCGCACCAGCATGCCGCGCCAGCGCGAGGAACTGGTCGCCCACTACTGGCAGCGGTTCTGCGTCAAGAACGACACCATCGGCTTCTTCGGCCCGGTCGGCTGGGGCACCTTCGACACCGACCGGCGCGGCGTCGAGGTCCACCCCGGCACCGGCCTGGTCGCCGACTCCCAGGTGTACTTCTCCAGTTGGTCGATGGACGCGCTGGCCAAGGCGATCGACCGGGACCCCCGGGTCCGCGACTGGACGCCGCCGCGCCCGGTGCCGTTCGTCCGGGCCGCCGAGGGCACCGTGCTGGTGCCCGGCCGCCCGCCGCTGCCGGTCTCCGAGGCCGCGCTCGCCGTCTTCCGGCTCTGCGACGGCCGCCGGACCCCGGCCGGGATCGCCGAACTGGCCGGCCGGGAGCTCGGCCGGCCGCTGCCCGCCGCGGAGGTCACCGCCGCGCTGGAGTGGCTGGTCGCCCGTCGGCTGGTGCTGTGGAAGCTCGACGTCCCGGCCGGCACCTACCCGGAGCGGGAACTGCGGGCCATGCTCGACCGCATCGGCGACGCCGAGGTGCGCGAACCCGCGCTGGCCCGGCTGGCGGTCCTCGAAGAGGGCCGCGACCGGGTGCAGCGGGCCGGCACCGACCCCGAGGAGCTGACCGCCGCCCTCGCCGCGCTGGAGGGCGCCTTCGCCGAGATCACCGAGGTCGCGGCGGTCCGCGAGAAGGGCGCCCGGACGGCGCCCAACCGCGCCCTGGTCTACTCCGACACCCGCCGCTCCGCCACCGCCACCGTGGGCACCGCCGTCCTGGAACAGCTCGCCCCGCTGGAGCTGTGCATGACCGCCGCCCGCTGGATGACCAACCGGTACGCGGAGGCGGTCGGCGAGCGCATCCGCACCGCCTACCGCGCCCTGCGCGAGCGCGGCGGCGGCGGCCCGGTCGACCTCGGCTCGCTCTGGTTCGCCTGCCTGCCCGCACCGCACCCGGAGTCGATCGCCGACATCGACCGGATCCAGGCCGACCTGCGCGAGCGCTGGCGGCGGATCATCGACGCACCGGCCGGCGCCCGGCGGGTCCACCTCGCCGCCGCGGACATCGCCGAGCAGGTCCACGAGGCGTTCCCGGAGGGCGGCCGGGGCTGGTCGCTCAGCCGGTACATCAGCCCCGACCTGATGATCATCGCCGAGGACCTCGACGCCGTCGGGCGCGGCGAGTTCGAGCTCGTGATCGGCGAGCTGCACGTCGCGATGAACACCCTCGGGCAGTCCCTCTTCGTCCACCAGCACCCGGACCGCGAGCAGCTGATCGACGAGACCAGCCGCGACTTCCCCGGCCCGCGCCTGCTCCCGATGCTGCCCAAGGAGCTGCCGCTCAAGTGGTCCGCCCGCAGCCGGCAGGCGCTGGGACGGCCGCAGGACCACTACGTCGCCCTCACCGACCACACCTCCGACCCGCACCGCCCGCGCACCGTGCGCTCCGGCGACGTCCTGGTGGAGGAGCGCGACGACCGGCTGGCCGCCGTGCTGCCCGACGGCTCCGAGTTCGAACTGCTCGACGTCTTCTGCCACGCGCTCACCAACCGCGTGATGGACCGCTTCACCCTGCGCTCGGACGGCGACCACTCGCCGCGGATCACCATCGACTCCACCGTGGTCGCCCGGGAGACCTGGCGCTTCGCCGGAGCCGCCCTGGACTTCGCGGACGAGAAGACCGAAGCCCGGCGGTTCGTCCGGGCCCGGCAATGGCGGGACGCCCACGAGCTGCCCCGCTTCGTCTTCGTGGTCTCCCCCACCGAGCCCCGGCCGTTCTTCGTCGACTTCGACAGCCCGGTCTACGTCACCATCCTCGCCAAGGCCGCCCGCCGGCTCGCCCGCAAGGACCCGGACGCCCGCCTGACCGTCAGCGAGATGCTCCCCACGCCCGAACAGGCCTGGCTCACCGACGACCAGGGGCAGCGCTACACCTCCGAACTGCGCCTCGTCGCCGTCGACCGGACCACCGGGACGGAGGAGCCGGCATGAGCACCCCCGCCGGGGCCACCTTCGTCGACGCCATCCGGGCGCACGCCGACCGCGCACCGCAGGCCCCCGCCCTGCTGACCCCCGGCGGACCGGTCGGCTACGGCGAACTCGCCGAGCGGATCGACCGGCTGGCCGCCCACCTGGCCGCCCACGGCCTCGGGCCGGAACGGGTCTGCGCGGTGGCGCTGCCACCCGGCGCCGACGCCGTGGTGGCGATCGCCGCGGTCGTCCGCACCGGCGGGGCGTTCCTCACCCTGGACACCGAACTGCCCGACGGGCGGCTCGCCGCGCTCGCCGCCGGCGGCGCGGCGGCGCACCTGCTCACCACCGCGGCCCTGGCCGACCGGCTCGGCCCGCTCGTCGGCGCGCCCGCCCTGCTGCTCGACCGGCTGCCCGCCGCCCCGCCGGCCGCGCCCGCGTTCCCCGCCCCGCACCCGCGTTCGCTCGCGTACGTCAGCCACACCTCCGGCTCGACCGGAGCGCCCAACCCGGTGCTGATCGAGCACCACGGCCTCGACACCTATCTGCGTGCCGTCGCCCGCGACAACCACCTCGGCCCCGGCACCGTCACCCTCCAACTCGCCCCGCCCGGCTACGACGCCTCGATCCGGGACACCTTCGCCCCGCTGACCGCCGGCGGCTGCGTCGTCCTCGTCGACCGCTCGCGCCTGCTGCGCGCCGAGGCCTTCGCCGACACCGTCGCCGAGTACGGCGTCGACACCGTCCTCAGCACCACCCCGTCCTTCCTGACCTTCCTCTCCCAGCACCCGCGCGCCGCCGAACGGCTGCGCTCCCTGCGCCTGCTCTGCTCCAGCGGCGAGTCGCTGCGCCCGTTCCTCGCCGCCGGCGGCCGCGCCCTGGTCGGCGGCCGGCTGGTCAACCAGTACGGGCCCACCGAGTGCACCATGACCTCCACCCGCTACGAGGTGCCGGCCGACCCGGACACCGCCACCGACACCGTCGGCACCCCGATCGAGGGCACCGTCGTACGGCTGCTCGACCCGCGGGGCCGCGAAGTCCCGGCCGGCCAGGTCGGAGAGGTGCACATCGGCGGCGCCGGGGTGGCCCGGGGCTACGGCGGACTGCCCGGCCTGACGGCCGACCGCTTCCCGCCCGACCCGCACGGCCCGCCCGGCACCCGGCTGTACCGGACCGGCGACCTCGCCCGGCGCGGCCCCGACGGCACCCTCGACTACCTCGGCCGCGCGGACCGCCAGCTCAAGATCCGCGGCCACCGGGTCGACCCGGCCGAGATCGAGGGCGCCCTGCTCACCCACCCCGACGTCACCGGCGCCGTGGTGACCGCCGAGACCGACGACCGGGGCCGGACCTGGCTCGACGCCCACGTCACCGGCCCGCTCGCCGCCACCCCCGACGCCCGGCTGCGCGCCCACCTCGCGCTCACCCTGCCGCCGCACATGATGCCCCGGCGCTTCACCCGGCTGGAGCGGCTGCCCGTGACGCACAGCGGCAAGACCGACCGCCGCGCCCTGCGCGCGCCCGTGCCGGAGGCCGTCGCGTGACGGCCGCCGACACCCGCCCGCTGACCGGTCTCGCCACCGACACCGGCCTGCCAGGGCCGGCCGACGTCCTGGCCGCCGCCGAGCGGATCGCCCCGCACGTGCGGCACACCCCGCTGCTGCGCCACGACACCCTGCCCGGCCTGCTCGTCAAGGCCGAACACCTGCAGCACAGCGGGTCGTTCAAGCTGCGCGGCGCGGCCAACGCGATGCTCGCGCTCGGCGCCGACGAGGTGGTCGCCGGCTCCTCCGGCAACCACGGCATCGCGGTGGCCACCCTGGGCCGGATGCTCGGCGTCCGGGTCACCGTGGTGATGGCCGCCGGCGCCGCCGAGGCCAAGGAGCGGGCGATCCGGGCGCTCGGCGGCCGGGTCCTGCGGGTGCCCGGCGGGGTCGCCGAACGCGACCGCCACGCCAGGGACCTCGCCGCCCGCACCGGCGCCGCGCTGGTGCCCTCCTCCGACCACGGACTCGTGATCGCCGGTCAGGGCACCGTCGGCCTGGAGGTGTTCCGGGACGCCCCCGACCTCGACGCGATCTTCGTCCCGGTCGGCGGCGGCGGCCTGCTGGCCGGCGTCCTGCTGGCGGCCGCCCGGCTGCCGAGGCCGGTGCGCGTCATCGGCGTGGAGCCCGAACGGGCCCGCCGCTACGCCCGCTCGATGGCCGCCGGCGAACCGGTCGAGCTGCCGCCCAGCGACACCGTCGCGGACGGGCTGCGCGGCCAGCGGCCCGGTGAGCTGACCTTCCCGATCGTCCGGCGGCGGGTCGACGACCTGATCGGCGTCGACGACGCGGCGGTGCTGCGCGCCATGGACCTGCTGCACCGCGCCGGCATCGCCGCCGAACCCAGCGGCGCCGCCGCGCTGGCCGGCGCGCTGGGCTCCGGCGCCCTGCGGCCCGGCGCGGCGGGCCGCACCGCGGTCGTCGTCTCCGGCGGCAACTCCGCCGCCGTGCTGGCCGCCGCCGCGGCGCGCTGAGCGCCCTGCGCCCCCTCTCGTTCCCCGTACACCCCACCCCTTTCGGAAGGACCCACCATGACCACCATCGACACCGCCGAACTCGCCGGGCAGATCGCCGGCTTCTACCGCGAGACGCTCGGCGACGACAGCCTGGACACCGACAGCGACTTCTTCGAGGCCGGCGGCGACTCGCTCGCCGCCTTCCAGATCGTCGACCGGCTCCAGGAGCTGGTCGGCGCCGAGATCGCCGTCGCCCTGGTCTTCACCTACCCGTCCCCCGCGGAGCTCGCGGAGGTCGTCGTCGACGACCTGTCCCTCGCTCCCGCCTCGGCCTAGGGGGCACCGGCATGCACGAGGAATCCGTCTCCCTGAGCGGCCGGTGGCGGCTGTGGGACCAGGTCGCGGTGCGCGGCCCGGGGTTCCCGGCCGATGGGGTGCTCCGGCTGGCGCCGGAGGGCCTGGCGGCGGCCGCGGACAAGTTCGGGGCCCGGGACAAGCTCTCCGGGGCCGCCTGGCAGGCCTTCGAGGAGGAGTTCACGCAGTCCGCCGCCCGGGCGGCGGAGAACGCGCAGGAGATCGCCGCCTCCGGGCCGTTCCGCGCGGCGGTCGCCTGGCAGAACCGCGGGGTGCTGGACTCGGCGATCCGGCCGTTCCTCAACTGGTCGCCCGCGACCGAGGGCCGGACCTTCAAGCAGCGCCAGCGCGAGGAGCTGGTCGCCCACTACTGGCAGCGGTTCTGCGTCAAGAACGACACCATCGGCTTCTTCGGCCCGGTCGGCTGGGGCGCCTTCGACCCCGACCGGCCCGGCATCACCATGGACCCGGGCACCGGGCTGATCGCCTCCTCGGAGGTCTTCTGGTCCAGCTGGTCGATGGACGCGCTGGCCCGCGAGATCGGCGCCGACCCGGCGGTACGCGTCTGGACGGCGCCCCGCCGGGTGCCCTTCGTCCGGCTGGAGGAGGACGCGGTACGCGTCCCCGGCCGCCCGCCGCGCCCGGTGGAGCCGGAGACGCTGCGGGTGCTGCGGCTCTGCGACGGCACCCGCACCGCCCACGCCATCCAGCAGGAGACCGGCCCGGGGACCGACGTCCCCGCGCTCCTCGACGAGCTGGTCCGGCGGCGCTGGATCACCTGGCAGCTCGACCTCCCCGCCGACATCCGGCCGGACCGCCGGCTCCGGACCGCCCTGGAGCGGATCGGCGAACCCGCCGTGCGCGCCGAGGCGCTCGCCCGGCTCGACGAGCTGGAGCGCGCCGGCGAGGCCGTCCGGGCCGCGGCCGACGACCCCGAGCGCCTGGTGGCCGCCCTCACCGAGGTCGAGCAGACCTTCCAGCGGGTGACCGACGCGGCCGCCAAGCGCGAGAAGAGCGGCACCACGGCGCCCGGTCGCGCGGTGGTCTACCAGGACTGCCGGCGTGCGGCCCACGTGACGCTCGGCAGCCGGGTGCTGGAGGCGCTCGCCCCGCTCGAACTGCTGATGGACGGCGCCGCCTGGCTCGCCGCCGCGCTGGCCGCCCGGGTGTCGGAGCGGGTCGCCGCGGTGTACGGGAAGCTGCGCGCCGAGACCGACGCCGACCGCCCGGTGGACCTCGCCACCTTCTGGTTCGCCTGCATGCCCGTGCTGCACGGCGCGGCGGGGGCCGACGCCGCCGACCTGCAGGCCGAGTTCGAACGCCGCTGGCAGCGGATCCTGCCGTCCACGGAGGGCGTGCGCCGGGTCAACGTCGCGGGCGCCGACCTCGCCGACCTCGCCGACCGGGTGGCGGAGGCCTTCGGGCCGGCCACCGCCGCGGGCTGGACCGCCGCCCGGTACATCAGCCCGGACATGATGATCGCGGCGGAGGACACCGCGGCGATCGACCGCGGCGAGTTCGAACTCGCCCTCGGCGAGCTGCACCTGGCCTCGAACACGCTCGGCAACGAGCTGTTCGTCAACCAGCACCCGGACCGCCGGGAGCTGTTCGACCGGACCGACCGCGACCACCCGGCGCCGCGGCTGATGCCGCTGCTGCCGAAGGAGCACAAGGCCCGGCTCTCCGCCCGGATCCGGCACGCGCTGGTCCGCCCGCAGGACTACCAGGTCGCCCTGCTCGACAACACGGCCGACCCGCACCGCGACCGCACGGCCCCGAGCGCCGACGCCGTGGTGGAGCAGCGGGACGGCCGGCTGACCGTGGTGCTGCCGGACGGCGCCGTGTTCCCGGCGATCGAGGTCTTCTCGCACGTGCTGACCACCCTGGTGATGGACCGCTTCCGGCTGCTGCCGGAGGCCGACCACTCCCCCCGGATCACCATCGACAAGATGGTGGTGGCCCGGGAGACCTGGCGGTTCATCGGCTCCACGCTGGACTTCGCGGACGAGAAGACCGAGCCGCGCCGGTTCGTCCGGGCCCGGCACTGGCAGGACGCGAACGAGCTGCCCCGCTTCGTCTTCGTGGTCTCCCCCACCGAACCGCGGCCGTTCTTCGTCGACTTCGACAGCCCGGTCTACGTCAACATCCTCGCCAAGGCCGCCCGCCGGCTGGCCCGCAAGGATCCGGACGCCCGGCTCACCGTCACCGAGATGTTCCCCACGCCGGAGCAGGCCTGGCTCACCGACGACCAGGGCCGCCGCTACACCTCCGAACTGCGCCTCGTCGCGGTGACCGACTGACCGACCCGCACCACCCGAGCACCACCGACCCGGGCCGGGCTCCTGGAGGAGCCCGGCCCGGGTCGGTGGTGTGTCCGGCCGACGCGGGGCGCCGCCCGCGGCCGTCCCACGCAGGCTGTCGGGAACCGGGGCGGGGCCGGGGGCGGGCCGCCGGCGGCGGCGGGGTGTACCCGGCCCGGCGCCCCGAGAGCCGGCGCCCGAGGGCCGGCTCCCGGGGCGCCGGGGACGGGGCGCCGGGGGCGGGGTGCCGGGGACGGGGCGCCGGGGACGGGGCGCCCGGGACGGGGCGCCGGGGGCGGGACCTCACCCCGGTGGAGCGACCGCGGCGGCGCGGCCCACCCCGCCCCGCGCCGACGGGTGGAGGCCGTCCGGGCCCGGCCCGGACAGGCGAAACCGCGAGGGCGGGGGCGCTGTGTGCGCCCCCGCCCTCGCGGTGGTTCCCTCCCCCCGGGGTCAGCCGGTGCTCGCTCCGCCGCCGGCGAGGATCGCGGTGATCGTCTCGGCCAGGCGGCCGAGGTGGGGCGGCTTCATGACGCCGAAGTGGTCGCCGGGGATCCGGTGCAGGGCGACCTCGCCGGTGAGCTCCTGCCAGCGGGTCAGGTACTCCCCGAAGTCCTGCCCAGAGGCCACCTCGTGCTCGCCGTCGGCGAGTTCGTCGCTGGCGATCAGGTGCAGCCGCCCGGGGTAGGGGCGGTGACGGTACGTCAGGCACATCTCCATGACCTCCCGCCACATCCGGGCGGAGGGCAGCCAGACCTCGCCGGCGCCGTGTTCCGGCAGCACGATCCCGACCTCGGGGTCGACGTCGTCCACCAGGTGTTCGAGCAGCGCCAGGGTCTCCCCGCGGAGCGCCGAGGTGTCCTGCCCGGCCGGGGCGGCGGCCAGTTCGGTCAGCTTCGCCACGCAGCTCTCGATCAGCCGGTACTCCTTCCACAGCTCGGGCCGCTCGTGGTTGTCCAGCCCCGGGTCGAGCAGGACGAAGGTGACCTCCTCGCCCTCGGCGGTGAGCCGGTGGGCCAGCTCGCTGGCGATGCCGCTGCCTCCGCACCAGCCGAACAGCCGGTACGGGCCCTGCGGGGCGGCGGCCCGCAGTTCGGCCAGGTAGCGCTCGGCCATCTGCTCGGTGGAGGGGACGGGCTGCCCGTTCTCGGCCTGGAGGCCGGGCCAGGCGAAGGCCGCGACCGGCTGGTCCGGGTCGAGGTACGGCACCAGCGGGCGGTACCAGTGGGCGCTGCCGCCGCCGGGGTGCACGCAGAACAGGGGCGGCCGGCTGCCTTCCCGGCGGAGCCAGACCAGCGCCTCCACCGGCTCGCCGGCCGCCGCCGCGTCGACGGCCGCCGCCAGCCCGGCGACGGTCGGGTCCGCCACGAACGAGCGCACGGTCAGGTCGATTCCGTGCCGCTCGCGCAGCAGGGCGGTGATGCGCAGGATGGCCAGCGAGTGGCCGCCGAGGAGGTAGAAGTCGTCGTCCACCCCGACCTGTCCGAGGCCGAGCACCTCGGCCCAGACCTCGGCGACGGCCCGCTCGGTGGCGGTGCGCGGCGCCGCGGAGCCGGCGGTCGGCGCGGGCCCGGAGGGCTCCGGGAGCGCGGCGCGGTCGATCTTGCCGTGGGCGGTGAGCGGGAGTGCGGGCAGTTCCACCCAGGCGCCGGGGACGAGGTAGTCGGGCACCCGCCGCCGGAGCTGCTCGCGCAGCGCGGCGACGTCCAGCGGGCCGGACCCGGGTTCCGGGACGACGTAGCCGACCAGGCGCTTCTGGCCGTCCGGTCCGGGGTGCACGGCCGCCGCGGCCGCCCGGACCGGCGCGAGGCCGCCGATCATGGCCTCCACCTCGGCGAGTTCCACCCGGTGGCCGCGGATCTTCACCTGGTTGTCGCGGCGGCCGACGAAGGACAGCGTCCCGTCGGGGTCGCGGCGGACGATGTCCCCGGTCCGGTAGAAGCGGGCGCCGGGGAGCTCGCCGGACGGGTCCGGCACGAAGCGGTCCGCGGTGAGGTCGGGGCGGCCGAGGTAGCCGCGGGCGAGCCCGGGGCCGCCGACCAGCAGTTCACCGGCCACGCCGAACGGCACCGGGTCGAGGTGGTCGTCGACCACCAGGACGCGGGTGTCGGTGATCGGCACGCCGATCGGCACCCCCCGGTCGGCGTCGGCCCCGGTCACCCCGCGCAGCGCCGTGCTGAAGGTGGTGCACTCAGTGGGTCCGTAGCCGTTGGTGAGCGCGACGCCGTGGCCGAGGGCGGTGCGCACGTGCGCGGGCGAGAGGGCGTCGCCGCCGGCCAGCACCTGCCGCACCCCGGCCAGCGCGGCCGGCTCGGTCTCCACCATGTGCTGGAACAGGCCGGCGGTGAGCCAGAGCAGCGTGACCCGGTGCCGGCGGAGCACCTCGGCCAGTTCGGCGGCGGTGGTCGCCCCGGGCGGGCAGACCGCCAGGCGGGCACCGTTGCCCAGCGCCCCCCAGACCTCCAGGGTGGAGGCGTCGAAGGCGAGCGGCGCGTGCAGCAGCAGCACCTGGTCGGGGTCGAGGTCGGCGTAGTTGGGGTCGTGCACCAGCCGGACCACGGCCCGGTGGGTGACCTGGACGCCCTTGGGCCGGCCGGTGGAGCCGGAGGTGTAGGTGACGTAGGCCAGGTTGTCGGGGTGGGTGCCCGCCTCGACCGGGGTCTCCGGCAGGACGGCGAGGCCGGTCCAGGCCGCGTCCAGCGGGACGCAGCGCAGGTCGGCGATCCGCGCGAGGCGGTCGGTGTCCTCCGGCCGGCAGATCACCACGTCGGCGCGGACGTCGTCCAGCACGAAGCCGATCCGGGCGTCCGGGTAGGCGGGGTCGAGCGGGACGTAGTAGCCGCCGGCCTTGAGCACGCCGAGCATGGCCAGCACCGCCTCGACGCCGCGGTCCAGGCAGATCGCGACCGGCGTCTCCGGGCCGACGCCCAGCCCGCGCAGCAGGTGGGCCAGCTGGTTGCTGCCGGTGTCCACCTCGCGGTAGGTGAGGCTCCGTTCGGCGTCCTCCAGGGCGATCGCGTCCGGGTCGGAGCGCTCCGCGACCAGCTCGGGCACGCAGACCTCGGGCAGCGGGCGGGTGGCGGGGGCGGTCGCGCCCGGCCGGTCCAGGCCGGGGGCCCGGAAGGCCTGCGGGTCGGCGTCGGCGTCCTCGGCCATCGCGGTGAGCACGGCGATGAAGGTCTCCCCGATCGCCGCCAGCCGCTCCCGGCCGACCCAGCCGGGGCGGCAGGTCATCCGCAGCTCGCCGGGGAAGGTCCAGACGTCGAAGGTGAACTCGTTCGGGCTGTGGTCGGTGACGGTGCCGATGTCCGACCGGTGCTCGTCGAGCACGTGGAAGTCCAGGTAGGCGAAGACCACCTCGACCAGTGGCTCGCCGCCGCCCCACTCGCGCTGCATCGCGGGCAGCGGGTAGCGGCGGTGCGGCCACAGGGCCAGCTCCTCGGCGAACACCGAGCGCACCAGCTCGCGCCAGCTCGGCGCCCGCAGGTCCACGGCGAACGGCACCGTGTTGAGGTACATGCCGCGGACCCGGTCGCCGCCCGGCAGTTCGGGCCGGCCGTTGGTCACCGCCCCGGCGAGGAACCGGCGCTGGCCGCTGAGCAGGCCGAGCACCTTCAGGTGGGCGGTGTAGAGGACGGTCTTGAGCGAGCTCTGGGTGTCGGCGGCGAGCCGGCGCAGCTTCGGCTCCAGCGCCGCCCAGGGCAGCCGCACCTCGGTGGCGGGCAGGTGCGCCTCGGCCGGGGCGGTGTCGGCGGGCAGCCGCAGCCGGTCGTGGCCGGTGATCCGGCCGCGCCAGAACTCCCGGTCCGCCGGGGAAGCCAGGGCGCGCTTCTCCAGCTGGATGAAGTCGGCGTAGCGGACCTCCGGCGGCGCCGCGGCCGGGGCGCCGGTGCCGGCGGCCAGCTCCCGGTAGGCGGCGCGCAGTTCGCCGATGACGGAGTGGTGGCTCCAGCCGTCCAGGATGGCGTGGCACTCGACGTGGGTCAGCAGCCACTCCCGGTCGCCGACCAGGTGGGCGTGGTAGCGCAGCAGCGGGGCGCGCCCGACGTCGAACGGGGTGCGCTGGGCCTCGGCGCGGAAGCGCCGGACGGCGGCCTGCTGCTCCTCGGCCGGCAGGTGGCGCAGGTCGTCCACGCCGATCTCCAGGTGCAGGTCGTCCGCCGCGTGCACCAGCTGGAGCGGTTCGGAGTACCCGGAGAGGTCGAAGGAGGTGCGCAGGATCTCGTGCCGCTCGATCAGCAGCCGGACCGCGCCGTTCAGCGCCTCGGCGGAGAACGGGCCGTCGTCGACGATCTGGAAGGTGCTGGCGTTCTGGTAGGTGTTGCGCTCGGGGTCGGCCAGCATCTCGTAGACCATGCCGACCTGGACCTGGCCCATCGGGTAGGCGTCGGCCAGGCCCTCGGGGAGGCGCTCGCGGTCGGCCGGGTCGAGCAGCTCGAACCGGCCCACCAGGGCGGTCTCGGCCGCGCCGGCGGCCGGCCGGTCGGCCGCCAGCGGGGCCAGCTCGGCGACGGTCTGGCGGGCGAAGACGTCCTGGACGGAGAGGGCGAGCCCCTGGTCGCGCAGCGCGCCGACGGCCCGGATGGCGCGCATCGAGTCGCCGCCGAGCTGGAAGAATCCGTCGTGCACGCCGACCTTGTCGACGCCGAGGGCGGCGGCGAAGGCGTCCGCGAGGGTCTGTTCGAGGGCGCTGCGCGGCGCGACGAACGCGCCGACCAGCTCGGAGCGGGTCCGGTCGGGTGCGGGCAGCGCCTTGCGGTCGGTCTTGCCGCTGGGGGTCAGCGGCAGCGTCTCCAGCGTCGTCCAGTGCACCGGGCGCATGTGCTCCGGCAGCCGTCCGCGCAGGTGCTCGCGGGCCGCCTCGACGTCGGCCCCGGCCGGTACCAGGTAGCCGACCAGCTGGTCGTCGTGGACGGCGACGGCCGCGGCGGCGACGCCGGGGGCCTGCGCCAGGACCGCCTCGATCTCGCCGAGTTCGACCCGCTGGCCGCGGATCTTCACCTGGTGGTCGAGCCGGCCGAGGTACTCGATTTCGCCGTTCGCCCGGTACCGGGCGAGGTCGCCGGTGCGGTAGAGCCGGCCGCCGGGCTCGGTGGCGAAGGGGTCGGGCACGAAGCGGTCGGCGGTGAGCTCCGCCCGGTTCAGGTAGCCGCGGGCCAACTGGACCCCGCCGAGAAGGAGTTCGCCCGGCACGCCGATCGGCTGCGGGCGCAGCGCGGCGTCCACGATGTAGGTGCGGGTGTTGGAGATCGGGCGGCCGATGGTGACCGGCCGGCCCGGCTCGCAGCGGATCGCGGTGACGTCGACGGCGGCCTCGGTGGGCCCGTACAGGTTGTGCAGTTCGCAGCCGATCCGCTCGTGCACGGCGGTGACCAGCTCGGCGGGCAGTGCCTCGCCGCTGCACACCATGCGGCGCAGCGAGGGCAGCGGCGGCAGCGGCTCGGCGAGGAAGGCCCGCAGCATCGACGGTACGAAGTGCAGGGTGGTGATCCGCTCGGTGCCGATCAGTTCGGCGAGGTAGGCCGGGTCGCGGTGGCCGCCGGGGCGGGCCAGGACCAGGGTCGCACCGGTGATCAGCGGCCAGAAGAACTCCCAGACCGAGACGTCGAAGCTGTACGGGGTCTTCTGCAGCACCCGGTCGTCGGCGTCGAGCCCGTAGGCCTCCTGCATCCAGTGCAGCCGGTTGACGATGGCCCGGTGGTCGACCAGCACGCCCTTGGGGCGGCCGGTCGAACCCGAGGTGTAGATCAGGTAGGCCGGGTGCTCGGGCGCCGCCGCGAAGACCGGGTCGTGGCCCCAGCCGCCGGGCAGTTCGGCGGTGATGTCCACCAGGTGCGGGGCGCCGCCGGTCACCAGCGGGGTGAGCCCCTGGTCGGTGACCACAGCGAGGGCGCCGGAGTCGGCCAGCATGAAGGCGAGCCGGTCCGCCGGGTAGTCGGGGTCGAGCGGCAGGTACGCGCCGCCGGCCTTGAGCACCGCGAGCAGCGCGACCACCAGGTCGGCGCCGCGGTGCAGGCAGACGCCGACCACCGACTCGGGGCCGACGCCGAGCCGGCGCAGGTGGTGGGCGAGCTGGTTGGCCCGGACGTCCAGCTCGCGGTAGCTGAGCTCGGCGCCCTCGAACCGCAGGGCGGTGGCGTTCGGGGTGCGGGCGACCTGCGCCTCGAACAGCAGCGGCAGGGTGCCGGTGGGGTAGCCGCGGCCGGTGGCGTTCCAGCTGAGCAGCTGGCGCTCGCGCTCCTCCCGGGGGAGGATCTCCAGCTCGTCCAGCGGGGTGTCGGGCGCCGCGACGGCGTGCTCCAGCAGCTGGGTGAACTGGGCGGCGAACCGCTCGGCCGTCGCCCGGTCGAACAGCGCGGAGGCGTAGTTGACGCCGCCCGCGAGCGAGCCGTCCGGCTGGGCGGCCAGGCCGACGGTGAGGTCGAACTTGGCGGTGCTCTCGCCGACCGGCAGCCGCTCGACGGTCAGGCCGCCCATGGCCGCGGGCGTGGAGGCGCCGGCGGCGTCCTGCCACAGCAGCATGGAGGAGAACAGCGGTGTGCGGGCGGGGTCGCGCTCGGGCGCCAGCTCCTCGACCAGGCGCTCGAACGGCACCTCCTGGTGGCCGTACGCGTCCAGGGCGGTCTCCCGGACCTGGGACAGCAGCTCGGCGAAGGTCCGCGGGCCGGCCAGGTCGACCCGGAGCACCAGGGTGTTGAGGAAGAGGCCGACGACGTCCTGCACCTCGGCGCGGTCGCGCCCGGCGACCGGGGAGCCGACGGCGACGTCGCGCTGCCCGCTCCAGCGGCCGAGCAGGACGGCGTGGGCGGCCAGCAGGGCCATGAAGGGGGTGGCGCCGTGGTCCCGGGCCAGCGCCGTCAGCCGTCCGGCGGTCGCGGCCGGGACGACCAGCGGCACCAGGGCGCCGGCCGCGTCGCGCACCGGCGGGCGGGGCCGGTCGGTGGGCAGCTCCAGCGGCGCCAGTGCGGCCAGCCGCTCGTTCCAGTGGTCGAGGCGGCGCCGGAGCGCCCCGTCGGAGAGCCGCTCGCGCTGCCAGACGGCGTAGTCGGCGTACTGGACCGGCAGGTCCGGGGTGCGGGCCGGGCGCCCGGCGACGGCGTCGTCGTAGCGCTCGGCGAGTTCGCCGACCAGGAGGTCCTCGGACCAGCCGTCGCAGGCGATGTGGTGGACGGTCAGCAGGACGACGTGCTCCCGCGGGGCGAGCCGGGCCAGGACGGCGGACAGCACCGGGCCCTCGGCGAGGTCCACCGGACGGCGGGCGCCGGTGGCGAGGTCGGCCAGCCGCGCGTCGGCGGCGGCCCGGTCCAGGGTGCTCAGGTCCTCCTCGGTGAGCGGCACGCCGCTCGGCGCGTCGACCACCTGGACGGGTTCCCCGTCGACCACCGGGTACCTGGTCCGCAGGACTTCGTGGCGGTGCTGGATCCCGTCGAGCGCGGTCCGCAGCGCGGCCCGGTCGAGGGGGCCGGTCAGCCGCAGCGAGGCCGTCACCAGGTACTCGGTGCTGCCGGGCTGGAGCCGGTCGAGGATCCAGAGGCGGCGCTGGGCGAAGGAGAGCGGCAGCGGGCCGCCGCGCGGTGCCCGGCCGATGCCCTCGGCCGGGGCGGTGCCCGCCCGGCCGGCGAGGCGCCGGCGCAGCAGCTCCTGCCGCAGCCGGGTGCGGTCCGTGGTGTCGGTCATCGGTGCCCCTCCTCGGCGAGCAGGCCCGCCACTTCCTCGTCGGTGAGCGCGGTGATCTCGGCCTCGACGGCGTCGGTCACCGCCTCGGTGAGCCGGGCCACCGTGGTGGCCTCGAACAGCAGGCGCAGCGGCAGCTCGACGGCGAACGTCTCGCGGAGCCGGGCCAGGACCCGGGTGGCCAGCAGCGAGTGGCCGCCCAGGGCGAAGAAGTCGTCCTGGACGCCGATCCGCTCGACGCCCAGCACCTCGCCCCAGATCGCGGCGACCGCCTCCTCGGCGGGGTCGCGCGGGGCCAGGTGCTCGCGGGCCCCGCCGGCCAGCGCGGCGGAGGCGTCGGGCAGTGCCTTGCGGTCGGCCTTCTTGCTGGCGGTCAGCGGGAGCGCGTCGAGCGGCACCCACAGCGCGGGGATCATGTACTCGGGGAGCAGCGCCCGCAGGTGGCCGCGGAGTTCGGCCACGTCGGGCATCGGGCTGCCGGGCCGGGCCACCAGGTAGGCGGCCAGCCGGCGTTCGCCGGGGGCGGTCTCCGGGGCGGTCACCACCGCTTCCTGGAGGGCGGGGTGGCGGGCCAGCGCCGCTTCGATCTCGCCGAGTTCGATGCGCAGGCCGCGGACCTTGACCTGCTGGTCGATCCGGCCGAGGAACTCGATGGTGCCGTCCGGCCGGTGGCGGGCGAGGTCGCCGGTCCGGTAGAGGCGCCCGCCCGGCTCGCCGCCGAAGGGGTCGGGCACGAAGCGCTCGGCGGTCAGCTCCGGGCGGCGGTGGTAGCCGCGGGCCAGCCGGACGCCGCCCAGGTACAGCTCGCCGGGGACGCCGACCGGGACGGGCCGCTGGTCGGCGTCGAGGATGTGCGCGCGGGTGCCGGGGACGGGCCGCCCGAGCGGCAGGGCCGAGGCCTCGTCGCCCTCCGCCGGCACCTCGGAGACGGGGTGCAGCAGGCAGGTGACGGTGGCCTCGGTCGGGCCGTAGTTGCACAGGAAGCGGGCGGGCAGGCCGGTCTGCGCCCAGCGCCGCGCGTCCAGGCCGGTGACCACGTCGCTGCCGACGTTCATCAGCTTGAGCCCGCTCAGCAGGTGCAGGTCGGGGGACTCCAGGACGGCCCGGTAGTAGGACGGCGTGATCTCGACGACGGTGACGCCGTGCTCGGCGAGCCGGACCGGCAGCTCGGCCGGGGTCCAGAACACCGGGTCGGCGACCACGATGGTGGCGCCCGCGACCAGGGTGGCCGCGATCTGGTCCATCGCCACGTCGAAGGTGAGGGCGGAGAGCAGGACCACCCGCTCGCCGGGGGCGATGCCGTACTGGTCGGCGATCACCCGGCAGTGGTGGGCGTAGGAGCGGTGCTCGATCATGACGCCCTTGGGGCGGCCGGTCGAGCCGGAGGTGTAGATGACGTAGGCGAGGTTCTCCGGCCGGATCAGGACCGGCTCGGCCTCGGTGGCGGCGCTGTCGGTTCCGGCGGCGGTCCCGTCGTCGGTGTGGGTCCCGTCGTCGGTCCCGTCGGCGAGCACCACCCGGTGGGAGCCGGTCACCCGGTCGGCGAAGGCCCCGGTGGTGACCACGAGTTCCGGGCCGGCGTCGGCGAGCATGAACTCCAGCCGCTCGGCCGGGTGCTGCGGGTCGAACGGCACGTACGAGCCGCCGGCCTTCAGCACCGCGAGCAGCACCACGACCGCCTCGACGCCGCGCTCCAGGAGGGAGCCGACGACCGTCTCCGAGGTGACCCCGAGGGCGCGCAGCCGGGCCGCGAACCGGTCGGCCCGCGCGTCGAGTTCGGCGTAGCTCAGCCGCTGGTCGCCGAAGACCACGGCGACCGCGTCCGGGGTGCGCCGGGCCTGCCGGGCGAAGAGCTCGGGCACGCAGAGCCCGTGCTCCTCGACCGGGTCGAGCTCGGCGGCCCGCCCGCCGGCCGGGTCGGCCCAGCGGGTGAGGACGGTGTGCCGCTCCTCGTCGGTGAGCATGCCGAGGTCGCCGATCCGGGCTCCGGGGGCGGCGGTGACGCTGCCGATCAGGGTCAGGTAGTGGCCGGCCATCCGTTCGACGGTCGCCCGGTCGAAGAGCGCGGTCGCGTACTCGAACCAGCAGTACATCCGGCCGCCGCGTTCCTTGACGGTCACGGTGAGGTCGAACTTGGCGATCTCCAGGCCGGCCCGGACCGGCTCCACGGCGGCCGCGCCGAGCCGGGCGGGGACGCCGGCCAGGTGCTGGTGCTCGAACATGACCTGGAACAGCGGGTTGCGGGAGAGGTCCCGCTCCGGGCGCAGCGCGTCGACCAGGTGCTCGAACGGCACGTCCTGGTGGGCGAAGGCGTCGAGCACCGAGCCGCGGACGTGGTCCAGCAGGTCCGGGAAGGCCGGGTTGCCGGCCAGGTCGTTGCGGATCACCAGGTTGTTGGTGAAGAACCCGACGAGGTCCTCGGTCTCCTGGCGGGTCCGCCCGGCGACGGGGGTGCCGACCGCGAGGTCGTCGAGGCCGGTGTAGCGGTGCAGCATCACCTGGAAGACGGCGAGCAGCACCATGAACGGGGTCGCGCCGTGCCGGCCGGCCAGCTCGGTGACGGCCCGGCCGACCTCCGGCGCCACCTCGACGACCACGTTGGCGCCGCGCGAGTCGCGGACGGCCGAGCGGAGCCGGTCGGTGGGCAGCTCGACCGGCGTCAGGCCGCCCAGGCGGTCGCGCCAGTAGGCGAGCTGGTGGTCCAGCCGGCCGGCGTCCTGCTGCTCGCGCTGCCAGACGGCGAAGTCCGCGTACTGGACCGGCTCGGGGGCCGGCAGGGCCGGCGCGTCCTCGGTGAAGGACCGGTAGGCGAGGTCGAGTTCGCGCAGGTAGACGTTGGTCGACCAGGCGTCGAACGCGATGTGGTGCAGGGTCAGGACGAGCAGGTGGTCCTCGGGGGCGGTGCGGATCAGGGTCGCCCGCAGCGGGTGGCCCTGGGCCAGGTCGAACGGGGAGCGGGCCAGCTCGTCGACCAGGGCGCGGGCCCCTGCCTCGGCGTCCGGCCCGGCCGACAGGTCGGTCAGGGTGAAGTCGACCGGCCCGGCGGGGTCGACGACCTGGACGGGGTCGCCGCCCTCGGAGCGGTACCGGGTGCGCAGCACCTCGTGCCGGGCGGAGAGCGCGTCCAGCGCGCCGCGCAGCGCCGCGGTGTCGAGCGGGCCGGTCAGCCGCAGCGCCAGCGGGACGACGTACTCGTGGCTCCCTGGCTCCAGCTGGTCGAGGAACCACATCCGCTGCTGGCCGAAGGAGAGCGGCAGCGGGCGGTCCCGGCCGACGGGGCGGACGGCGTCCGCCGCGGTGTCGGCGCCGGTGCCCGAGGCGCCGTCGATCCGGGCGGCCAGCCCGGCGACGGTCGGCGCGTGGAACAGCTCGCCGACGGTCAGCTCGATGCCGAACGCGCGCCGCAGCCGCAGCACCAGCTTGATCGCGAGCAGCGAGTAGCCGCCGAGCAGGAAGAAGTCGTCGTGCGCGCCGACCCGTTCGACGTCCAGCACCTCGGCCATCAGTGCGGCGACGGTCCGCTCCGCGTCGGTGCGCGGGGCCTCCCAGGCCCGCGCGGCCGGGCGCTCCGGCTCGGCGGCGGGCAGCCGGCGGCGGTCCACCTTGCCGTTGGGCGTGAGCGGCAGCTCGTCGAGCTCGACCACGGCGGACGGCACCATGGCCTCCGGCAGCGCGGCGGCCAGCCGGGCGCGCAGCCCGTCCGGCTCGATCCGCGCCCCGGCGGCAGCCACCACGTAGGCGGTCAACCGGGTGTCGCCGGTGCCGGACCGGTGGGCGGCCACCACGGCGGCGGCCACCGAGGGGTCGGTCGCCAGCAGCGCCTCGATCTCGCCGGGCTCGATCCGGACGCCGCCGATCTTGACCTGGTCGTCGACGCGTCCGACGTACTCCAGCGCGCCGTCCGCGCGGCGGCGCACCAGGTCGCCGGTGCGGTAGCGGCGGGCGCCGGGCACGGCGGCGAACGGGTCCGGGACGAACCGGTCGGCGGTGAGGTCGCCGCGGCCGGCGTAGCCGCGGGCCAGACCGATGCCGCCGACGCAGAGTTCGCCGACGACGCCGACCGGCACCAGACGGTCCTCGGCGTCCACCACGTAGGTGCGCACATTGGGCAGCGGCAGGCCGATCGGCACCTGCTCACCGGGCTCGGCCGGGTCGTAGGGCCAGGCGGTGGAGTCGATCGCGCACTCGGTGGGGCCGTAGGTGTTGACCACCTCGACGTCGACGATCCGGCGCAGCCGGGCGCAGAGTTCGGCGGGCAGCGGCTCGCCCGCCGAGCAGACCACGCGCAGCGCGTCGCAGTCGGCCAGCGCCGGTTCGTCGAGCAGCAGGCGCAGCATCGAGGGCACGCCCTGGAGCACGGTGACGCGGTGCTCGGCGACGGCGCGGGCCATCACCGCCGGGTCGCGGTGGGCGTCCTGCGGACCGGTGACCACGGTGGCGCCGCAGACCAGCGGGGAGAGGAACTCCCAGACCGCGGCGTCGAAGCCGATGGTGGTCTTCTGCAGCACCCGGTCACCGGGGCCGAGGCCGTAGCGCTCCACGGACCAGAGCACCCGGTTGCGGATCGCGGCCTCCGGGACGACGACGCCCTTGGGCCGGCCGGTGGAGCCGGAGGTGTACATCACGTACGCGGCCTCGGCGCCGGTGGCGCCGGCGGGTTCGAGGTCCGCCGACGGCGCCCCCGCCGGGTCCTCGCCGCCCTCGCCGCCCTCGCGGTCGAGGACGAGCGTGTTCGGGTGCGGCGGCAGCTGGCCGAGCAGGGACTCCTCGGTGACCAGCAGGCCCACCCCGGCGTCGGCGACCAGGTGGGCCAGCCGCTCGGCCGGCTGCTCCGGGGCCAGCGGCACGTAGACGCCGCCCGCGGTCAGCACCGCGAGCAGGGTGGCGACCAGATCGGTGCCGCGGTGCAGGGCGACGCCGACGGGGCTCTCCCGGCCGACGCCGCGCGAGCGCAGCACCCCGGCGAGCCGCCGGACCCGGTCGGCGAGAGCGGCGTAGTCGGTCCGCTGCCCGCCGGACACCACGGCGCCCGCGTCCGGGGTGGCCAGTGCCTGGGCGAAGAACAGTTCGGCCAGCGACTGCCGCGGGCGCCCGGTCTCGGTGCGGTTCCAGCGGGCGAGGTCGGCCAGCTCCGCGTCGGGGACGGTCTCCAGCGTGTGGGCGGGGGCCGCCGGGCGCTCGGCGACGGCCGCCAGCAGCCGCAGCAGGCTCGCCGCCATCCGCTCGATCCGGGCCCGGTCGAAGAGCGCGGTCGGGTAGATCAGCCGGGCCGCGAACGAGCCGTCGGGGAGCTCGGACAGGTGCAGCGAGAGGTCGAACGCGGAGTGCTCGGTGGCCGCCTCGACCTTGCTCACGTCGAGCCCGGGCAGCCGCAGCGGGCGGCGCTCGGCGTTGTGCAGCGCGAAGCCGACCTGGAACACCGGGTTGCGGGAGAGGTCGCGCTCGGGGGCGAGGTCGGCGACCACCCAGCCGAACGGGACGTCCTGGTGCTCGTAGGCGTCCAGGGTGGTCTCGCGGACCCGCGCCAGCAGGTCGAGGAAGGATCCCCGGCCGGACAGGTCGGTCCGCAGCACCAGCGTGTTGAGGAACATGCCGACCAGCGGTTCCAGGGCCACTTCGTCGCGGTCCGAGACCGAGACGCCGACGGCCACGTCGCGGGCGCCGGACCAGCGGGCGAGCAGCAGCTGGAACGCGGCCAGGTGCACCATGAACGGCGTCGCGCCGCCGTCCCGGCCGAGCGCGGCCAGCCGCTGCGCGAGCTCCGCCGGCACGGTGAACGGGACGCTGTCGCCGGCCGGGTCCCACTGCGCCGGGCGGCGGCGGTCGGTGGGCAGCTCCAGCGGTTCCAGGCCGGCCAGCCGCTCCCGCCAGTAGCCGCGCCGCCGCTCGGCCCGCTCGGGGGTGGCGGCCCAGGTGTCGCGCTGCCACTGCGCGAAGTCGGCGTACTGCACCGGGACGGGCTCCAGCGGCGACGGCCGCCCGGCCGCGAAGGCGTCGCAGAGCTCGTGCAGCTCGCGCGCCAGGATGCCCCAGGACCAGCCGTCGAAGGCGATGTGGTGGACGGTCACCAGCAGGACGGCCTCGTCCTCGGCGAACCGGGCCAGGGTCAGCCGCCAGGGCGCCCGGGCGCGCAGGTCGATCGGGGCGCGCAACTCGGCGGCGTGCAGCTCGCGCACCCGCGCCTCGCGGCCGTCCGCCGGCACCCCGGTCAGGTCGAGCACGGCGAGCGGCACGGGGCCGGGCTCGTCGACGTACTGCACCCCGGAGCCGCCCTCGGTGCCGTAGCGCGAGCGCAGCACCTCGTGCCGCGCCGCGACCTCGGTGAACGCGGCCTCCAGCACCGGCAGGTCGAGCGGGCCGCGGATCCGGAACGCCTCGCACATCAGGTACTCGGTGGAGGCGCCGGAGCGCAGCTGGTCCAGGAACCACAGCTGCTCCTGGGCGTAGGAGAGCGGGAGTCCGCTGTCACCGGTGGGCATCGGACGCCTCCAGGAGCGAGTCGGGGCTGACGGCGGCCGAGTACGGCTCGGCCATGGCCACGGCGATCCGGCGCGGGCCGGTGAACGGCTCGCGGGCGTGCGCCGACAGCATGTTGTCCACCAGCAGGACGTCGTCCCGCTGCCAGTCGAAGCGGCGCCACTCGGCGCGGTAGCAGGCGCGCAGGTGCGCGATGACCTCGTCCGGCACCGGCCGGCCGTCGCCGTAGTAGGTGTTGGTCGGCAGCTGGGAGTCGTCGTACATCTCGCGCAGCGCCGAGCTCACCTCCTCGCCGAGCGTGGTCACGTGGAAGAAGGTGAGGTGGTTGAACCAGACCGTCTCGCCGGTCACCGGGTGGCGGTGCACCGCCCGGCGGCGGGCGCGGGTGCGCAGGCCGTCGGCGGTCCACTCGGTGGCGACGCCGTTGCGGGCGCAGTAGGCGTCGACCTCGGCGCGGTCGGAGGTGTTGAAGGCCTGCTGCCACGGGACGCCGAAGCCGTCCGAGAAGTTGCGCACCACCATCCAGCCGCGGGCGGCGAACTCCTCGCGGACGGCGGGGTCGATCGCCTCGTACACCCGGCGGGTGTCGGCGAGCGGGGTGGCGCCGAGCGTCTCCGGCGGCTCGACGCAGTGGAAGAACAGGGTCATCGGCCAGTCGGCCTGGTAGGAGTTCTCGTTGTGGAGGAAGATCTCCTCGCTCGGCGGGTAGTCGGTCGAGGTGTACACCTGCCCCTTGATGGTGCTGCGCGGCGAGGACCGCTCGGCGTAGGCCAGGGGCGAGCCGGACACCGCCCGCACCGCCGCCTCGAACCCGTCCACCCCGCCGACGCCGAACCCGCGCAGCAGGACCGCGCCGTGTTCGAGCAGCCGGCCGCGGACGAACGGTCGGGCGGCCGAGAGGTACTCGGCCAGGGGCATGCCGGGAGTGTCGGCCGGCACCGTCAGGGGGAGGACGGAGCCCGCGCCGTTCTCCCGGGGTCGGTCCGCCGGCGCGGGCCGTATGGAGGGGTTCGCAGTCATGCGCCTCAGCGTCGTCGCCCGGCGGCCGCTCCCCGGAGAGAACAACCGGCAGTCACGGCGGCAGGCTTGGCGTCGCGGTGACTGCGCCTCCTTCTCTGCAGCCGGACCGGGCCGGTGCGGCAGGCTCGCTGGCGCCGCCACCGGTCACGTGAGGTGCGTGACGCGGCAGTTCACCCGAGGGAGGCCCGTCGTGGCCGAGGAAGACACCGACGACCGCACCTACCGCGTCGTCCTCAACGACGAGGAGCAGTACTCCGTCTGGCCCGCCGACCGGGATCTCCCGCTCGGCTGGTACGCGGAGGGGACCGAGGGCACCAGGGCCGACTGCCTGACCCACATCGGCACGGTCTGGACCGACATGCGGCCGCTCAGTCTGCGCCGCCAGATGGAGCGGGCGGCCGGCTAGCGGCCGGTCCGGCCCCGCGAGGTGTGTGACAGATGACCAGCCCCGACACGCGGGCTCCGGCGGACGAGCAGACCCGGCCGCCGGACCCGCCCGATCCACCCGCTCCGGCGGACGCGGCCGATCCACCCGGCCCGGCGGACGCGGCCGGGACGGAAGCCGTGGTCCCGCTGCACCGCAACCGCGACTTCCTGCTGCTGTGGGGCGGCTCGGCCGTCTCCCTGCTCGGCTCGACCGCGACCACCATCGCCTACCCGCTGCTGGTCCTCGCCCTCACCGGCTCGCCGTTCGACGCCGGGCTCGCCGGCTTCGTCGCGCTGCTGCCCGCCCTGCTGCTCCAGCTGCCGGCCGGCGCCCTGGTGGACCGCTGGCCGCGCCGGCGGCTGATGATCTGGTGCGACGCGCTGCGCGCGCTCGGCGCGGCGGTCATCGCCGGCGCGGCGGCGCTCGACCTGCTCAGCCTCCCGCTGGTGCTGGTGGTGGGGTTCACCGAGGGCGCGCTCACCGTCTTCCACGGCCTCGCCGCGCACGCGGCCGTCCCCAACGTCGTGGCACCGGGCCAGCTCTCGCTGGCGCTGTCCCGCAACGAGGCGCGCGGGCGGGGCGCCGTGATGCTCGGCACGCCGCTCGGCGGCATCCTGTTCGGGCTCGGCCGGGCCGTGCCGTTCGTCGCCGACGCGCTGACCTACCTGGTCTCGCTGACCGGCCTGCTGTTCATCCGCAAGGAGTTCGAGGCCGAGCGGTCCGCCGGCACCGGCACCATGCGCGAGCAGGTCCGGGAGGGCCTGGGGTGGCTCTGGAAGCACCCCTTCCTGCGCACCACCACCCTGCTGGTGGCCGGCAGCAACCTGATGTTCCGGGCGCTGTTCCTGGTCGCCATCGTGCTGGCCACCGACGTCGGCGCGTCCTCGGCCGGGGTCGGCCTGATGGTCGGGGTCGCCGGCGCCGGCGGGCTCGCCGGCTCGCTGGCCGCCCCCTGGTTCGCCCGCCGCCTGGGCCTCAGCGCCCTGGTGATCGCGGCGAACTGGGCCTGGGCCGTGCTGATGGTGGTGATCGCCGTCAGCCGCGACCCGTTCACGCTCGCCGCCGCCTACGCGGCGATGTGGTTCGTCGGGCCGCTGTGGAACGTGGCGCTCGGCAGCTACCAGCTGGGCATCACCCCCGACCGGCTGCGCGGCCGGGTGCTCGCGGCGATGAGCACGCTGTCCAACGGGGCCCTGCCGATCGGCTCGCTGCTCGGCGGCCTGCTGCTCGACTCGGCCGGCGCGCGGACCGCCGCGGTGGCCCTGGCGGGCTGGATGGTGCTGCTCGCCGTCGCCGCCTCGGTCGCCCGCACGGTGCGCACCGTGCCCGGCCCGGCGAACCCGTGACCCGGCGGCGCCACCCCCGCCGCCGTACCGCTCCGCCGGCGGCCGCCGCCCCGGCCGCTCCCCCGGTCCCCGCGCTCCCCCGCGGCCACACCCCCGGCCCCGGCGGCGACGGCCGGACCACCCCTCGATCCAGTGCTGACAGGAGGAACTAGCGTGTTCCGCACCATGCTCGGGCCGCGCCCCGATCCGACGGGGCGAGGCCATCATGCCGGCACCTGACGACCGGCCGGCCGGCGTCCTCGGCACGATCGGCGGCACCCCGCTGGTCGAACTCGCCAAACTCGCCCCGGGCCGACACTTCACCACCTACGCCAAGCTGGAGGCGTTCAACCCCGGCGGCAGCATGAAGGACCGCTCGGCGCTGGAGATGCTCCGCGAACGGATCCGCACCGGCGCGCTGGTGCCCGGCCGCTCCGTGGTCGTCGAATCCAGCTCCGGCAACCTCGGGATCGGACTCGCCCAGGTCTGCTCCTACTACGGGCTCCGGTTCATCTGCGTGGTGGACCCGCGCACCAACCGCCAGAACATCGCCATCATGCGGGCGCTCGGCGCCGAGGTGGAGGTGGTCCAGGAGACCGACCCGGTGACCGGCGAGTACCTGCCGGTCCGGATCCGCCGGATCAGCGAGCTGACCGCCCGCATCCCCGGCGCCTACTGGCCCAACCAGTACGCCAACCCGCTGAACCCCCAGGCGCACCGGCGGACGATGCGCGAGATCCTGGACGCCGTCCCCGGCGGGATCGACTACCTGTTCTGCGCGACGAGCTCCTGCGGCACCCTGCGCGGCTGCGCGGAGCAGGTCCGCGAACTGCGCCTGCCGGTGACCGTGGTCGCGGTGGACGCCAGGGGCAGCGCCATCTTCGGCGGCGTCCCGACCTCCCGGCTGATCCCGGGCCACGGCGCGGCCGTCCGGCCCGCGCTCTACCGCGACGGCCTCGCCGACGAGGTCGTCCACGTGACCGACCTCGAATGCGTGGTCGGCTGCCGCCGGCTCGCCGGCCGCGAGGCCATCCTGGCCGGCGGCTCGTCCGGCGCGCTGGTGGCGGCGATCGACCTGATGGCCGACCGCATCCCCGCCGGCTCGCGCTGCGCGGTCGTCCTGCCCGACCGCGGCGAGCGGTACCTCGACACGATCTACAACGACGAATGGGTCGCCCGCCACTTCGGCGACGTGTCCCACCTGTGGAAGGAGAAGGAGTACGCGATGAAGGTGGCACCATGCTGATCCTCGGAGCAGGGGAGGTCCGGCAGGTCCTCGACGGTGCCGAGAGCGAGGTCGTCGCGGCCGTCCGCCGCGCCTACGTCCTGCACGACCGGGGCCGCACGGCCCTGCCGCACTCGGTGTTCCTCCGCTTTCCCGACGACCCGCGCAACCGGATCATCGGGCTGCCCGCCTACCTCGGCGAGGACGTCCCGGTGGCGGGCATCAAGTGGATCTCCTCCTTCCCCGGCAACACCGCCGCCGGTCGGGAGCGCGCCTCCGCCGCGGTGATCCTCAACTCCATGGCCACCGGGCACCCGGAGGCCCTGCTGGAGGGCTCGCTGATCTCGGCCCGGCGGACGGCGGCCAGCGCCGCCCTCGCCGCGTCCGTCCTCACCTCGGAGACCCCCGAGACCGGAGCCACCCTGATCGGCTGCGGCGTGATCGGCTTCGAGATCCTGAACTACCTCCGGGCCGTCCTGCCGGACCTCGGCACCGTCACCGTGTTCGACCTCGACCGGTCCCGCGCGGAGGCCTTCGCCGCCCGCTGCGAGGCCCGCTGGCCCGGGCTCAAGACGGCCGTCGCCGAGACGGCCGAGGACGCGATGGCCGCCCACCGGCTGGTCTGCCTGGCCACCACCGCCGGGACCCCGCACCTGACCACCGAGGCCTGCCGGCCGGGCACCCTGGTGCTGCACGTGTCCCTGCGCGACCTGACCGCCGAGAGCATCCTGGGCGCGGTCAACGTGGTCGACGACGCCGACCACGTCTGCCGGGAGCGGACGTCCCTGCACCTGGCCGAGGAGCTGGTCGGCAACCGGGACTTCATCTCCACCTCGCTCGGCGCCGTGCTCCGCGCCGACGAGCCCTACCGGCGCACCGAGGACGGCGTCACCGTCTTCTCGCCGTTCGGGCTCGGCGCGCTCGACCTCGCCCTGGCGGGCCTGGTCCACCGGCAGGCACGCGAGCGCGGGCTGGGCACCCGGGTGGCGGGATTCCTGCCGGAGGGCGCCGGAGCCGCCGCCGGGTGACGCCACCGGCGCCGCCGGGGCCCCGGGACCGCCGCTCGGCCGGCGGCGGCCCGGGGCCCGGGGGCGGGCGGGGCCCGGCGGTGGGGCGGGGCCCGGGGGCGGGCGGGGCCCGGCGGTGGGGTGGGGCCCGGGGGCGGGCGGGGCCCGGCGGTGGGGCGGGGCCCGGGGGCGGGGCGCGCCGCGGGACACCCGGGGGTGTGCCCACCGGCCGGAAACCGGGTCGTCGCAGGTCAGAGCCGTGGGCCGGTACGATGATCCCTCACCTATCGGGGGGTCAGATGAGCCAGCCGGACGTTCCGGCCCTGGGACCGCTGCTGCGCGCGCACCGCCACGCCGCCGGGCTGACCCTGGAGGAACTGGCGGAGGGTTCGGGCGTCAGCGCCCGCGCCATCGGCGACATGGAGCGCGGCCACAGCCGCGGCCCCCAGGCCCGCACCGTCCAGGCCCTCGCCACCGCCCTGGGGCTCGCCCCGGCCGCCACCGGGACGCTGCTGGGCGCGGCCCGCGCCGGCCGGCGACGGCACCCGGCCGCCGAGGCCACCGGGCTCTGCGACCTGCCGCCCGCGGTACCCGACTTCACCGGCCGCGAGACCGAGACCGACTGGCTCGCCCGGACCGCCGGCGCCCCGGCCGGTCCACCGGTCTCGATCGTCTCCGGCGCGCCCGGACTGGGCAAGACCGCACTCGTCGTGCACGCCGGGGCGCGGCTGGCCGACCGGTTCGCCGACGGCTGCTTCTTCGTCGACCTGCGCGGCCTGGACGCCGAACCGGTCACCCCGCACGACGCCCTGGGCCGCCTGCTGCGGGCGCTGGGCGTCCGCGAACGCGACCTGCCGGGCGAGACCGACGAGCGCCGCGGGCTCTACCGCCGGCTGATGCGGGAGCGGGAGGCCCTCGTCGTCCTGGACAACGCCGCCCGCGAGGCCCAGGTCCGCGCGCTGCTGCCCGGCCCGGGCGCGGGCCGGCTCTGGGTGACCAGCCGCCGCACGCTCGCCGGGATCGAACACGCCCGGCGGCTCGTCCTGGCGCCGCTGCCCGTCGGCGCCGCCACCGCGCTGCTCGGCGCGATCCTCGCCCAGCGCGAGGACGAGCCGGCGGGCGGGTCCGCCCCGGCGGCGCTGGCGCGGATCGCGGAGCTGTGCGGGCACCTCCCGCTGGCGCTGCGCATCGCCGGGAACCGGCTGCTCAGCCGGCCCGCCTGGAGCGCGGACGGCCTCGCCGAACGGCTCGGGGACGAGGACCTCCGGCTGCGCCGCCTGACCGCCGGGGACCTGCGCATCCGCTCGGCGTTCCGACTCTCCTACGAGCAGCTGGCCGAGCCGGTGCGGCGCCTCTTCCGCCGGCTCGCGCTCGTCCCGGGGGCGGACTTCGACACCGGCGCCGGCGCCGCCCTCACCGGTCTGCGGCCGGACGCGGTCGAGGAGATGCTCGACGAACTCCTCGACCTCGGCCTGCTCGGGCACACCGCCGGCGACCGGCTGCTCTTCCACGACCTGCTGCGGCTGTACGCGCGCGAGCGGCTCCACGAGGAGGAGACCCCGCAGGACGTCGCCGCCGCCGAGGCGGCGCTGTACCGCTGGCTGCTCGACGCCGCGGCGGAGGCCGGGCAGTGGTTCCAGCCCGGACCGCCGCCGGCCGGCCGCGCGGCGGCACCCGTCGGCTTCGGCTCGGCGCGGGCCGCGCAGGCCTGGCTGGAGGCCGAGAGCGCCAACTGGCTGGCCGCCCTGCGCGCCGCGGCCGCGGCCGGCCGGCACACCGACGTCGTCCGGACCGCGGAGTCCATGCACTGGTTCTCCGACCGCTGGACCAACTGGGGCCACTGGCCCACCGTCTTCGGACTGTCCCGCACGGCGGCGCACGCCCTGGGCGACGACGTCCTCGCGGCCACCCACGCCAACTACCTGGCCTGGGCGGTGCACTACTGCTCGCACCAGCCCCGCGAATCGTCCGCCATCGCGGAACAGGCGGCCGAACTCGCCCGCCGCGGCGGGGACGTCACCCAGGAGGCGTGGGCGCACTTCTACGCGGCGGCGGCCGCCAACCGGCTGGGCGAGCCCGCCGACGCCGTCCCCCGGGCCCGGCGGTCGGCCGAACTCTTCGCGACGGCGGGCGACCGCGAGGGCCGCCCCCAGGCCCTGCTGGCCCTGGCCTCGGCCCAGGCCGGCACCGGCGGCCACGCGGACGCGGTGGCCACCACCGACACCATCCTCGCCCTGCTCGCCGACCCGGCCACCGCACCCGCCGCGCACATCGGCGACTTCACCCGGACCAACGCCCTGTCCCAGCAGGGCGGCGCCCTACTCGCCCTCGGCCGCGCCCAGGAGGCCGAGCGCACCTACGCCGAAGCCCGCACCGTGGGCGCCCGCGTCGCCGTCCCCCTCCTCCAGGCCATCGCCGCCCTCGGCCAGGCCCAGGCCCTGGCCACCCTCGGCCACCACGACCGCGCCCTCACCGCCGCCCGCGAAGCCAGAACCTTCGCCGAATCCGCCGCCGACCCCACCCGCCTCACCGAAGCCACCCAACTGGAAGCCACCCTGACGGCGCTGAAGGAGTGACCCTGGCGCGGCGGGCCTGGCACGCGCCCCCGCTCGGAAACGAGTCAGCTTCACCCCTACGCGCCCGGGTCTCGTGTCGTCCGCAGGCAGGAGGCCCGGACCGTGTCCCGGTCCGGGCCTCCGCCATGCCTTGGTCGCCGCGTTTCCGGCCGCACTCCGATGCACTTCAGCACAGCAGGTGCGTCACGCGCCGGTACTCCCACAGCAGTGCTTGAACTTGCGCCCGGTGCGCATCATGCAGGGGCAGGGCGCGTTCCTGCGCGGGCGGGCCACAGCCAACGGCACAATGCCGCCGATGGCCTGACCGGAGTCCATCGCCCGTAGCAGGTATGACATGTCATCGGCAGCCATCCCTTGGAGGTTCCGGCCCATCACGATGATCAATGCCCCCTCACGGGCGGCCCGGTACCAGTGCGGGAAGAAGTTGAGTGGCATGCCCTGCAGCAACACGCCCGAAGGTCCGGTGACAGAAAGCCGGTTGTCTTCCAGCCGAGCGCGCACATCGCTGTTGTCAACCGGGGGGATGGTTCTGAGGTCCAGCACGTCGCCGTCCTCATAGCCTTCGAGAAGACTCTGGAGATCGGTGAACCCGGCAGCGAGGTGACTGTCCAGGACCAGATCCCGCATGGGGCCACCGTCTACGGAGCCCCATCCGCCATAGCAGTCGGCAATGATGCCTGGGCTGTCGCCACCGAACAGGATGCACTCGACCTCGGATGTGATCCTGGGTGACTTGGGGGCCTTCCCCCTGAGCTCGATCACCTGGGAGCCGACGCAATGTGAGTGGGCGAGGCGCACCATCACGTGATCCATCGCCGGATGACGCAGCAACAGAAGCTCGGCGGCCCCAGTCTCGTCGATCGCCAGCCCACACCCTTCGCATGTCTGACGGGAGTTGGCGAGCCGGTCGAGCATTCGTGTGATGTCCAGGTCGGCCAACCCTCGCCGGACAGGCGAGGCGATATTGATGCACCTCCCGTCGGGAGCGACCACCGACTGCGACAACTCGTGGTGGGCCGGCGAAGGCAGGTCCTGGCCTTCGGACTGCGAGCGAGTCCGGATGGATTCCAGCACTCGGCGATCCAGCAGCTTCTGCGTACCGAGCAGGTCGTTGAGTGTGGGCGCAGTAGCGTCCGATTCTCCATAGGTGTGAAGACGGGCGAGTACAAGGAGTGCTTCTCCGGCTCCTGACCAGTCTCCGATGCGCTGGTGGGCGCCGAAGGCCTCGCGTGCGTGGCTCCGGGCCGTGTCCACCTGGCCAAGCGCAGTGTGGGAGCGGGCCAGGTTCATCAAGCAGGGCGCCAGCAACGTGGCGTCGTCGAGCTCCTCGATCAAGGCTCGAGCCCGGCTGAACCGTTCGAGAGCCAAGGCATGTTCACCCGAACCGGCGTAGTGCACACCGACATTGACGTGGATCGCCACCTCTACGGAGCGCATTCCCAACTGCCGTGTCAACGGCAACAGACGATTGAGATCGGCTACCGCCGCCTGCGGGTCCTCCCCGAACAGGAGACACGTGGCGGCTTGCGTCCTCGCAGTGAGCAGGGTATGGAGATCCCGTTGGGATTCAGCGAGCTCCCCGGCCTTTCGGTACTCATTGAGTGCCTCGGGCCATTTCTTGTTGCGAGCGTGAACGTTCGCGAGCGCCATTCTGGTGCGCAGAACAGACTCGGCGTCGCCGGCGCGGTCGCAGGCGTCGAGCGCCCTGGTGATCATGGTCGTGGCTTCCGCGTGGAGGCCGCGGCGCGAGTAGAGGACGGCGAGCGCGCGGTCCGCTTGGGCCTTGGTGAGCGGCAGGGCATCGTCGGAGGTGATGGAGGCGACCTCCTCCAGCATACGGGCGCCTTCCTGCCACTGCCCCGAGACCAGGAGCGCCTCCCCCAAGGCAGTCCTCGCCTGCGCCCTGGCCTGCTTGTGCTCTGTGCCCTCCAACAAGCCGAGGGCCTCGGTCAGCAGTGTCACTGCTCGGCCGATTCGGCCTGTGTGCCATACGAACTCGGCATTCTTCTGCAGTGTCTGCGCCGCTACAACGGGATTGCAGGTGTGGCGAGCCATGTCACGGGCTTGCGCGAAGAGGGCCTCCGCTTCCTCCAGATGCCCAGCGCTCCCGTTGTAGGACGCCAGGTAGGCCATCGCCTGGGACGCGTGATCGTAGGCGCCGATGTCTGCTGCCAAGCTCGCGCATTCACCCAGGTACGCGGCCGCCGTGTCGGTCTCTGCCCGCTCTGCAGCCTGACTGCCCAGACGGTACAGCGCCCGTACCTGGCCTTGGACGTCCCCGGTGTCCCGGTAGATCGTCAGCGCCGCCTCGAGTGGCTCGACGGGAGCGGATTCCGGGCGATCCTCCGGAGGTGTCTCGGCGAGTGCCATCAGGGCCCTTGCTTCCCAGACCCGGCTTCCCACCACGCGAGCGCGCTCGATCTCCTGAGCGGCCTGCTGCGCCGCCTCGGCCGTACGGCCACCGGAACGGAGCAGCGCACCGAGGGCACCCCGATTCCACAGGTCCGCAGCGGTACCCGTCTTCATGAGGTTGCGACTGTTGCGCAGGTAGTGCTCGGCCTGGCGCACCCGACCGATGACGCGGTAGGCATGACCCAGGTTGCCAAGGGCCTGAGCCAGAAGCTGGTGGGACTCGGTGGTGCGCCAGAACGGCAGTCCGTGGCGCAGATAGGGGATGGCATCGCGGGCGCGGCCGAGATTGATGAGCATGGAACCCATAGCCAACTCTGCGAGGTGCATCAAGTGCGGGTCACCGCCGTCATGGGCAGTCCGGGCTGCCTGGTGGTACAGGTCGGCGGCACGCTGACTGTCGCCATGACGGGCGGAGGTCATCGCGAGGTTGTGCAGGGCAGCGCCTGCCCACTCAGGGTTGTCGGACCGGCTGCCGGCTTCGAGGACACACTGGTAGACACGTTCGAGGTCTCCCCAGTGGCTGCCATGCCACAGCGCGGCAGTGTGGTTGGCAGCGAGTGCAACGAGCGGCCCCCACATACCGTGATCCCGCGCAAGTTCGACCAGAGCGACTGCGCCCGGCCGGTCCGCGCCCAGTTGTTGCAAAGCCGTCACGTTGCCCGGTGCCGGAAGGGAGGCCTCCCTGTCGATGAAGCCGATCGATTCGGTGGCCGACTGCGCGCGGGCAGCCATCATCAGACAAGCGCACCGGATAGCGGCCTCACGGGACTCCGTTGTGGCCGACGCGGACTTGAGGCGTGCGAACCGATGCAGGATCTCGTGGAAGACGTAACGGTCTTCGTCGACCTGCTCAATGAGACTCAGCTCGAATAGCTCATCGAGTAGTTCGACCGCGGCTTCGACTCGGATGTCGGCGAGCTGCTCCACGGAGCCACCGACCGCAGCGGCGACGTCGACCGTGATGGTCATGTGCGGGAGGATCCCGAGCACCGTGAGGAGGTGCGCCTGCTCCGGGTCCAGCTCGGCGAAGCTCCGTTCGATCACGGGCTCGATCGCGGTCCGGCCTGCTTGCAGGGCACGCAATCCGCGGTCAGGGCTCGCGATTTCCCGGAGGAAGCGGTCCGCGTCGGTCTTCGGACGCCTTGCGAGATGGGCAGCCGCGATATGCAACGCGAGAGGATGCCCACCACAGGCTTGGACGAGATTCGCCACCTGTGCGTCGGTCAGCCGCGACGGCCCAGCAACGGCCTTGACCAACACCTCTCCGTGCTCGGTCGGCAGAGGACCGAGTTCGACGTAGTGAACCAGCCCGGCGAGGCCACTCAGCTTGGTCCTGCTTGTGCACACGAGCGCGAAGGGACCGTCCATCCGCAGCACCTCCAACAGCGCCTCATCCGAGACGATGTCGTCAACCAACAGGAGAACTCTGCGGTCGGCCAATGCTGTGCGCAGGAGTGCGCGACGCTGGCCGCGCCCCTCAGGGAGCGGGTCGCCAACCGGCCGAAGAGCCCGAAGGAGCATCGACACCAAGTCGATCTCGTATCCGTCCCGGGCCGCGAGGACCAGATCGAGGTGGTACTGGCCGTCCGGGTAGTGGCTCTCCGCCAGATGGGCCAGCCTAAGAGCCAGACAGCTCTTGCCGATACCGGGACCGCCGATGACAAGCACCGAGCGGCCGCGATGGGGATCGGGTGCTTGGAGAACTGCCAAGGCATCCGCAAGCATCTCCTCACGACCGATCAGCGGCCGGAGTTCTCGCGGAAGGCCGTGGCCGGCCGGCGGCTCGGACGACATTCGGGATGAGTCCGGCTCTTGAAGCAAGTGAGCGGGGATCACCCGGTCCCCGCTCTCGAAGACATGAATGTCGCGGCCTGCCTGGTAGACCCTTCCCTGGTCGCGGGCATAAGCCTTGGTGATCCTTTGACCCTCGCTATCGGCCACGCCAACGCCTCCTCAGCGGTCCGGCTCGGGCATCGTTCTACGCACCTCGACTTCAGCATCGGAAGCGATCTCCGGACCCTGAAGTCGGTGCCATCGACTACCTTCGGACTGATTGTGGCTCAGTTGTCCTCGAAGGCAGAGCCACTGCGGGCCCGGAGCGGAGGCACAGTGCTGCAGGAACTGATTCTGGCGGGCGGGACGACGGTGGTGGGGGCCATGGCAACCGATTCCTGGGCAGCCGCCCGAGACGGCGTGGCGCGGCTCTTCCGGCACCGCGGCGAGGAGCGGCAGTCAGCGATCGAGGCGCAGTTGGACAGCAACGCGGCCTTGGTCACCCGCGCTGGGAACATCGAGCGGGCGAGGCAGGGTCTGGTCCCGCTGTGGGTGCTGGAGCTGGAGTCACTGGTGGACGAGTACCCCGAGGCCGTCACCGAGCTCCGCGTCCTGATCAGCGAGATCGAGTCGGCGCGGCCGGCCTCGCAGGAAGCCTGGGTACAGACCAACATCGCACGGGACAACGGGCGAGTGTTCGCGGCTATGGGCGGCAATGTCGTCGTGCACGAGGCACCGATCGAGTTGGAGAGGGGCCACGGCGGCGAGGAGACGCGTTGAGCGGCGCGGCCGGCGGGACGATCCGAACGTCCGCCAGACCCCTCCGAGTGGAGCACAGAGCCGCCGCAGGCCACCAGGCGACTTGACGACCGTTGGACGGCGAGCCCGTAACCCGTGCCCATCAGCGACTCTCCGCCGAGCAACCGGCCCAGCTTGAGATCGAGGGCAAGCCCATCAAGGTCGGCACGCGCTGAACGATGGAGAGGCACTGGGTAACTCTGGCAACGACGCCGCGGTCAGGTGTCGGCCAGGCCCTGTTGGATGGCCAGTACCGCGAGGCGGACGCGGTTCGGGCTGCCGGTCTTGGTCATCAGGTTCGACACGTGGGTCTTCACCGTCGTGACGCCGATGTGCATCAGGTCGGCGATGTCGTTGTGGGAGAGTCCTGCGGCGACCAGGCGGAGGACTTCCTGTTCCCGGTCGGTGAAGTGGGCTGCCCCGTGCCGTCGTTCGCCCTGGTCCTGCCAGGCCGACGAGGCCCTGGCCACCACCCGGCGCAGCACGCTGGGGGTGTACGGGCTGTCGCCGGCGGCCGCGCGGCGGACGGCGTCCAGGACCGTGACCGGTGAGACGTCCTTGGCCAGGAAGCCGCAGGCACCGGCGGTGAGCGCCGGGTAGAGCCGGTCGTCGTCGTCGAAGGTGGTCAGCACCACCAGCCGGGTCACGGGCCTGCCCCGGAGGATCCGGCCGGTGGCGGCGATGCCGTCCATGCCGGGCATGTGCAGGTCCATCAGGACGACGTACGGCCGCTGCTGTTCGGCGAGGCGCAGCGCCTCCGCGCCGTTGGCCGCCTCGCCGGCCACGGTGAGGTCCGGGGTGGATTCCCAGAGCATCCGCACACCGGCCCGGACCAGTTGCTGGTCGTCGACGATCAGGACGCTGATCACGGTCGGCTCCCGGCCGGCGCGTACGTCGCGGCGGCGGCGGGCAGCCGGGCGGTCAGCCGCCAGCCGTCGGGGGTCCGGCCGGCGTCGAGGGAACCGCCGACCAGGGCCACCCGCTCGCGCATCCCGAGCAGTCCGTAGCCGGTGCCGTCCGGGCCGGGCGTAGCGGCTCCGGGCGCCGCGCCCGGCCGGGGCAGGTCGTTCTCCAGGTCCAGCAGCAAGGTCTGCTCCTCCATCCCCACCCGGAGCCGCACTCGCGCACCGGGGCCGGCGTGCCTGGTCACATTGGCCAGGTCCTCCTGGACCAGCCGGAGCACGGTCAGGCTGCGGATCGCGTCCAGTTCGGCGATCGCCGGTCCGACCGCGGCCTCGACGGTCAGGCCGGCCTGCCGGTCGCGTTCGACCACGGCCTGCACCGTGGCGGGCAGGTTGGTGCTCGGCGAGCAGCGGCGCGAGGTGGTCGCCGACGGGATCGCGCAACGCCGTCAGCAGCCGTCGCAGGTCGGCGAGCGCGGTGGTGGCGCCGGCGTGCGGCACGGTGCTGATCGTGGCCATCACCTTCGGTCTGGCGATGGACTACGAGGTCTTCCTGCTCTCCCGGATCAAGGAGTCGTACGACCGCGGCGCGGATCCAGCCGAGTCGATCGCGCTCGGCCTCCAGCGGACCGGCCGGATCATCACCAGCGCCGCGCTGCTGCTGGTGGTCGTGGTCTGCGGGTTCCTGACCTCCTCCGTCGCGTTGCCGCAGATGATCGGGGTCGGCCTGGTCATCGCCGTCCTGGTGGACGCGACGCTGGTCCGGGCGGTGCTCGTACCGGCGAGCATGAAGCTGCTGGGCCACTGGGCCTGGTGGGCGCCACGACCGCTGCGGAACCTCCGGCGTCGCCTCGGCGTCGCCCGCCGGGAAGGGGCGTGGGGCGGGGGGGCGCCCCCCCCCCCCCCCCGGGGGCCCCCCCCACCCCCCCCCCCCCCGGCGCGGTGTTACCCAACGGCCCCCCGTCGACCCGGGGCAAAACCCGGGGGGC
>NZ_JBITSA010000009.1:0-324488 GCF_044540385.1 Kitasatospora sp. NPDC086009
GGAGATGCGGTCGGCGAGGCGTTGGGCGGCGGCTTTGCCGTTCTGGGCGTCTTCGACGAGGGTGGCGATGCGGGCGAGTTGGGTGTCGGCGCCGATGTGGGTGGCTTCGACGACGAGGCGGCCGCCGGCGTTGAGGGTGGCGCCGGTGACGGTGTCGCCGACGGTGACCTCGACCGGGACGGACTCGCCGGTGAGCATCGAGGTGTCCACCGCGGAGGAGCCCTCGACCACGGTGCCGTCCGTCGCGATCTTCTCCCCCGGACGCACCACGAACCGCATCCCGGGGGTCAGCCGGTCCACCGGCAGCCGGACCTCGACGCCGCCGCGCAGCACCGCCACGTCCTTGGCACCCAGCCCGAGCAGGGCGTGCAGCGCGGCGCCGGCGCGGCGCTTGGAGCGGGCCTCCAGGTAGCGGCCGAAGAGGATCAGCACGGTGACCGCGGCGGCCGTCTCCAGGTACAGGGTGGAGGAGGCGTCGGTGGCGCCGATCGACAGCGAGAACTCGTGGCGCATGCCCGGCATCCCGGCCCGGCCCCAGAACAGGGCCCAGCACGACCAGCCGAAGGCGGCCAACGTGCCGAGCGAGACCAGGGTGTCCATGGTCGCGGCGCCGTGCTTCAGGTTGGTCCAGGCGGCCCGGTGGAACGGCAGCCCGCCGTAGACGACGACCGGGCCGGTGAGGGCGAAGGCCAGCCACTGCCAGTTGGCGAACTGCAGGGACGGGATCATCGACAGCATGACCACCGGCACGCTGAGGACGGCGCTGATCAGCAGCCGGTCCAGCAGCGGGTCGGCCGCGGGTTCCGCCGGGGCGGGGGCCGGCCCGGCGGGCGCGGCGGCCGGTTCGACGGCCGGCGGTGCGGGGAGCTCGGCGGTGTAGCCGGTGTTCTCGACGGTGCTGATGAGGTCGGCGACGCTCACCGCCGGTCCGAAGTCGATCCGGGCCTTCTCGGTCGCGTAGTTGACCGTGGCCTCGACGCCCTCCATCCGGTTGAGCTTCTTCTCGATCCGGGCCGCGCACGCTGCGCAGGTCATCCCGCCGATCGACAGCTCGACGCGGTCGCGTACCGGGGCGGTGCCGTCCTGGTCACGCGGGCCGCCCGGGCCGGCGGCGGTGGTGGCCGGGGTGGCGGTGCTCATGCTGATCAGCTCCTTGGGGAGGGCGTACGGCGGGGGCCGGGGCGAGCGGCCCCCGCCGCGCCGCGGGGCTCAGACGGACCGGCCGACCAGCTCGTAGCCGGCCTCGTCGACGGCCGCGCGGACCTGGTCGTCGTCGAGCGGGGCGGCGGAGGAGACCGTCACGGTGCCGGCCTTGGCGTCGGCCGCCACCTGGGTGACGCCGGCCAGCGCGGTGAGCTCCTTGCTGACCGAGCTCTCGCAGTGGCCGCAGCTCATGCCGGTCACGGTGTAGGTGATGGTGCTGGACATCGGGGCCTCCGGGAGGTCTGTTCGGCCGCGGGCGTGCGCCCGGGCTCCCACTCTTGATGACACCATACCCCTGCGGGGTATTCCCCGAAGGGGGTGGTGTGGTGCGGATCGCATCGGGGACGCGGTCCGACAGCAGAGCGTATGCGCCCGGATACGCTGCGCCCGAATCCGCGCCGCGCGGCGGGCGCGTCCGGGGCGGCCGCCTCCCGGGGGGTGCGGACGATGAGCGTCCGTTATGTTCGAGAGGTGTTCCCGATCCGCCGAGCCCAGTCGCCCGCGGCCCCCACCGCCACGGGACTGCCGCCGGAGCGGCGGCGCGGCGCGCTGCTGGCGGCCGACCTCCAGGACGTACCGCTCTGGCGCCGGGCGAGCCCCGCGCTGATCGCGATCGTCCTGGTCGGGCTGGCCGACCTGCTCTCCGGCAAGGACCGCTACCTCGCCCCGCTGATGACGGTCGTCCCCACCATCGCCGCGCTCACCCTGCGGCCGCTCGAACTGCTGATGGTCTGCCTGGTCGGCCTGTTCGCGGTCTTCGGCCTCAGCCACTACGACGAGGTCGACAACGTCAACGACGAGCGCTTCCTCTACGGCGCGATGGTCAGCTATCTGCTGCTCACCGTGTTCTCCGCCTGGGTGGCCAAGATCCGCATGCGGCGGGCCGCCGCCTTCGCGGCCGTCAGCTCCGTCGCGGAGGCCGCCCAGCGCGCGCTGCTGCGGCTGCCCGGACCGGTGGTCGGTCCGCTGCACCTGGCCGTGCGGTACGTGTCCGCCGCCGACGCCTCCCGGATCGGCGGGGACCTCTACTCCGTGCTGGAGACCCCGCACGGCACCCGGGTGGCGGTCGGCGACGTCCGCGGCAAGGGGCTCGGCGCGGTGCAGACCGCCGCCGTGGTGCTCGGCTCGTTCCGGGAGGCGGCCTACGACGAGGCCGGGCTGCGCGGGGTCGCGGCGCGGATCGAGGCCAGCGTCGAGCGGCACGCCCCGGACGGGGAGTTCACCACCGCGCTGTTCGCCGAGTTCCGGGTGCCGGGCGTGATGCAGCTGCTGCAGTACGGGCACGTCCCGCCGATCCGGGTGGACCACGACGGCGGCGCGCACGTGCTGCACGCGCCCGACCCGTGGGTGCCGCTCGGGCTGGGTCGGCTGGCCGTCGGCGAGCCGACCACCTGGGAACAGCCGTTCGGGCCGGAGGACGTGCTGGTGCTCTGCACCGACGGCGTGATCGAGGCCCGGCACCGCGAGAACGGCGACTTCTACCCGCTGGCGGAGCGGGTCGGCCCGCTGGTCCGGGGCGCGGCCCGCTCCGCGACGGAGCTGGAGGCGGCGGTCGGCCGGGTCTACGCCGACCTGCTGGAGCACACCGGCGGGGAGCTGCGCGACGACGCGCTGCTCCTGCTGATCTCCCGGACGGACCGGTAGGGCCGGGGCCGCTCCGGGGCTACTCCGCGCCGACCACCTCCGCCAGGGCGCGGAAGAGCAGGGCGGTGGAGGTGGCGCCCGGGTCCTGGTGGCCGACGCTGCGCGGGCCCAGGTAGGAGGCGCGGCCCTTGCGGGCCTGGAGCGGCACGGTGGCCAGCGCGCCCTGCTCGGCCGCGTCCGCCGCGGCCCCGACGGCCCGCGGCAGGTCGGCGCCGGCCGCCACCGCCTCGGCGTACGCGGCCAGCGCCGGGGTGTAGGCGTCGACGATGGTCTTGTCGCCCGGCTCCGCCTTGCCGAGGGCCTGGACCGCCCGCAGCCCCTCGGCCAGCGCCTCGCCGAAGGCGACCGGGTCGGCCGGCCCGGGCAGGGCGGCGCCCAGCGCGCGGAAGGCCTTGCCGTACAGCGGGCCGGAGGCGCCGCCGACCTTGGAGATCAGCGTGCTGCCCGTTTTGCTCAGGACCGCCCCCGGGCTGTCGGGGGCGAGCGAGTCCAGTGCGGTGAGCACGGCGGTGAAGCCGCGCCGCAGGTTGCTGCCGTGGTCGCCGTCGCCGATCGCGGAGTCCAGCTCGGTGAGCCGCCCCTGTTCCTCGTCGACCGCGGCCGCGATCGCGCGGACCCAGGCCTCGGCCAGTGCGGTGTCGAAGTCCATGGCCGTCCCTCCTCCGTCAGGCCCGCTTGAGGGCGGGGGTGTCCACCGGGGCGTCCCAGAGCTCCAGGAACCGGGCGTCGGCCTTGGTCAGGGTGAGCGAGAATCCCGCCATGTCCAGGCTGGTCACGTAGTTCCCGACCAGGCTGCGGGCCACCGTGATGCCGCGCTCGGCGAGCCGGGCGGCGACCTCGCCGAAGACGATGTACAGCTCCAGCAGCGGGGTGCCGCCGAGGCCGTTCAGCAGGGCGATCACCTCGTCGCCGGCGCTCAGGTGGTGGTCGGCGAGCACGGTCTCCACCACCTCGGCGGCGAGCTCACGGGCCGGGCGGAGCTTCTCGCGGCGGCGGCCGGGCTCGCCGTGGATGCCGACGCCGACCTCGATCTCGTCCTCCGGCAGGTCGAAGCCGGGCTTGCCGGCGGCCGGGGTGGTCGCGGCGGTCAGCGCGATCGCGAACGACCGGGAGGCCGCGTTGACCCGGGCGCCCATGGCGGTGACCTCCTCCAGCGCGGCGCCGCGCTCGGCCAGCGCGCCGGCGATCTTCTCCACCAGCACCGTCGCGCCGGTGCCCCGGCGGCCGGCCGTCCAGGTCGAGTCCTCGACCGCGACGTCGTCGTCGACCAGCACCGTGCGGACCTCGATGCCCTCCTCGGTGGCGAGCTCGGCGGCCAGCGCGAAGTTCATCACGTCGCCGGTGTAGTTCTTGACGACGAAGACCACCCCGGCGCCGGAGTCGACGGCCTTGGCGGCGGCCAGCATCTGGTCCGGCACCGGGGAGGTGAAGACCTCGCCGGGGCAGGCGGCGTCCAGCATCCCCGGGCCGACGAACCCGCCGTGCAGCGGTTCGTGGCCGGAGCCGCCGCCGGAGACCAGGGCGACCTTCGACGCCGCCGGGCGGACCGCGCGGGTGATCACCCGATGCGCGATGTCCACCGTCAACTCCCGGTGGGCGGCGGCGATTCCGGCCAGGGCGTCCTCCAGGACGCTCTCCGGGGTGTTGATCAGCTTCTTCACAGCGCTTCGCTCCCTCGGCAGACGGTGCTGCCCCGACGCTACGCCAGACGGGGGTGCCCGGCACGGGGTGCGACACGCCCCCGGGCGGCCCGCGGTACGACACGCGGGGCCGGCCGGCCCCCTCCCGCGGAGCGCCGGGGCGGTCGTAGGGTCGGCGGTATGAGCGACTACGTGGGCATCGTCCTGGTCTCGCACAGCGCACAGCTCGCCGCCGGGCTGCGGGAGCTGCTGGCGGAACTCGCCTCCGGTGCGGTGCGGGTGGTGGTGGCGGCCGGGACGGAGGACGGCGGGCTCGGGACCAGCTACGACCTGATCGCCCGGGCCGTCACGGAGGCGGACGGCGGGGCGGGCGTGGTGGTGCTGGCCGACCTCGGCAGCTCGGTGCTGACCGCCGTCACGCTGCTGGAGGACGAGCCGCGGCCCGGGGTGGTGCTGGTGGACGCCCCGTTCGTGGAGGGCGCGGTCGCGGCCGCGGTGACGGCCTCCACCGGGGCGGGCGTCACCGAGGTAGCCGCGGCGGCCGAGGAGGCGCGGGCGTTCCGCAAGCTGTAGCGGGCGGCCTGCGCGGCCGGCGCCGGTGCGCGGCCGGTCCTGGGCGCGCGGCCCGGCCCCGGCTACTTGGCGTCGGCGTAGCAGTCCACCACGGCGGTGGTGAGCGGGAACCGGACCGGGGTGTCCCCGAAGACCAGCCGGCGGGCCTCGTCGGCGGACTCGGCGACGGCGGCGGCCACCTCGTCGGCGAGGTTCGCCGGGGTGTGCACCACCACCTCGTCGTGCTGGAAGAACACCAGGTGCGGCCGGTCGTCCGGGCCGGTGGCGGGCAGCGCGTTCAGCCGGCGGCGCAGCGCCGCGAGCAGGGCGAGCGCCCAGTCGGCCGCACTGGCCTGGATCACGAAGTTGCGGGTGAAGCGGCCCCGGGCCCTCGCCGAGCGGCCGCCGGCCTCCCCGGCCGTCTCCGGCGCCTCGGTGAGGTCGAGCCAGTCGGCCGAGGGCGGCGGGCAGGCCCGGCCGAGCCGGGAGGCGACCACACCGCCGTCCTCGCCGGTCCGGGCGGCCGCCTCGACGTAGCCCATCGCGGCCGGGTAGCGCCGGCGCAGGGTGGCGAGGAGCACGCCGATGTCCCCGCTGGTCTGGCCGTACATGGCGCCGAGCAGACCGAGCTTGGCCTTGTCGCGGTCCCCCTGGAAGGCGGAGGCGGCCAGTGCCTCGTAGAGGTCCCCGCCGGCGGCGGTGCGGGCCAGGCCGGCGTCCTGGGAGAGCGCGGCCAGGACGCGGGGCTCCAGCTGGGCGGCGTCGGCGACGACCAGCAGCCAGCCCGGATCGGCCACCACGGCGCGGCGCAGGATGCGCGGGATCTGCAGCGCGCCGCCGCCCCGGCTGGCCCAGCGGCCCGAGACCACGCCGCCGACCACGTACTCGGGGCGGAACCGGCCGCCGCGGGCCCAGGCGTCCTGCCAGGCCCAGCCGTGCGCGGCGTGGATCCGGGAGAGCTCCTTGTAACGGATCATCAGCGCGGCGGCCGGGTGGTCCACCGCCTTCAGCTCCCAGGACCGGGTGGAGCCGAGCTGGACGCCCCGGTCGGCGAAGGCGCGCAGCACCTGGCTGTGCGAGTCGGGGTTGAACGGCCGGCCGCCGAGGGCCTCCTGGAGCTCGACGGCCAGCTCGGCGAGCAGTCTGGGCTGGGTGCCGGGGACGGTCGGACGGGGGCCGAGCAGCTCGGTGAGCAGCCGGTCGTGGACGTCGGTGCGCCAGGGCAGGCCGTCGTGCGCCATCTCGGCGGCCACCAGCGCGCCGGCCGACTCGGCGGCGACCAGCAGCCGGAACCGGGCGCGGTCACCCGGCTCGGCGATCGCGGCGAGCCGGCGCTGCTGCTCGGCGTGGACGGCCGCCACGGCGGCCAGCGCGTCGGCCCCGGGCGGGAGTTGCAGCCGGTCGGGGGCGAACAGGGTGTCCTGGCCGTCCCCGGAGTCGGCGGAGCCGGGCTCGGGCAGGTCGGCCGGGACGGGCCGCCCGTTCAGCCGGGCCCAGGCGGCGCCGAGCGAGCGGGGCGCGCCGAACCGGCCCTCGTACGCCAGCAGCAGGGCCTCGGTCAGCCGGAGGTCGTGGCAGCGGGCGAGCCGGTCGGGCAGCCGGGGGAGCAGCGGCGCGTAGGCGCTGTCGGCGGCCGCCCAGACCCAGCGCGGGTGCTCGGCGGCCTCCCGCTCGGCGACGGCGGCCGCGAGGTCCGCCACGGCGGCGGGCGGCCCGAGCGGGGCCCCGGCGTCGTCGAGGGGCAGCAGCCGGCCGCCGGGGCCGTGCGGGTCGGGGGCGAGGGCGATCCGGGGTGCCACGGGGGCTCCTCCTCTCGGGCGTACGGGCTGCGGACCTCGACGGTAACCGGTGGGTACGACAACCGGCGCAGGCGCGCGAGCCGATCCGTGCGCCCGTGCGCCGACGGTGCGCCGCCCGCCGGGCCGGACGCGTGTGCCCGGCCGTTGCCACGGCGTAGGGTCGGCGAAATGACCGAGAACCCGTTCTTCAAGCCCAGCACCCTGGTCTACGAACTGCCTCCCTTCGCCGAGATCCGGGAAGAGCACTACCTGCCCGCGTTCGAGCGCGGGATGGCCGAGCAGCTCGCCGAGATCGCCGAGATCGCCGCCAACCCGGAGCCGCCGACCTTCGACAACACCCTGATCGCGCTGGAGCGCTCGGGTGCGCTGCTGAAGCGGGTCCGGGCGGTCTTCGACAACCAGGTCTCCTCGGACACCACCCCGGGCGTGGACCGGCTGGACACCGAGATCAGCCCGAGGCTGGCGGCCCACCGGGACGCGATCCACCTGGACGCCGCGCTGTTCGCCCGGATCGAGGAGCTGCACGGGCGACGGGACGGGCTCGGCCTGGACGCGGAGTCGCGGCGGCTGCTGGAGCGCCGGCACACCGCCTTCGTCCGGGCCGGCGCCCGGCTCGGCGCCGCCGACCAGCGGCGGCTGCGCGGGCTGAACGCCGAACTGGCCGCCGGCGCCTCGGCGTTCCGCCGCAACGTGTCGGCGGACTCGAAGGCGCGGGCGCTGGTGCTGGACTCCGCGGTCGAGCTGGCCGGGCTCTCGCCGGACGCGATCGCCGGCGCGGCCGCGAACGCCCGGGCGCTCGGCCACGAGGGCAAGTACGTGCTGAACCTGAAGAACTTCTCCAACCAGACCGAGCTGGCCTTCCTCACCGACCGCTCGGTGCGCGAACGCCTGCTGGCGGCCTCGCTGGGCCGGGCGGCCGACGCCAACGGCCCGCTGGCGATCCGGATGTCCGCGCTGCGCGCCGAGCGGGCCCGGCTGCTGGGGTACGACACGCACGCGGCCCACGTGGTGGCGGACGAGACGGCCGGCACCGTCGAGGCGGTCGACGCGCTGCTGACCCGGCTGGTGCCGCCGGCGGTGGCCAACGCGCGGCGGGAGGCGGTCGAGCTCGCCGCGGCGGCGGCCGTCGACGGTGTCGAGGAGATCGCCGCGCACGACTGGGCGTACTACTCGGAGCTGGTCCGGCAGTCCTCCTACCAGGTGGACGCGGCCGCGCTGCGCCCGTACCTGGAGCTGGAGCGGGTGCTGCGCGACGGGGTCTTCTTCGCCGCGAACCTGGCCTACGGGGTGACCTTCACCGAGCGGCCGGACCTCCCGGCGTACCACCCGGACGTGCGGGTCTTCGAGGTGTTCGAGGAGGACGGCGGCTCGCTCGGCCTCTTCCTCGCGGACTTCCACGCCCGGGCGTCCAAGCGCGGCGGCGCCTGGATGGACGAACTGGTCACCCAGTCGCGGCTGCTGGGCCGGCGGCCGGTGGTGATGAACAACCTGAACGTGCCCCGCCCGGCCCCGGGCGAGCCGGTGCTGCTCTCCTGGGACGAGGTGCGCACGCTGTTCCACGAGTTCGGCCACGCGCTGCACGGGCTCTTCTCGGACGTGCGCTACCCGTACTTCGCCGGGACGGACGTGCCGCGGGACTTCGTGGAGTTCCCCTCGCAGGTCAACGAGATGTGGATGGTCCGGCCCGAGGTGCTGGCCAACTACGCGAAGCACCACGTGACCGGCGAGCCGCTGCCGGCCGAGTTGGTCGAGCGGATGGCGGCGGCCGACGGCTTCGGGCAGGGGTTCCGGACCGTGGAGTACCTGGCGGCGGCCCTGCTGGACCTGGCCTGGCACACCGTGGCGCCGGGCCAGGAGATCGCGGACGCCGAGGAGTTCGAGGCGCAGGCGCTGGCGAAGGCCGGGCTCGCGGTGGCGGCGATCCCGCCGCGCTACCGGACGGCGTACTTCTCGCACATCTTCGCCGGCGGGTACAGCGCGGGGTACTACGCGTACATCTGGTCCGAGGTGCTGGACGCGGAGACGGTGGACTGGTTCGAGGGGAACGGCCGGGGGGTGCGGGAGAGCGGCGAGGTGTTCCGCCGGGAGCTGCTCTCGCGCGGGGACAGCCGGGACCCGCTGGACTCCTTCCGGGCGGTGGTCGGGCGTGACCCGCGGACCGGGCCGCTGCTGGCCCGCCGCGGTCTGGCCTGAGCCGGTTCGAGCCCGCTAGGAGCCCGGTGCCGGGCCTCAGCGGGGCGTGACGGTCACCGTGACCGGGGTGCCCGGGCGGGTGTGCGGCAGGCGGATCCGGGCGGTGCCGGCCCGGCCGCCGGCCGGCTGGTCGACCTCGACCCGGGCCGCCGGCGTGACGGTGATCCGCGCACCGGCCGGGAAGGCGGCGGCGGGCAGCACCAGGTCGGTGGTCCGGCCGCTGCCGTCGGCGTTCCAGCGCACTACATGCCCGCCCGCCGCGGCGCCGGTGCGCACGGCCGTCCCGGCGACCGCCGCCGGGTAGGGGCCGAAGACCGGCTCGTCGCCGGGGGCGGGCCGGCCGGCCGGATCGAACGCGCAGTAGCCGCCGTTGCCCCGGCACCAGTACCACATCGTCCAGCCGGCGGCGAAGCCGTCCATGGCGGCGACCTGACGGCGGACCAGCTGGGAGTTGCCCGGGGTCCGCGCGTCCGGCGGGCCCCACTCGCCGACCAGGACCGGCAGGCGGTGGGCCGCGGGGTAGGCGGTGATCGCGGCGGTGTAGTTCTCGACGAAGCCGCCGGAGGGGTCCCAGTCGGCGCCGCCCTCGACCGCGGTGTCGTAGAAGTGCGGCGCGTAGCCGAGCCGGGGCGCGCCGGGGCGCGGGTCGCCGAAGCCGGGCAGCCGGGTGGAGACGCCCTGGCCGACCAGTACCGTCGGCTCGACGAACAGCCAGGCGCGGGAGTCCACGCGGCGCACGGCCCGGATCAGCCGGCGGTACATGTCGGCGAGCCGGCCCTCTTCGAGGGCGGCGGAGGAGGCGGCGAGCACGGCCGGGTCGGTCGGGTCGCCGTCCACCGGGCCGAACGGCTCGTTGAACAGGTCGTAGCCCAGCAGCGAGCGGTGGCCGCGCAGTTCGCGGGCCAGCCGGGTGTAGAAGTCGGCCTGCCAGGCGCGCAGGTCGGGGTCGTCGTAGAGGTGGCGGAAGGCCGCCTGGACGGCGGGCTGGAAGTAGCCGGCGAACCAGTCGTCCGGATCCGGGGTGAACGGAAGGCCGTCGTCGCGGGTGGCCCAGAGCGGGACGCCGCGGTCCCCGCCGCCGAACTTGGGCCCGTAGACGTCCTGGTGGAAGTCGACCAGGGCCAGCACGCCGTAGCGTTCGGCCCAGTCCAGCACCCGCTGCACGCGGTGCAGTTCGGTCGGGTCGAGGTGCCCGCGGACGGGCTCCAGCCTGGTCCAGGAGACGGCCACCCGGACCAGGGTGAAGCCCTGGGCGGCCAGGGACGCGACGTCCTGTTCGGTGGCCTCGGCGTACTTGTCGAGGTTGAAGCCGCGGAGCCGCAGCCGGCGGCCGGTGGCGTCGGTGAGGTCGGTGGTGCCGTCCGGCGCGGTGGCGGTGCCGGTGGGGAACCCGGCCCGGAACGGGGCCGGTGACCGGGAGGCGTCCGGCGACGCGGCCAGGGCGGGGGTGGGGGCGGCCAGGGCGGCGGTGGCGGCGAGTAGGAGGGCAACGGCGGTGCGGCGCAAGCGCATCGGTACCTCGCGGCATCTCGCGGAGCGTGGGGGTGGGGCCCGATGATGCCCGAACTGGCATGCACAGCACAAGAGTTCAGCTCGACGTCGGGTCCTGCGCCGGGGCCGGCAGGGCGGCGGTCGGCAGGTCGGCGGCGGCGGCCAGCCGGCCCCAGAGGAGGTCGGCGAGCGCCTGCACCATCCGGGTGCGCGAGCACGGTCTGGACTCCAGCCACCAGTCCCCGGCGGCCAGCACCATGCCGGTGATCCCCCGGCCCCAGGCCTCCGCGAGGAGTTCCCGGTCGGCCCCGAGGTCCACCTGGCTCTGCACGGCCCGGGTGATCTCCTCGGCGATCTGCCGCAGCGCCGGGGCGAGCGCGTTGCCGACGCCGGACGGGTCGCCGGGCTCGGGGTGGGTGAGCAGCCGGTAGACCTGCGGGCGGGCCTCGATCCCGGCGAGGTAGGTGTCCAGCACGTGCTCGACGCGGTCGCGGCGCTCCAGCGGTTCGCTCAGCGCGGCCCGTACGGCGGCCAGCAGACCGCTGGTGTGGCGCTCGGTCAGTGCCCGGATCAGACCGTTCCGGTCGCCGAAGTGGCGGTAGAGGATCGGCTTGGTGATCCCGGCCTCGGCCGCGATGGCGTTCATGCTGGCGCCCGGGCCCTCCCGCTGGACCACCCGGTCGGCGGCGTTGAGCAGCTGCTCCCGGCGGGGTGCGTCGGAGGGCGGCATGAGGTCTCCTGGCGGGTCGGGCCGACGGGGGTTGCGGCTGCGGGGTGGTGCGGGCGCGGTGCGGGCGGTCGGGCGGAGCGGTCGGGGGCGTACGGGGGCGTGGCGCGGGGCAGCGTGCCGCGGAGCTGCCCGGCGGGGGCGTCGACGGCCCCGGGGCGTTGACATTCCTACCTATGAGTAGCAGACTCCCCGCGATGTTACCCCCGGTAACACCTGTCCGACACCCCCACTGCCCCGCCCTTGCGTCCGCCGCCCCGCCGGGCGGCGAGGGGCCCCTTCGACCGGAGGCATCATGAGCACGTTCTCGCTGGACCCGGGTGCGGACCAGCTCGCCGTACGCGACTGGCTGCACGGCTTCGCCGCCGACGTGATGCGCCCCGCCGCGGCCGAGTGGGACGAGCGCGAGGAGACCCCCTGGCCGGTCATCCAGGAGGCCGCCAAGCTGGGGATCTACTCCCTGGACTTCTACGCCCAGCAGTACTTCGACCCCTCCGGGGTCGGCATCCCGATCGCCATGGAGGAGCTGTTCTGGGGCGACGCGGGCATCGGCCTCTCGATCGTCGGCACGACGCTGGCCGCCGTCGCCGTGCTCGCCAACGGCACCGACGAGCAGATCGGCACCTGGGCGCCGCAGATGTTCGGCACCCCGGACGACCTCAAGGTGGCCGCCTTCTGCTCCTCCGAGCCGGACGCCGGCTCCGACGTGTCCGCGCTGCGCACCCGGGCCGTCTACGACGAGGCCAAGGACGAGTGGGTGCTGAACGGCACCAAGACCTGGGCGACCAACGGCGGGATCGCCGCCGTCCACGTGGTGGTGGCCGCCGTCGACCCGGCGCTCGGAGCGCGCGGCCAGGCCTCCTTCGTGGTGCCGCCGGGCACGCCCGGGCTGAGCCAGGGCCAGAAGTTCAAGAAGCACGGCATCCGCGCCTCGCACACCGCCGAGGTGGTCCTGGACGGCGTCCGACTGCCGGGGCACTGCCTGCTCGGTGGCAAGGAGAAGCTGGACGAGCGGCTGGCCCGGGCCCGCGAGGGGGCCAAGCGCGGCGGCGGCCGGGGCAACGCGGCGATGGCCACCTTCGAGGCCTCCCGGCCGGCCGTCGGGGCGCAGGCGATCGGCATCGCCCGCGCCGCGTACGAGGTGGCGCTGGACTACGCGAAGACCCGGGTGCAGTTCGGCCGCCCGATCATCGACAACCAGGGCGTCGCCTTCCAGTTGGCGGACATGAAGACCCGGATCGACGCCGCCCGGCTGCTGGTCTGGCGGGCCTCCTGGATGGCGGCGAACAACCAGCCGTTCACCGCCGCCGAGGGCTCGATGTCCAAGCTCTACGCGGGCGAGACCGCCAAGTGGGTCACCGCGCAGGCGATGCAGATCCTCGGCGGCAACGGCTTCACCCGCGAGTACCCGGTCGAGCGGATGCACCGGGACAGCGCGATCTACTCGATCTTCGAGGGCACCAGCGAGATCCAGCGGCTGGTGATCGCCCGGGCGATCTCGGGGATGCCGATCCGCTGAGTGCGGCGGGGCCGGGCGGCGCGACCGGCGGGTGCGCCCGTGCGTCCGTCCGGCCCGGGCCGGTCAGAACCGGGGCGGCCGGCCCTCCAGGAAGGCGGCGAGACCCTCGCGGACGTCCGGGGCCTCCCGGGAGCGGCGCTCCCAGGGGTGCAGCGCCTCGGCGGCCCGCTCCGGCGGGACGGCCAGCGCGGCCTTGACCGCGCCGATGGTCTGCGACGAGCGGGTGGTCAGCAGCCGGGCGAACTCCAGCGCCCCGGCGTCGAGTTCGGCGCCCGGCAGGACCCGGTCGGCGAGACCGAGCGTGAGGCACTCCCGGCCGGTCACCAACTCGCCGGAGAAGAGCAGGTACTTGGCCCGCGACGGGCCCACCAGCCGGGCCAGCCGAAGGGTCGGCACCGCCGGGTAGACCACCCCGAGCTTGGCCGGGGTGATGCCCAGCCGGGCGTCCTCGGCGACGAACCGCAGGTCGCAGGCGACGGCCAGCTGACAGCCGCCGCCGACGCAGGCGCCGTGCACCACCGCGACGGTCGGATGCGGGAAGTCCGCCAGCGCCTCCTCGGCCGCGACGTTGACGGCGTGGTAGTCGTCGGCGCGGTCCGGGTCGGCGTAGATCCCGGACAGTTCGGCGATGTCCGCGCCGGCGCTGAAGGTGCCGCCCGCGCCGGTGACCAGCAGGGCCCGCAGGCCGGGCTGCTCGGCGAGCCGGAGCAGGACCTTCGGCAGGGCCTGCCAGATCGCCAGGGTGACGGCGTTGCGCCGGTGCGGCCGGGCGAACTCCAGCACCGCGACGCCGTCCTCGCCGGTGTAGGCGTGGAGGCCGTCGACGTGGGTGGGCAGCGGGGAGCGGTCCCGCGTGAGCAGCGGCTGGTCCATGCGCACCTCCGGAGTTCGTGGTGCGGACACTCTCTCAGGCGCGGCCGCGGCCCCGTCGGGCGGACCGTCCGCCGCCGGGCGGCGAACGGTCAGGCGGGCCGGGTGCCGTAGTCGCCGAGGCCGTGCTCGGCCAGGTCGAAGCTGCGCCGGGCGTTCTCCAGGGCCTCCGGCAGCACGTCGGCGGCCCGTTCGCCGGCCAGCATCCGGCGGTGGTTCTCGTTGGTCAGCGCCAGCCGGACGCTCATCAGCTGGGCGGCCGCGACCTGGGCCCGGAGCCGGTCGCCGGCCGGGTCCTGGGCGAGCAGCTCGGCGGCGAGCAGCTCGTTCGCCGCCCGGCCCCACGCGGTGGTCGCGCGCAGGGTCAATGCCGGTGTCCGGTGGATCAGGCGGATCACGTCGAGCACGAAGCGGTCGTCGCTCAGACCGGTGGCCGGGTCGAACCGCTCCAGGCCCGCCGCGAACCCGGCGCGCAGCGCGGCCACCGCCGAGACGCCCGGGGCACGGTCGCGGACCGCCTCGGCGGCCTCGCCGGTGTGCCGCTCCATCGGGCTCATGACCAGGTCTTCCTTGGACGGGAAGTAGTTGAAGACGGTCATCTTCGAGACGTCGGCCGCGGCGGCGATCTCGGCGACCGACACCTCGTCGAAGCCGCGCTCGGCGAAGAGGGCGATCGCGCTGTGCCAGATCCGACGGGCCGTCTGGCGCTTCTTGCGCTCGCGCAGGCTCAGTGCCGCGTCCGCGGCCGCCTCCACTGCCTCGGGCCCGGTGGTCGTGCTGCGCTCTGCCATGGCATGACTGTACCAGGATCAAAGATTGACCGGGCTTAATGATGGACTGTGGCGAACTATTGACTCCAGCAAACAATTGACCGGGTCAAAAATACCTGCCATGGTGAGGGCGTGCCGCCGAGCCGCACCTGTCCGGTGCGGTCCGGTCCGTAGCCGAATGCCCGAATTCCGCGATCCCCGGGGGGACTTCCCATGGCCGCCACCGCGCCGGCAGCAGCTCTGATGACGGAGCCCCAGCGCAAGCTGGGCATGCTGCTCTGCCTGATCACGATCGTCCTGGCGGTGCTCGACATGAACATCGTGTCGGCCGCCACCGTGCCGATCGTCCAGGACCTCGACCCCGTCCACGGCGTCGACCGACTGCCCTGGCTGGTGAGTGCCTTCGCCCTGGCGGCGACGGCGCTGCTGCCGCTCTACGGCAAGCTCTGCGACCTCTACGGTGCCAAGCGGGCGCTGCTGGGGGCGGTCGGCGTCTTCCTGCTCGGCTCGGCGCTCTGCGGAGCGGCCCAGTCGATGACCGAGCTGATCGCCTTCCGGGCGGTCCAGGGCATCGGCGGCGGCGGGCTGATGAGCGTGACGATGGTGGTGATGGCGCAGCTCAAGGACCCGGACGACGCCAAGGGCGGCGGTGGCGGCGTCGGCGGCATCGTGGGCGGCGCGGGCATGGCCGTGGGCCCGCTGATCGGCGCGCTCCTGGCGGACCACCTCGACTGGCGCTGGATCTTCTACATCAACCTGCCGCTCGGCCTGCTCGTCCTGGTCGGCTCCGCGCTCGTGCTCAAGCTTCCGCGTTCGGCCGGCCGGCGCGGCCTGGACTTCCTGGGCGCCGCCCTGGCGGCCGCGTTCGCCACCGGGCTGCTGCTGGTGACCGAGTGGGGCGGCAAGACCTACGCCTGGACGTCGCCGGAGATCCTCGGTCTGGCCGCCGCCACCCTCGCGGCCCTCGGCCTCTTCCTGTGGCGCCAGGCCACCGCCGCCGAGCCGGTCCTGCCGCTCTCGCTGTTCCGCATCCCGGAGATCCGGATCGGCTTCGCGGTGCAGGGGCTGGTCGGAATGGGCCTGATGGGCGCGATCATGTACGTGATGCTGTACCTGCAGGTGGCCCGCGGGGTCGCCGCGACCTCCGCCAGCCTCTATCTGATCCCGATGGCGCTCGGCATGACGGCGGTCGGTCTCGCGGCCAACCGGTTCGCCGCACGGGGCTGGTCGGTCCGGGCGATCCTGGCCTCCGGCGCCGCCTGCGCCACGGTCGCCCTGCTGCTGCTCGGGCTGAGCGGCCCGGACACCTCGCTCTGGCTGGTGCGGGCCGAGCTCGTCCTGCTGGGCCTCGGCCTCGGCCAGTTGATCGGCCGCCTCATCACCGTCGTCCAGGAGGCCGCCCCGGCCCACCAGCTGGGTGTCGCCACCACCGGTGTCCGGTTCTTCCAGACGCTCGGCAGCGCGCTGGGCGCCGCGCTCTTCGGCACCGTGCTGGCCCGGGTCTTCGACAGCGGCGAGCCCGGTACCGCGCTCGGTGCGGTGGGCCGGCTGACCGGCGCCGCCAGGACGCACGCGGTGCACAGCTTCATCGGCGCGGTGGACGTGGTGTTCCTCTCGGCGGCCGGGGTGATGGCGCTGGTCCTCGTCCTGGCCCTGCGGCTGCGCCCGCGCCCGGTGCCCGAGCCGGCGGCGCAGGGGCAGGCGTTGGCCGCCTGAGCGGGAGCGGTACGGGGTAGGAGTGGTGCGGCGCGGGAGTGGTGCGGCGCGGGGCCCGGTGGACGACCGTCCACCGGGCCCCGCGCTGTGCGCCGCCGTCAGCCGGTCGGCTGCCACTCGTGGGCGAGCAGCGACCAGATCTCGGAGTCCTGGTGGACGCCGTTGACCAGGTACGACTCCCGCATGACACCGTCCAGCCGCATGCCCAGCCGCTGCGCGAGCGAGCGGCTGCGGAGGTTGGTCGGGCTGGTGTGCCACTCCAGGCGGTGCAGGCCGCGGGTGGTGAACGCGTAGTCGACCAGGTGGCGGACGGCGGCGCCCACCAGGCCCCGGCCCTCGCCGGCGGGCTCCGTCCAGACGCCGATCTCGGCGACCCCGGCGACGGCGTCGAAGGAGACGAACATCGTGCCGCCGACCAGCGTGCCGTCCAGCCAGATGCCGTAGAGCCGGCCGGCGTCGGCGGCCTGCCGGTCGGCGTAGCCCTGCAGGGTGGCGCGGGCTGACGCCAGGTCGGTGGAGCGGTGGGCCCAGGTGATCCACGGGTTCATGTGGTCGCGGGCGCGGTCCATGTGGGTCAGGAACTCGGTGGCCTGCCACGGTTCCAGAGGGCGCAGTTCGGCACGGTCGGCGAGCGGGATGGCGAACATCGGCGGGCCTTTCGGGCGGGGCCGGGTGTGGGGGCGGGGCGCGGCCCGGCCGTTCCGGCATACATAACAAACGTTTGGTAGGTACCATACCGCTTATGACACCAGCCCGGGGAGACCATGAAGCCCGCCGCGAGGACGTCTCCGAGGCGGTCTGGCGGGTGCTCTCCTCGCGCGGCTTCGAGGGGCTGACGCTGCGTGCGGTGGCCGCCGAAATGGGCGCCTCCACCGGTTTGTTGACGCACTACTTCCCCAACAAGCGGGCGCTCGTGGCACACGCCCTCGACGTACTGGACCGGCGTTCCCAGCAGCGGCCGCGCCGGACCGCCCCGGCGGACGGCAGCCCGCCGCCGCCCGCCGGACTGCCCAGGCTGCGGGCGGCTCTGCTCGACATCCTTCCGCTGGACGGGGCCGGCACGGCCGGCAACCGGATCTGGGTCGGCTCCTGGGACGTCGCGCTGGCCGACCCGGAGCTGGCCGCCGCGCACGCGGCCCGCTACGGGCGGGCGCGGGCGCTGCTGGCCGAGTCGGTGGCCGCCGCGCAGCGGCTGGGGGAGCTGCCGGACGGCGTGGACGCCGGGCAGCTCGCCGCGGGGGCGCAGGCCTTCGCGCTGGGGCTGGTGGTGCAGGCGCTGTTCGCCCCGGCGGAGTTCCCGCCCGAGCGGCAGGTGGCGCTACTGGACGCCTATCTGGCGGGGCTGCCCGGAGCGGCCGCCGGCCAGGGTTGAGCGGAGCCGAGCGGGACTTCGCGGTGCTGAGCGGCGCTGAGCGGGGCTCCGCGGCGCCGGGGACGGCCCGCGGCCGCCGTCCGGAGCGGCACCGGAGGCGAGTGGCGCGGCGGCCCCGGGGGTGTTGTCTGATTCGCCCGTTGTTTCCGTTCGGGCCGTACGACCGGTTCGTACCGGTGTTTCCCCCGGTGTCGTTTCCGCCCCCGCCACGACACGCATTGTCACGGGCTATGCGCGTTCGGTACACGGGATTATCCGGCGGCCCGGCCGGGCAAAGCCCTCGCCGAGGGCGTGGCCTGCGGGAATTCGGTGCGGTGCCCCCAGCAGGATTCGAACCTGCGACCTACCGCTTAGAAGGCGGGTGCTCTATCCGCTGAGCTATGGGGGCGGGACGGACGGCGCCCTGATGGGCGTGACCGTTGCCGGGATCGGGCGACGAGCGCGCGGGGCGCCCGCTGTCCGGCCCCTGCCTGAGGGTGGGGTGGGGGTTGGCGGGGCCTTGCCCTGTCGGGGACAGGATAAGGGTGTCCAGAACCTCGGCCGGGTGTAACAACACCGTCGCGGGTGTGTCGGCTTCGGTGGAGCGGTCCGATAATCGCAGGTGACGGCCGTGCGTGCAGCGGTCTGGCCCGCTTCGGCGCCGGACGTTGTGCAGTCGTTACGGGGCTGCCGCCCCACCCGTTATGGATTCGGCACGGAGAAACTACCGGTCTCGGCGCGGGTGGGGGGCCGTATTCGGGTTCGTTCGGTCGGATGACGTGGGCGGACGGCCGGGCAGGCCACCCCTGGGGGTGCGCGGGTACGGCGGGAAGCGGGGCGTTTGTTGTCATGGCCCCGTAGAAGCCAGGCCGAAAGTAGGACCGGAAGGGCCGAAATTCACCCCTGTGAGTGACACCGGTTTTCCACAGGGCCGACTTGTCCACAGGATTTCCGATCTGCCTGGTGCGGATTTTCCGGGAAGCGCACTCTCAACTCGCGCCGGTCGATTCCGTACGGTGCATCCGGGAGAACGGAGCGTGTTCTGTGAACGAGACCCAGGTGACGGTCATCGGCAATGTCGCGACCGAGGTGAGCTGCACGCGGACGGCGGACGGGGTGGCGGTGGCCAACTTCCGGCTGGCGTCGACGGAGCGCCGGTACGACCGGCTGCGGGAGGCCTGGGTGGACGGCGAGACGCAGTGGGTGACGGTGACGGCCTGGCGGGCGCTGGCGGCTCATCTGATCGGCTCGCTGTCGAAGGGTGATCCGGTGGTGGTGAGCGGGCGGTTGAGGGTCCGGGAGTGGATGGACGGCGAGGCGCGGCGCAGCAGAGTCGAGATCGACGCCCGGTCGGTCGGGCACGACCTCAGTCGTGGCACCGCCGTCTTCACGTGGGGTGCGGCCTCGCGGGCGGAGCCGGCGGAGGGTCGGGAGGTGTCCGTGGGCGAGGCGGTACCGGGCTGGATCGCGGACGCACTGCAGGCGCGGAGGGCGGCGGTCGGCCCGCCGGTGGCACCCCTGTTGGCGGTCGCCGGGGTCGGGGCGCGGGTGGACGGCGGGGGAACGGAGAGTGACGCCCTGGCTTCTTCGGTCTGACCGTCGACCGTCTCAACTGTCGACAAATATGTTGATCGAGACGGTTGTTGTGCCCGCGCGTGCAAACACCGGACCGGTTAAGTGAAAGATCGGGAGTTTCTGGCTGATCGTCAGCTTGTGTGGGTGATGGGAGCATTGATAACGATACAGATACGGAATCGTCCTGATTTCGCATGGGGGTTTGCGCGCCTCCCTGGCTCAATAGGATTCGTCTGGTTCACACACGTGCAGCGGCGCCACAGGGGGCGCGGCAATGCAAGGCGGGCAGCCCATCGGCATGGCCCGGCCCGGAGGGATCCCAGATGTTCCAGAGGCAGGGGCGGAGTCTTCCGCGCATAACCACTGTCATGCTCACGACCAGCGTAGCGCTGGGCGGGAGCCTGCTCGCAGCCGGTGCGGCGGCTGCGGCCGACGCACCGGGTGCGGGCGTCACGGCGGTGATCCAGCCGACCATGCAGAGCGAGGAGATCGCCATCGAGGGCGGTCACTCCGTTCAGGGCGGTCTGTTCACCCTCAAGACGGCCAACGGCGAGCTTCGTACGTACTGCATCGACATCGACCACCCGGTCAACATCGAGAGCAGGGTCGAGTACCAGGAGTCGGACTGGAAGTCGAGCTCGCTCGGCCGCAAGGAGAAGGCTCAGGACGCCGCCAAGATCCGTTGGATCCTGGAGAACTCCTACCCGCAGGTCACCGACCTCAAGAAGCTGGCCGACGCGGCCGGCATCAAGGACGGTCAGCTCACCGCCGACGACGCCGCCGCGGGCACCCAGGCCGCGATCTGGAAGTTCTCCGACGGCAAGAACGCCACCCCGGTCGACGCGCAGGCCAAGAAGCTGCGCGACTACCTGGTCAGCGACGCCAACAAGGGCATCGCGGCCGAGCCCAAGCCCTCGCTGAGCCTCACTCCGGACTCGGTGTCGGGCAAGCCGGGCAACAAGCTCGGTCCGTTCACCATCAACACCAGCGCCTCCGAGGTGAAGCTCGCGCTCTCCGGCGACGCCGCGGACAAGGCGAAGCTGGTCGACAAGGACGGCAAGCCGGTCACCGGCCTGACCGGCCCGGTCGCCAAGGACACCCAGCTGTTCCTGGACGTGCCGGCCGGCACCCCGGACGGCACGGCCACGGTGACGGCCTCGGCCGAGACCGTCGTGCCCAACGGCCGGGTCTTCCTGAGCAAGGGCTACACCCCCGAGAAGCACAGCCAGACCATGATCCTGGCCGGCTCCACCAAGCTCAGCGTGGTGGACGCGGCCAAGGCCGCGTGGAAGGCCGGCAAGGGCCCGCTGCTGGACAGCAACGCCCAGGTCGAGTGCGACTCCAACGGCGTCCGCGTCAACGTCGCCAACGGCGGCGACGAGGCGGCCTCCGTGACCGTCGCACCGGGCAAGACGGTCACCGTCCAGCCCGGCAAGATGGAGAGCGTGCTGGTCCAGGTCAACGAGGACACCGCCTACGACATCAAGGTGACCGGCCCGAACGGCTTCACCAAGGAGTTCAAGGGCATCCTGGACTGCAAGGTCACCAGCGTGACCACGCCGACCGCCACCCCGTCGGCCGGCACCAGCGCCACGGCCACGGCCACGCCGACCCCGAGCGGTACCGGTACGCCGACCGCCGCTCCGTCCAGCTCCTCGGCGCACCCGGCCCCGGCCGCCAGCAGCCCGGCTCCCGGCACCACGGGCGGCCTGGCCGCCACCGGTGGTAACGACGCCACCCCGATCCTCGCCGCCGTCGCCGGTGGCCTGGTCGTGGCGGGCGGTGCCGCGGTCTTCGTCCTGCGCCGCCGCGGTCGCCACGGTCGCAGCGCCGCCTGAGGCAGCGCCGCACCGGTACTGAAGCAGTACTGAACGCAGTGAAGGGCGCCCGGCCTGCTCCGGCAGGGCGGGCGCCCACCACCCGGCCCGGTTCCCCGCACTCGCTGCGGGGAGCCGGGCCGCGGTGCGTCCGGGCGGGGCCGCGCCGGGCGGTGGTGGCCGGGGCCGGCGCGGGCGTCAGGGGCGGGATACCGGCGGGATACCCCAGTGGGGCAAGGCTGGCGGTTCGGGCTCTCGGCCGGGTGCGGCACAATGGAAGGCTGCAAGCCGAATTACTCCCGACGACGCCGGAGCGATCTCACGTGGCGGAATACATCTACACGATGCGCAAGGTACGCAAGGCGCACGGAGACAAGGTCATCCTTGACGACGTGACGCTCAGCTTCCTCCCGGGGGCGAAGATCGGCGTCGTGGGCCCCAACGGCGCGGGTAAGTCCACCGTGCTGAAGATGATGGCCGGCCTGGAGCAGCCGTCCAACGGCGACGCCTTCCTCTCGCCCGGGTTCACCGTCGGCATGCTGCTCCAGGAGCCGCCGCTCGACGAGACCAAGACCGTTCTGGAGAACGTCGAGGACGGCGTCAAGGAGATCAAGGGGAAGCTCAACCGCTTCAACGAGATCGCCGAGCTGATGGCCACCGACTACTCGGACGCGCTGCTCGACGAGATGGGCAAGCTCCAGGAGGACCTGGACCACGCCAACGCCTGGGACCTCGAAGCCCAGCTGGAGCAGGCCATGGACGCGCTGGGCTGCCCGCCCGGCGACTGGCCGGTCACCAAGCTCTCCGGTGGCGAGAAGCGCCGCGTGGCGCTCTGCAAGTTGCTGCTGGAGGCCCCCGACCTGCTGCTGCTCGACGAGCCCACCAACCACCTGGACGCCGAGTCGGTGAACTGGCTGGAGCAGCACCTGGCCAAGTACGCCGGCACCGTCGTCGCCGTCACCCACGACCGGTACTTCCTGGACAACGTGGCCGGCTGGATCCTGGAGCTCGACCGCGGCCGCGCGATCGGCTACGAGGGCAACTACTCCACCTACCTGGAGAGCAAGCAGTCGCGCCTCAAGGTCGAGGGCCAGAAGGACGCCAAGCGCGCCAAGCGGCTCCGCGAGGAGCTGGAGTGGGTCCGCTCCAACGCCAAGGGCCGTCAGGCGAAGTCCAAGGCGCGTCTGGCCCGCTACGAGGAGATGGCGGCCGAGGCCGACAAGATGCGGAAGCTGGACTTCGAGGAGATCCAGATCCCGCCGGGCCCGCGTCTGGGCAGCATCGTCATCGAGGTCGAGAACCTCAACAAGGCCTTCGGCGAGAAGGTCCTGATCGACGACCTGAGCTTCACCCTGCCGCGCAACGGCATCGTCGGCATCATCGGCCCCAACGGCGCCGGCAAGACGACGCTGTTCAAGATGCTGCAGGACATGGAGACCCCGGACTCCGGCATCGTCAAGGTCGGCGAGACCGTCAAGATCAGCTACGTCGACCAGAGCCGCGCCAACATCGACCCGAAGAAGACGCTCTGGGAGGTCGTCTCCGACGGCCTGGACTGGATCAACGTCGGCCAGGTCGAGATGCCGTCCCGCGCCTACGTCTCGGCGTTCGGCTTCAAGGGCCCGGACCAGCAGAAGCCGGCCGGCGTGCTCTCCGGCGGTGAGCGCAACCGCCTGAACCTGGCGCTCACCCTCAAGCAGGGCGGCAACCTGCTGCTCCTCGACGAGCCCACCAACGACCTGGACGTCGAGACCCTCTCCTCGCTGGAGAACGCGCTGCTGGAGTTCCCCGGCTGCGCCGTGGTCATCTCCCACGACCGCTGGTTCCTGGACCGGGTGGCCACCCACATCCTCGCCTACGAGGGCGAGAGCAAGTGGTTCTGGTTCGAGGGCAACTTCGAGTCGTACGAGAAGAACAAGATCGAGCGGCTGGGCGCCGACGCGGCCCGTCCGCACCGGGCCACCTACAAGAAGCTGACCCGAGGCTGACACCCAGCTGTCACAACGGCCCGGCAGACTGCCCCCCGGGGGCGGCCTGCCGGGCCGCGGCCCACCGGCCGTCACCCGCCGGCGGGTCACCGGACATCGAGGAGAACACCCGTGGCACGCCACATCTACGCCTGTCCGCTGCGTTGGTCCGACATGGACGCCTTCGGGCACGTCAACAACGTGGTCTTCCTGCGCTACCTGGAGGAGGCCCGGATCGACTTCATGTTCACCCAGGCCGCCGCGGCCGGTGCGGGGGAGTTCGCGGGCGGCTCGGTGGTGGCCCGCCACGAGATCGACTACAAGCGCCCGCTGGTGCACCGGCCCGAGCCGGTCACCATCGAGACCTGGGTCACCAAGATCGGCGGCGCCTCGCTGACCGTGTCGTACGAGATCAAGGACACCGCCGAGGACGGCACCGAGACGGTGTACGTCCGGGCGTCCACCGTGGTCGTCCCCTACGACCTGGCCGAGGGCCGCCCGCGCCGGATCAGCCCGGTGGAGCGGGAGTTCCTGGGCCGCTTCACGGACGACGACCGCGGCGCGGACGGGCACAGCCGGGACGGACGCAGCCTGGACGCCGCGGCGGCCTGAGCCCCCGGCCCGGACCACCACCCATCACCGAATACACGGATTCGAGCTGAAGCGCGTTGACCCCCACCGCCGCCCTCGCCCTCGCCGACGCCGGGGAGGCCGCCGACCTGGGCGCCTTCCTGGTCCGTCTGCTGCGCTTCGACCGGGCGGCGGCGGTGCGCTTGCAGGCGGTGGCGAAGCAGGCCGGCGGCGACGGCGTGCTGGCCGTCTTCGGCCGGCTGCCGCTGGGGAGCTCCGGCGCGCTGGCGGTCCGGACCGCGCGGCTCGCCGGGCCGGTCGGGCCGGCCGACCGCACGGTCTCGGCGGGGCAGTTGCTGGACGGCCTGGACAGTGCCGGGAACGCCGTGGAGCTGCCCGCGCCCGTGACCGGTCCGGCCTGGGCCGGCCTGTTGCCGCCGCGCTCCGGCTGGCGCCCGGTCGGCGAGCCGCCGGTGGCCGAGGTGTACCCCGAACTGATGGCCGGGGTGCGGGAGTTCCGTGAGCGCAGCGAGGCCGTCCCGGCGCACCACCGGACCCGTGCGGTGCTGGACGGGCTGGCCGACGAGATCTGGTCCCGGCCGGTGGGCGCCCTTCCCGAGCTGCCGCTGCGCGCCGCGCACGCGGCCTATGTGATCGGGTTCCTCAAGCCGGGTGCGCCGCTGACCGTGCACCGCGCCGGTGGCTGGCTGCGGTTGAGCGCACCGGCGGGGTCGGTGGCGGTGCGGACCGCGGCGGCGCCCGGGGCCGGCCTCGGGCTCAGCCCGATGCGCTAGACCCCGATGCGCTGGACCCCGATGCGCCGGACCCCGATGCTGCTGGACCCCGATGCGCGGGGCCCCGGGCGAAGGGGCCCGGGTCAGCCCTCGGTGTTGACCATCGAGGCGGCGGCGTAGGTGAGGTAGTCCCACAGCTGCCGCTCGGCGTCGGCCGGCAGCGCCAGCTCGTCCACCGCGGCCCGCATGTGCTTCAGCCAGGCGTCGTGCGCCGCGCGGTCGACCCGGAACGGCACGTGCCGCATCCGCAGCCGCGGGTGCCCGCGCTGCTCGCTGTAGGTGCGCGGGCCGCCCCAGTACTGCATCAGGAAGAGCGTGAGGCGCTCCTCGGCCGGGCCGAGGTCCTCCTCGGGGTACATCGGCCGCAGCAACTCGTCCCCCGCGACGCCCTGGTAGAACCGGTGCACCAGTCGCCGGAAGGTCGGCTCGCCGCCGACCTGTTCGAAGAAGGTCTCCTCGCTGAGCGTGCCACGCCGGATCTCTTTCACCCGACCATGGTCGCAGACGGCGGCGGGGCCGTACACCGGGACCTGGGGACCAGGACCGGGGGCGTACGACCCCGCCGCCGTCAGCGTTCGGCTCAGGCGTCCTCCCAGCGGAAGAACCGCCAGGCGATCGCGGTGAGCACGGCGGCGAACGCCAGCAGCCCGCCCATGGTCGGCAGCGCGTCCATCACGCCGCCGCCCCGGGAGAGCACCGACTGCGCCGCGGTGACCAGGTGCTTGAGCGGCAGCGCCTCGGAGACGGCCTTCAGCCAGGTCGGCATGTCATCGGTCGGGAAGAACGAGCCGGACAGGAACGACATCGGCAGCACGATGATCTGCGAGATGCCGTTGGCCGCCTCCTCGGTCTTCGCCAGCGACCCGGCCAGCAGGCCGATCGACATGAAGGCGATCGTGGCGCAGACCACCAGCGGGATGATCAGCCACCAGTCGCCGGTGAGCTTCAGCCCGAAGAACGGCATGGTGGCGACGACGAGGAAGACGGCGGTCTGGACCAGGGCCGTCAGCACCGAGACGGCGATCCGGGAGGCCACGATCGACCCGGCGCTCACCGGGGCCAGCCGCAGCCGCCGCAGCACCTGCTTCTTCCGCCAGGACACCAGGGTCAGCGAGGCACCGAACACCGCGCCGGTGGCCACCGCCCAGCCGAGCAGGCCGGGGGTGAGGAACTGGATCGGCTTCAGCGAGTTGTCCTCGACCTGGCCGGAGTCCAGGACGAAGGCGGCGGGCTTGCCGCTGGCGGCCTGGTTGGCCTGCTGGACGACGGAGTTGACGATGCCCTGGACGGAGCCGGCGCGGACCTGGTCGGCGGCGCTGAAGCGCAGCACCACCTTGCCGTCCGGGCCCTCCTTGATCATCGCGTCCAGGTCGCCCTTGCGGACCTTCTCCAGCGCGGCGGCCTCGTCGTCGCCGCGGCTGATCGTGAGGACCTTCTCCAGCGCGGCCCGGCCGTCGCCCTGCACCGAGTCCAGCACCTGGACCGCGCCGACCTGCGCCACCTTGGCGTGCGGGCTGGTCGCGCCCTTGAGCAGGGTGCCGAACAGCAGCAGGAACATCAGGGGGAAGAGGATCACGAAGAAGACGGCGGTGCGGTCCCGGAGGAAGGCGACCACCATCACCCGCGAGAGGCTGGCGAACGCGCTCACCCGCTCGCGCTCCGGCTGCCCGGCGGGCGCGCCGGCGGGTTCGGGCGTGCGCTGGGCCGGAACGGCCGCGTCCCGCGTGCGTTCGGCGCTCATGCGCGGTACTCCCGTCCGGTGAGCTGGAGGAAGACGTCCTCCAGGGTGGCGCCGCGGACTTCGAGTCCGCGCAGCGCGTTCTGCTCGGCCAGCACGGCGAGCACCGGGGCCGGGAGGCGGGTCGAGACCGCGAGCGAGACGCCGTCGTCCTCGACCGAGGCGATCTCGGCGCCGGCCGCGTCGAGCAGGTCACGCACCCGCTCGACGGTCAGCAGCCCCGACTCCACGCTGATCCGCACCGTGTCGTCGATCTCGCGGACCAGCGCGGCCGGTGCGCCGGTGCGCAGGACCTTGCCGTGGTCCATCACCGAGACGCGGTCGCAGAGCACCTCGGCCTCGTCCAGGTAGTGGGTGGTCAGCACGACCGTGCGGCCCTCGGCGTTGATGTCCCGCAGGAGGTCCCAGAGGTTGCGGCGGGCCTGCGGGTCGAGACCGGTGGTCGGCTCGTCCAGGAAGACCAGCTCCGGGTCGTGGGCCAGCGCGCAGGCGATCGAGAGGCGCTGGGCCTGGCCGCCGGACATCTTGTCGGTCATCACCCCGGCCGACTCGGTGAGGCCCACCCGCTCCAGCATCGCGTCGGCCCGCTTGGGGCCGACGCCGTAGAACGAGGCGAAGGTGCGGATCGTCTCCCGCGCCGTCAGTTTGTTGAAGAAGGCCGAAGCCTGGAACTGCACGCCGATCCGCGGCAGCAGTTTCGCGTTGCGCGGCCAGGGCGCCATCCCCAGCAGTTCGATCCGGCCCTCGTCGGGCTTCCGGATTCCCTCCAGAATCTCCAGTGTGGTCGTTTTCCCGGCGCCGTTCGGGCCCAGGATCCCGTAGAACTCGCCGACCTCGACGGTGAGGGACACCCCGTCGACGGCCTGCACATCCCCGTACCGCTGACGGATTCCGTCGGCGGATATAGCTGCAGTCATGTGGCCTGAGCGTAGGGGTACACGGGGTGTGCTGGGGAGACCGGTCGGACGTGATTTGAAGATCATTTTGCCGGGCCGCCGGGCCCCCGACCAGGGGTCCGGACCGTGCGTGTACGGGGTGAGGGCCACTGCGCGCGGGGGCGGACGCCGAGGGGCCCGGGCGGGAGTCGACTCCCGCCCGGGCCCGGGCATCAGGGGCCCGACCTCGGGGTCAGGCGCGGTGCAGGGTGATGGTGGTCCACGCCCCGATGTGGATCCGGTCGCCGTCGTTCAGCGGGACGGCGGTGTGCGGGGTGAGCGACTCGGCGCCGCCGTTCATCGTGGTGCCGTTGGTGGAGTCCTGGTCGACCAGCACCCAGCTGCCGTCCGACTGTTCGGCGAGCAGCGCGTGCTGGTGCGAGGCGCCCGGGTCCTCCGGCGGGACGGAGAGGTCGATCTCCGGCACGGTGCCGCGGTGCTGGCTGCGCCGGCCGATCCGCAGCTGGCCGCGGCCGGTCAGCGGGATGCGCCGCTCGGGGCAGTACGGGGGGAAGAAGAGACCCGCGGCCTCCGGACCGCTGCGGGCCATCATGTCGGTGAAGTAGTCGCGGTCGGCCGAGACCACGGCGATCCAGTTGGTCCGGACCGGCTCGGGCTGCGCGCCCTGGTACGGCGGCTGGTGCGCCTGCTGCTGGGCCTGCTCCGGCTGCGGGGCGGGCTGGGGCGGCTGCGGGACCTGCTGACCGTGCGGGTGCTGCTGCGGAGGCTGCTGCTGGACCTGCTGCGGAGCCTGCGGGGCCTGCGGCGGCTGCGGCAGGACCGGCGGGGCCAGGTTGAACGAGGTGCCGAACTCGGCGCCGCGCCCGTTCGGACCGGGCTGGGCGTAGACCGGACCGGAGTCCTCGCGCGGCCGCTCCTGGTAGGGCTGCTGCTCCTGGTAGCCGGACTCCTGGTGGGGGCGCTCCTGGTACGCGGCCTCCTGGTAGGGCTGCTCCTGGTACGCCGGCTCCTGGTGCCGTGCCTCCTGGTACGGCTCGCCGCCGAGCTGCGGGTAGCCGTAGGCGGGCCGCTGCTGCTGGGCGTGCGGCGGCTGCGGCTGCTGGGCCGGCGGCTGGGGGCCGCCGTACGCCGCCGGGATGTTCAGCGGGTCGGGTCCGGGCCCGCCTGCCGGTGCCCCGCCGGACGGCGGGGGCTGGCGCCGCGAGGGCGAGGAGAGGTCGTAGTCGTACCCGCACTCCTCGCAGAACCGGCCGGTCTGCGGGCTGCGGCAGATCGGGCAGACCACCAGGCCTTCGGTGAGGTCCGGGAAGCCCTGCGCGCCCGGCGGGACGGCGCCCGGGCCCGGCTGCTCGGGGCGCGGCTGCACCGGCCCGCCGAACGGCGCGCCGCCGTGGCCGGGGTACCCCTGCCCGCCGTGCGCCCCGGGGCCGCCGAAACCGTCGTGCCCGCCGTGACCACCGTGCGCCGCCGGTGCCCCGGGCGCGCCCGGGTGGGTGCCGGGCGGCGGCGGGATCGGCGGTGGCGGTGTCATCGGAAAGCCGCAGAAGTCGCACCAGTCCTCGGCCTGCGACTCGTGCCCCCTCGGGCAGATCGGCATCAGGTCCCCCCTCGATTTCCAGCCAGCTGGGGCAGCGTCCGGCCGGGCCGCGGCCCCACCGGTACTTCAGCGGTCATTTCTTCACACGGACGGTTTTGGTCGACCGGGTCTCAAGGGTCATCGAGTCGGCCTCACTCACATTCTTACGGAACCGAACCGTACCCTCCTTCGGGTCGACCACGTCCACCACCTTCTGCAGCAGCTTGAAGGTGCCCTCGTTCCCGGTCGCGTGGGCGATCCGGACGGCGGCGCCGAGCTTGGCGGTGGCGCGGTCGACGTCCCCGGCGCGGTGCGCCTCCAGGCCCTCCTGGATCGAGGAGGCCAGCTCGGCCTGCCCGGTGTAGTGGGCGACCTGCGGGCTGATCCGGGTGGACGAGGCCAGGTCGTCCGTCCAGACCGCCTTGACCAGGCCCTGCGACAGCACCTCGGGGGTGCTCCCGGTCTGCGGCGGCAGGACGAGGCTGATCCGGGCGGCGAGCATCTCGTTGCCGACGGCGGCGGCCGGGACCTCCACGCAGACGTGGTAATCGCGGCTCTCGTCCCCCCAGGAGCCGGTCGGGTAGTCGCCGGCCCGCGGCCCGGCCTCGGTGCGGCGGCCGGTGAGGTCCTCCACGGTGGGGGCGACCTGCTTGACGAAGGTCACCACGGCGTTGGCCGGCGTCCAGATCCGCAGCGCGACGTCGGCGACCTGCTTGCCCATGGCGCCTTCCATCATGGAGCGGAAGTCCTCGGCGAGGCCGGACGGTTCGGCGACGATGTCGACGGTGCCGAGCAGCGCGGAGGAGATCCGGCGCAGTTCGTCCACCCGCCAGTCGGTGCCGACGCCGCGGCAGTCGGCGGTGAAGTGGCCGGTGACGCGCTCGATCACGCGCTCCAGGTCGGCCGCCGACTCGTGCTCGTTCTTGCCGTCGGTGAGCAGGATGGCGTGCCGGATGGCGATGTCACGGCGGGTCAGGAAGAGCGCGTCGGCCTTGGCGAGCCAGGTGCTCATGGCGGTGCCGCCGGCCGCGCTGAGCCGGCGCAGCGCCTCCTTGGCCTGGGCCCGGGTGGCCGGCGAGGCGGTCGCGAGGCCGCCGTCGCCGGGGAAGATCTCCCGGGCCTCGTGGGTGCCGGCCACCACGGCGAAGGCGACGCCGTCGCGGACGGTGTCGATGGCGGCGGCGGTGGCCTCCCGGGCGCCGCGCATCTTGCTGGCCGGGTAGTCCATCGAGCCGGAGCAGTCCACCATGATCACCACGGCGGCGGAGTGCGCTCCCGCGTCCAGCGGCCCGCTGTCGGTCACCCCGAGCGGCCGACCGCCGGAGGTGCCGCCGCCGGTCGCGGTGACGGTGACGATGGCGTTCACCTCGCGGGCGCCGTCGGCGAGGAACGCGTTCTGGAAGATCTCCACGTCGAACCTGGGCAGGTTCGGCTTAGCCAGTGTTGCCATGGGCCGGTGGCTCCCGTCGGGTGGTCGGATGGTGCGAACGGTCGGTGGAGTGGGCCGCGGCAGGGCGTCAGCCCAGCGGCGGCTGCGGCGGGCGCGGCGGGACGCCGGGCCGCGCGGGGGGAGCCGGCGGGGCCGGCGGCAGGGGCGCGGCGGGCGAGCCGATCACCGGCAGGTCCGGCAGCGTCGGGTCGTGGTCCTCCTCGTCGTCCGCCGGTCCGCCGGCGGGGGCGGCCGCCGGGCGGAGCACCGGCAGGTCCAGGGCGGTGGCGGTGCGCTCGTCCTCGGCGTCCGGCCACGCCGCACCGGCCAGACCGGTCGGCGGGTCGATCGGCAGCACGGCGACGGTGATGTTGTCGTGCCCGCCGGCCGCGACCGCGAACTTCACCAGCGTCCGGGCGGCGGCGAGCGGCTCGGTCCGGGCGTCCTGGCGCACGTAGAACGCGAGGTCGGTGGCGGCCTCGGCGTAGTTCCAGAGGCCGTCGGTGCAGATCAGCAGCACGCCGGGGACGTGCGGGGTGAAGTCCAGGGTGTGCGGGACGACCTCCTCGGCGTCCGCGCCGAGCCAGCCGGTGATGGCGTGGGCGCGCGGGTCCGCGTAGGCCTCGGCCTCGCCCATCAGCCCGGCCTCGACCATCCGGGCGGCCCAGGAGTCGTCCTGGGTGAGCCGGAACGGCTCGGCGGCGACCCGGTCGTCCGGGATCCAGTACGCCCGGGTGTCGCCGACCCAGCCGATGGTGACCCGGCCGCCGGAGGCTATGGCGCTGACGTAGGTGCAGGCCGGTGCGTTGACGTCGGGCCGGGCGGGCGCGCCGCCGTCCTCGGCGAGCGCGGCGACGGCGGCGGCCGCGTCGGCGATCGCGTCGCGCATCGCGGCCTCGGGGTCGCGGCCGGCCTCCAGCGCGGTCAGCAGGGATTCCGACGCCGCGTCGACGGCGGTCTCGGAGGCCTGGTCGGGCCGGTCGGAGGAGGAGACCCCGTCGCAGACCACGGCCACCACGACCGGCTCGCCACCGGGCAGCGAGGTGGCGGCGACGGTGAAGGAGTCCTCGTTGCGGTGGTGGCGCAGACCGCGGTCGCTGACCCCGGCGACGCCCCCGAGGGCCTTCTCCATGTGGTCGCGCGGGCGCGGCTGGGCGCCCCCGCAGGCCTCGCAGTAGCCGTCGGAGGTGACCTGCGGCAGGCCGCAGTGCACGCAGCCGGGGCCGCCCTGGGCGGGCACCGCCGCTCCGGGCGCGGCGGCGGGCACCACCGGCACCGGCACGGTCGGCGCGTGGTCCGCCCCGCCGGCGCCCTGGGCGGCGGACCAGCTCGCGGGCATCGCGCCCGGAGCCGGACGGCCGTTCCGGCTCGCCCCGCAGGAGCCGCAGTACGCGTCCTCCTGGTCCAGCGGCTCGGAACAGCTCTGGCACACGGTCTGCTGCGGCATTGCTACACCCACGTTCTGGGGCGGGCGCGGTTGGCCCGCTCCACCATCTCGATCCTGATCTCGGCCCGGTCGGCCAACCGGGCGAGTACCCGGTAGGACTGCTCCAGTGCGAGCCGCAGTTCCCGGTCGGCGGCCGGCCGTCCGAGGACGGTGACCGCGCCGGTCGTCGCGGTCCCACCGGTCCCGTCCGCCCCGCTCGCCCCGGCCGTTGCGCCCGCCTGCCCGGCGCCGCCGGGCGAGCCGGCGGACACCCAGCCGAGCGCGCTGTCGAGCACCTCGACGGAGAGCTCCTCGCGGGTCCGGTCGTCCAGCCGCAGGGCGGTCAACTGCTCGGAGCAGGCGCCGAGGTCGGCGCCGAGCGGGTCGGTGGCGGGCCGTTCGCGCAGCCGGGCCCGGACGGCGGCGATCCGGGCGGCGGTGAACTGGCTGGAGGTGGCCGGTACCGACTCCAGCGCCCGGACGGCGCCGGGGCGGTCCCCGTCGGCGAGGCGGACCCGGGCCAGGCCGAAGGCGGCGCTGAGGTAGGCCTGGTCGGTCGTCCACACCAGGCGGTAGAACTCGGCCGCGTCGCCGCCGTCGCCGAGCAGTTCGGCGCAGATGGCGAGGGCGAGCTTCGGGGCGGACTCGCCGGGGAAGGCGTCGTAGACGGCGTCGAAGGCCTCGGCGGCGGCCCGCAGCCTCGCCTCGTCGGGTTCGCCGGGGGACCCGGGACCGGAGGAGCCGCTGACGGAGTCGACCAGGGCGACGAGGCCGCGGTACCAGACCACCCGCCAGTCGTCCGGGTGGTCCTTCTCCAGGGCGGCGAGCATCCGGTCGGCGTCGGCGCGGCTGCGCAGTTCCAGGTGGGCGCGCAGTTCGCGCAGCCGGCGCTCGGTGGAGACGGCGGGGGCGCCGGCCAGCGCGGCGAGTGCCTCCGCCGGGTCGGCGGCCAGCAGGGCGGCCAGGAAGCCCGCGTTCGGGTCGTTCGGGTCGACCCGCGGGACGGGCAGCGCCAGGGCGGCGGCGGCCGGGTCCAGCGCGGTCACCCGCAGCTCGCCGCGGCGCACCGCGGGGAGCACCAGCTCGGTGTCGACCACCCGCAGTTCCGGGCCGAAGAGGGTGGAGAGGGCGGGGCGGGGCCGCTGGTCCTGGAGCGCCAGCACCTCGCGGAGCACGCCGGTGAGCTGGTCGGCCATCTCCTCGGCGGAGCCGAAGCGGCGGGCCGGGTCCGGGTCGGTGGCGCGGACCAGGAAGCGGTAGTAGGACTCGTACTCGGCGAAGGCCGGCACCGACTCCGGCCCGGGCAGGCTCTCCCGGTAGGTGGTGCTGTAGCCCTGGAAGTCGAAGGTGAGCACGGCCAGCGTGCGGGCCACCGTGTAGAGGTCGGAGGCGGGGGAGGGGCCGTCGGTGGCGATCTCCGGGGCCTGGTAGCCGATGGTGCCGTAGATCGGGCCGTCGTCGTCGAGGCGGCGGACGGCGCCCATGTCGATGATCTTGAGCGCGTCGCCGCTCTGGATCACGTTGTCGATCTTGAAGTCGCAGTAGACCAGGCCCCGGCTGTGCAGGTACCCGAGCGCCGGCAGCGCCTCCAGCGCGTACGCGATGCCCTGTTCCACCGGCAGCGGCAGCCGTCGGCCGTCCGGCGCCCGGCGCTCGTTGGCGATGTCCTTGAGCGACTTGCCGCCGACGTACTCCATCACGATGTAGCCGTCGGTGGAGCCGGTGCGCAGGTCCGGGTGCTCGGCGAAGTTGATGATGCGGACGATGTTGGGATGGTCCACCTCGGCGAGGAAGCGCCGCTCGGCCACGGCCACCGCGAGCGCGTCCTCGTCCCCGGTGTCCAGCAGGCCCTTGAGGACCACCCACTTGTCGTTGACCCGCCGGTCGATGGCGAGGTAGATCCAGCCGAGCCCGCCGTGCGCCAGGCAGCCGACCACCTCGTACTGCCCGCCGACCAGGTCCCCCCGGCGGAGCTTGGGCGTGAACGAGTACGGCGTGCCGCACTTGGTGCAGAAGCCGTCGGGGCGCCCCGGCCGGCCGTTCTTCTCCCGGCCCACCGGGGTCTCGCACTTGGAGCAGAACCGCTTGCGCTCCGGCACCTCCGGGTCGGCCAGCACCGCCGCCGTCGGATCGGCCGCCGGCACGGTCGGCACCGTCACCAGACCGGCGCCGAGCCGGTGGCGGGTGCCCGCGCTGACGCTGCCCCGGCTGCTGCGCACCGAGACCGAACGGCCGCTGCCGGTCCGGGTGGAGCGGTGCGAGCGGGAGCGGCCGGACAGCGAGCGGGACGAGCCGGTCCGGGAGGAGCGCGCCGAGTCGGGGTCGACCCGCGCGGACGGCACGTACGGCTGGGTCAGTCCGGTGTCACCGCCGGGGGCGGTCAGGCCGCACTCGTCGCAGTACCCGTCGTCGTCGATGGTTCCGGCGCACTCCCGGGGGCAGGGCGAGCCGGGGCCCGCCGCGGCCGTGCCCGCCGGGGCAGCGGAGCCCGTCGAGGGGGAGCCCGTCGGGGCGGCGCCCGCCGGGGAGCCCGCGGCCGCAGGGGAGCCCGCGCCCGTCGGGGCGAGCCCGCACTCGTCGCAGTAGCCGTCCGCGTCGATCGTCCCGTCGCCGGTGCACTCCGGCCGTACGCACGCCTGCGCCATGAACCTCAGCCCCCCAGTCCGTGTTGCTGTGTCTGTCCGTCGACCGGCCCGGCGCCGGGCGGCTCGGCCTGCGCCGGCCGCAGCGACTGCTGGAAGCGGGCCACCGCGCCGGCCGCCGCCCGCAGGTCGCAGGGCGCGCTCCAGAGCAGCCAGCGGGCCTTCTCGTAGCGCTCGATCACGACCGGGTCCTCGGCCACCCGCAGCCGGGCCGCCATCGCCTTGTACGCGTCCAGGCGCCCCCGCAGCTCGGAGCGGACGGCCAGCGGCTGGGTCACCTCGGTCAGCGACTGCCGGGCCCGGCCCAGCTCCTTGGCGGCCGCGTCCTCCAGCGCGTCCAGCAGCGGCGCCAGCCGGTGCCACTGGCCGCTCTGGCGCAACTCCAGGGCCAGCACGATCTGTTCGCGCAGCGCCGAGGCCGGTCCCGGCACGGCCGGCACCTCGGTGGCGGCTATCTTCGCCAGCACCTCGCCGCGCGCCCGACGGGCCTGCGCCAGCGTGGCGTCGGCCCGTTGCAGCAGGTCGCCGACGCCCTGCAGCCGCTCCTCCGCGTCGTCGCGCAGCCGCAGCAGGTCCTCCAGCTCGACCCGGACGCCGTCCAGCGCCCGGCCGGCCCGGTCGAAGCGCTCGGTGTCCACCACGCCGGACGGTGTGGCGAGCGCGGTGCCGTCCGGGCGGGTGCCGCGCTGGGCCGGTACCCGGGCCGGGCGCCAGAGCGCCAGCGGGTCGCCGCGCACCTCGGTCCGCAGCTCCGTCAGATCGGCTTCGAGCCCGGCCAGGTCGTCGCCGAGCGGGTGGTTGCCGGTGTGCACGCCGAGCGAGGCCGCCAGCGTCTGCACCCGGCGCAGTTCGGCCAGCAGCAGGTCGATCCGGGCGGGCAGCGCCGACCAGACGGCGTCGGCGGCGCTCACCACCTCCAGCACGGTGGCGTACCAGGAGTTCATCCTGGTCATCAGGTCGTCCAGGCTGACCCGCTCGACCAGCTTGGCGGGTGCGCCGAGCAGCTGCGGGCCGTCCGGCACCGCGCCGCCGGGCACGGTGACCGCCTCGCCGGTGAGCAGTTCGCTCAGCTCGGCGAGTTCGGCCGCGCCCGGCCTGGACCGGCGGGCGCGCACCGCGCGGGCCGAGGCCAGGGCCTCCGAATAACGGTCGAACAGCGACCAGAGCAGCGGCAGGCCCTGCCCGGCGACGGACCAGCGCTCCTGCGTCCGCCCGGTCAGCGCGGCGCCGTCGAGCAGCCGCAGGCCCGCGTGGTCCTGGAGCGAGAGCAGCGCCGACTCGACCGCGTCGCGGTCCGCGCCGAGGCGTGCCAGCGCACGGTCGACCTCCTCCCGGCTCAGTACCGGGCCAGCGGAAGCTGCCAACGCCCTCTCTCCTTCTCTGTCCTGGATCGTTCTCGCTGCCCCGGACCGATCCGCCCCGACCCTAGCCTGTGGCCGCGGGGCCGGACCGGGGCCGGGCGCCGACGGGTCGTCATCGGGCCGTCATCGGTTCCTCGGGGGGCGCCGGGGTCGCGCCGGGCCGGTCAACGCTGCGCCGGCCAGTAGTGCTCGGCGTCGTTCAGCATGTACGGCTTGAGCCAGCGGTCGTACGCCGCCCGCCACGCGCCGCTCGCGTGGTAGTCGGCGAGCACCTGGTTCACCCGGGCGGTCAGGTCGGTGCTGTTCTTGAGCATCGCGACGCCCATCACGGCCGGCCGGACCTCGCCGTCGACCAGCCGGACGGTCTGGTCCTGGGCGGCCTGGCTGGCCGCGAGGCCGTCGTCGGTCATGGTCGCGTCGACCTTGCCGAGCTGCATCAGCACCAGGCAGTCCAGGTGGTTCTCCACCGAGACGATCTTCGCGACCTTCGGACGGGACTTCAGCTCGTCCTCGGCGGAGGAACTGGTCGCCGCGCAGACGGTCTTGCCGTCCACCGCCTCGTCGATCGTCCTCGCCGCAGACGCCTTGGGGACCACCACGCGCTGGCTGGTGTTGAAGTACGGCTTGGAGAAGGCGATCTGCTGGAGCCGGTCGCAGGTGATGGTCATGGTCCGGACGATCAGGTCGACCCGGCCCTCCTGGATGAACTTGACCCGCTCGGCGGTCGGGACGGCCTTGAGGGTCACCTTGTCCGGATCGCCCATGATCGCGGCGCCGATCGCCCGGGCGAGGTCGATGTCGAAGCCCTCGATCTGGCCCGTGTTGGGGTTGCGGGAGCCCCAGCGGAAGCTGTTCTGGTCGACGCCGATCACCAGGCTGCGCTTGGCCTTGACGGCCTTCACCGCCGGGCCGTCCTCGTTGCTCGGCGGCACGCTCTGGTAGACGTCGCAGTCGTTGCCGGCCTGCTCCTGCCGGGGCGCCGTGGCCGGCGCGGCGGCGCCCGCCGGCAGCACCGCGCCCTGCGGGCCGCCCGTGCCGAGCACCGTCGCGCAGCAGGCGAGCAGCGCCACCGCGGTGGCCGATCCGGCCCGTACCGTTGTCCTGCCCATCGTGTCCGTCCCCCTTCTACCGGTACTCGGCCAGTCGCCGGCCGAGGCCGCGCAGGGCCGCGGCGGCGGCCACCAGGGCCAGCACCGCGACCGCCGCGGCGGCGGTGCGCAAGTCCCCGTCGGTGCCCTCGGCGGCCCGTTTGAACTCCTGGAGCTCGGTCGCGGCGGCCTGCGCCAGCCGCTGGTCGGTGGCGTTGAACGCGGCGTCGGAGGTCTTCGGCACGTCCGCCTCCTTGACGGTCACCGTGGCGTCCAGCGCGCCCTGGTAGTCCGCCTCGACGTTCTCCAGGTTGCTCGCCGCCTGGTGCCGCTCGCGCCACTGGTCGTACTGCCGCATGGCGTCGAGGATGGCCGCGCCGGCGTCCTCGGGCGCCAGCCGCCGGGCCTCGGCCAGGGTGCCGGCCGTCCCGGGGCGACCGGTGTCGGAGCTGAAGAGGTGCTCGGTGGTCTTCGTCCAGAGGTCCGCGTACTGGGTGCTGGAGCCGCGGGCCACCAGGTGGAGGTTCTCCGCCAGCCGGGCGGTCAGCACGTCGACCCGGGCGGCGTTGAGGGCCTTCAGCGGGTTGGCGCCGTCGATCTGGCTCTCGCGCAGCGTGGAGTTGGCGCCCGTCCCGGCCACCGTCAGCCAGAGCACCGCGGCCAGTACGGCGGCGGTCGAGCCGAGCAGCCCGATGTTGAAGACCCGGTTGGTCCGCCGGTACAGCGTCGTCTGCACCCAGACCAGCGCGGTGAGCGTCACCACGCCCAGCCCGTACGCGGCCCAGGGGATGGACTGCGCCTCGGCGTAGTCGTCCGCCAGGGCCTGGTTCTCGGCGGCGCTGAGCTGGGCCGCGGCGGGCAGCAGCACGGTGCGCATCTGGTCCGAGGCGTGGCGCAGGTAGGCGCCGCCGAGCGGGAAGCCCTGGCGGTTGTCGGCCCGCGCCGTCTCCACCAGGCCGGCGTACACCGGGACCTGCTGGTTGAGCGTGGCGAGCCAGCCCTGGGCGGGGGAGGAGGTGGTGGTGCGCGCCGCCGCCTCGGCGATCAGCCGGGACGCCGTCGCGAGGTCCTGTTCGTAGCGGTCCCGGACGGCCTTCGGCTCGGCGCCCGCGAGCAGGAAGCCGGTGGCCGCCGTGGTGTCCGCGTCGGCCAGTGAGCGGTGGATGTCGGCGGCCGCCTGGCTCAGCGGCTGGCTGTACGAGACCACCCGCTGAGCCGCCTGTGCGCGGGAGTTGACCTGCCAGGCGGTGAGCGCGCCGAAGGCCACGGTGAGCACCGCCAGCAGCGCTCCGGCCAGCCGCAGCCGGCCCGGTGCCGTCCGGGTGGCGCGGCGCAGCCGGCCGAGCGGGCCGGTCTCCCGGGCCGCGGCCGTGCCGCCGGGCCGCGCCGGCGCCACCGTGCGGGGCCGCTCCGTACGTACTGGTGTCGCCACCGGCCTCACCCTCCCCTGTGGCCGGCTCCGTCATCCGGGGCCCGGCCGTTGCCAGCAGTATGGCCGTCACTCCCCGCGGCCACACCCGACTTGCGCCGATCTTGAGCATCGCGGGGGCCCGGTCCCGGGCCCCGCTCCGCGGGCACTGCTGCGATCACTGGTACGAGTGCGGCCGACCACGGGGTCGAGCCCTGCCGGCGGCCGCCAGGGCTCGCCGGGGTCCGTCGCCCCGGTGCGCGGGGCGGGTCGGTGATCGGGTCGACGCGGGATGCACCCTATGCGGTTCCCCGGACAGTCGGAGGGGAGGGGTCCGGTTGTGCCGCCCCGGTCTCCGGAAGGGCCGTCCGTACCATGGCGGCATGCGACTTCTGGGAACGATCTCCGCCGACCGTCCGCTGCTCGTCGTCGCCGTCCGGGAGGAGGCCGCGTACCTGGGTGACCGGCTCCCGGTCCTGCTGACGGGCATCGGCAAGGTCAACGCGACCGCCGCGCTGGCGACCGTCCTCGCCCGTGGCGAGCACCCCTCCGAGGTGGTCAACCTCGGCACCGCGGGCGCGCTGCGCTCCGGCTGGGCGGGCACCCACACGGTCGTCCAGGTGATCCAGCACGACCTCGACAGCCCCGCGCTGCTGGAGCTGACCGGCCGTACCTACGGCGCTCCGCTGATGGTCGGCAAGGGGGACGGCCCGGTGCTGGCCACCGGCGACCAGTTCGTCTCCGGCGCGGCCGCCCGTGACCGGCTCGCCGAGCACGCGGACCTCGTCGACATGGAGGGCTACGCCGTCGCCACCGTCGCCCACCGGGCCGGGCTCTCCGTGCGGCTGGTGAAGCACGTCAGCGACGAGGCGGGCGAGGGCGCCGTGCACTCCTGGCGGGAGTCCGTCGACGACTGCGCCCGCCACCTCGGGGACTGGGTCCACCACCAGGGCTGGTGACGGGCTCGTTAGCCTGGCGGGCGTGACCGACAACACCGCCGCGAACGAGCACCGTGACGTCCGCCCGCCGGGCCTCGACGCCGACGAACCGACCACCCTGCTGACCTTCCTGGACTACCTGCGCGAGGCCGTCATCGGCAAGACCGACGGCCTCACCGACGAGGACGCCCGGCGCCCCGGCGTCGCCTCCGGCACCAGCCTGCTCTGGCTGGTCCGGCACCTCACCGCCGTCGAGCTCAACTGGTTCCTCTGGGCCTACCGGGGCGAGGGCGACGAACCGTGGGACGACGAGGCCGCCTCGCCCGGCGACGAGACGGTGGCCGGGTCGGTCGCCGCCTACCGGGCCGCGATCGCCCGCGCCAACGAGGTGATCGCCGCCGCCTCCGACCGGCTCGACCGCCCCGGGGTCCGGTCGCTGCGGCCCGGCGCCGAAGCGCCGTCGATGCGCTGGCTGCTGGTCCACATGATCGAGGAGACCGGTCGGCACGCCGGCCACGCCGACATCCTCCGCGAGCAACTGGACGGCTCGGTCGGCCGGTAGGGCCCTGCCCGGACCCCGCCCCGCCCCCGGACCCCGTTGCCGGGCACCCGCCCGCGGCGCGACGCCGGGGGCGGGTGCGCCCGCACCTGACGGACAGTGGAATACTCCCCCGCGCACCGCGGCGCCGTCTCGACGGCGCCGCGCGCTTTCACCCATGGGGGATTCGGAAGTTCATGTCATCGTCAGTCAGATCCACGCGTTCCGCCCGGGCCGTCCTCGGGGCGTCGGTCCTCGCACTCACCCTGCTCGGCACCTCGGCGTGCGGGCCGGACAACAGCTCGGCGGACACCGCCGCCGCGGCGGGCGCGCCGGCCCTCGGCCTCCCCGCCAACCTCGACGACCTGAAGAAGTGGAAGTTCGAGGACTGGGAGAAGTGGGCGAAGGACTACGCCCTCCCGGCTGCCACCAAGGGGTTCTGGACCCTGGAGAAGCTGCTCCAGGCCAAGCCGAACGAGCCGATCGAGCCGCCGGCGCCGCAGCCCGCGGGCAGCCAGGCGCCCGCCCAGCCGTCGGCCCCGGGACCGAGCACCCCGGCGGCGGGCAGCAAGCCGCCGGCCGGCCAGCCCACCCAGCCGGGGCACCCGACCACGCCGGCCGCCGCGACCACCCCGGCGGCGCCGAAGCCGTCCAACACCCAGCAGCCGGCCTCGCAGGCCCCGGCGCCGCCCAAGCAGCCGGCGCGGCAGCCCTCCCAGGCCCCGGCCCAGCCTTCCCAGCCCGCGCAGCCGCCGGCCCAGCCCGGGCAGCCGCCCGCGCAGCCCGCCGACAACGGCAACGACCCGCTGCCGAAGACCGTCAACGCCCAGCCCCTGCAGCACCCGTACACCAAGCTCGCCGTGCACGGGAAGCTGTTCGCGGACGAGCCGGGCGCCGGCGCGGCCGGCGGCGGTCTGGGCCGTTCGCAGTGCTCGGCGACCGTGGTGGCCGACCCGGCCCACCCCGGCAAGAGCAACCTGGTCTGGACGGCGGGCCACTGCGTCCACCAGGGCAAGGGCGGTTCGTTCTACAGCAACATCTCCTTCATCCCGGCCTTCAACAGCAATGCCGCGATGAGCGGTGGCAAGCAGGCGGACGAGTCCCAGTACGCGCCGTTCGGCATCTGGGGCGCGACCCAGGCGGTGACGTCCCCGCAGTGGAAGGCCGAGGGCGGCAAGACCGGTGACGCGGCCACCCACTACGACTTCGCGGTCATCCGGGTGAAGCCCGCGGACGGCGCGAAGTCGCTGGAGGAGACGGTCGGCGGTGCGGTGCCGGTCTGGTTCAACGCGCCGCGCGACCAGCTGAGCGTCACCGAGTACGGCTACCCGGCCGCCCCGCCGTTCGACGGCATGGAGCTGAACCGCTGCGAGAGCGGCAAGCCGGGCCGGCTGTCCTACGAGCCGACCCGCCCGCCGATGCTGGTCATCGGCTGCACCATGACCGGCGGCTCCAGCGGGGGCGGCTGGCTGGCGGTCAAGGACGGCAAGCCGGCGCTGGTCAGCAACGTCTCGGTCGGGAAGCACACCGGCGACCCGATGTACCAGGCCGGCCCGTACCTGGACGACGTCGCCGCGGGGGCGTACGACTTCCTCTCCAAGAAGGGCTGAGCCCCTGGCGGCCGCCCCCCCCCCCCCGGGGGGGGGGGGGGGCCCCGCCCGGGGGGGGGGGGGGGGGGGGCGGCCGCGCCCCCCCCCCCCCCCCGGGGGGGGGGGGCCCCCCCGCCGCCGGGTCCTGTCGGTGCCTGGAGTGACTGCCGGGGCGGGGTTTCGTCCTGCTCGACGCGGTGGAGGTCACGGCCTGTGAGGCGCTGATCAGCTGACCGCCGCCGCCAGGACGGCGCCGGTGGTGACCACCTTGGCGAAGCGCATCGCGTGCAGCACCGTCGCGGTGGCCCGGGCGAGTTCGGCGGCCGGCACGGTCACGCCGTCCGGCCCGGCCATGTCGAAGGTGTGCATGGCATCGGTCGGGAAGATCGTGTCGTACCCGAGGTTGCCCGCCATCCGCGCGGTGGTCTCGTTGCACACGTTCGTCATGATCCCGACGATGACGACCTGGCGGGCGCCCCGCTGCCGGAGCCAGGCGTGCAGGTCCGGGGTGCCGTAGAAGGCGCTGTTCACCGGCTTGGTGATGTGCAGGTCCGCCTTGACGTCCGCCACCACGTCCTTCAGCTCGTACCCCGGGGTGCCCGGCGCCAGCGGCCCGGTCTGCGAGGCGTGCTGCACCACCACGACCGGGCGCCCGGTCTCCTGCCAGGTGTCGATCAGCTCGCCGATCCGCCGCTCGGCCTCCGGGTTGTCCCGCTCGCCCCAGAACGCGTGGTCGTCGAAGCCCTTCTGGACGTCGATGACGACGAGTACGGCGTCGGAGTCGATGGTGAGCGGGGCGTCGAATGCGTCGGTGTTCGTCATGCGTCCATCGTGTCGGCGCCCGGGCAGCCCGGGTGAGGGGCGCCGGCGCCACCCATCGATCGATTCCTGCCACCGCGCCCCGGGCGCCCGGGCGCCCTTCGTCGCTAGATTTCTGCCATGCGGACTGTGGGTTGCCTGATCTTCGAGGGCGTGCGGGCGTTCGACTACGCGGTGATCGGCGAGGTGTGGTCGAACCGGCTGACCCGGCCCGGGCTGCCCGCCTTCGACCTGCGGGTCTGCGGGCCGCAGGGCGCCCGGGTGCGGCTCGGCGGTGGGCTGGAGCGGGTGCCGGACTTCGGCCTGGAGACGCTGCGGGAGTGCGATCTGGTCGTCGTCCCGGGGATGGAGCGGCTGAACGAGCCGCGCGACCCGGCCGTGCCGGCCGCCCTGCGCGCCGCCCACGAGGGCGGTGTCGCCATCGCCTCGCTCTGCGCGGGCGCCTTCGTCCTCGCCGAGGCCGGGCTGCTGGACGGCCGGACCGCCACCACCCACTGGGCGCTCGCCGGCGAACTGGCCCGGCGCTTCCCGGCGGTGGACGTCCGCCCGGAGGTGCTCTTCACCGGTGAGGGCGGGCTCTGGACCTCCGCCGGGGTGGCAGCCGGCATCGACCTCTGTCTGCACCTGGTGCGCGCCGCGCACGGCCAGCAGGCCGCCGCCACGATCGCCCGGGCGATGGTCACCGCGCCCTTCCGGGCTGGCGGGCAGGCGCAGTTCATCCCGTCGCCGGTCCCCGAGGACGCCGGCGGTGACGACGTCCTGGCCCGGGTCCGCGCCGAGGTCCTGGCCGCCCTCGACACCCCGTGGACGGTCCGCGGGATGGCCGGGCTGGCGCTGATGTCGGAGCGCTCGTTCGCCCGCCGCTTCGCCGGCGCGACGGGCACCACGCCGCTTCGCTGGCTGCTGGAGCAACGCGTGCTCCTGGCCCAGCGGTTGCTGGAGGAGACGGACCTGCCGGTGGACGCCGTCGCGGTCCGTTGCGGCTTCGGTGCGGCGGTCTCGCTGCGGCCCGTCTTCGTCGCCCGGGTCGGGGTCGCCCCGCGCGAGTACCGCCGGGCCTTCCGGGGGCGCGAGGGGGATCAGGGACCGGCGGGCGCCCCCGGGCCGACGCGCGAGGCCAGTCCGTCCAGCAGGTTGGCCAGGCCGAACTCGAACAGGGTGTCCAGGTCCAGGTCGTAGCCGTTCGGGAGGTCGGCCATCAGCCGGCCGAACACCGGGAAGCGGCCGGAGTCGGCGAGCGCGCCGATGACGGGGAGCTGGCGGTCCATCCACTGGTCCTCGGTGACGCCGGTGGCGGCCCGGGCCTGGTCCTCGCGCTCCAGGTTGACGGCGATGCCCTCGATGTAGCTGTACAGCAGCACGTGGATGTCGAGCATGGCCGGCGCGGAGAGGGCGTGGCCGTCGAGCGCGGCGAGCGCCCATTCGGCGTGCACCAGCAGGTTGGGCAGCAGCAGCGGCCGGGTCACCGGGCTGAGCTGCGCGAGCCAGGGGTGGCGGCGGAACAGGGCCCAGAGGGTGCGGGCGCCCAGCTCCAGGCGGGGCCGCCAGCCGGCGGGCGGGTCGGCCGGGTAGCGGGCCTCGCCGAAGGCCGCGTCGGCGGCCAGCATGACCAGCTCCTCCTTGCTGGTGACGTAGCGGTACGGCGACATCGCGGACACCCCGAGCCGCCCGGCGACGGCGCGCATCGAGAGCGAGCCGAGCCCTTCGGCGTCGGCCAGCTCCAGCGCGGCCCGGACGATCCGCTCCCGGCTCAGCTCGCCGTCCCCGGCGGGCGCGCGGTCCGGTGCGGGGGTGGTGGCGGCTGCGGTGGGCGGGGCGGGCACGGGCGCGAAGGCAGCTGCGGCCGGCGTGACCGCCGGAACCGCCACGCCCGGTCCGGTCGGTCCGGTCGGTCCGCCGGCCACCACGGTGCCGACCCGGGCCCGGGCCTCCACCAGCCCCTCCAGCCGCAGCACGGTCAGCGCCTTGGTCGCGGTGGCGAGGGCGACGCCCCACTCCTGGGCGAGCCGGCGGTTCGAGGGCACCCGCTCGCCCGGGGCGAGCGTGCCGGTGGTGATCCGCCGTCGGAGGTCGGCGGCGATGCGCCGGTAGGGCGGGTCCATGTCCGTGGCCATGCTGTCGACTCCTCGGAAGATCTTTTCGCGGTCGTCCGCCCTGTACTAGCTCAGAGCCGACCGGCCGAGATGCCTGCCGAAAGGCTTGCTGTACTAGCACAGATGCGGCCTAACCCGCTGGTCAGGCCCTTGCGTGCCTCTGAATTTACGTCGTACATTCAGAGCGTGAGCTGCGCGCGAGCAGCTCGCTTACAGCGTACAGACACAGGCGTCCGGGTGACCGGCCGCGAACAGGGGGAGTTCCTCATGCAGACCGTCCTCGTCTCCGGTGGCGGCATCGCCGGCCTCACCCTCGCCCACTGGCTGCGCCGCAACGGCTTCGCCCCGACGGTGGTGGAGCTCGCCGCCGCCCCCCGCCGTGGCGGCCAGGCCGTCGACATCCGGGGCGTCGCACTCGACGTCGTCGACCGGATGGGTCTGACCGGGCCGATCCGGGCCGCCCGGACCCGGATGCGCGGCATGTCCGTCCTCGACGCCGACGGCAACGAGGTGCACCGCTCCACCGAGGCCACCTACAGCAGTGGCCGGCTCGACAGCGACGACGTCGAGCTGCTGCGCGAGGAACTCGTCGCCCTGCTGCACGAACACGCCTCCGAAGGCGTCGAGTTCGTGAGCGGCGACAGCATCACCGGGCTCCGGGAGGACGAGCACGCCGTGCACGTCACCTTCGCGCACGGCGCGCCCCGCACCTTCGACCTGGTGGTCGGCGCGGACGGCCTGCACTCCGGGGTCCGCAGGCTGGCCTTCGGCCCCGAGCAGCGGTTCCTGCGCCACCTCGGCTCCCACGTCGCCATCTTCGGCGCGGACAACTTCCTCGGCCTGGAGGACTGGCAGGTCTGGCAGCGCGACGGCCACGCCGGCTACGGCATCTACCCGGTGCGCGGCAACCGCGAGCTGCGGATCACCTTCGGCTACGGGAGCGACGAACCGGCCGTGCGCGACATGGCGTTGGCCAGGCGGCAGGTCGCCGAGCGGATGGGCGCGCTGCGCTGGGAGACGCCCCGGCTGCTGGCCGCGCTGGAGCGGGCGCCCGACTTCTACGCCGACGTGATGGCCCAGGTGCACCTCGACCGCTGGTCCGTCGGCCGGACCGCCCTGGTCGGCGACGCCGGGTACTGCGCCTCGCTGCTCTCCGGTCAGGGCACCAGCCTCGCGCTGGTCGGCGCCCATGTGCTCGCCGACGAGCTCGGGCGGGAAAGGGCGGCGGGCGGGGACCACCGCGCCGCCTTCACCCGCTACGAGGAGCGGATGCGCCCCTTCGTGGCCCTCAACCAGGCGCTGGCCACCGAGAACCCCGGCGGCCCGCCGGCCGAGGAGTCGGTCGAGCGGGCCAAGCACGCCATCGCCCTCGACCGCTGAGCGGCTCAGGCGCCGAGCGGGCGCAGGGGCAGGGGCAGGGGCAGGGGCTCAGGGCCGAGGACGCCCCTGGAAGTCGCCCGCCCGGCGCAGGACGAGGTCGGCGACGGCCTCCCAGTGGGCGTCCGGCGCGGTCACGACGAGGTGCCCGGCGCCGCACGGCAGCGAGGCGCTGGTGCAGCCGTGGGACCGGTACCCCGCCACCCGGGTGGCGACCCCGTCCAGGCGGAGGACGACCTCGTGGCGGACGGGCCCGAGGTCCTCCGGGAACGTTCTGTGGTCGATCCGCCCGGAGTTGGCGAGGAAGACCCAGAGTTCGGACTCGGGCGTGCTGAACGGCCGGACCCGGTGGCTCTCCGGCAGCGGCCGGGAGGTCTGGACGGTCGCCATCAGGTCGGTGCCGCGGTGGTAGCCGACGTCGAGGCAGTGGAGGAACCCGTCCGAGCTCTGCCGCCCGAGCAGGGTGAACCACCCGGCCGGGGCGTCGCGGAGCACGGCGACCGGCTCGCCGAACTCCTCGGCGGTCTCCCGGTCGGGCGTCCGGATGCCGGGCGGGCGCCGGTCGTCGCTGTGGAACACGGCTCCCCCAAGTGTGTGCTGCGCGGGCCGACTTGGCCCAGTACACCACGGCGGGCCGGTCCCCCGGACCGGGTCGGGCCGTCACCGGGACGGCGTGACCAGCCCGGCCTCGTAGGCGGTGATCACGAGCTGGACCCGGTCCCGGGCGCCCAGCTTGGCGAGCAGCCGCGACACGTGCGACTTGGCGGTGGCCACCGTGATGAAGAGGTCCTCGGCGATCTCGGCGTTCGACCGGCCGCGCCCGACCAGGGTCAGCACCTCCCGCTCCCGCTCGGTGATGCCCTCGACCGTCGGGGGCGGGCCCTCCGGGGCGGCTCCGGGGCGGGCGGCGCCCGGGCGCCCGACGAAGTCCGCGATCAGCCGGCGCGTCACGCCCGGCGCGATCAGCGCGTCGCCGTCGGCGACCACCCGGACCGCCGCGAGGATGTCGTCCAGCGCCATGTCCTTGACCACGAAGCCGCTCGCCCCGGCCCGCAGCGCGTCGTAGACGTGGTCGTCCTCGTCGAAGGTGGTCAGCACGAGGACGCGGGCCGTCGCCGGTCCGGCCGTGATCAGTCGGGTGGCCTCGATCCCGTCCATGCCGGGCATCCGGATGTCCATCACCACGACGTCGGGGCCCAGCTCGCCGACCAGCCGGACGGCCTCGGCGCCGTCGGCGGCCTCGCCGACCACCAGCAGGTCGGGGTGGTCGGCCATGATCACGCGCAGTCCGGACCGCACCAGCGGCTGGTCGTCGACGAGCAGGACGCGGACGCTCATCGGGCCACCGCCGTGACTCCGGCGGGCAGCGGCAGCCGGGCGGCCACCCGGAAGCCGCCCCCGGGGCGCGGCCCGGCGCTCAGCCGGCCGTGCAGCAGGGCGACCCGCTCCCGCATGCCCACCAGCCCGAAGCCGTGGTCCGGCCCGCTCGTGGCGGCGCCGCGCCCGTCGTCGACGATCTCCACCGACAGCTCCCCGTCCCCGTGATCGATGGTCACCCGGCAGTGCCCGGTGGCCGCGTGGCGGACCACGTTGGTCAGCGCCTCCTGGACGATACGGTAGGCGGACAGCTCGATCTCGGCCGGCAGCGGACGCCGCTCCCCCCGGTGGCGCAGGTCGACCCGCACCCCCGCGTCGGCCGTCGCCGCCACCAGCCCGTCGATGTCCGCCAGGCCCGGCGAGGGCGCGAGCGGCGCCCGCTTCGACTCCGCGGACCCCGGGTCGCTCTGCCGCAGCGCCACCAGCGTGCGGCGCAGACCCGCCAGTGTCTCGCGGCTGGTGGCCTCGATGGCGCGTAGTGCCTCCCGGGCCTCCGTGGGCTGGGTCTCGATCACCCGGCTCCCGACCCCGGCCTGGATGGCGACGATGCCGATGCTGTGCGCGACCATGTCGTGCAACTCCCGCGCGATCCGGAGCCGTTCGGCGGTCACCGCCTCGGCCACCTCCTGCGAGCGCAGCGCCACCGCGTGCTCGCGGCGCTCGCGGACCAGCAGGCCGACGGTGCAGGCCGCGGCCGTCGCCAGGACGGCGATCACGGCGTTGGCGGTCAGGTTGTCCCCGTGGGCGAAGCCGCCGACCAGCAGCAGTTGGACGAGGGTGGACACGGTCACGGCGCCGATCCAGGCCCGGCGCGCACCGGTGGCGACGACGAAGCCCAGGAGCGCGTCCACCGCCAGGAAGGGCAGGAACTGGCTCTGGTAGGTCAGCGCCAGGTGCGGACCGCCGGAGTTCCCGGTGCCCACCACCACGAGGGCGGAGCCGAGCAGAGCCATCGTCAGCGCCAGCAGCGGCATCCTCCGCAGCACACCGACGAGCAGGCTCACGGCCAGCAGCGACCCGACGGCGTGCAGCGCGTGCGGAGCCCGCGGCGTGGCCCCCGCCAGCAGGGCCGTCGCGAGGACGTAGACGGAGCCGCCCACCCAGGCCGCGACCCGCGTGCCGGTCACCGGCACGGCGCCTCTCGGCCGGGGCGGGGGCGTGGCGGTGCGCGGGGTGATCGTTCCGACGTTCATGCGGTGAGGTTAGCCAGCGGCCGGCCACGCGGCATCGGCCCGGGGGCGTACGCCCGTGGGTGGATCCCGCCGACCGAGGTGTCGCCCCGGGCCCGATGCCCGGACGAGGACCGCCCGGGCAGAGTCGTCCTCGTGATCGAAGTCAAGGAACTCACCAAGCACTACGGCGGCAGGACCGCCGTCGACCGTCTCACCTTCACCGTGCGGCCGGGCCGGGTCACCGGATTCCTCGGCCCCAACGGTGCCGGCAAGACCACCACCCTGCGGATGATCCTCGGCCTGGACGCGCCGACGGCCGGCACCGCCACCGTCGGCGGCCTCCCCTTCCGCACCCACCCGCGCGGCCTGCGGCACGTCGGCGCGCTCCTCGACGCCAACCAGGTGCACGGCGGACGCAGCGCCGCGGCCCAACTGTCCGCCCTGGCCCGCAGCAACGGCATTCCGCTGCGCCGGGTCGACGAGGTGCTGCGGGAGGTGGGGCTGGCCGAGGCGGCGGCCCGCCGGATCGGCGGGTTCTCGCTGGGCATGAAGCAGCGGCTCGGGATCGCCACCGCCCTGCTCGGCGACCCGCCCGTGATGGTCTTCGACGAACCGGTCAACGGCATGGACCCGGAGGGCGTGCTCTGGATGCGCCGGCTGTTCCGGCGCCTGGCCGCCGAGGGGCGCACGGTGCTGCTGTCGAGCCACCTGATGTCGGAGATGGAGCACACCGCCGACGACCTCGTGGTGATCGGCCGGGGCCGGCTCATCGCCGCCGAGCCGGTCGGGGAGTTCGCGGCCCGCAGTACCGGCCGGGGCGTCGTGGTGGGCACCCGGCAGGCCGCCGAACTGGCGGCGGTGCTGACCGCCGCGGGCGGCTCGGTCGCACCGCCGGACCCGGCCGGTACCGGGAGGCTCACCGTGACCGGACTGCCGGCGGACCGGATCGGCGCGCTCGCCCTGGAGCACCGGATCCTGCTGGACGAACTGACCACCCGGAACGCCTCCTTGGAGGAGGCCTTCATGGAACTCACCGCCGACAGCGTCGAATACCTGGCAGGAGAGCCCCGATGACCACGTCCACGGCCGCCCCGGCGGCAGCCCCCTCAGTCGCCCCCGCAGCCGTCCCGGCGGCTGCCTCCCCCGTGCGCTTCGGAGATCTGCTCGCCTCCGAGTGGATCAAGATGCGGTCGCTGCGCTCCACCCCGTGGGCGATCGCGGTCACCACGGTGTTCGTCATCGGCTCCGCCGTCGCGGCGACGATGGCGGCGCACGACGGCGGCGCGGTCCCGGGCGCGCCCCGCGAGTTCCTCCCCTTCAACGCCTTTCCGGCGGCCGGGTACTGGACCCTGATGCTGGTCGCCGCCACGATGGGCGCCATCACCGTGGTGAGCGAGTACAGCAGCGGGCTGATCCGCACCACCACGGTGGCCGTCCCCGCCCGTGGCCAGGTGGTCCTCGCCAAGGCGGCCGTCACCGCCGTGCTGTGGACCGCGGTCGGCGCGGTGACCGCCGTCGGCTCCTTCCTGGCCTCCCAGGCCGTGCGGGGCGGGGGAGCCCCGGCCACCCACCCCGGGCTGGCCCGGGCCCTGGTGGCGTGCACCCTGGTGGCCCCGATCTGCGCCCTGGTCGGGCTGGGTCTCGGGGTGCTGATCCGGCACACCGCCACCACCGTGGTCACCGGGGTCTTCACGCTGGTGCTGCTGCCCCCGATGTTCTCGGAGGGGACGCGCTGGTCGGCGGACGTCAACCACCTGATGCCGTCCACCGCCTGGCGGCGCCTGGTCCAGAACTGGCCGGCGGATCCCGACTCCCTCGCGTACACCGCGACCGTCCCCGGCTCGTGGGCGGTGTACCTGCTCTGGCCGCTGGTCGCCGTCGTGCTCGCGGTGGTCGTCGTGCGGCGCCGGGATGTCTGAACGGTTGCTGTGGAGAGCTTGGATGACGCCGAGTCATGTCGGGTGGCATCGAGAATTGACCCATGGAAGTGGGTCGGAAATGCACCCTGGCCCGGGTCTCTCGACTGCGTAGAGTCGTAGACACAAGGCCACGGCGAGAGACCCGGGGCCCACCACCCGAAACACGGAGAACGACTGTGAACACCGCTGCGAACCTCATCCCGGCCGCCGCCGACCTCAAGCCCGTGCTGACCCGCGCGGCCGAGGCCGAGACCACCAGTGACCCGAGCAGCGTGATGACCCTGCTGGCCGACTGCGGCACCGACGGCAGCTCGATCACCAGCTACCGCTCGACCTTCGCCAAGGGCGCGGTCGGCGCCCCGGCACACTTCCACACCCGGGCCTCGGAGCTGTTCTTCGTGATCGACGGCTCGCTGCAGGTGCTGGTCGAGAACGAGATCAAGGTCCTCGGCGCCGGCGACCTGCTGCTCGTCCCGCCGCACACCCCGCACGCCTTCGCGGCGGCGCCCGGCTCCGAGGCCGACGTGCTCTTCGTCTTCACCCCGGGCATGCCCCGCTTCGACTACCTGCGCCTGCTCGGCCGGGTGATGCGCGGCGAGGCGAGCCCGCAGGAGATCAAGGACTCTTCCGAGCAGTACGACAACCACTACGTCGACAGCCCGCTGTGGCGCGCCACCCTCGACGCCGCGAAGTAACGAGCAGCGGATAGTCGTCGACCGGGGGAGGAGCGGCGAACGGGGTGGCAGCCCTCAGCGCCGCCACCCCGCCCGGGACTTGCGCCGCATGGGGCATCGGTACGCACGGGCCGATGGGTTGAGCCAAACCCCACGTTGGGGGGAAACCGTTGCGGGGCGCACGGTGAGTGCGCCGGGCGGCGCTGCCGTCAGAAGGCGATGACGCCGGGAGAACGACCGAAGGCGGGACCGGTGTACTCGGGCCCGGGGGCGACCAGGGCCCAGACGAACTTGCCCACCCCGCCCGCACGCGGGCGGCAACCCCACCGGTCCGCGAGCTCGTTGACGAGGAAGAGGCCCCGCCCGTGCTCGTCGTCGGTGGCGGAGAGCCGGGCGGTCGGGCGGCCGGTGCCCGCGTCGTGCACCTCGATCCGGAGCCGGTCGGTGATCAGCGCGAACCGGACCTCGATCATGCGGTCCGGCGGCGCGTCACTGTGCTGGACGGCGTTGGCGAAGAGTTCGCCGAGCAGCAACTCGCCGACGTCCGAATAGCGTTCGCCCTGCGGCATCCCGGCCAGATAGGCCCGCAGCATCAGCCGGGCCAGGGGAGTGCACGCGGCCCGGGAGTCCAATCGCGCCGCGAATTCACGCGGCCGACGGTGCTGGGGGCCGAACAGCCGGCGGTCTGCGCAGTTCTTGGACATGGCGTGGCTACCTCCTGGGGCGATGGGGGAGTGGAAGCGGCTCGCGGGACGGCGCGTGGTCACGCGGTGCAAGCAGAAGATTGCGTTCCGGCATCAATCATCGAGGGGACGGAGGTACGGTGACGACCAATCCGGAGTACCGGTCACATGCGGCACGTGAGGGGGGACGGCATGTCACACCGGAGGGCGAAGCAGGGGCCGACGGCCAGCTCCGCCGTGATGTTCGGCGAAGAGCTGCGGTTCTACCGCGAGTTGGGCGGCTATACGCAGGAGGAGTTGGGCAAGCTCCTGCACTGCAATCGGACGAACATCACCCGATATGAGAGCGGCAAGCGCCGGATGCCTCCTGAGTCGGTGGAGGAAGCCGACCAGTTGATGGGTACCGGCGGCTTGCTGAAGCGGCTTTGGGACCGGGTGGACTGGAACGCGGAGATCGAGCACCCGGACTGGTTCCAGAACCATGCGGACATGGAGTCGGAGGCCGTTGCCGTAAGGGTCTTCCAACACTCCGTAGTGCACGGGCTACTGCAGTGTCGCGAGTACGCGCGGGCCGTGTTCGAAGCGAGCGATGCCGCCGGGAACCCTGAGTTGATCGAGGAGCGGACGGCTGCCCGATTGGGGCGGCAGAAGCGCTTCCTCGACCCTGATGGGCCGCTGCTGGTGGCAATCTTGGATGAGAGCGCCATTCGGACGGTCTTCGGTGGGTCCAAGGTGATGATGCGCCAGATGGAACACCTCCTGAAGGTTGCGCAGCTCCCGAATGTGATCATCCAAGTTGCGCCGTTTGCGCGGCGCCGCACGATCATCGACAAGTCGATGGTGTTGTTGGAGATGCCCGACGGCCAGCACTGGGTCTACTCGGAAAGCCTTGATCGCGGGCATCCTTGCGATATCGCGGCCGTCGTGTCGGGGCATCAGCGAAGCTATGATCGTCTCCGCGGGGACGTACTCTCGGCGGACGACTCGGTCGCGCTGATCGCTGATGCGCTGGAGGGGTTCAGGGATGACCAGGAACGAACTGAGCGCAGCCGGCTGGCGCAAGAGCAGTTACAGCGGCGGCAACGGCGGCGACTGCATCGAGGTGGCCCCCGGGTTCCCCGGCCTCGTGCCGGTGCGTGACTCGAAGGACCCCGACGGGCCCGCCCTCCTCTTCCCCGCCTCCGCCTGGGACTCCTTCCTCGCCGCCGTCCGGGCCGGCGACTTCCCCGTCTGACCGGTCGGCCAACTCCGGTCATCCGCCAACTGCGGCCGAACAATCTCGATCACTCTGCGTGTTCCGCTGGTGCGGTGCGTGATCAAACCATTACGGTCACCAACTGTGCGCACGTGATCCCCGTTCGACTGGACCGAGGCGGTAGTCATGACACAGGAACCCCGGATCGACGTAGCCCTGACCCTCAAGGGGGGCCAGGCGGAACCCAGCCAGGCGGAGGTGGCGGAGCTCGCCGCCTCGCTGACGACCGACGTGTGGTTCGCCTCCGCGCTGGAGCGCTCGGCCCCTGGCGGACGCCAGGCCGACGTGGTCTGGGAGCTGACCGGCGCCGAGTACAAGGGGCAGGCCGCGAAGGGCAAGGCGGCCGTCTACTACGCCAACCCGAAGTTCGGCCTGCGCAAGCCCTTCCTCTTCGCGGACGGCTTCAGCTACGGCCCGAGCAAGCTCCCCGAGCTGTTCGCGTACTTCAACCAGCCCTACGGCGACAAGCAGGGGCTCTTCGACCAGCTGCTCGCCCGGGGCTTCGACATCGTCCTGCTCGGCTTCGAGGAGCGGCACACCCACATCCAGGCCAACGCCGAGGTCGCGATCGCGGCGATCCAGAGGTTGATCGACGAGCGGGTGGGCGACGAGCGGCTGACCGTCGGCGGGGTGAGCATGGGCGGGATCGTCACCCGCTTCGCGCTCGCCAAGCTGGAGACGCAGAAGATGGACCACCAGACGGAGACGTACCTCTCCTACGACTCGCCCCACAACGGCGCGTGGATTCCGCTCGTGCTCCAGCAGATGGCCTACTTCTTCGAGGACTACACCCCGGCGGGCCCGGACGGCGCCAAGCAGGCCGACCTGATCCGCAGCCCCGCCGCCCAGCAGCTGCTCTGGGCCTGGGTGGAGAACTCCAAGTACTCCGGGCCGGTCGCCACCTCCAGCCCGCTGCGCGAGGAGTTCCTCGCGGACCTCAAGCGCTTCGGTGAGTTCCCGTCGATCCCGCGCAAGCTGGGCGTCTCCAACGGCCGCCGCGACGGCGTCGGCCGTCCACTGCCGGCGGGCGAGGTCGCCTTCGACTGGCAGGCCCTGATCGCCAGCGCCACGGCCCGCTTCCAGCCGGAGCGGGGCGAGGAGCAGCCGATCGGCGGCATGCACCTCGGCCTGGCGATGCGCCGCAGCACCACCACCGAGGTCCCGGCGCTGGACGGGGCACCCGGCGGCACCCTGGACTCCTTCGGCAAGGTCGCGGACGCGCTGAAGGCGAAGATCTCCGAGGACTTCCGCAGCGGCGCCTTCGTCCCGTCCGTCAGCGCGGCGGCGCTGGACTTCGACCCGGTGCGGTGGAACGTCGACGTGAACCTCTCCATCACCGACGCGGACCTCGACCGGGGCCACCTGGACGAGGTCGCCTTCGACGACGACAACACCGTGCACAGCAACGGGTCCCCCGTGCTGCTGGACTGGATCGTGGAGCGCCTCGCCGGCTGATCCCGGCGGCCCCACTGACCTGGTTCGGAGCACCCGCGCGGATGGGCTACGATTTACCTCATCACCCAGATGCGCGGGTGGCGGAATAGGCAGACGCGCTGGATTCAGGTTCCAGTGCCCGAAAGGGCGTGGGGGTTCAACTCCCCCCTCGCGCACACTTGGTCGTCAGACCAGCAGAAGGCCGGTCGGCCCGACACCACGTCGGGCCGACCGGCCTTCTCGTTGTCCGGGGTCACCGCCTCGGGCGGCCGGCCTTCCGGACCTCGTCGTGGACGGCCCAGGCGTCGGCGACCGGGCCGAGGTGGCCGAGCTTGTCGGGGTTGAGGACCAGGCGGATGGCCTGGATCCGGCCGTCGAGCACGTCGAGCGACAGCGCCTGCAGCACCCTGCCGTCCCGGTCGCGGAGGATCGCGCCCGGCTGGCGGTTGACCTCGTGCGGCTCGCAGGTCACGTCGACCAGCGCCAGCCGGGGGAAGAAGGCGGCCAGCAGCCGGGCCACGTTCCCGGCGCCGACGATGGCCCTGGCCAGCTGCGGGGTCTTGCCGCCGCCGTCGCCGACCATCGTCACGTCGGCGGCCAGCAGCTCCTGCAGACCGGCCACATCACCCTCGCGCAGGGCCTCGAAGAACCGCGCCGACAGCTCCTCCTGCTCCGTGCGGACCGCCTCGAAGCGCGGCCGTCCGGCCTCCATGTGCCGGCGGGCCCGCACCACCAGCTGCCGGCAGGCGGCCTCGGACCGGCCGACCGTCGCCGCCACCTCGTCGTACCCGAAGCCGAACACCTCCCGCAGCACGAACGCCGCCCGCTCCAGCGGACTGAGCCGCTCCAGCAGCAGCAGCGCCGCCATCGACACCGAGTCGGCCAGCTCCGCCGACCGCGCCGGGTCCTGGTAGGGGTCGTCCAGCAGCGGCTCGGGGAACCACGCGCCCACGTACGCCTCCCGCCGCACCCGGGCCGAGCGCAGGACGTCGATCGAGATCCGCGTCACCGTCGCCGACAGGAAGGCCCTGATCGACGTGGGCCGGGTCGCCGAGCCGTCGTAGCGCAGCCACGTCTCCTGCACCGCGTCCTCGGCCTCGCTCACGCTGCCCAGGATGCGGTAGGCGATCGAGAACAGCAGCGACCGCAGCTCCTCGAACTCCTCGACCTTGCTCACGCCGGATCCCCTCTCCTGATCGTCCGAACCATCCGCGGGCGGGAGCCCCTCGCCCCCGCCCGTCGCGTACTCAGTGGAACTGACCGACCTCGTAGTCGCCGGCGGGCTGCCGGGTGATGACGTTGAGCCGGTTCACCATGTTCATGAGCGAGACCAGCATCGTCAGGGCGGCCAACTGCTCCTCGTCGAAGTGCGCGGCGGCCCGCGCCCACACCTCGTCGTCGACCCCGCCGGCCGCGTCCGCGACCCGCGTCCCCTGCTCCGCCAGCTCCAGCGCGGCCCGTTCGGCCTCGGTGAAGACCGTCGCCTCCCGCCACGCCGCCACCAGGTTGAGCCGCGCCGCGGTCTCGCCGGCGGCCGCGGCCTCCTTGCCGTGCATGTCGATGCAGACCGCGCAGCCGTTGATCTGGCTCACCCGCAGCGCCACCAGCTCCTGCGTCGCCGCCGGCAGCGGTCCGTCCTTGAGCGTCCTGCCCAGCGCCATCAGGTGCTTGAAGGCCTTCCCGGCGGCCGGGGTGGCGAACAGGCTCAGTCGCGCGTCCATGGGGGTGCTCCTCCGTTGTCGTCCGTCCCTGCACCCCTTGAGACGGACTGGGCGGCCGGGTTGTGACACGCACGGATGTGACCCGCGTCTCCGCGTCGCCGGTGCGTCCCGCGGGGCGCGAAATTGGCGATCAAGGCGGGGCCGTCGTCGCTAGACTCCGCCTGCCCAGGAGCTGCTGTGACGGTCACGGCAGTCGGGCGTTCCAGACCTTGGGGGGTACGTATGAGCATGCTGCCGTCAGGCAGACGCGTGCGACAGAGACGGAGGGGAGCGGGCATCGCCGCTCCGGGGACCCTGCTGCTCGCCGTGCTGGCCGCACTGGTGGGCCAGATCGCCCCCGCGGCGGCGGCCACACCGCCGGCCGCCTCGGCCTCCGCCGCGCCGTCGGCCGCTTCGCCGGCCACGCCCGCCGCGCCGTCCGCGAGCCCGGGCACGGCGCCCGCCGCCGGCCCGAAGGCCGCGCCCACGATGGACCCGAAGACCGAGCAGGCGGCCGCGGCCCGCGAGCTCGCGGAGGCCGGGCCGACCGGCGCCTGCCCGGAGACGCTGACCGCGGGGACGGTGGTCACCTGCACCCTCGAGGGCTACCAGAGCGCCACCCTCTCGTTCACCCTGACGCAGGCCCAGGACCTCGTGTTCGTCCAGGCCGTCGGGTCGAGCGGCGGAGCGGGGATCTACCAGTCCCTGGCCGCCCCGGACGGCACCGCGGTGACCTGCGAGAGCCCGTCGGGCGGGCCCACGTGGGGGAGTTCGCTGCTGCGCTGCGCCACCGGCCAGGCCGGGACGTACAAGCTCACGGCCCGCGACGGCAGCGGTCAGCAGAACGGCCTCGCGGTCTCGTACCTGCCGCTGCTGTCGCCCGGTTCCTGCAAGGCGGCGAGCGGCATCGACCTCGCGCTCGGCGCTCCGACCGCGTTCCACGGTGAGCTGCCGGTCGGCTCGTCGGGGCACTGCTTCGCGCCGGCCGAGCTGGCCGCCGGGGACGTGCTGCGGCTCCACTCGTCGGTGTACCAGACCGCGGAGGACGTCTACGACGCCACCGGCAAGCGGGTCTGCACCACCTACGGCACGAGCGAGTCCACCGAGCTCGACTGCAAGCTCGCCGGTCCGGCCCCGTACCGGGTGACGACGCAGCAGGTCTGGGGCTCGGCCCAGACGTACGACCTCACCCTGGCGCGGCTCACCCGCCCGGAGGGCTGCCCGGTGGTGGACGCCCAGGCGTTCGGCGTCGCCCCGGACCTGAGCCCGGTCGCGCGCTGCCGTGCGCTGCGGTTCACCGAGCAGGCCCCGTACTCGTTCGCCGCGCTCCGGGCCGACGGGTCCGGGCTGTACGGCGGACTGTTCGCCGCCGACGGCACCCAGCAGTTCGGCGGCTGCGCGACGCACGCCGGCTGTCAGCTCCCTCCCGGGACGTACACCTGGGTGGTCGAGGGGCGCAGCCCGAGCGTCGGCGCGTTCGGGATGTCCTTCCGCTCGGACGCGGAGACCCGGGGCTGCACCCCGGCCAAGGACGACGGCCTGGTCTCCGGCCCGGCCACCGGCACCTTCGGCGCCCAGGGCGCACAGGCCTGCCGCACCCTGCCGACGGCCTCCGGGAACGGTCTCTACCTGCTCGACCGGCCACCGACGGGCGGGAGCAGGACGAGTGTCACGGTCTACGACGCGGCCGGTGCGGTCCAGTGCGACCACGTCGTCTGCAAACTGACCGGTACGGCGCCGTTCCGCGCCGTCCTGAGCGGCACGGCGAACCAGGCGTACCAGCTGGTGATCCACCGGACCGGTGAGACGGCCGGCTGCGCCGCCTGGTCGCGGAGCGGGTACGACGGCTCCTGGGGCGCGGAGGTCACGCTGACCAACGAGCTGCCGCAGGCGTGCCTGGCCCTGCCCGCCGATCAGCACTCCACCGCCGAGATGGCCGACTACACCAACACGCAGAACCAGCTGAACGCCGCGCTGGAGATGGTCGACCCGCAGGGCAACGTGGCCTGCTCGACGGCTTCGAGCTCGGTCATCACCTGCCCGCTCACGGCCGGCGTGTCCTACACGGCGCTGCTGACCAACCTGCGGTGGGGCGACAGTTACAAGCTGGTCCGCCGGGACATCTCACCCAGCGCGGACTGCCTCGCACCCGTCTCGACCACGGCCGGTGGCCGCTCCGTCCCGATGGACCTGCACTCCGCGCTGGACGCCCGGTGCGTCCGGGTCGCCGCTGCCGCCACGGACAAGTTCTGGCTGGGCGCGCGGCCGACCGGTGGCTCGGTGCAGGCGCAGGTCCTCGACGCGGACGGCAGGAACGTCTGCGTCCAGGGCGGTGTCTCCTGCAAGGTCACGGGCTCCACCTCCTACACCGTGCTGGTGCTCGCGGCCGGCTACCAGGGCAAGGACATCCACGTCAACGTGGACACCTGGAAGGTCGGTACGGCGGACGGCTGGGCCGCGGAGTGCACCGCCCACCCGCTCCCGGCGGACGGCTTCCCGGTGCGGAGCGGGGTGCTCACCGAGTCGTCGTCCGGCTACTGCGCGGTGATCGACATGAAGCCGTCGCAGTCCTTCAGCGTCTTCGGCACCAGTAGCGCCGTCGGCGGGGACCAGCCCTCCATCTCCCTCGTGGGACCGGCGATGTGGGACGGCTACGACCTCAGCTACCAGTGCAGCGGCAGCTACGGCCAGTTCGGCACCCGCTGCCAGACCACCCAGAGCGCCGCCGCGGGGCAGGCCGTCCTGGTGGTCAGCGCGGCGAAGGCGGCGACGCCGGTCGAGTACAGCATGCAGGGAGCCTGCGGCGTCTTCGACTGCAGCAGGCCCCGGGTGGAGGTCCTCGGCTCGATCAGTCCCGCGACCGGCGCGGCCGGGACGCAGACCCAGGCCGTGCTGCGCGGCAGCAACCTCACCCTGGGATCCAAGGTGAAGCTGAGCCGCAACGGCTCCTGGAGCAGCACCCAGCCGTTCGTCAAGCCCATCTCGGTCAGCCCGGACAGCACGTCGCTCACCGTCCTGGTCGACACCAACGGCCTGGAGCCGGGGAGTTACGACCTGCTGCTGGACGCGGGCGGCACGGGCAGCGGCCTCACCAAGGCGTTCACCGTGACGCCCGCGGTGGCGGCGGCGAAGGGCCGGTTCGTCCCGGTCACCCCGGCGCGCATCCTGAACACCGTCTCGGGCGTCGGCGCTCCCGCCGGCCGGCTCGGCCAGGGCGGCGTGGTGTCGCTCCAGGTGACCGGCGTGGGCGGCGTCCCCACCACCGGCGTCACGGCGGTCGTGATGAACGTGACGGCGGTCAACCCCTCGCAGAACAGCGCCGTCTCGGTGTACCCGAGCGGCCAGGCGGTGCCCGACCTGCCGACGGTGAGCTTCGCGGCCGGGCAGAACGTGCCCAACCTGGTGACCGTGCCGCCGGCCAACGGGAAGGTGGACATCCGCAACGCGTGGGGCTCCGTCGACCTCGGCGTCGACATCGCCGGGTACTACACCGACAGCGGGGCCGGCGCCCTGCTGAGCCCGGTCACCCCGGCGCGCATCCTGAACACCGTCTCGGGCGTCGGCGCTCCCGCCGGCCGGGTCGGCGGGGGCGGCGTGGTGCCGCTCCAGGTGACCGGCGTGGGCGGGGTCCCGGCGACCGGCGTCACGGCGGTCGTGATGAGCGTGACGGCCGTCAACCCCTCACAGGTCGGCTATGTGACGGTCTACCCGAACGGTCAGGCGGCGCCCGACGCGTCCAACCTGAACTTCACCGCCGGGCAGAACGTGTCGAACCTGGTGACCGTGCCGGTGGTGAACGGGAAGGTGGACATCCGCAACGCGTGGGGCTCCGTGGACCTCGGCGTCGACGTCGTCGGCTACTACGGCGGCACGGGCGCGAGCTACTCGGCGGCCCGGCTGGTGCGGCTGCTGGACACCCGGGACGGCGAGGGCGCCCGCGCCGGTGTGCTGGGCGGGGCGGAAGACATGGTCAGCCTGAAGGTGGCCGGCGTCGAGGGCGTGCCCGCGACCGGCGTCACCTCGGCGCTGTTGAACGTCACGACGGTCTGGCCCACCGAGACCAGCTTCCTGACGGTCTATCCGCACGGGATCGACCGGCCGGACGCCTCGAACATCAACTACCGGCCGGGCACGGTGGTGTCGGCCCTGGTGATGGTCCCGGTGGTGGACGGCCGGGTGTCGTTCGCCAACCAGTGGGGCTCGACCGACGTGGTCGCCGATCTGATCGGCTACTTCTCGGCCTGATCCCCGGGCTGGTTCCCGGTCTGATCCCCCGGCCCGCTTCCGGGCGGCCGTACGAGGGCCGGTCGGCCCGACACTTCGTCGGGTCGACCGGCCCTTCGCCGTCCCGGCCCTTCGCCGTCCTGGGCGTGCCCGGGCCCGGGCCGGGGGGCTACGGCAGCTCCTGCTCGGCCCAGATGGTCTTGCCGTTGCGGGTGTAGCGGCTGCCCCAGCGGCTGGTGAGCTGGGCGACCAGGTACAGGCCCCGGCCGCCCTCGTCGGTGAGCCGGGCCCGGCGCATCCGCGGCTGGGTGGCGCTGGGGTCGGAGACCTCGCAGGTCAGCCGCTCCGCCAGGATCAGCCGCACCTCGACCGGGCCGCCGGCGTAGCGGATGGCGTTGGTGACCAGCTCGCTCAGCACCAGCTCGGTGGTGAAGACGAGCTCCTCCAGGCCCCAGTCGCGCAGCCGCGCCGTCGCACTCCCGCGGACCCGGGCGACGGCCGCCGGGTCGGCCTCCACCGACCAGGTGGCGGTGGCGTCGGTCGGCACCGCCCGGGTGCGGGCGAGCAGCAGGGTGACGTCGTCGGCCAGCCGGTGCGCCGGCTGACCGTCGACGATGGCGCGGCCGAGCTCCCGCAGCGGTGCGGCGGCGGCGCCGGGGCGGGACATCCGGCTGCGCAGTTCGGCCAGCCCCTCGTCGAGGTCGCCCCCGTACCCCACGATCAGCCCGTCGGTGTAGAGCGCCAGTACGCTGCCCGGCGCCAGCTCGACCTCCGCCACCTCGAACGGCAGACCGCTGACGCCCAGCGGCGGGCCTGGGCGCACCGGCACGTACTCGACGGTGCCGTCCGGCGCCGCGACGGCGGGCGGCGGGTGTCCGGCGGAGGCCATCGCGCACCGCCGCGAGACCGGGTCGTAGACGGCGTAGACGCAGGTGGCGCCGAACGGGCCGGTCCGCTGACCGGCGGCCCACTCGCCGTCCTCCTCCGGCCTCTCGCCCTCGATCAGCAACTGGCAGACCAGGTCGTCGAGATGGACCAGCAGCTCGTCGGGTTCCAGGTCGAGGTCGGCGAGGGTCCGGACGGCGGTGCGCAGCCGGCCCATGGTGGCGCTGGCCTCCAGTCCGTGACCGACCACGTCCCCGGCGACCAGCGCGACCCGGGCCGAGGAGAGCGGGATGACGTCGAACCAGTCGCCGCCGACGCCGCTGGCGGTGTCCGTGGGCAGGTAGACGCTGGCGGTGGTCACGGCGGCGGTCTCGAAGTGCGCGGGCGGCAGCAGGCTGCGCTGGAGGCTGACGGCGGCGCGGTGCTCGCGGGTGTAGCGGCGGGCGTTGTCCAGCGCGAGGGCGGTGCGGGCGGCGATCTCACGCAGCAGGTCCAGATCGGCCGGTTCGTAGGCGAGGCGGCCGGCGGCGCGGTGGACGGTCACCCGGCCGAGGAGGCTGCCCCGGGCGCGCAGCGGCGCGGTCATCGTGCCGGCCGTGCTCGGGGAGGCGTCCGCGGTGGTCAGGGTAGGAGGGCCGGCGGGGGCGGTCGGTGAGCCCTCGGTGTCGAACTCCACGGCAGTCGTCTCCGCCACCCGGTCCAGCCCCGCGTCCTCCAGCAGGTCCGCGTCCCCGGTGACGGCGGTCCGGCGGAGCAGCAGCCGGCCGTCCCGGCCCGGCGCCGGCTCCTCGCCGGTGAACACCGCCTCGGCGATCTCGACCACAGCCAGGTCGGCCAGCCCGGGCGCCAGGACGGCGGCGAGGTCCCCGGCGGTGCCGGTGACCGAGAGCGATCCGCCGACCGCCGCCGTCGCGCGGTGCAGCACGGCGAGCCGCTCGCCGGAGCGGTGGAGCGCGGTGACGTCGGTGAACAGCGCCGTCACCCCGATCACCTGACCGTCGGCGGCCTGCAGCCGGAAAGCCGAGATCGCCATCGCCGCGCCGCCGCCCGGCTCCTCGATCGTCCGCACCAGCTCCCCGGAGATCACCAGCGGCCGGCCCGTCCGCAGCACCTCGTGCAGTTGCGTCTCGACCGCCTCGGCGCCCGCGGGCTCCAGGAAGTCCCCGAGGCGCCGTCCGGTCAGGTCCGGCGGGAGGCCGGAGTAGGGGAGCAGGTGGGTGTTGGTCCTGACCAGTCGCAACTGGGTGTCGAACACGGCGAGGCCCACCCGGTCCTGGAGGAACAGCTCCCGGGTGAACGCCTGGTCCTGCCGCCACTGGGTGACGAGTTCGGCGGGGGCGCCGAGCACGAAGTACCGGGCCGCGCCCGAGGGCTTCCGGCCGTCGCTGTCCTCCAGCGGGAGCACCTGGAAGACGATCCCCAGCTCCTCGCCCCGGCCGGAGCGCACCAGCGCGGTGCCGGACCAGGTGTCGGAGGACTGCTCCGGGGACTGCGTCGCCGCCGGCTCGGCGGAGGCCGCCCGCTCCGCTGCCGCCCGCTCCGCTGCCGCCGCGCGCTCGGCCCGGCGTTCGGCCAGCAGGGCGGTCCAGGTGGCCGGGTCGGCCAGCAGCTCACGGACCGGGCGGCCGCAGACCTCGGAGGCGGGCAGGGACAGCAGCCGCTCGGCCTCCCGGGTCCAGCGGACGATCCTGCCGTCCGCGTCCAGCAGGGCACCGGCCGCGCTGTCGACGAAGGGGGGTCGTCGGCTGTCCATGGTGCGCACCTCGGATGTGTCGTGCGGTCTCGGCCGTCTGCGGTTCGTCCGTCCGTCCGATGGTCACCCTCCCTCCGGCCGTCGGGCCGCATGCCGCCGCAGGCCGCCATCCGGGTGATGTGCTGCCCCGCCGTCGCCGGGCCGCCGGGTCACCGCCCGCCGGGCAGGGGCGGCGGCAGAGCCGGCGTCCGCCGGGGGGACCGGGTGCCGGGCGCGGCCCACCGGTGACCGGGGGCCGAGGGGGAGGAGGTCCACCGTGCTCATCCGGTCGCTCCTCTCCTCCGGCCGCGAGCGCGCCGGTCCGTACTCCCCGCTGCCTGGCCCGGGGCTTCTCCATCATCCCTCCGGCGCGCGTCGCCGCCAGTCACGGCGGGCTACCGGCGGCGGCCGGGCCGGGGCCTGTGCGGGGCCCGGGCCGGGGTGTCCCGTCAGGCGTTGCCGGGGTGTCCCACGGGCTCGGGGTGCGGTCGGTGCGCCGGGCCGGGGCCCGTCCCGGCCCGCGCCCGTCCGATCGAGGACCGCCGGGCGCCCGGCATCCGCCGCGCGGACATCGCGCGGACATCGCGCGAGGCCCGGGCCGTCACCGACCGGACACACGAAGGGGCCCGCTGGGCCGAACCGGCGAGTAACACTACGCTGAGCCGCCTCGATCCCGAGCCGTCGTGCCGGCCACCGCGAGCGGCCGGCCCGGGCCCCGACCACGCAGGAGGCACCATGACGATCCCGACCCGGGCACCGGCACCGGCACCGGCACCGGCACCGGCACCGGCCCCGATCCCGGTCCAGGTCCGTGCCCAGGCCGCCGCCGTCCGCGCGGCCTTCGCGCTGCCGCGGCCGCTGCGCCGGCTGATCGCCGGCGCGCCCGTCCGACGGGACGGCCAGCGGCTGGCCCTCGACGCCCAACTGCTGCTGAGCCTCCAGCGGATCTCCGGGAACCACCTGGTCAGGCCCGCCGGAGTGGCCGCGTCGCGGGTCGGGCTGGACCACGGCCGCCACCTGGTGAGCGGCCCGGTGATCGAGCCGGTGGCCACCCGCGAGATCCGGATCCCGGTCGAGTACGGCGAACTGCCGGCCACCCTGTACACGCCGGACGGCCTGGCCGCCCCGTCCGGGCTGCTGGTCTTCTTCCACGGCGGCGGCTGGGTACTCGGCACCCGGACCAGCCACGACAACACCGCGCGCTTCCTTGCCCGACACGCGGGTGTCCGGGTGCTCTCGGTCGAGTACCGGCTGGCCCCGGAGCACGTCTTCCCGGCTGCCGTGGACGACGCGCTGGCCGCCTTCGACCACGCCCACGCCGAGGCCGCCGACCTCGGCGTGGACCCGGACCGGATCGCGGTCGGCGGCGACAGCGCCGGCGGCAACCTGGCGGCCGTCACCGCCCAGCTGGCGGTCCGGCGCGGCGGGCCCGCGCCCGCGTTCCAGCTGCTCTTCTACCCGGCCGTCGACGCCTCCCGGCGCCGGCCGTCCCGGGAGCTGTTCGCCGACGGGTTCCTCCTCACCAGCGCGCACATGGACTGGTTCGCCGACCACTACGCACCCGAGGGCGTGGACCGCTCGGACCCCCGGCTCTCCCCGCTGCTCACCCCCGACCTGACCGGCCTGCCGCCCGCGTACATCGCCACCGCGGGCTTCGACCCGCTGCGCGACGAGGGGGAGGCGTACGCCGAGCGGCTGCGCGAGGCGGGCGTGGTGGTCGCGCTCAGCCGCCAGCCCGACCTGATCCACGGCTACATCAACTACCTGGGGATAGGCCGGCGGTTCCGCGAGGCCACGGCGGAGGCCGCCGGGGCACTCCGGCTGGCGCTCAGCCCGAACGCGTGAAACCCCCGGCAGCGTGACGGGCCGCGATGCCTGAGGGACCGCAACGCCTGAGGGACCGCAACGCCTGACGGCCCGCAACGCCCGAGGGGATGCGACGCCTGACGGGCCGCCATGCTGACGCGCCGCCCGGGTTCCGCCGGAGGCCGGTGCGCGAGGGCTTCTCGCGCCCGGCCTCTTATTGTACTCTCCGTCTAATAAGCGAGGCGGGCGGGAACCCCGCGCAGGGCACGCACCTGGAGGCAGCCATGGCTCACCCCGGCACGGCAGCAGGGATCCACGCTCACACCTCGGCCGACGACGACGTCTCGAAGCGACTGCTCGACTCGGCCGCGACCCTCTCCTACGACCCGGCGACCGAGATCGACTGGGACGCGCCGCTCCCCGAGGACGGCTACGGGCTCAACCCCGAGTGGAGCACGCTCTACGGCACCCGGCTGTGGGACGAGATGACCGAGCGGCAGCGGGTCACCCTCACCCGGCACGAGGTCTGCTCGATCATGACCACCGGCATCTGGTTCGAGATGATCCTGCAGCAGATGGTGCTGCGCGACCAGTACCTGAAGAACCCGGCCAGCGCGGAGTTCCGCTTCGCCCTCACCGAGATAGCCGACGAGTGCCGGCACTCGATCATGTTCGCGCGCGCCTGCGAGAAGATGGGCGTCCCGCAGTACCGGCCGGCCGCGGTGATCGCCCAGGCCGGCCGCCTCTTCAAGGCCACCGCCAAGGGTGAACTCGCCTACGGCGGGATCCTGGTGGCCGAAGAGGTGCTCGACGTCATGCAGCGCGACTGGATGCGCGGCGAGAACGTCCTGGACATCGTCCGCGGGACGTCCCGGATCCATGTCGTCGAGGAATCGCGGCACATGAAGTTCGCCCGCCAGGAGATCCGCGAGCGGCTGCGCGGCGCCGGCCGCGCCCGTCGGCGGGCCGCCGGGACCGGCATCGCGGTGGCGGCCTACGTCATCGTCAGCAGCATGGTCCACCGGGGCGTGTACCGGGCCGCCGGGCTGGACACCGAGCGGGCGCTGGCCGAGGTGCGGGCCAACCAGCACCGCAAGGCGATGATGCGCACCAGCTCCAGCCACCTGATGGCCTTCCTCGGCGAGGCCGGGCTGCTCAACAGCTCCGCGGCCGCGGTCTACCGCCGCGTCGACATGCTCTGACCCGAGCCGACCCGAGCCGACGCGACCGCGACGCCGCCCCGTCCCGACCCCGTCCCGACCCCGACCCGACCTCGATCCGTCCCGACCCCGAGAGCCGGCCGACGCCCGCGCCGACCGGCTCGACGCCTGCGCCCGACCCGACCCGGCGTGACCCGACCGCCCCCCCACGCAGCGAGGACCCCACCCGGCCATGGCCTACGCGATCACCCAGACCTGCTGCAACGACGCCTCGTGCGTGTCCGTCTGCCCGGTCAACTGCATCCACCCCACCCCGGACGAGCCGGAGTTCGGCCGTACCGACATGCTCTTCATCGACCCGGTCGCCTGCATCGACTGCGGCGCCTGCGCGGACGCCTGCCCGGTCGACGCCGTCTACCCCGTCGACCGGCTCGCCGGCCCCGACACCGTCTTCGGGGAGCTCAACCGCGACTACTACCGGGACCACCCGGCCGACCACAGCTGGGGAGCGCCGACCTTCCCCCGGAGCCTGCCGGACGACCTCGGGCCGCTGCGGATAGCGATCGTCGGCACCGGCCCGTCCGCGAGCTACACCGCCCAGTCGCTGCTGCGCACCACCGGCGCGGAGATCACCATGATCGACCGGCTGCCGGTCGCCGGCGGCCTGCTGCGGCACGGCGTCGCCCCCGACCACCAGTCGACCAAGCGGATCGCCGAGAGCTTCGCGAGCGTGTTCCACCACCCCCGGCTGCGGGTCCACCTCAACGTCGAGATCGGCAAGGACCTCAGCCACGCCGAACTGGCCGCCCACCACCACGCGGTCGTGTACGCGGTCGGCGCCGCCACCGACCGCCGGCTCGGCCTGCCCGGCGAGGACCTCCCCGGCAGCCTGCCCGCCACCACCTTCGTCGGCTGGTACAACGCCGACCCGACCGTCCCGGCCGAGGCCGTCGACCTCTCCGCCGAGCGGGCGGTCGTCGTCGGCAACGGCAACGTCGCCGTGGACGTCGCCCGGATCCTGCTGCTCGACCCGGACCGGCTCGCCGCGACCGACATCGCCGACCACGCCCTCGCCGCCCTGCGGGACAGCCGGGTGCGGGAAGTGGTGCTGCTCGCCCGCCGGGGGCCCGAGCAGGCGGCCTGGACGCGGTCCGAGTTCCTCGCGCTCCAGCACCTGCCCGGCGTCGAACTCGTCGTCGAGGACCACCCCGAGGTCCGCGCCGCGATCGCCGCCGCGCCGGAGGGCTCCAAGGCCGCGCTGCTCGCCGGGCTGCCGCTGGAGCACGTCGACGGCGGCGAGCCGCCGCGCCCCGGCCGCCGGATCGTGCTGCGCTTCTTCGCCGCGCCCACCGAACTCCTGGGCACGGGGCGCGTCGAGGGCGTCCGGCTCGGCGGGACGGCGCTCGTGGCCGGCCCCGACGGTCCGCGTGCCGAACCCACCGGCGAGCACGGCACCCTCCGGGCCGGGCTGGTGGTGCGGTCCATCGGCTACCGGGGCGTCCCCGTGCCCGGTCTGCCCTTCGACGCCGCCGCCGCGGCCGTGCCGCACCGGGGCGGCCGCGTGATCGACCCGGAGACCGGCCGGCCGCTGCCCGGCACCTATGTCGTGGGCTGGGCCAAGCGCGGCCCGTCCGGCGGGATCGGGGCCAACCGGGCCTGCGCGCAGGAGACCGTGGACGCCCTGCTGGACGATGCCGCGGCCGGTGCGCTGCCCGATTCGTCCGGCACCCGACGGGAGTTGGCCCGGCTGGTCCGCAGCCGGCGGCCGGACGCCCTCGGGCTGAAGCAGCTGCGGGCCATCGACCGCGCCGAACGCGCTCTCGGTGAGGCCGCCGGCCGCCCCCGGGTCAAGTTCGCCACCCTCCCCGCCCTCCTGGCGGCCGGCCGCCGCTGACCCCCGGGCCCGCCCCCGCGCCCGCCCGGGCCCCGGCCGGTCGTCGCCCGGTCCCGCGCGAGGGCGCCCGGCCGCGCGCGGGTTCGCTGTCCCGGCCGCAGCTGGCGCGGGTTGGCGTAGCAAGCCGGTGGTGAGGCGCCCGGCCCGGGAGCCGCCGGCCCGCCGACGGGTCCGCACCGGGCGGGACCGGCCTGCCCGGTGCGCGTCCGCTGATCGGCCTCAACGCCCCAGGACGGCGCCGCCGTTGACCCCGATGACCTGGCCGGTGACGTAGCCGGCCGCCGGGGAGGCCAGGTAGGCGACGGCCGCCGCCACGTCCTCCGGGGTGCCGGCCCGGCCGACCAGGGTGGCGGCGATCTTGTCGGCGTGGAACTCCGGCGTCCAGCCGCTGCCGAAGATCTCGGTGGACTCGACGTAGCCGGGGGCGAGCATGTTGACGGTGATGCCCTCCGGGCCGAACTGCCGGGCGAGGCCGAAGCCCCAGCCGTGCAGGGCGGCCTTGGCGGCGGCGTAGGAGCCGGCCGAGTGCGGGCCGGCCCCGCCGCGCTGGGCGGCGGCGGAGCTGATCAGGATCACCCGGCCGCCCGGTCGGCGCAGTCGGTCGGCGAGCGCGCCGGTGAGCAGGACGGCGGACAGGAGGTTGGTGTCCAGGTCCCGCCGCCAGGCCTCGGCCAGGGCTTCGAGGGAGGCGTCGGCGGGCGGGGTGATCACCGCGCCCGCGTTGTTGACCAGCACGTCCACCGGTCCGAGTGCCGCGATCGCCTCGGCCGCCGCCGCGACCTCGGCGGCCACCGTGAGGTCGGCCGCGACCGGCACCACGTCGCCCCCGATCTCCGCGGCGGCCTTCGCCAGCACCTCGGCCCGTCGTCCGACGATCGCCACCCGGTAGCCGCGTCCGGCGAGTTCGGCGGCGACCGCCCGGCCGATCCCCGTCCCGCCGCCCGACACCACCGCGGTCCGTCGCTGCTCCATCGTGTGCGCCCCCTGCTCCTGCGTCGATCGACGACCCCGGCCCGGAGCCTACCGAACGGTAACTTCCCGGCGGGTCCGAACGGCCGGCTCACGCGCCCGATCGGGCCGGCCTGCCGGCCCCGCCCGGGTGGAGCGGCTTGCCGTACACCGTCGAGCCGAGCCGGACGGTCATCCCCACCCGCTGGTACAGCGCGAGCGCGCCGGTCTCCGAGTGCGTCCACAGCGTGCAGGCCCGCCGGCCGCGCCGGTGGAACGCGGCGAACGCCTCCCGCAACAGCGCCCGGGCGACGCCCCGGCCGCGGTGGTCCCGCCGGACCGCGACCCGCTCGATGTAGCCCTCGCCGGTGTCCGGCAGGTCCAGCGACAGCACCGCGCCGACCATCTCCCCGGCCGCGAACGCGACCGGTGAGAGCGCGGGCGCGAAGGTGTCCCGCTCGACGGTGTGCCGCGCCCACTCCTCGTAGGGCTTGCGCCGCACCTGCCACTCGTCGAACGCGTCCTCGGTGAGCCGGTACGCGGCCCGCTCGTCGCCGGCGCGGAACGGCCGGACGGTGATCCCGTCCGGTGGTACGGGCGCCGCCGGCCCGGCGGGCAGCGCGATCTCCAGCAGCCACTGCGTGACGAACGGCCCGTACCCGCGCGAACGCAGCAGCGCGTCGGCGGCGCGGTCGCCGTCCCGGACGGTCTGCGAGAGCCGCTCGCTGCCCAGCTCCCGGGCCCGCGCCTCGACCCAGTCGAGCAGTGCGCCGCCCAACCCCTGGCCCCGGTGCGCCGGGTGGACGTCCACCTTGCTCCGCCGGCCGCCGTGCACCCAGGCCCGGGCGACCACGGGGCCCGCCGCGTCCAGCACCAGCAGCGTGTCGCGGGCCGGGTCCAGACCGGGCAGGGCCAGGTCGGCGGTCACGCCGTCGACCGCGTTCTCGGCCCCGCCGCCGGCGCCGCCGGGCAGCTCGCGTTCGCGGGCGGCGACCAGCCGGTGGATCGCCGGTGCGTCGGCCGGGGTGGCGGCCCGGCTCCGGTAGTGGGCCGGGAGGGACGGCAGCGGAAGTCGGGGCATGCCGCGACTCTGCGCCATCGGCGGCCGCCCTGTCGACCGGATCGGGCGAGCCGACCCGGCCGGACGGGGCCCGGGGCCGCCTCCGGCACGATCGGGTGCGGAGGCGGCCCACTGGCCCGAGGCCGGTCGTCACCCTACGGACGGGGCATCGACCGCGTCGTTCGACCGGCCACGATCCCCGGCGGCGTGCGCCGCCGTCGATGCCCATCCCACACCATGAAGTGCGGTTGAGGTCAAGGCCGTACGGCGCGAGAAGTCGGCCGGTCCGACTTCCCGGGCGGCCGCGGTCACGGTGGCAGAACGGCCGCGGCGACAACACGGCTGCGCGGCCGCGGTCGCCGGGGGAAGGCCCGGCACCCGCGCCGCCACCGCCCCCGGCGCCCGCCGCACGGGGACCGCCCCCGACGGGTGTGCGGACCTGTCGGGGGCGGAGTCTCGGGGGCCTGCGGTGGGTCAGGCGGCGACCGGGTGGGCCGGGTCGTACGCCTCGCGCACCCGGGCCTGGGCCGCCGGCCCGGCCGCGAGGTGGTCGAGGCCGAGCAGCGCGGCGCCGAGCACCGGCGGCGCCACGACGACCCGCGGCTCGGCCAGCGGCGCCGCCGCGGCCAGGCGCGCCGTCAGGTTGTCGAGCAGCAGCGGCTGCCGGGAGGAGAGCACCCCGCCGCCGAGCACCAGCGGGGTGGGCTCGTCCAGCAGGTCCAGGCGGCGCAGCGCGACGACGGCGAGCCGGGTGATCTCGTCGGCCTGCCGGTCGATCAGCTCCAGGGCGACCGGGTCGCCGGTCTCCGCCACCGCGAACAGCACCCGGACGATCTCGTGCAGCCGCCCGAAGGGCAGGTGCCCGAGGTGGATCGCCTCGGCGACGGCGCCGGTGTCCGGCAGGCCGAAGTGCTCGGCGATGGCGCGGGCGAGCCCGGTCGGGCCGCCGCGGCCGTCCTCGGCGCGGACGGCGTGCCACATGCTGCTGACGGCGAGGCCGCTGCCGCCGCCCCAGTCGCCGGTCAGCTCGCCGAGGGCGGGGAACCGGGCGGTGCGGCCGTCGGGCAGCAGGCCGACGCAGTTGATGCCGGCCCCGCAGACGACGGCCACGCCGCGCGGGCCGTCGGTGCCGGCCCGCAGCAGGCCGAAGGTGTCGTTGACGACGGTGTTGCTGAGGCCCCAGGGGTGCGATTCCAGGGCGGTGCGCAGGGCGGCCTCCTCCACCGGGAGGTCGGCGTTGGCGAGGCAGGCGCTGACGTGGGTGGTCAGCACACCGCTGCGGAAGGTCAGCCCGGCAGCGGTGGCCGCCTCCTCGACCAGCGGCGCGAGGCCGGCGACGGCCGCCGCGCCACCGATCTTCTGCGGTGCGAAGCCGCCGCCCCGGGCGGCGCCGAGCACGGTGCCGTCGGCGCCGATCAGGGCGACGTCGGTCTTGGAGTTGCCCGCGTCGATGGCGAGAACGCCGGGCAGTAGTGGTTCGGGCTGGTGGGTCATGAGGTCCCCGCGGCTCGTACGTGGCCCGGCCGTTGTCCCCGGCCGGGGGTGGTCGGTCTCCTCGCGGCCCGGCGGGCCGTCGCCGCGGTCGGCGGCGACGGCGGCCGGGGGCGCGGGCCGGACGGAACGGGCACGTTAGGCCCAGGCGAGGTGCTCGCGGTTGTGGGCGAGCAGCCGGTCCGTCAGCTGGTCGGCGAGTTCGATCTGGCCGACCAGCGGGTGGGCGAGCAGGGCGTCGAAGACCCGGTCGCGGCCGCCGTGCAGGGCGGCGTCGAGGGCGAGCCGCTCGTACGAGGTCACCGCGGCGATGAGGCCGGCGTACAGCGGCTCGACGGGGCGCTGCGGCAGCGGGCGCACGCCGGCGGCGTCCACCTCGGCGGGCACCTCGATCACGGCGTCGTCGGGCAGGAACGGCAGCACGCCGTCGTTGCGGGCGTTCACCACCTGCACGGACGTCCTGCCGCCGGTGCCCAGCAGGGCGGCGATCAGCTGGACGGCGGCCTCGGAGTAGAACGCGCCGCCGCGCTGCCCGAGCAGCTCCGGCTTGGTGTCCAGGGCCGGGTCGGCGTACATCTCCAGCAGCTGCCGCTCGATCTCGGCGACCTCGGCGGCCCGAGAGCCCTTGACCTTCAGCTCCTCCACGACCAGGTCGTGCTGGTAGAAGTACCGCAGGTAGTAGGAGGGCACCACGCCGAGGCGCTCGACGACGCGCCGCGGCAGCCGGATGTCGTCCGCGATCTCCTTGCCGAAGCCGGTGAGCAGCTCCGGCAGCACCTCGCGCCCGGTGGTCGCGCCCGGGGCGTCGAGCAGGGTGACGCCGCGCTCCCAGGTGAGGTGGTTGAGGCCGACGTGGTCGAGGCGGATCAGTTCGGGGTCGACGCCGAGGTGCCCGGCGAACCGCCGCTGGAAGCCGATCGCGACGTTGCACAGGCCGACGGCCTTGTGCCCGGCGCGCTGCAGCGCCCGGGTGACGATGCCGACCGGGTTGGTGAAGTCGATGATCCACGCGTCGGGGTTGGTCCGGCGGACCTTCTCGGCGATGTCCAGCACCACCGGCACCGTGCGCAGGGCCTTGGCCAGGCCGCCCGCCCCGGTGGTCTCCTGGCCGACGCAGCCGCACTCCAGCGGCCAGGTCTCGTCCTGGTTGCGGGCCGCCTGCCCGCCGACCCGCAGCTGCAGCAGCACCGCGTCGGCGTCGGCGACGCCCGCCTCGACGTCGGTCGTCGTGGTGACCACGGCGCCGTGCCCCTGCTTGGCGAAGATCCGCCGGGCCAGCCCGCCGATCAGCTCCAGCCGGTCGGCGGCCGGGTCGATCAGGACGAGTTCGGCGATCGGCAAGGTGTCGCGCAGCCGGGCGAAACCGTCGATGAGTTCGGGGGTGTACGTCGAACCGCCACCCACGATGGCCAACTTCAGTGCGGACATCAGCCCTTGACCCCTGTCAGTGTCACGCCTTCGATGAAGGCCTTCTGTGCGAAGAAGAAGAGGACGATCACCGGCGCCATCACCAGCAGGGTGGCGGCCATGGTGAGGTTCCAGTTGGTGTGGTGGGCGCCCTTGAACGACTCCAGGCCGTAGGAGAGGGTCCAGGCGCCTGGCTTGTTGCTGGCGTAGATCTGCGGGCCGAAGTAGTCGTTCCAGCAGTAGAAGAACTGGAACAGGGCGACGGCGGCGATGGCCGGCTTGGCCATCGGCAGCACGACCTTGAGCAGGGTGCGCAGGTCGCCGCAGCCGTCGATCCGGGCCGCCTCGATGTACTCCTTGGGGATGGTCATCAGGAACTGCCGCAGCAGGAAGATGGAGAAGGCGTCCCCGAAGGCCATCGGGATGATCAGCGGCCAGAGCGAGCCGCTCAGCCCGAGCTCCTTCGCCCAGAACAGGTACATCGGGATGATGGTGACCTGCGGCGGCAGCATCATCATCGAGATGACGGCCATCAGCGCCAGATTGCGGCCCCGGAAGCGGAACTTGGCGAGCGCGTAGGCCACCGGCAGGCTGGAGACGATGGTCAGCGCGGTGCCGAGGCCGGCGTACAGCAGGGTGTTGCGCCACCAGGTGAGGAAGCCGGGCGTGTTCCAGACCTTGGCGTAGTTGCCCCACTCCCAGGAGGTCGGCCAGTAGTCCGTGGTGAGCGCCTGGTTGTCCGTCATGACGGAGGTGAGGAAGGCGAAGACGAACGGCAGCAGGAAGAACAGCGTGGCGGCGATGGCGAGCGAGTGCACGGCCACCCAGTTGAGCAGCGCGCGGCGGCGGGCGGCGCGGGCGGCGGCGGTGGGGGCGCCGCGCCGGGCGGGCCCCTTCGCGGGGGCCTGCGCCGTGAGGGTGGAGCTGAGAGTCATGATCGTGTCCTCACTGGGCCCTAGTCGTCGTTCGACATGAAGCCGGACTTGCGGCGGAGCAGGATCGAGGTGACCGCCATCGAGATGGCGAACAGCACCAGGGCGACGACGCACGCCGCGCCGTAGTTGAAGCGCTGGAAGCCGAGGTTGTAGACCATCTGCGGCAGGGTCCAGGTGGAGCCCTGCGGGTAGCCGGGTTCGAACTGCTGCCCGGAGTTGCCCGCGTTTCCTCCGGCCACCTTCCCGGCGACGATCGCCTGCGTGTAGTACTGCATGGTCTGGATGACGCCGGTGACCACCGCGAACATGATGATCGGCGAGATGTTCGGCAGGGTGACGAACCGGAACCGCTGGAGCGGGCCGGCGCCGTCCAGTTCGGCGGCCTCGTACTGCTCCTTCGGGACGTCCAGCAGGGACGCCATGAAGATGACCATCAGGTCGCCGATCCCCCACATGGCGAGCATGGTGAGCGAGGGCTTGGACCAGGACGGGTCGGAGAACCAGCCGGGCTGCGGCAGTCCGATCTCGCCGAGGAAGTGGTTGACCGGGCCGGTGCCGGGGTTGAGCAGGAAGGCGAAGGCGACGGTCGCGGCCACCGGCGGTGCCAGGTACGGCAGGTAGAACGCGGTGCGGAAGAAGCCGGCGCCGGTCTTGACCTTGGTGATCAGCAGGCCGATGCCGAGGCCGAAGGCCACCCGCAGGCCGACCATGATGAAGACCAGCCAGACGGTGTTGCGCAGGCCCTGCCAGAACGCCGGGAGGTCGTTGAAGACGTAGTCCCAGTTCTGCAGGCCGGTGAAGGCCGGCGAGCCGAAGCCGTTGTACTTGGTGAAGGAGAAGTAGACCGTCGAGATCAGCGGGTACAGGAAGAAGACGCCGAAGCCGATCAGCCAGGGGGAGAGGAAGGCGAGGGTGCGGGCCGCCTCCCGGCGGCGCTTCCGGCGCAGCAGGTGCTGCGTGGAGGGCGCCGCCGGGTCGGTCGATCCGGGGCCCTTGCGGGTGCCGAACGCGAGTGACATGGGAGCTCCGTGGGCCGCTGGCTACTTGGCCTGGGCGATGGCGGCGTCGATCTCCTTGGCGGTGGCCGTCAGGCCGGCCGGGAGGTCCTTCTGCTGACCGGACTCGTAGGCGTAGCCGAGGTTCTGCAGCGACACGATGTACGCGCCGCCGTTGACGCTCGCCGGCGTGGTGCCGGAGTGCTGGTTCTTGGCGATGTCCAGGAAGGTCTTGAAGTTCGCGTCGCTGATCAGCTTCGGCGAGTTGAGCGCGTCGAAGGTGCTCGGCACGTTGTGGATCGCGTTGGCGAAGCTGACCACCGCGTCGGTGTCGGTGGTCAGGAACTTGACCAGCTCCCAGGCGGCGGCCTGCTTCTTGCTGGTGCTGGCGATGCCGACGATGGTGCCGGTCTGGTAGCCGCGGCCGTAGGTGTCGACCTGGTCGTCCGGCACCGGGAACGGCGCGGTGGCCCACTCGAAGTCGGGCTTGTTCTCGGCCAGCGAGGCGGTCCGCCACTCACCGTCGATGGCCATCGCGACCTGGCCGGTGTGGAAGGGGTTCTTGGCGCTGAACTCCTCGCCGAAGGTGGCGCGGAACTTGTCCAGCTTGTCGTAGCCGCCGAGCTTGTCGACCAGGCCCTTCTGCCAGGTCAGCATCGAGGCGATCTTGGGGTCGGTGGCGAGGTTCGACTTGCCGGAGCCGTCGAAGTAGCTGGGGCCCCACTGGCCGAGGAAGTGCTCGGTGGTCGACTCGTAGCCGTGGTACAGCGGCATGAAGCCGAGCTGCTTGTAGCCGTCGCCCTCGGGGACGGTCAGCGCGGCCGCGGCGGCGGCGAACTCGCTGAAGGTCTTCGGCGCGGCGGTGATGCCGGCGGCGGCGAAGGCGGCCTTGTTGTAGTACAGGCCGAAGGCGTCGCCGAGCAGCGGCAGCGAACACTGGTTGCCCTGGTACTGCGTGTAGTTGAGCATCGCGGCCGGGAAGGTCTTGGCCGCGTCGATGTTGTCCTTGGCGAGGAAGGGCTTGAGGTCGGCGAAGGCCTTGGTCGAGCAGAACATGCCGACGTTGTTGGTGGTGAAGGAGGAGACCACGTCGGGGGCCGCGTCGCCGCCGGCCCGCAGTGCCTGGTTGACCTTGTCGTCGGCGATGTTGCCGGTCGTCTTGACGTGGATGTTCGGGTGGGCCTTCTCGAAGGCGGCGATGTTGTCGTTGATCGCCTTCACCTCGGAGTCCTGGCTCCAGCCGTGCCAGAAGCTGATGGTGACGTCCTTGCCGGAGGCGGAGTCGTCGCTGCCGGCGCCGTCGCTGGACCCGGTGCAGGCGGTGGCGAGCAGGGCCAGTACGGCGCTGCCGGTCACGGCGGCGATCGTCCGGCGGCTTCTGCGAGAGGTGGTGGAGTGCACTTCGAGATCCTCCTGGGGGCGCGCGGGCAGGCGTCATTGCCTCTGGTCCCGCGTAAGGGGGTTGGGGAGAGGTGTGCAGGGGGTGTGCAGGGGCTTTGGTGCAGGGCTTCGGTGCGGTGGGAACCGGCGGTGGGCGGTGCGGCGGGGGCCGCGGTGGGGCGGCCTTCAGTGCGTGGAGAAGACCGCCTCGCGAGCGGCTGCCAGGGCGCGTTGCAGTGCGCCGAGCAGGACGGGTGAGCCGGGCAGGGCACTGCTGCGGACCTCCGGCCGGGCGATCGAGATCCGGGCCAGCTCCTCCTCGACGAGGGCGCGCAGCCGCTCGCCGCCCGCGTTCGGCACGCCGCCGGAGACCACCACGAGCTCGGGGTCCACGACGGCGACGATCGCGGCCAGTCCGACGGCGAGCCGGCCGGCCAGCGCGGCGAGGAACTCGTCGCCGGCCCCCGGGGTCGCCAGGGCCTTGGCGAGCGACTCCTCCGCGCTGGGCGCGCCGAGCCCGTACTCCCGGGCCAGGGCCCGGACGGCGGGTGCGCCGGCCAGCTCCTGGAACCCGCCGGAGTTGCGGCGGCGGACGTCCCGCACCACCGGCGAGCCGGGGACGGGCATGTAGCCGACCTCCCCGGCGCCCCCGGTGAAGCCGCGGTGCAGCCGGCCGGCGATCACGATCGCCGCGCCGATGCCCTCGCCGGCCCAGAGCAGGACGAAGTCCTCGAACCCGCGCGCCGCGCCGGAGGCCTGCTCGGCGACGGCGGCCAGGTTCACGTCGTTCTCGATCGACACTGGTGCGCCGATCGCCTCGGAGAGGTCCTGCACCAGTCGCGGGGAGTGCCAGCCGGGCAGGTGGGAGGCGTAGCGGAGCTTGCCGGTGACGGGGTCGGGCGCGCCGCCGACGCCGATCGCCACCGTACGCAGGGCGCCCTCGGCGAGCCCGGCGGCCCGGACCGTCCCGGCGACGGCCGCGGCGACCCGGGTGACCGTCTCGGCGGCGGTCCAGCCCTTGGTCGGTACGACGTGCTCGGCCAGCGTGACGCCGGTGATGTCGGCGACCGCGATCCGGGCGTGGCTGTTGGTGACGTCCAGGCCGGCGACATGACCGGCGGCCGGGTTCACCTGGTACAGCTGCGCGTTGGGGCCCGGCCCGCCGGCGGTGGTGCCCACCGGCAGGACGAGCCCGGCCGCCTCCAGGCGGGCCAGCAGCTGGGAGGCGGTGGGCTTGGAGAGGCCGGTCAGGGTGCCGATCTGGGTCCGCGAGAGCGGGCCGTTCTCCAGTAGCAGTTCGAGGGCCGCGCGGTCGTTGATGGCGCGCAGCAGGCTGGGGGTGCCGGCGAGGGGGGCCTTGGCGGATGGTCTGCTCACGACGCGGATCCTCCTCTCCTGACACGTCACGGTGATCACCGGGTGGGCTCGAAGCGAACTGTTAGGAAACTTTCCAGTCGCTTGGACAGGACCGTACGGTCCTCGTCAGGAGGGTGTCAATGGTCCCTCCGGCGGTGGATGCCGAAGCGTTACCGGGCAGCGCGAAGCCCCGCTCCCCGATGTCCGGGAGGCGGGGCTTTGCTCCGGTTCGCGCCGCGCTCCGGCGCCGTCGGCGCCCGGGTGCGCGGGTCGCCCGGGCCGGGCGGCGGGGCCGTCGGCGTCCGGGCGGCCCGGGCCGTCAGGGCGCCTTGGAGGCGTCGTCGGCGGGCTTGACGGGAGCCGGTATCGGCGCCGTCGCGAGGTAGCGCGGCGAGGCCGGGTCGGCCAGCGCGGACGGCGGGGCGGTGTCGGCGGACGGTGTCACCGAGGCGGCCGTCAGCACCACCCCGGAGGCCGCCGCCCCGGTGGCCGCGGCGACGCCGGCGGCGGCCGGCGGCTCCTCCTTGACCTTGATCCCGGCCTGGTCGAACGCGGTCTTCAGCCGGTGCCGCAGCGCCCGGGCGACCGACAGCGCCTTGCCCGGGGCGGTGCGCGCCTCGACCCGCAGCACCACCGAGTCCACCGCGACGGACTCCACGCCCAGGATCGAGACCGGCGCCCAGACCAGCTCGTCGAACGGCGCCTCCTTGGCCAGCGTCTCCGCGGTCTCCTGGATCAGCGCCTCGACCCGGGCCAGGTCCTCCTTGTAGCCGACCTGGACGTCCACCGAGGCGGTCGACCAGCCCTGGCTCATGTTGGCGATCCGCTTCACCTCGCCGTTGCGGATGTACCAGATCTCGCCGCCCGCGCCGCGCAGCTTGGTGACCCGCAGGCCGACCTCCAGCACCGTGCCGGTGGCCACCCCGGTGTCGATCTCGTCGCCGACGCCGTACTGGTCCTCCATGATCATGAAGACCCCCGAGAGGAAGTCCGTGACCAGGTTGCGGGCGCCGAAACCGATCGCCACACCGGCCACACCGGCACTCGCCAGCAGCGGCGCCAGGTTCACCCCGAGCGCCGAGAGGACCATCAGCGCGGCCGTGCCCAGGATGCTGAACGACGCGACGCTGCGCAGCACCGAGCCGATCGCCTCGGAGCGCTGCTGCCGGCGCTCGGGGTTGACCACCCCGGTGTTGGCCAGCAGCCCGCCGAGCCGGCCGGGCTCCTCGTCGGCCTCGTTCGGCTTGATCATCCGCGCTATCAACTGGGTGATCAGCTTGCGCACCACGGCCCGCAGCACCAGCGCCAGCACGACGATGAAGACGATCCGCACCCCGCCGGCCAGCCAGTCCTGCCAGTGCGAGTCGAACCAGCCGGCCGCCTGCTTGGTGGTGTCGCTGACCTCCTGCGCGCTGGTCGGGATTCTGAGGTCGAACTGCGGCAGCTGCGGGGCCGTGGGGCTCGGGGACGGGCTCGGCGGCGTGGACGAGAGCGTCGTGGACGCGTCGGCGAGGAGACCGGCGGCACCGGACCTGAACACGTGCGGGGACCTTCCTGCAGGGGGCGTGGCACAGCCCGCCGACGCGGAAGCACACCCGGGGCCTGCGGACCGTCCGCCTTAGCCTATCCGCCGTCCGGCCGCGCCCCGGACACGCCGGGCGGCCGCCACCCGCCCGGCGGGAGCCGCTCCGGGGCGCGTGACCACGGTCCGGACGCCCCGTCAACGCCCCGGCACGCCCCGGGTCGGGCCCCCGGGCGACCCCCGCGCGGCCCCTGAACGGTGCCGGGACGGCCCGGGCGCCGTCCGGGCGGCATCCGGGTGGCCCGCTGCTCCGAGCGGGCGAAGGGTCCTCCGGGAGGGCACCCGGGTGCAACCCGTCCTTCCCCCGGGCATATCGGGTATGACAGAACCCACACCCGGAGTTCACATCCGCTCCGTTACACAGGAGTGGTGGCGCCGTACAAAGGCGTAAGGCGACACTGGGGGAGATCACGCACCCGTTGCGCGGTCGAACCGCTCGTCCCGGCGCGAGCCACGCGCCGCAGGCGTCCAAGGAGGCATCCGTGCCGCATGTCCTGGTCCTCAACGCGTCCTACGAGCCGCTCGGCGTCGTATCGATGCGCCGCGCACTCATCCTGGTCCTCAACCACAAGGCGGTCAGCCTGGAGGACTCGGGAGTCACTCTGCACAGCGCCACCAGCGCCCTTCCGGCGCCGTCCGTCGTCCGTCTGACCCGCTTCGTCCGGGTCCCGTTCTGCGGGCCGGTCCCGCTCACCCGCCGGGCGCTGTTCGCCCGGGACCACGGCCGCTGCGTCTACTGCGGGGCCGCCGCCACCAGCGTCGACCACGTCATCCCGCGCAGCCGGGGCGGCCAGCACCGGTGGGACAACGTGGTGGCAGCCTGCCGCCGCTGCAACCACACCAAGGCCGACCGCCACCTCACCGAACTCGGCTGGCGGATGAAGCGCCCGCCCGCCCCGCCCAGCGGCCTGGCCTGGCGCATCATCGGCACCGGGATCAAGGATCCGCGCTGGCGGCCCTACCTGGAGCCGTACGGCGGCGGCGACCAGCTGCACGCCCCGCAGTGGGCCGAGTACGAGCACCACGACCATACCGAGGCCGCGCACGCGCTGCCGCTCACCCGGGCGCACGGCGCCCACTCCGCCCCCGTCCGCCGCGGTGAGCAGGCCGAACCGCTCTCCGCCTGACCCCGCTCCACCAAGGGCTTGCCCGTCATATCTCCGGTACGCCTCATGGGCCGCCGCGCACCCCGTATCGGGGAGCGCGGCGGCCCGCCGTTCGAGGGCCCGTCACGGCCCCGCGCGGCGGGCTCCGCCACGGCTTCCGCGTGGGCTACGGCTTCTGCGAGGGCTACGGCTTCCGCGTGGGCTACGGCTTCTGCGAGGGCCATGGCTTCCGCGTGGGCTACGGCTTCTGCGAGGGCGATCCGGACGGCGTCACCGGTGCGGTGGTCGCGGGCGGGGCGGCCGGCACCGCGGGCGTGGCCGGTACCGCCGGGGTGCCCGGTGTCGTGGCCGGCTGCCCGGCCGTCGCCGGGTCGGTGACGGCGTACAGCTCCACGCCCCAGAGCGAGTAGCCGTACTTGGTCGCCCGGGCGACGCCCTGGACCCGCAGGAACTTCGCGTCCGGCGCGTCGAACCGCACCGTCTCGTTGCCGCCCTTGCCGTCGTCGACCGTCGCCACCGTCGTCCAGGAGACGCCGTCCGCCGAGGCCTGGATCTTGTACGAGGAGGCGTACGCGGCCTGCCAGTGCAGCACCGCCGAGCCCAGGTGGGCGGCCTTCGGCAGCTCCAGCTGGACCCAGGCGTCGTCCTTGGCGGGGGAGGACCAGCGGCTCTTCGGGTCGCCGTCGGCCACCGCCGAGGCGGGGAAGGCCGAGGTCTCGTCGGCCGAGGAGGCGGCCTTCGCGGTACCGGCGAGGTCCGGGCCGCCGGTCGGCGGCACCACGTGCACCTGCAGCACCTGCCGCACGGTGGTCGAGCCGGTCACGAACTGCACCGGCACCTGGTAGGTGCCGGACGGCGTCCCCGGCGCGGCGCTGACCAGCAGCGGCACGCCCACCCGGCCGCCGCGCGGCACGCTCACCCCGGAGGCCGGCGCCACGGTCAGGCCCTTGGCCACGGCCGGCACCTCGGTGCGCAGCTCGCCCACCGCGCCCTCCGGCCGGCCCGCCTCGACCATCGCGCGGGCCTGCACCGGCGCGGCCGCGCCGGTCACCACGTCCAGCGCGGCGTCGGCCAGGCTCAGCCGGGCGGCCGGGGCGTCCGCGTACCAGGGGATCACCTGGTTGACGACCGGCGGCTCCCCGCCGGGCTTCCAGGCCAGCCGGAAGGCGTCCGCGCTCTGGCCGCCGGCCGGCAGCTCGTTGTAGCCGGGCTGCACGGTGCCGATCTCCGCCCAGCTGCCGTCGGCGCGCCGCACCGAGACGGTGGCCGAGGCCCGCACGGTCGGGTCGGTGAGGACGGTCAGCCGGTCCAGCGGCCGGGCCGCGCCCAGCTCGACGGTGAGCGGCTCGTCGGCGGCGGTCGGCGCGGTGGCCGCCCGGTAGGCGGTGTCCGGGTTGCCGTCCAGCACGGCGCCGGCCGAGGCGCCGGGCAGCGCGGCCGGGCCGCCGGTGACACTGGCCGGGGCTTCGTCCGGCGCGGTCACGGTGAACTCGCGGACCGCGACGGCGGTCTTCTGGGCGGCGGTGGCCCGCAGCCGCACCCCGCGCACGACCGCCCCGCCGGGCAGCTGGGCGGTGACGCTCTTCTGGTTCCTCACCTGGGTGAGCTGCTTCCAGCCGCCCTCGCCGGTGGAGTACTCCAGCACCCCGTCGTGGATGTAGTCGTCCAGCGCGTTCTGGCCGTCCGGGCCGCTGCCCCAGGAGCCCATCAGCACGGTGACGCTGCCGACCGGGCGGCCGCCGCCGAGGTCGAGGCCCACCGAGTCGCCGGGCTGCGGCGGCGCCGAGCTCCAGTAGAAGGTGTCGGCCACGCCGTCGGTCATCAGCGCCGGCAGGTGGTCGTGCGCGGTGCCCAGGGTGGTGGTCGGGGCGGCCCCGCCGCCGACCACGCCGGCCCAGTTGTCGGCGGCCCGCACGGCGCGCTCCAGGAACGGGCCGAGCACGCCCGCCCCGACCGTCGCCGGGCTCTGGGCGAGCTGCTCGCGCAGCTTGTTGAGCTCCACCCGGGCCCGCCAGGCCGCCGCGCCGTCGCCGCCGCGCTGGGCCAGCAGCATGTCCAGCGCCGCCTGGCCGGCCAGGCCGTAGTCGCGCAGCGGGGCCAGCCAGGGGCCGGCCTCGGCGGCCAGCGGGGCGGTGGCCGGCGTGGCGCTCAGGGTCTGCTGGGCGCCCGCCATCGCGGCGAAGGACTCCCGCAGCGGGGCCGCCGCCTCTATCAGCCGGGCGAGGTCGGGCGCCGCGCCGGCGTTCGGCTCGGCGGTCGCCCAGAACCGCTCCAGCAGCGGGTTGAGGTAGCCGGACTCCTCCTTGGACAGCGGCGAGGAGGAGCTGTTGCCGGCCAGCGCGGTGACGGAGGCCAGGACCGCCCCGGCCGGGGCGGCGGTGGCGCCGGCCGGGCCCGCCAGCGAGCGCAGTGCGGCCTGCCAGGAGTCCTCCGGCTTGTACCCGCCCGGGTTCCAGGCGAAGTCCCCGGCGGTCGCCAGGGCGATCCGCGAGGCCACCGGCTGCTCCATCGCACCGGTCAGCATGACGGCCGACCGGGTGGCGACCTCGGCGTCCCGGCCGGTGTAGGCGCCGAGGAAGAGCCGGTCCGGGTTGGCGTCGTTCACCGGGTAGTTGTCCATGGTGACCAGCGGGTGCCCGTACAGCTCGGCGGTCTCGGCGGCCTGAGCGCCCGTGATCTTCTCCGGGATCACCCCGACACCGCTCCAGGCCACCTGCACGCCCGCCGGCAGCGCCGCCGCCAGCGCCTTGCGGTACGGCGTGGAGCCCTGCTGGTGGTACTCGGTCGGCACCACGGACAGCGGCGCCAGCCCCGGGTGCTTCGCGATCAGCCGGTCCTGCACCTTGGCCGCCAGCTCGGCCTGCGCCTTGGCGGCGGCGGCCGGACCGGTGCCGTACTTGGAGCGGTCGTCGCCGCAGTGCCACTCGTCGTAGGAGACGTCCAGGAACTGCAGCTGGAAGGCGGTGAAGCCGAGCGCCCGCAGCCCGTCCAGCTTGGCGACCAGCGCGTCCGCGTCCTTGGCCGAGCTGTAGCAGAACGACTGCCCCGGGTCGATAGCGTAACCGGCCGTCACGTGGTTCGCCCCGGCCCGGGCGGTCAGCGCCTTGAGGTCCTCGGCCCGGGCCGCCGGGTAGGCGTCGCGCCAGCGGGAGAGCCGGTACGGGTCGTCACCGGGGGCGTAGAGGTAGAAGTTCTGCTTGGAGCGGCCCAGGAAGTCCAGCTGGTCGAGGCGCTGCTGCTGGCTCCACGGGGTGCCGTAGAACGCCTCCGCGGTACCGCGCACCGGTGCGCCGGACGGCCAGTCGCGCAGCGTGATCCCGGGCAGCCCGAGACCGGCCGCGCCCGGCGCCTGCCCCTGTCCGGCCGGTACGGCGGCCAGCAGCTGGCGCATGCTCTGCGCCGCGTAGAAGGTGCCCGCCTGGTCGGCCCCGGCCAGCACCACCACGCCGTACGTCCCGCCGCCCGGGGCCGGCAGCTGGCCGGCCGAGAGCACGTACCCGCCGGCCGGCATCCCCGCCGTGGAGGGCGCACCGCCGTCCTTGCCGCCGGCTGCCGCGGTCAGTTCGCGCAGCGCCCGGTCGACCTCGCCGCCGGCCTCCTCGGCCGGTCCGCCGACGTAGACCACCAGCGATCCGGCGGCCGGCGTCCCGGCCTCCGCCTGCGGCGTCACCGTGGTGGCCCCGGCCACGCCCAGCACCTCGCGCACGGTGTCCACCGCGCCGTGGTCCGCCTTCGCCGAGGTCACCAGCGTCACCGCGGCGGGCACCGTGACCGGCCTGCCGGCCACGCTCTGCTCCTGCGGCCGGGGGAAGACCTGAGGGTTGCTCACACTGCCCAGCGGCGTCTGCGCCGCGGTGCTCACCACGTCCGGCCCGGGGCTGTAGGCGTACGCGGCCGGGCCGCTCACCAGCAGTCCGCCGACCACGGCCGCGGCCGAGAGCGTCGCCGCCACCTGCAGCGTCCGGCGCCGGCTCGGCGTCCAGGCCCGGGCCCGCTCGGCCCGCACCGACGCCAGCAGCGGCTCCGTGCCCTTGAGATCCGCGATCAGCCGGTCCGCCGTCCGGGGCGCCAGCTGACGGCACGTCCGCGCCGTCGCCCGCCGCGCCGCGAGCGCCGCCGGGTGCTGCAACACGTCCCGCAGCGCCGGACTCTGCTCCAGCTGCTGCCTCAACCGCCGCCCCGCGGCGACGGACACTCGGGCTTGCACAGGAGCCTCCTCGCCAGGCATCGACCACAACGCGCCAAAGCCCACCAGTTGGCCATGCCGGTGTCAACGTCACCGACGGGTATGCCAAGTTTGTCCTTTTTGTACTTTCCTCGCCCTGCTGCCGGAAACCCCCGGGTCCGTTCGGCCGATCACTCGGCGGAACGGACCCGGGGGCTGCTCATGCTCCCGGTCGGGAACCGGGCATCACGACAGCGGTGGGGCGGGGAGGACGGCTGTCCTCAGTGCGGAAACGATCCACTGCTGGGACGCGCCGGGGTGGCAGTCCCAGAGCTGCAGCCGGTTCCCGTTGGTGGCACTCCAGCCCGGCAGGTCCAGACAACGGCCGGAATCCGGGTGGAACAGTGTGTTGTCGGCGAGCGGGATCCACTTCTGCGATTCGGTGCCGTTGCAGGTGCGGTACTCCATCTTCACGCCGTTGTCGCGCCCTGCTCCGACCGGCGTCAAGCATCCGCCCAGCACCCGGACCGTCCCGTCGTTGCCGAGCGAGAACTGCTGGGAGGTGTCACCGTGACAGTCCCAGAGCTGAATCGGGGTGCCGTCGGCGGTCCCGAAACCGGCGTCGTCCGCGCACATCGACGGGTTGATGGCGGACTGGACGGTGCTCCTGGCGCCGGAGGCGGCCGGTCCGACCGCGAACGGGTAGACGGCGGTGCCGCTGATGCTCCCGTCGAAGCTGGTGCTCGCGGCCGACTGGTACTTGTACCGGCCGAGCATGAACGGCCCGGAGGACGGCGGGCTCTCGTTGGACCTGTGGTAGCCCGTTGCGGCGAGCACACCGTCGACGTAGAGCGACATCAGTCCGGTACCCGCGTTGTACGAGGCGGTGAGCCTGGTCCAGACACCGGGCCGGACCGCCGCTGAGGCGTTCGTCCCGCTCGTCCAGTGGTAGGGCCAGTTGTCGTCGTCGCCGTAGGCGAGTGCGAAGGCCCAGTTCCGCCCCGCGCCCTCGCTGTACAGCATGAAGTTGCTGCCGTGGGCGGTGTCCTGGCTCGCGACCACACCCCCGCCGGAGCCGGACTTGGCCCAGCTGGAGACGGTGAAGCTCTTGCGGGTGTCGACCACCGGGCCGGACATGGTGATCACCGAGCTGTCCGCAGGGCCGAACCGCGCGACCGTGGTGCTGCGGCCGCCAACGGTGTCCTGAACCCAGCCGACCCGATCGGCGTGCGCGTTCGTCCGGCCTTGGCCGTCGGTGACGGAGTCGGTGCCGTTCGGGGCGGCCAGCCAGTTGCCGATCGGCCGGTTGAGGTTGCCGAGCACGACCGGTTCCGCGGCCAGCCCGGTGACGGTCGGGCCGCTCTTCGGGGTGCCTGCGGACGTGGAGCCGACACCACTCCAGACCACCAACTGCTTGTTGGTGTCGACAGCCCAGAGATCGGGGATTCCGTCACCGGTGAGGTCACCGTCGCTGCCGACCTTCGGGTACAGCTTCGCATCGAAGCCACCGCCGATCCAGCCCTGGGCGGGGTCGGCGAACGCGGCGGCGTCGAACGTGGAGCCGTTCTTCTTGAACGCATACGCGTGGATGGTGCCGTCGACCTTCGAACGGGTCCAAAGGGTAGGCGTGTCCGAACCCTTGGCGGGTCCTGGGGCTATCAGGTCGTAGGAGCTCCAGTCCTGGTTGTTCTGAGAGAGCAGGAATGCCGACCCCAATTGCTGAGTGCCGTCCGCACGAGCCAGCCACAACCTGCCGTTGTCGATGTAAAGCACGGAGGTACGGGGAAGGCCCAGCAGCCCTGTGCCACGCTTGATCGGCGTGTCCCCTTCGGGGGAGCCGAAAGCCGCGATCTGCGTGACGGTCGACCAGTTGGTCCCGGCGCCGTAGTCGGCGCAGGATATCGGTGTGGCATCCGCCAGCATGCATTCCGTGGGCTTGAGCAGCTCGACGTTGGCCTGACTGTCGAAACGTCCGACTATTCCGTCGTTGGCATACAGGCGGGCGATGGGATCCCCGGGCACGTGTGCGATCAGATCGTCGTAGTTCTGGTCGGTGAACGAGCCGCGGTGGGTGACGTCGACGCCCTCCCAACCGCCACCGCCGGGTGCACCGGCGTTCAGGGCGCCCGCCGCGCTGTGGGGGTCCGTTCCGGCCCCCGTCAGCCGCAGGTTCCCAGCGCCATCGGGAAGCAACACGTCCGGGTTGGAGTCGTAGTCGAGGTCACCGTAGACCGGTGCGGGGCCGGCGGGGTTGTGCGGGACGTAGTAGGTGTACGCGACGGGCTGGGACATGTTGCCGGCGTTGTCCTGGGTTTGCAGGTAGAGGAAGTTGGTGCCCCAGCGCCACGGCGTCAGCGACAGCTGGTAGGCCCCTGCACCGTTCATCTTGACGATGTTTCCGCCGTCGTTGCAGTTCCATCCGGTGGCCGCGGCCTGGACCGGGTCGGCGGTCCAACGGGCGCACGCCAGACCCGACGACCGACCGCCGGTGGCTGGCGCGGAGTCGGTACCGGTGAGCGTGAACGTGCCCTCCTGGCCGACGAGCTTCGGATGGCCGCCGAGCGTGCCCGACTCCGGGAAGTCCGTCGAGGTGATCCTGGCGGTCGGCGGCGTCCGGTCGATGCGCAGGAAGCACATGTCGGTGTTCCCGCTGTGCAGTGTTCCGTCGTCGGTCACGCCGTACCAGCCGTACTGGTGGCCGTCGATCAGTGAACCGACGTCGAAGTTGACCCGACCGGAGCCGGCACCCCACCCGGTCTCGTATGTCTTGGACGAGCCGCCGTCGTCGTCGTCCCAGATCTTGAACGTGGTCCAGAGCTGCTGGCCGGTCGGCGACCAGGTGTCGGCGCTGATGTTGATGTCGGTGTTGGCTCCGATCCACCCCGGGTTTTCCCAGGGATTGACGGTGCCGCGGGTCTTGCAGGCATCGAAGACGGCATCCTCGGCGAAGCCGGGCGTGGGGCTGGTCGCCGGCGTGCTGACGAGCGGCGCGATGTCGTAGGTGACCACGACGTGCGGGTTGTTGGCGAACCGCTGCCGGTAGTACTTGTTGGTCTCGTCATCGGGGGAGAAGGCGAAGGTCCAACCTCCCCACTTCTCGGCGGCCGCCCGGGCCATCAGGGAGGTCACGTCGAACTCGACCCCGCCGGTGCCCTTGAGCCAGGTCGTGGTGATTTTGGAGCAGGCGGCCCCGATCGGTCCCTTGCCGCACGGCTGGGCGTTCCAACGGGTCCACTGGTTGATCGGGTTGTCGTTGCCCGAGCCGGTCGAGTACAGGTTCATCGGCGTGGACGTGCTGGGGCTGGACGAGCGCACCACGTTGGCGTAGAGCGTGGCGTTCAGCACCGTGGAGTTCCAGAACTGCGAACCGAGGCCGAGCTGGAAGTAGGCCCGCTCGCGTCCCTTCCGCTCACAGGGGTTGGCGCTGTCGACGTAGTCGCAGTACCCGGCGGCCGGCTTGTCCTGGTCGTAGACGGTGCCGTTGTACTCCGGGTTGTCCGGCCAGCCCTCCTGGACCTGGGCCCAGGCCTGGGCGCCGTTGTCGACGCTCGGGTTCCAACCCGGGTCGATGTACCAGGGGCCGGTGCCCTGTCCGAGGACCGTCGTGTCGGGCACCAGGTCGATCCCGCTGCCGCTCACGGTTGTGGCGACCGGCGCGATCTTCGCATGGTCGCCGGGTGCCTCCGCGCTCGAGGGCACCGGGCCAGTAGTGCTGTCCGCCTGCGGTGCCTCGGCGGACTTTCCGAGGGTCGTCGGCTGCGCGGCGGCCGGTGCGGCTGCGGAGTCCCACATCACCGGGACCGGGGCGGTGAACCTGACCTTGCCCTCGGCGTCCTCGGCCGTCAGGTTGCCGTGTGTGTCGGCCTTGACCATCAGACCGTCGCCGGAGACGTCCAGGTGGAGCTGCTTGACCCGAGGGTCGGCCGCCGCCGTCACCGTACGGACGATCAGAACCTGCCGCCAGCCGCCGGCCGCGGTGGCGCTCAGCTGCAGATCGACGTCCGGCAGGACGGACCGGTACAGGGCACTGTCGCCGTCGAGTTGGGGCTTGGGGAGGTCGAAGGGAGCCTTGAACGCGAGCTTCTTCCCGTCCGACGTCGTCATGGTCGCCATCGGACCCTTGCCGCCTCCGGAGAACGTCAGCGCGGAGGGGACGGCGGCAGGAGTCAACGTGCCGTCGGACGCGGTGCGCAGGGTCGCATCGATGGCGCGCCACGTTCCGTCGTTGTTCCTGACGCGTTCCGCCACCGGACTGGAGTCGGTGGTCAGCGTTCCGTCGGGGTTGGCCGAGGTCAGGCTCCCCGCGCTGGTGAGTCTGTCGACCACGACGGGCTTGCCGGTGCTCTTCGCCTGAGCCATCGCCTTCGCGACGGCCGCCGCCTGCTCGCCCTGCGCCGGCTTGGCAGGGTGAGCGGGCCAGGAGGGATCGGCGGGTCCGTGGTGGCGATCGGCCACCGGAGCGGCTGCCGCCGTCTGAGGGGCAACCAGCACGGTGGTGCCGAGGGCGAGGGCCGAGGCGCAGGCGAGTGGGAGAAATGCTGCCCCGAACGTCCGACTTGCCGTAGTTCGCCTGCGAGACATGAGTACGGACGGTTTTGACCTTGGCATGAGTACCTGTCATCCGAGTGAAGTGAGCAGGGTCGTCCGCACGCTGCCTTCACGTCCGCTTCGCTGTCAAAGCGTTTTGTCGACAGGGTGTCCGGGTTGTCTCGGCTGGTGATGCATTGGCCGCGAAGTGACTCTGATCACATCCGACGAACCCAGAAAACTACTACCTGTGATCGAACAAGTGCACATAGGGTGCCGGATGTCCTGGGCTGATGCATGGGCCTTTCGGGGCCTCGGCACTCTGTGGGGGGATCAGTTGTCCCGACGTGCACGTTTGTTCACCCGACCACATCGCTCGCGCGTTGCCGCGGCAGCCGCCTTGGCGGTTCTGATGTCAATCGTGACGATTCCCTCGGCGGAAGCGGTTGCCAAGGCGGTCAAGGACGAGAAGATCTGGGAACCGCCGAACACCCCGGTGCCGGTGACCAAGCCGGTGACGGGCACCGATGCCAAGGTGGCGGGTCATCGGGCCGACCCGGGCGCCAAGTGGACACCGCCTGCCGACTCGAGCCCGCCGTCCGGCAGAGCCGTCGCAGTGCTGGAAAGCACCGCCGGGAAGGCGCTTCCGGCGCAGCCCGAGGCGAACGCCGCCTCCGGGTCCACCGCCTCCTCGCCCGTTCAGGTCGGATCGTTGCCGGTCTGGGTCGCCCGGACACAGACGTCGAAGCAGGCGGCCAAGAGTGTGCCGCTCGCCCCGGCCCCGGGAGGCCCTGCCGCGCTCCAGGTCGAGGTGGCCGACCGCGGCCGAACCGACGCGGCAGGGGTCAACGGCGCGCTGGTCGCCCTCACCGACGCCGGCGAGGGCGGTGCGGCCGGTCGCGTCCAGGTCGGGATCGACACCACCTCCTGGGCGAAGAACGCCGGCGCCGACTGGGCTTCCCGTGTCCACGTCGTGCAGCTGCCCGGCTGCGCCCTGACCACACCCGGCCTGCCCGGTTGCACCAGGCGCACGCCCGTACCCTCCCAGCGTGACGGCGAGTCCGGCCGCCTGCTCGTCGAGGTCGACGTGCCGCAGACCTCGGCCGCCTCGGGTAAGTCGCTCTCCTCCAGCGCCTTCGCCGCGCCGCAGTCGGGAGGCGGCCCGGCGATCGCGCTCGCGGTCGAGGCCGCCTCTGCCGGCAGCGCCGGCGACTTCGCCGCCTCGCCGATCACGCCATCGGCCTCCTGGCAGGCCGGAGTCAACGCGGGTAACTTCACCTACGGCTACACCGTCGAGCTGCCCTCCGCGCTCGCGGGCGCCGCGCCCAGCGTCTCGCTCGGTTACGACTCCTCCGCATCGGACGGCAAGACGGCATCCACCAATGCCCAGCCGTCCTGGGTCGGTGAGGGCTGGGAGTGGCACCCGGGTTCCATCACCCGCGGCTACAAGGGGTGCAAGGACGCCGGCATCGACAAGTCGGGCGACCAGTGCTGGGGCGGTGATCTGCTCCAGCTCTCCCTCGCGGGCCATGCCGGACTGCTGGTCCGGGACGACACATCCTGCGAGTGGCACCTCAAGGGCGAGGACGGCACCAAGGTCGAGCGGCTGACCGATCGGAACAACGGCGCCTGGAACGGCGAGGCTTGGCGGGTCACGACCGTCGACGGCACCCAGTTCTACTTCGGCGCCAACCACCTGCCCGGCGGCGACGGTTCGGACCAGGCGAGCAACTCGGTCTCCGCGGTGCCGGTCTACTGGCCCGGTGGTCAGGACCCGTGCCTGAAGTCGGGCTCGCCGGCCACCGGCTCCTGGTCACAGATGGGCTGGCAGTGGTCGCTGGACTACGTCGTGGACCCGCACCAGAACCTGATCAGCTACCGCTACGAGCAGGAGCAGAATCACTACGTCCAGGGCGGGGGCCAGAACGACGGCAACGGCCCCCGGGTCCAGTACCAGCGCGCCAGTTACCCGGTCTGGGTCGGCTACGGTCAGCGACTGCCCGACCAGATCGCGGCGAAGGGCACGGCCAAGCCGGCCGCCCAGGTGTGGTTCCGCACGGCCGAGCGCTGCCTGCCGGGCGGTGACATCACCTGCGAACCGTCCCAGCGGACCAAGTCCAACGCGAAGTTCTGGCCGGACACTCCGATCGACCAGAACTGCGACGCGAGCGGTGAGTGCACCGTCTACTCGCCCACCTTCTGGTCAACCAAGCGCCTGACGAAGATCGACACCGAGGTCTGGGACGGCTCCGCGTTCCGGCCGGTCGACTCCTTCGCCCTCAACCAGTCGTTCCAGGACCCGGGCGACGGCACCTCGCCGGCGCTCTGGTTGGACTCCGTCCAGCGCACCGGGAGCAACGGGAGGGCTCCGATCACGCTGCCCGAGGTCTTCTTCGAGCCGCTGCAGATCGCCAACCGAGTGGACGGCAGGATCGTCCGTCCGGACGGCACCTCGGCATCCGTCGAGCCCTTCAAGCGTCCGCGCATCCAGAAGATCACTACCGAGACCGGCGGTCTGATCAACGTCGTCTACGGACCTGCCGAATGCTCGCGTGCGGCCGGCCGGATGCCGTCGTCCGAGGACGGCAACACGATGGCCTGCATGCCGGTGAAGTGGTACTTGCCGGGGCAGTCCGCGCCGGATCCGGTGAACGACTGGTTCAACAAGATCGTCGTCCAGTCCGTCTCCTCGCAGGACACGGTCGCGGGCGCCGTCTCCGTGGTCACCAACTACGTGTACGGCGGCGGAGCGGCCTGGCACCGCAACGACTCCGAGCTCGCCGATCCGAAGGCGCGTACCTGGGACCAGTTCCGCGGCTACGCCACGGTGACCACCCTCTCCGGCAACGGCAGTGACCTCGAGGCGCCCAGGACCAAGACCGTCTCGACCTTCATGCGCGGCATGGACGGCGACATCCTGGCCAGTGGAACCACGCGGACGGTCGACGTCGCTGACGTGCATGGTGGCACGATCAAGGACCAGGACGCTCTCGCCGGGTACATCCGCGACACCGCCAACTACGAAGCGGAGAACGGAAGCATCGTCTCCACGGTGGTCTCGGACCCTTGGCTCGGCGCCGTGACAGCGACCCGCACCCAGTCCGGAGGCATGCCGGCCCTCACCGCGAGGGCGGTCAATACCTCGAAGGTAACCAGCCGCGAGAAGCTGGTGAACGGCTGGCGCACGAGCGAGAAGTCCACCGACTACGACGACACCCTGCTCTCCCGGCCGACCGTCGTGAGGGACAACGGCGATCTGGCCCACCCCGAGCAGTTGCTCTGCACCTCGTTCAGCTACGCCACCGGTCCGGGTGGTGCGGCGAGCCAACTCGCGTCGCGGACCGTCGTACTCAAGGGCACTTGCGGTCCGACGGCCACCAAGGACAACACGGTCGCCGATACCCGGGCCTACTTCGACGGGCTGCCGTTCGGTCAGGCGGGAGCCAAGGCCGAGCAGACCGCGACCGAGGTACTGGAGCGCTACGACACCTCCGGAAAGCCGGTCTACAAGCCCACGGCCCGAGCGAGCTTCGACGCCTACGGCCGAGTCGTCAGCACCGTCGACCCGAGTCGCACCGACGCCACCCATGCCACCGGCGCCGAGACCAGGACGGCCTACTCGCCGGCCTCCGGCCAGCTACCGACCCAGATCACCCACACCAACCCGATGGGATGGCAGACCGTTGCCACCCTGGACGTCGGCCGCGGCTCAGCGCTCAGGATCCGGGACGAGAACGGGCGCGTCTCGGAGCAGGAGTTCGACGGACTCGGCCGTTCGGTCGCGGGCTGGAGCCCTGGCAACGACCGGAGTACGCACCAGAACCGCCCGAACCGGAAGTTCTCCTATGCGGTCAACGGAGCCAACGCACCCTCGCAGGTGCTCACCCAGGCACTGATGGGCGACCTGGAGACCTACACGTCTAGCTACACCATCTATGACGGCCTCGGCCGGATCCGTCAGACCCAGGCCAGCGCTCCATCGGGTGTCGCCGGGCGCATGATCACCGATGCTCTGTTCGACTCCCACAGCTGGCAGACCAAGACCAGCGCCGCGTACTACAACGACCAGGCGGCCCCGAGCGGCCAGCTCTTCCTGCCCAACGGCGGGGTGACCCCGGACAGCAAGATCCCGTCGCAGACCGTGCAGAAGTACGACGGCATGGGCCGCGTCACGGACTCGATCTTCCAGTCCCACGGCATCGAGCAGTGGCGCAGCCGCACCGAGTACGCGGGGGCGGACGAGATCCGCACCATCCCGCCGACCGGGGGGTACGCGACCGCGACCGTCATGGACGGGCGCGGGAACACCGTCGCCCTTCGCCAGTACAAGGCGAACACCCCGACCGGTGCGTACGACGAGACGACGTACGGCTACACGCCTGAGGGCAAGGAGGCCTGGCGCAGGGATGCGGCCGGGAACCTCTGGACGTATGAGTACGACCTGCTCGGCCGCCCGGTGAAGGGCACCGACCCCGACTCGGGAACGGGCACCACGACCTACGACGACAGCCGGAACCTCGTCACGGTCACGGACTCCCGGGGCAAGAGCGCCACCAGCGTCACCGACCTGCTCGGTCGCACCGTCGCGGCCTACGAAGGTCCGGCCGTCGACCCGGCCAAGCAGGTCGCGGGGTGGACCTACGACAGTCTCGCCCTCGGCAAGCCCACCTCCAGCACCCGGTATGTCGGCGGTGCGAGCGGAGCAGCGTACAAGTCGGAGATCACCGGCTACGACATCGGCTATCGCGAGTCGGGGGCCAAGACCACGGTTCCGGCGGTCGAAGGCAAGCTGGCCGGTACCTATCTCACCGACAACACGTACGACAAGGCCGGTCGGCTGGCGAACACCCTGATGCCCGCCGTGGCGGGCCTGCCCAGAGAGCGGCTCAAGTTCGCGACCGACACCGTCGGTCAGCTGACCGCGATGTCGAGCACGGTCGGTGGCGATCCGTCGACCACCTTCATCGCCGGAGTCCGGTACGACCCCTACGGACGGGCGTTCCGCACGACACTCGGTCCTGGCGGGGCCAATCTCGTCGCCACAACCATGATCGACGAAGCCACGGGCCGGGTCACCCGCTCGATCCTGGACAAGGAGAACGCTCCGACCGCGAGCGTCGACGTCGTCGACTACACCTACAACGCGCTCGGCCAGGTCACTTCGGCCCGCAACGCCCAGGACGGTGAGGCCGCCGACCTGCAGTGCTTCAACCACGACTACCTCGGTAGGCTGACCCAGGCCTGGACGGACACCGGCACGCAGACGACGCTGTCGCAGCCGAACGTCCCGGCGGTCGGCTCCTGCGCCAACGCCAACGGCCCGGACCTGAATGCCGGCAGGCCGAGTGTGGGCGGCCCGGCTCCGTACTGGCAGCAGTACGAGTACGACCTGATCGGCAACCGCACCAAGCTCGTCAAGAAGGACGTCGACGGCGACACCGGCAAGGATGTCGTCACCACCCAGACGTTCGGCAGCGGTCCGAACACCCCGTCCTCCGATCCACGTACGGGCGGCGGCACCGGCGGTCCGCACGCGCTGATGAAGTCCACGGAAGCCGGCCCGGACGGGACCGCGGTGACCTCCTACACCTATGACGCCGCGGGCAATACGACGTCCGTCACCGACACCCCGGGCACCAAGACCCTGACGTGGAACGCCCAGGGCAAGCTCGATCAGATCACCGGGACCGGGCAGAGCGCCGGCACCAGCTACCTGTACGACGTCTCCGGCAACCAGCTGATCCGCCGAGACCCGGGGAAGACGACCCTCAACCTCGGCGCCGACCAGCTCACGCTGGACACCACGACCGGGGTGGTCACCAACGTCCGCTCGTACGGGGCACCCAACGGCCTCTCCATCACGCGGACCACCACCGACGGCACGTCCACGCTCGCCTACCAGAGCTCGGACCCGCACGGCACCAACGGTGTCCAGTTCGACGCCTACGACCTCTCGCAGGTCCGCCGGCCCACCGACCCGTTCGGCAACGAGCGCGGCGCCCAGCCGGGCGCGGGGATCTGGGCCGGTGACAAGGGCTTCGTCGGCGGCACCAAGGAGAAGGCCACCGGCTTCACCCTCCTCGGCGCCCGCGAGTACGACTCGAAGACGGGCCGCTTCATCAGCCCCGACCCGATCACGGACGCCGGCGACCCCCAGCAATGGAACGCGTACGCGTACGCCAACAACAGCCCCATCAACAAATCGGACGCCAACGGCCTGAAGGTCGGTTGTGACAACCCCGACGAGTGCAGGAACAACCACGAGCCTCGTGCGAATGGCCAGGCGGTCGATGCGGTATTCATCTACAGCCCTCCCGGCCCGGTCGAGCCGCCTGACGCAGGGGTGCAGAAGGCTCTGGCGAAGCAGGACGCCGCCGACCAGGTTGTCAAGGAGGGCAAGCGCAAGCGCGACGAGATCGTGCACAAGGTCGTCGACCTGATCGGCGAACTGATCGGCTTCAACGACGCCCGGGACTGCTTCACCAAGGGCGACGTGATGGCCTGCGTCAACACCGCGCTCAACGCGGTGCCCTGGGGCAAGCTCTTCAAGGCCATCAAGGTCGGCATCAAGGCCTTCAAGATCTACAAGGAGATCGACAAGGCCTACGACATGATCCGCTCCGGCGAACGCGCCGCAGCGGAGGCCAGTCAAGCCGTCGCCGTAGCCAGGACGGCGGCCGCAGAAGCGAAGGCGGCGGAAAGAGCCGCAGCCAAGGCCGCAGAAGAGAAGGCGGTGAAGGAAACGGCGACGGACGCGGCAGGAACGGAAAGCAAAGCCGTCGCGTCGGAAGCCGATGACGCCGCCTCCAGCTGCTCCCTGGTGCGCAACAGCTTCCCCACCGGCACCAAGGTGCTGATGGGCGACGGCACGCTCAGGTCCATCGAGGACATCCACGAGGGCGACGTCGTCATGGCGACCGACCCCCAGACCGGCGAGACCCACCCCGAGACCGTCACCGCCACCATCACCACCCCGGACGACAAGGACTTCACCGACCTCACCCTCACCGACGACGCCACCCCCCGCGGCCCGCCCGCCGCCGACGAGCCGAAGATCACCTCCACCTACCACCACCCCTACTGGAGCGAGACCCGCCGCCAGTGGGTCGACGCCGGCGAACTCACCCCCGGCGAACACCTCCGCCGCCCCGACGGCACCACCCTCACCATCCAGTCCGTCCGCAACTACCCCTACGCCGTCACTACCCACAACCTCACCGTCAACCTGCTCCACACGTACTATGTGCTGGCGGGGGAAACGCCGGTACTCGTTCACAACAGCAACTGCGGAATTGGTCGGGAGCTGATTGGTGACGAGAGGGCGGATCACATCCTTGATAATCACAGGTACCCGGGGGCGCCCGGTAAGGACGCTTTCCCGCAGGGTTGGTCTGATGACCAGATTTTGGATGCTGTTGCTAACGTGGTGACGAGTCCAAATAGTCAAAGGACCTGGTACAAGGGATCTGCTGTGCATGCCGAGAGAACCCTGAAGACCAGGAAGGGCGAACCTGCGGTTCAGAATGTGATCGGGTCAGTGGGAGGGGTGAGAATGCTGGTGCGTTACGAACCTCTCACTGGGAAGGTTCTCACAGCGTTCCCGCACTGAGGAAATGGTTCACCCGATCCAGGTCTAGCGAATTCGATGATTGGAGGATTGATGGAGAGAGATGCGAATCTGATGGAACTGTTGCATCGTTTGGACGATCCCGAATGTCCAGAAACGCCAGCTGACTACAATGCGGCCGATGCTGCAGCTTCGTTCAGCCGTCTGGCTGTGCAGGTTGGTTCTCGCTTCTCGACGCCTTGTGAAATCGATCGAGACATCCAGGACTCCGCGCAGTACGGACGAATCGAAGTGCCGGGGGAAGCCACAGTCTGTGGGACGAGGATTGTTGCCCTGGTGAGCAAGTTCAAGCCATTGGCAATGGTGGCGGCCGATAACCCTGGCGCCTTCTTGGGTACGGATGAAGCGCAGGCTAAAGGCGAGCTCGATGCGAATGACCTTGAGAAGGTAGAGCAAGTTCTCGCTGAATCGGGGTACATCACGATTCCGGAAGAACTTCTTGAAAGAAGCTATGGCGGGCCCACTCTCTTGCGTTTCCACGGTTCTGGGGAGCCGAGTTGGTGGGACCGGTTCTTCGGTTCTTTCTGATGGGTCTCAAGTGTCGGGTTCCGTAACGTTGGATCTCATGGACCGCATGAGATTCGTTACCCGATTCGACCCAGCCGCGCGATGAGAAGGACCATGCAGTGGCAAAGATCAGCCCCGCCGAGCTGTGCTTGGCGGGGCTGATCTGGCGTTTAACGGCAGTAGTTGACGGCAACGTCAGCGGACGCCAGTGGCGCGGGGTGGTGGTGGTTCGTCGCCGCCGGAGCGGGCCGTCTCGGTGGTTTCCCGGCTGCCGAGCGCGGTGCCGAGGGTGTCGATGGCGTCGCGCTGGAGGCGGAGTCGGACGTGGGCGTAGACGGTGGTGGTGACGCCGATGTGGGCGTGGCCGAGGAGTTCTTTGATCACGACGAGTTCGACGCCCTGTTCCAGGAGCAGGGTGGCGGTCGAGTGGCGGAGGTCGTGGAAGCGGATGCGGCGGAGGCCGGCCTTGCGGAGGAGCGTGTTGAAGGCGCGGGTGAGGTTGGTCGGGTCGATCGCTTTGCCCTGCGGGGTGGTGAACACGTGCCCGCTGTCCTGCCACGTGGTGCCTGCGGACTCCCGTTCGCACTGCTGCTGCGCGCGGTGGAGCTTCAACAAGTGGACACAGCGGGGGGGGTAGGGCGATGCGGCGCTCGGAAGCCGTGTCTTGGTCGGCAGCGTGGTGAGCCCACCTGCGGTGGTGCGCTGCAAGGTTCGGCGGATGTCGAGGTTGAGGTCTCCCCAGCGGAGGCCGAGGAGTTCGCCCTTGCGGAGTCCGGTGTGGAGGGCGAGTTCGAACAGCGCGTGCAACCGGTGACCGTGTGCGGTGGTGAGGAGCTGGCGGGCTTCGTCGGCGGTGAGGGGTTCGAAGCGTCGCGGCCGTGGGGAGCCGGTGCGGACGTTGCGGGCCACGTTGCGAGGGATCTCCTCCTCGCGGACGGCGTGCTCCAGGGCGGACTTGAGTACGGAATGGATGTAGGTGAGGGTCAGCGGAGAGAGCAGCCTGCGGCAGCACTGCCCGGCGGCACAGCAACGGGGCTCATCACGGGCCGTATCGATGCCGCGCGCGCAGCACTGGCAGGTGGTGCGGAGCTGGTTGAGCCAGGTGCGGACGTCCCTGGCCGTGAGCTTGGCCAGCTTCTTCTTGCCGAGGCCGGGGATGAGGTAGCGGTGGACGCAGGCGGTGTAGCGGGTGTGGGTGGTCTCGCGGAGGTGGTGAACGGCGACGGCATCGAGCCGGTACGTCAGGTACGCGCATAGACTGCCCAGCGCCGAGGAGGCGGGGAGGCCGCGGTTGCTTGCGGCGATCTTCTCGGTGAGCTTGGCCAAGGCTTCCTTGCGGGTGGTGCAGTAGACGCGGATGCGCTTGCGGGTGTTGCGGGGAGCCGGCACGTACCCGGCGGCTTCCCAGCGGCTGTGCGCAAGCGCCTCAGTGGCAACTACACGCCTGAAGAACAGGCCGCCAGCGTCCAGCGCCTGCACGACCGGCTGAACGAAGGCAGGCGCCGACGCTGAACCAGCCGCACCAGACGGAGCAGCAGGAGACGCAGCGCAGGGTGAGCTGTTCGGAGTTTCTTTACTTGATCAAGGGCGTCCCGCTGACGCGGGTCGCCGTGCGCCGGCGGTCGGTGACCGCCGCCCGCTCCTGTCTGCCGCCCCGCTGGCGACGGTCGCCGACCACTCGGCGCGCAGAGCCCGGGAGCGTAAGCCGGACCACCAATCGGAAGCCCCGGTCCGACGGCTCAGCAGCAGACTGGCCGGGCACCTGAGAGGCTGCCCGGCGGGCGAGGAGCATTTCGGCCCTGGGCTTCCATATGAAGGCGGCCCCGGCTTGGAATAGGAGATTCCACATGAAGAGATTGACCTCTTCAATCGTCTGACGCTGAACAAGGAGAAGCTGCGGGCGCCGTGGTAGAAGGTCGAGACATCCATGATCTCCCCCTGTCGCAGTGGGCGCAGATGAGCACTGACCTTGTCGGACGTTTAGTCGAGGTTCGGATCCTGTGCGTCCATGCCTTCGGCGTAGGCGTAGAGCTGACTGCGCAGGGCGCCTATGGCCACGTCAATCCTCCTCGCGTTACGGATGACCGTTTCACGATCGAGGAAGCGGCAAAGCATATCGGCGAAGTGAGGAGGGCCGTCGTGTTGGCGGCGGACCCGGGTCGGCAGCCCACTCTGACACTTCGCCCGTCTGAAATTCCGGCTGCCTGATTCTGCGCCAGCCTCCTCTTCCCAATAGGAGAGGCTGGCGCATTTGCGAAGGTGGGATGCGACGGGCGACCTTTGCGGGGCTCTTGAATTTCTTTCGTCGGAAATTCAATTGACCACAGCTAATGCGACGGGGTCCGGACTGGAGAAGGCCCCACTGGGGTTTTCCGGCGAAGCCTTCTGGGTGTTTGACGGCAGTAGTTGACGGCATCGTCCGCCCACCGTGTCTATTCGTGGTCGGCTTCTTGGATGCTCTCGATTTGGCGCACTGAAACCTCTGTCGGATATCAATCCGGCAGAGGTTTCAGTGGCCTCGAAAGCGGCGGTTGACGGCAACGTCAGCGGACGGGCGCCGTGCAGAGTGGCAGGTCGTTGCGGTGGACCAGCCCGGACGACGGCGCCGGAGGCTGAGCCGCGCGTACCCCGATCGGAAGCGATCGGAGTTGCCCTTCGTCACACTCGTGTCGCACCGGGTGACCGGGGTGTCACGCGGGTAGGACTGTGGCTGTTCTGACCGGGCGTTGCCGAGACATCGCAGGAGCCGCGAGTGGCCGCTTATCTCGACCGTGACGGAGCCGACGGCCTGGAGGTGCCCGCGCAGGACGCGCCGCCGCCTCCCGCCGAGCTGGTCGCGCTGGCGCAGGCGTACGGGGTGGACACGGCCCTCCAGCCGTCGGCGCGGACACTGGTGGCGGTGCTGGCCGCGCTGGGCGTGGAGGCGGGCACGCCGGAGGCGGCCCGGGCGGCACTGGAGCGCCACCGGGCCGGGCAGCGGGCGCGGTCGCTGCCGCCCTGCGTGGTGGTGCGGGCCGGGCGGCGGACGGCGCTGGACGCACCGGCGGACGCCCGGCTCAGCGTCGAGCTGGAGGACGGCGGCGTCTGGGAGCTGCCGCGCGGGCACTCCCACTGGCTGCCCGCCGACCTGCCGCTCGGGCGGCACCGGCTCAGCGCGGTGACCGACGGCACGCGCCAGGACGCCCATCTGATCGTCGCCCCGGAGCGGCTGCCGCAACTCCCCGGCCGCGGCTGGGGCTTCCTCGCGCAGCTCTACTCCGTGCTCTCCGACCGCTCCTGGGGCATGGGCGACCTCGCCGACCTCGCCGAACTCACCCAGTGGGCCGGGAGCCTCGGCGCGGGCTTCGTGCAGATCAACCCGCTGCACGCGGGGCTGCCGGGCACCCCCTCCGACCCGTCCCCCTACCGGCCCTCCTCGCGCCGCTTCGCCGACCCCGTCCACCTGCGGGTCGAGGCGGTGCCCGAGTACGCGTACCTGACGGGCGAGCAGCGGGCCGAGGCCGAGGAGCTGGGCCGGCGCGCCGCCCGGCTGCGCGCCGAGGTGCTGGGCCACGACGGCCTGATCGACCGGGACGCCGTCTGGGCGCTCAAGCGCCGCGCCCTGGAGCTGCTGCACGAGGTGGAGCGCGGCGCGGGCGCCCGGGCCGCCTACGAGGCCTTCCGGCGGCGGGAGGGCGAGTGGCTGGAGCGGTACGCGCTCTGGAATGCCCTCGCCGAGGTGCACGGCGCCGACTGGCACGCCTGGCCGAAGGGGCTGCGCCATCCGGACAGCCCGCACGTCGTCCTCGCCGCCGAGGAGCTGGCGGACCGCGTGGAGTTCCACCGCTGGCTCGCCTGGCAGGTCGACCGGCAGCTCGCCGCGGCCCAGCAGGCCGCGCGCACCGCCGGCATGGCCGTCGGACTGATCCACGACCTCGCCGTCGGCGTCCACCCCGACGGCGCCGACGCCTGGGCGCTCCAGGACGCGCTGGGCGGCGGCATCTCGGTCGGCGCCCCGCCGGACGCCTTCAACGCCCACGGCCAGGACTGGGGCCTGCCGCCCTGGCGTCCGGACGCCCTGGCCGCCTCCGGCTACGCCCCGTACGCGGAGCTGCTGCGCTCGGCGGCCCGGCACGCGGGGGCGATCCGGATCGACCACGTGATGGGCCTGTTCCGGCTCTGGTGGGTGCCGGCCGGCCACCCGCCGACCGAGGGCGCCTACGTCCACTACGACGCCGAGGCGATGCTGGGCGTGCTGGCCCTGGAGGCGCACCGGGCCGGCACGGCGGTGATCGGCGAGGACCTCGGCACCGTGGAGCCGGGCGTCCGCGAGGAGCTGGCGGCGCGCGGCGTCCTGGGCACCTCGGTGCTCTGGTTCGAGCGGGACTGGCAGGCCGGGGGCGAGATCCTGCCCCCGGAGCGCTGGCGGCCGGGCAGTCTGGCCACCCTGACCACCCACGACCTCCCGAGCACCGCCGCCCGGCTGACCGGCGAGCACGTGGAGCTGCGCCACCGGCTCGGCCTGCTCGCCAGGTCGCTCGACGAGGAGCAGGCGCAGGCGGCGGCCGAGCTGGCCGAGTGGCGGGCCGAGCTGACCCGGCTGGGCCTGCTGGCCGAGGGCGAGGAGCTCTCGGCGGCGGCGCTGTACCGCTTCCTGCGGGCCACCCCGGCCGAGCTGGTCGGCCTCTGGCTGCCCGACCTGGTGGGGGACCCGCGCCCGCAGAACCTGCCCGGCACCTGGGACCAGTACCCCAATTGGCGGCTGCCGGTCGCGGACGGCTCCGGCCGCCCGGTGACGCTGGACGAGCTGGCCGCCGCCCCGGCCGCACGGGCCCTGACCGGCGTTCTGCGGGCCGCCGGCGGGCAGGCCCGAAAGGCCGACCCCGCCGAGCGCGGCGACGTAAGCGGCGGGTAAGTTGAGCAGCGTGGACAAGAGGAACGCTTTGCGAGCCGGCGCGGTCACCGCAACGGTCACGCTGATGATGCTGCTGTCGTCGCCCGCCATGGCCCTCTCCCGGGACGACGGCGACGACCCGGGTAGCGGCCTGAGCGTCGCCCAGACCCTCGGCCTGTACGTGCTGCTGCCGATCGTGGCCTTCGTGGTCATCGCCGGCCTCGCCGGGCTGCCGTACGGCAGCAAGGACAAGAAGAAGTAACCGAGGGCTTCCACCCGAGCCTGGTACAACGCCCGAGGGGGCGCCGGACATCGTCCGGCGCCCCCTCGGGCGTCAGTGGGGTCCCGGGGCTCGGCCCCGGGACCCCGACCGGCTCAGTGCCCCGGTACCCGGGCGCCCGCCGCCCGGTCGGCGGCCTGCGCCTTGATGGCGCGCTCGACCCCGGCGCGCTGCTCGATCACCCGGCGACGCAGCGCCGGCGCCGGCTCGGCCGTGCTCAGCCAGGCGTCGGTGGCGTCCAGCGTGGCCTGCTCGACCTGCAGCGACGGGTACAGCCCCACGATGATCAGCATCGCGATCTCGTGGCTGCGGCTCTCCCAGATGCCCTTGAGCGCCGCGAAGTACTTCGCGCCGTAGGGCGCCAGCAGCTCGCGCTGGTCGGCCTGCTGGAAGCCGGCGATCACCGCGTCCTGGACGTAGTTGGTGAGCTTGTCCGACTCCATCACCGAGGCCCAGGCCGCGGCCTTGGCCTCGGCGGTCGGCACGGCGGCGCGGCAGCTGGCGGCGTGCTCCTGGCCGGCCGCGGTGTTGTCGCGGGCCAGCTCGGCCGCGATGGCGGCCTCGTCGGCGCGGCCGGTGGCGGCCAGCCGGCCGAGCAGCGTCCAGCGCAGCTCGGTGTCCACGGCCAGGCCCTTGATCTCGACCGAGCCGTCCAGCAGCGCGGCGAGCAGGTCCAGCTGCCCCTCGCTGCGGGCGACGGCGGCCAGCGCGCGGGCCCAGGCCAGCTGGTGGTCGCTGCCGGGCTGGGCGGCGCGCAGCTGCTCCTCGGCGGCCTCGGCCCAGCGGGCGAGACCCTGCTCGCTCCACGCCGGGTCGGTGTAGGCGTCGAGGGCGAGCTTGACCTGGCGGTGCACCGACTGGACGACGCCGATGTCGGACTCCCGGCGCAGGCCCGAGACGGCCAGCTCCAGGTAGTCGCGGGCGGCCATCTCGCCGTCGCGGGTCATGTCCCAGGCGGAGGCCCAGCACAGGGCGCGCGGCAGCGAGTCGGTGAAGCCGCCGAGGTGCTCGGTGACGACGGCCAGCGAGTCCTCGTCCAGGCGGACCTTGGCGTAGGAGAGGTCGTCGTCGTTGAGCAGGATCACGGCCGGGCGGTGCCGGCCGACCAGCTCGGGGACCTCGGTGCGCGGACCGTCGACGTCCAGCTCGATCCGGTCGGTGCGCACCAGCGCGCCGTCGGCCAGCTCGTAGAGGCCGATGGCGATCCGGTGCGGGCGCAGGACGGCCTCGCCCTTGGCACCGGCCGGCAGCGCGGGGGCCTCCTGCAGCACGGCGAAGGACTCGATCTCGCCGTCGGTGTTGAGGGTGAGGGCCGGGCGCAGCACGTTGATGCCTGCCGTCTCCAGCCACGCCTTGGACCAGGCCTTGAGGTCGCGCCCGCTGGCCTCCTCCAGTGCGCCGAGCAGGTCGGCCAGGCGGGTGTTGCCCCAGGCGTGCCGCTTGAAGTAGGCCTGCACGCCCTGGAAGAAGGCGTCCTGGCCGACGTACGCCACCAGCTGCTTGAGGACCGAGGCGCCCTTGGCGTAGGTGATGCCGTCGAAGTTGACCTGGACGTCCTCCAGGTCGTTGATGTCGGCCATGATCGGGTGGGTGGACGGCAGCTGGTCCTGCCGGTACGCCCAGGTCTTCATCTGGTTGGCGAAGGTGGTCCAGGAGTGCGGCCACTTCGAACCGGGGGCCTCGGCCTGGCAGACGGCCTCGGCGAAGGTCGCGAACGACTCGTTCAGCCAGAGGTCGTTCCACCACTCCATGGTGACGAGGTCGCCGAACCACATGTGGGCGAGCTCGTGCAGGATGGTCGCGGCCCGCGCCTCGTACGCGGCGTCGGTCACCTTGGAGCGGAACACGTACTGGTCCCGCAGGGTGACGGCGCCCGCGTTCTCCATCGCGCCGGCGTTGAACTCCGGGACGAACAGCTGGTCGTACTTGGCGAACGGGTAGGGGAAGTCGAACTTCTCCTGGAAGTAGTCGAAGCCCTGCTTGGTGACCTCGAAGATCGCCTCGGCGTCCAGGAACTCACGCAGCGACGGGCGGCAGTACACGCCCAGCGGGACCTTCTGGTCGCCGTTCTCGTAGCTGTCGAAGACCCCGACGTACGGGCCGGCGACCAGTGCCGTGATGTAGGAGGAGATCCGGCCGGTGGGCTCGAACGTCCAGACCTGGCTGTCGCCCTCGCCGACCGGGGTCGGGGTGGGCGAGTTGGAGACCACGACCCAGCCGGTGGGCGCGGTCACCGTGAAGGCGAACGTGGCCTTGAGGTCGGGCTGCTCGAAGGTGGCGAAGACGCGGCGGGCGTCCGGCACCTCGAACTGGGTGTACAGGTAGGTCTCGTCGTCGACCGGGTCGACGAACCGGTGCAGGCCCTCACCGGTGTTGGTGTAGGCGCAGTCGGCGACGATCCGCAGCTCGTTCTCGGCGGCCAGGTTCGGCAGCGTGATCCGGCTGTCGGAGAAGTTGGCGTTGTCGAGCCGCTCGCCGTTGAGGGTGATCTCCTCGACGCTCGGCGCCACGAGGTCGATGAAGGAGGACGCGCCGGGGGTGTTGGCGCTGAACCGGACCACGGTGGTGGACCGGAAGGTGCCTCCCTCCCGGGCCGAGCTCAGGTCGAGCTCGATGTCGTACGCGTCCACGTGCAGGAGGTCGGCCCGGGTACGGGCCTCCTCACGGGTGAGGTTGGTGCCGGGCACTCGCAGGACTCCTTCGTCAGGCTGATGCTTCGCATCCTCCCATGCCCGGCGCGCGGCGCCCGGGGAAATGTTCGAGGGCGGGGCGGAACAGGCGGGTTGGCCTGTTCCGCCCCGCCCTCGACCGGGTCGGGCACCGGGGCGCTACGCCCCCGGCGTCACTTCTTCGCGTACTTGACCACGGGCGCGTCCGAGCCCGCGCTGCGGGCGAAGCCGTACAGCGAACCGTCCGACTGCAGCACGTACTCGGTGGTGCTGGAGCCGATGAAGTCGGAGTTCTTCTGGCTGGTGATGGTGCCGAGTTCGGTCACCGCGCCGTCGGTCGGCGCGAGCGTGACGATCTTGGCACCCTTGCCGTAGCCCATGTCCAGCACGGCCCGGACCTTGCCGTCCTTGTCGGTACCGGAGACCAGCCGGATGCCGTCGTTGGTGCCGCCGGTGGACGACCAGAGCCGCTTGCCGGTCGTCAGGTCGTAGGCGTTGACGGCGGGCTTGCTCGGGTTGGTCTGGACGTACAGCGTGGTGCCGCTGACGACGTTCTGGGTGAACGCGTCCGCCTGGCCGGAGAGCCGCAGGCTGTCCGCCCCGGGCTCCTTGACCGACATCGGGGTCATCGGCTTGTTGCTCTTGTCGAACGGCAGGATGTAGTCGCCGTTCGGACCGCTGGTCACCAGCAGCACCAGCGGCTGGTCCGAGACGACCTTGTCGATGCGCTCGATGCTGCCGGTGAACGGGACCGGCGCGGGGCTGGTGGTCTTGCCGGTGTCGGTGTCGACCAGCACCAGCTGCGACTTGGGGTTGGCATTGGAGCCGTAGCAGCGGTCGCTCACCGCGATCTGGGTGCCGGCGACCTTGCCGTAGACGTTGCAGTCCTTGTCACGGGGCTGGAACTGCCAGACCGGCGAGCCGTCGGCGATGTTCACCGCGCCGGCCACGTTGCCGCCGATGCCGATGACCTTCTCGGTGACGGTCAGGGTGGGCGAGGACATCCGCTCGGTGCTGACCTTGGCCGACCAGAGCAGCTTGCCGGTGCTGATGTCGACCGCGCCGACGGTGGAGCAGTCGCTGTCACCGGTGTTGAGCGCGACGGCGGCGATGTGCTTCGAGTTCACCCCGTACGAGACGGCGCAGAACTCCTTGCTGCCGGCCGGCGGCGCGAGCGTCCACAGCTCCTTGCCGTCGGCCGAGTTGAGCGCGCGGATGCCGTAGCTGTCGGCGCGCACCACGGCCTTGTCGGCGCCCCAGATGCCGAGCAGCTGCGAGCCGCTGGCCGCGTTGGCCGGCTTGGCGGCGGTCCAGGCGAGGCTGTAGGAGCCCGCCTTGCCGCCGCTGCCGCCGCCGGTGCCCGCGGAGGGGTCGGTGGTCGAGCTGTCGGTGGTGCCGCCCGTGCTGCTGGTGCCGCCGTCCGCGGACGGGGTGTCCGGGTCCTTCTTGTTCTCGGTGAACAGCACGACCAGACCGGCGACGATGGCGATCGCCAGCACACCGCCGATGATGCCGCCCCAGACCATCACCGGGTTGCGCCGCTTGGGCGGCGCCGGCACCGGCGCGCCGGGGAAGGCGTACCCGGGCTGCTGCTGCGGGTAGCCGTACCCGGCTCCGCCGTCGGCCGGCGGCGGGGCGGTGTAGCCGTACTGCTGGCCGGCGTTGGGGGCCGGGAACGGGGGCTGGGCCGGGTTGTACGGGCCGGCCGGCGCGGCGCCGGGCGGCGGCGGGGCGCCCTGGGCGGGGAAGGCGGCGGCGGTGGGCGCGTAGGCGTACTCGCTGCCCGGGGCCGGCGGCTGCCCGGGTGCGGCGCCCGGCGCGGCCGGTCCGCCCTGCCCGGGGACCGGAGCCCCGTCGAGCTGTGTCATCTGGTTCGCCACGGCGGCCGGGTCCACGCCTCCCGGCGTGCGGCCGAGCGAGACGCCCCGATTGTCCTGCGGTCCGGTACCGGGTGTGTCGCCTGCCCCCGGCGTAGGGTGATCCCCTGCCATCTGATGCCCCGTCATGTCTGGAAGCGCCCCCCGGCCGGTCACGTCCGTGGCCGGTGGGACGGGTGAGAATGGGCACCATGGTACGGGTGGGCGGTTTTCGGCCGGTCGCAGGAGCCCGGCAGGCCGCGCGTCGCGGCTCTGAGCTGGGGCCCCGTCCCCGGCGCCCGGCCCCCCGGCGGTACCCCGCACGGCGCCCGGTGGCACACCGCCCGGCGCCGTGCGAGGCCCCCGAAGCAGTCCACCGGGACCACCTTCCCCACCCCTTCCCCACTCCGCCACCGCGGTAGCCGCGCCACCCGACGCCGTCAGGCCCTAGGCTTCAGGAGTTGAAGGGATCGCCCGGCGGAGGGGTTCCCTCGCCCTTGGAAGGGTGGATCATGGCGACGGACACACCGGGTTCGCAGTCCTCACTGCACCGGGCCAACCTGGAGCGGGTGCTGCGCGCGGTACGGATGGCCGGCTCGCTGACCCAGGCCGAGATCGCCCGCGCCACCGGCCTCTCGGCGGCGACCGTGTCCAACATCGTCCGGGAGCTCAAGGAGAGCGGCACCGTCGTGGTCGCCGACACCTCCTCCGGCGGCCGCCGCGCCCGCAGCGTCTCGCTCAGCGGCGACGCCGGCATCGTGGTGGGGATCGATTTCGGCCACACCCACCTCCGGGTCGCCGTCGGCAACCTCGCGCACCGGGTGCTCGCCGAGGAGAGCGAGCCGATCGACGTCGACGTCTCCGCGGCCCAGGGCTTCGACCGCGCCGAGGCGCTGGTGGACCGGCTGCTCCAGGAGGCCGGCTTCCGCCCGGACAAGGTGATCGGCGTCGGCCTCGGCGTCCCCGGCCCGATCGACGTGGAGACCGGCGCGCTGGGCTCCACCGCGATCCTGCCCGGCTGGACGGGCATCGCCCCCGGCCGGGAGCTGGCCGAGCGGCTCGGCATGCCGGTGCACGTGGACAACGACGCCAACCTGGGCGCGCTCGGCGAACTCGTCTGGGGCGCCGGCCGCGGTCTGAGCGACCTCGCCTACATCAAGGTGGCCAGCGGCGTCGGCGCGGGACTGGTGGTCAACGGGCAGATCTACCGCGGCCCGGGCGGCACCGCCGGTGAGATAGGGCACATCACGCTGGACGAGGCCGGTCCGGTCTGCCGCTGCGGCAACCGCGGCTGCCTGGAGACCTTCGTCGGCTCCCGCTACCTGCTCGGCCTGCTCTCCTCCACGCTCGGCCAGGACCTGAGCGTGCCCCGGGTGGTCGAGCTGGCCCACCAGGGCGACCTCGGCTGCCGCCGGGTGATCGCCGACGCCGGCCGGCAGATCGGCACCGGTGTCGCCACCCTCTGCAACCTGCTCAACCCGCGCCGGGTGATCCTCGGCGGGGACCTCGCCGACGCCGGTGAGCTGGTGCTCGGCCCGATCCGCGACTCGGTGGCCCGCTACGCCATCCCCAGCGCGGCCCGCCAGCTCTCGGTCGTCCCGGGCACCCTGGGCGGCCGGGCCGAGGTGCTCGGCGCGCTCGCCCTGGTGATGAGCGAGATGGACGACTCCAGCCCGATCGGGCGGTCCGTACAGGCGTCCGTCGCCCGGCCGTGAGTGCCGGCCGGTCCGCGGCGGTCCGACCGTCCGTGTCCGGCGCCGACCGGGTCTGCCGCCCTTCGACCGTCCGTGCCCGCCCCCGGACCCTCCGTGGCCGCGGCGCGCCGTGAACGGCGAGTACGGGCCGCCGGCACCGGGCACCCCGCTCGGTGTCCGGTAGGCGGACATTAGACTCGACCGGTCGGCGCACCGCCGAGACCGATCGGCGCGACGGCACACGGGCAGCGAGGCCCGTCGGACCGCCCGCGGTCCGCGACTTTGAACGAGGAGGAACGGGTGGCCCTGCTGACCCGCATTCGGGGACCGCGCGATCTCGACCGGCTCACGCCCGGACAGCTGGCCGCGCTGGCCCAGGAGATCCGGACCTTCCTGGTGACGGAGGTCTCCAAGACGGGCGGCCACCTCGGGCCCAACCTCGGCGTCGTGGAGCTGACCGTCGCGCTGCACCGGGTCTTCGACTCGCCGCGCGACCGCATCCTCTTCGACACCGGCCACCAGAGCTACGTCCACAAGCTGCTCACCGGCCGCCAGGACTTCTCCCGGCTGCGGATGAAGGACGGCCTCTCCGGCTACCCGTCCCGCGCCGAGTCCGAGCACGACGTCATCGAGAACTCGCACGCCTCGACCGTGCTCTCCTACGCCGACGGCCTGGCCAAGGCCAACCAGCTCCAGGGGAAGAAGGACCCGGTCGTCGCCGTGATCGGCGACGGCGCCCTCACCGGCGGCATGGCCTGGGAGGCGCTCAACAACATCGCCGACTCCAAGGACCGTCCGCTGGTCATCGTCGTCAACGACAACGAGCGGTCCTACTCCCCGACCATCGGCGGGATGGCGAACCACCTGGCCACGCTGCGCACCACCCAGGGCTACGAGCGCTTCCTCTCCTGGGGCAAGGACGCCCTGCAGCGCACCCCGGTGGTCGGCCAGCAGCTCTTCGAGACGCTGCACGGCGCCAAGAAGGGCCTCAAGGACTTCATCGCCCCGCAGGGCATGTTCGAGGACCTCGGCCTCAAGTACATCGGCCCGATCGACGGCCACGACCTCACCGCCCTGGAGTCCGCGCTCACCAAGGCGCGCGGCTTCGGCGGCCCGGTGATCGTGCACTGCCTCACCGAGAAGGGCCGCGGCTACCACGCCGCCGAGAACAACGAGGAGGACCGCTTCCACGCGGTCGGCGTGATCCACCCGGAGACCGGCCTGCCGATCAAGAGCGCCGGCAAGGACTGGACGTCCGTCTTCGGCGAGGAGATGGTCGCGCTCGGCCGCGAGCGCGAGGACATCGTCGGCATCACCGCCGCGATGCTCCACCCGGTCGGCCTGGCCCCGTTCGCCAAGGCCTTCCCGGACCGGATCTTCGACGTCGGCATCGCCGAGCAGCACGCCGTGACCAGCGCGGCCGGCATGGCCACCAACGGCCTGCACCCGGTGTTCGCGGTCTACGCGACCTTCCTCAACCGGGCCTTCGACCAGGTCCTGATGGATGTGGCGCTGCACCGGCTGGGCGTCACCTTCGTGCTGGACCGGGCCGGTGTCACCGGCACCGACGGCGCCTCGCACAACGGCATGTGGGACATGTCGATCCTCCAGGTCGTCCCCGGTCTGCGGCTCGCCGCCCCGCGCGACGCCGACCAGCTGCGCGCCCAGCTGCGCGAGGCCGTGGAGGTGGAGGACGCCCCGACCGTGGTCCGCTACTCCAAGGGCACGGTCGGCCCGGCCGTCCCCGCGGTCGGCCGGATCGGCGGCATGGACGTGCTGCGCGCCCCCGAGGCCCCGGCCGAGGAGCGCCGCGCCGACGTGCTGATCGTCTCGGTCGGCGCGATGGCCGCGACGAGCCTGGAGGTCGCCGACCTGCTGGCGGCCGAGGGCGTCACCGCCACCGTGGTGGACCCGCGCTGGGTCAAGCCGGTGGACCGCGCCTTGCCGGGCCTGGCCGCCGAGCACCGCGCGGTCGTCACGATCGAGGACAACGGCCGCGTCGGCGGTGTGGGCGCCGCCGTGGCGCAGGCGCTGCGCGACGCCGAGGTGGACGTCCCGGTGCGCGACTTCGGCATCCCGCAGGAGTTCCTGGACCACGCCTCGCGGCCCGAGATCCTCGCCGAGATCGGTCTCACCGCCCCGGACATCGCCCGCAAGGTGACGGCCCTGGTCTCCCGGCTGGACGTGGCGGCCGTCCGGGCCTGAGCCGCCCGGTCCGCGGCCGTTTGCCACAACTGGGCAACAGTTCGTCGCAAGACAGGCTGATAATCGCACCGAAAGGCGGGACCGGCGCTGCCCGCGCCGATCCCGCCCGGTAGGTTGTCATCCGTGCCGACCCCCACCCGCCCCCGCCTCGTCGGGCTTGCCGAGCGCCTGCCCGACCGCGTCCGCCAGGGTTACTGGACGAGGCTGGTGCCGGTGCTGGCCCTGGTCGCGCTCGCCACCCACATCCCCTCCTTCGTCCGGCCGGTCTGGAGCCCCGACGAGGGGTTCCTGGCCACCCAGGCCCGGATGCTGGCGGACGGCGGCGTCCTCTACGACACCGTGGTCGACCGCAAGCCGCCGCTGCTGCCCTGGCTCTACCAGGCCTGCTTCGCCGTCTTCGGCTCCGCCTCGCTCTGGCCGCTGCGCACCCTGGCGGTGGTCGCCCACCTGGTCACCGCGATCCTGCTGGCCTCGATCGCCCGCGGCCGCTGGGGCAACCGGGCGGGCGCCGGGGCGGGTCTGCTCTACCTGCTGGTCTCCATCGGGCTCTCCCCGGAGGACACCCAGGCGGCGACCTTCGAGGTCTTCATGCTGCCCGCCATGGTGGCCGCCTTCCGGTACGCCGAGCGCCGCCGCTGGCTGGCCGCCGGCATCGCGGTGGCACTCTGCTCGCTGACCAAGCAGACCGGCGGCGCCGTCCTGCTGCCGGTGCTCTGGATGCTGTTCCAGGACGCCCGCCGGCGCGGGGTCCGCTGGCCGCCCGCCCTGTTCAAGATCGGATTCGGCTTCACCCTGCCGATAGCGCTGGTCGCGGTGATCCTCACCAAACCCAAGGGCTTCCTGTTCTGGGTGGTCACCGGCAGCGGGGACTACGCCTCGGTGGGCGGCGCCTGGCTGCAGATGGCCGGCCGCGCGCTGGGCAACTCGGCGATCCTGGTCGGCGCCGGCCTGGGCTTCCTGCTGCCGGTCGGCCGCCGGCTCTGGCTGAAGCACCGCCACCGCCCGCTGCCGGTCGCCGGGGAGGAGCACGGCTCCACCACCGACCTCTGGGTCTGGCTGCTCTCCTCGGTGGTCGCGGTCAGCGTCGGGTTCCACTTCTTCGGCCACTACTACCTGCAGCTGATGCCCCCGCTGGTGCTGCTGGGCACCGGCGCGGTCGCCACCTCGGCGATCCGCTGGAAACCGGTCCTGGTGTACACCACGGCCGCCGCCACGGTGTTCTGGGGCCTCGCGCTGGCCTGGCCGGGGGAGCGGCTCACCCGGACCACCGAGGTGGCCACCGCGGTCGCCGCGCAGAGCAAGCCGCAGGACACCGTGCTGGTCTGGGGCATGCACCCGGAGCTGTACTGGCTGGCCGACCGCAAGCCGGCCACCCGCTACCTGACCGCGGGCTTCCTGACCAACTTCAGCGGCGGCAAGGACGGCAACGCCAACGTCGGCGAGCAGTTCAGCGTCAGCAACGCCTGGCAGACCTTCGACCGGGAGATCGCCAAGGGCCTGCCCGAGATCGTCGTGGACGACTCCGGCCTGGCGCCCTACCAGCCCGGCATGATCCCGAAGATCGAGAACCTGCTGGACACCCACTACGAGATGGTCGGCGTCTTCGCCGACACCGTGGTCTACCGCCTCAAGCGCTGACCGCGCCCGGCGCGCGACAGGGCCCTCGCGTCCGCGCCCCGGGCTCCCCGGGCCCCGCCCCGCCGAGAGTGCCCGCCGCGCCCCACCGCCCCCGCCACGACGCGCGGGAGCCCCGGTGACCCTGAGGTCACCGGGGCTCCCGCGTCGTACGGGGCCTACGCCTTAGGCGGGCACCGAGGCCACGCCGGGGGCGAGGAACCGCTTGCCGTTTACCCGCTCCGAGACGCCCTCACGGTCCAGGTACGGGGTGATCCCGCCCAGGTGGAAGGGCCAGCCGGCGCCGGTGATCATGCAGAGGTCGATGTCCTGCGCCTCGGCGACGACACCCTCCTCCAGCATCAGGCCGATCTCCTGCGCGACGGCCTCCAGAGCGCGGTTCAGCACCTGCTCCTCGGTCAGCACGGTGTCGCCGAAGGTGAGCAGCTCCAGCACCTCGGGGTCGAGCACCTGCTTGCCGTCGACCCAGGTGTAGAAGCCGCGCTTGCCGGCCTTGACCACCCGGCCGAGGTTCTCGGAGACGGTGAACCGCTCCGGGAAGGCGCCGCGCAGCGTCTCCGAGACGTGCAGCGCGATGGCCGGGCCGACCAGCTCCAGCAGCACGATCGGGGACATCGGCAGGCCGAGCGGCTCGACGCCCTTCTCGACCGTGGCGATCGGGGTGCCCTCGTCGATGATGTCCTGGATCTCGCCCATGAAGCGGGTCAGGATCCGGTTCACCACGAACGCCGGGGCGTCCTTGACCAGCACCGAGGTCTTCTTCAGCTTCTTCGAGACGCCGAAGGCGGTGGCCAGCGCGGCGTCGTCGGTCTGCTCGCCGCGGACGATCTCCAGCAGCGGCAGGATCGCGACGGGGTTGAAGAAGTGGAAGCCGACGACCCGCTCGGGGTGCTTCAGCTTCGAGGCCATCTCGGTGACCGAGAGGGAGGAGGTGTTGGTCGCCAGCACGCAGGTCGGCGAGACCACGTTCTCCAGGTCCGCGAAGACGTTCTGCTTGACGCCCATCTCCTCGAACACGGCCTCGATCACGAAGTCCGCGTCGGCGAAGCCGGCGGCCTTGTCGAGCGAGCCGGTGACCAGGCCCTTGAGCCGGTTGGCCTTGTCCTGGCCGATCCGGCCCTTGCCGAGCAGCTTGTCGATCTCGGCGTGGACGTAGCCGACGCCCTTGTCGATGCGCTCCTGGTCGATGTCGGTGAGGACCACCGGCACCTCCATCCGGCGGGCGAACAGCAGCGCCAGCTGCGAGGCCATCAGACCGGCGCCCACGACGCCGACCTTGGTGACCGGGCGGGCCAGCGACTTGTCCGGCGCACCGAACGGACGCTTCGCCCGGCGCTGCACCAGGTTGAAGGCGTAGATGCCGCTGCGCAGCTCGCCGCTCATGATGAGGTCGGCCAGCGCCGCGTCCTCGGCGTCGAAGCCGGCCTGCAGGTCGGCGTCCTTGACCTGCTGGATGATGTCCAGCGCCTTGTAGGCGGCCGGGGCCGCGCCGTGCACCTTGGAGTCGGCGACCAGTCGGCCCCAGGCGACGGCGTCGTCCCAGGCCTTGCCGCGGTCGATCGCCTCGCGCTCGACCACGACGTCGCCCGTGAGCACCTTGGCGGCCCAGAGCAGCGACTGCTCCAGGAAGTCGGCCGGCTCGAAGATCGCGTCGGCGATCCCCAGCTCGAACACGTCCTTGCCCTTGAGCTGCTTGTTCTGGCTCATCGAGTTCTCGATGATGACCTTGATCGCCTTCGAGGGGCCGATCAGGTTCGGCAGGATGGTGCAGCCGCCCCAGCCGGGGACGAGGCCCAGGAAGACCTCCGGCAGCGAGAACGCCGGAACGCCCGCGCTGACGGTGCGGTAGGTGGCGTGCAGGCCGACCTCGACGCCGCCGCCCATCGCCGCGCCGTTGTAGAAGGCGAAGGAGGGGACGGGCAGCGCGGCGATCCGCTTGAAGACCTCGTGGCCGCCCTTGCCGATGGCCAGCGCGTCCGCGTGCTCCTTGAGGATCTCGACGCCCTTGAGGTCGGCGCCGACCGCGAAGATGAACGGCTTGCCGGTGATCGCGACACCGACGATCGTGCCCGCGGCGGCCTCGGCCTCGACCTGGTCCAGCGCGGTGGACAGCTTCAGCAGCGAGCCCGGGCCGAAGGTGGTCGGCTTGGTGTGGTCGAAGCCGTTGTCCAGGGTGATCAGGGCCAGCCGGCCGGCCTGCAGCGGCAGGTCCAGGTGGCGGACGTGCGCGGTCGTGACGACCTCGCCGGGGAACAGCTCGGCGCCCTGCTGCAGCAGCTCAGTCGTGGTGCTCATGGTCACTTACCACCCTCGAAGTGCGGGTTCTCCCAGATGATGGTGCCGCCCATGCCGAAGCCGATGCACATCGTGGTGAGGCCGTAACGGACGTCCGGGCGCTGCTCGAAGCGGCGGGCCAGCTGGTTCATCAGGCGCACGCCCGAGGAGGCCAGCGGGTGGCCGAAGGCGATCGCACCGCCGAACGGGTTGACCCGCTCGTCGTCGTCCGCGATGCCGTAGTGGTCCAGGAAGGCCAGCACCTGGACGGCGAAGGCCTCGTTGACCTCGAAGGCCTGGATGTCGTCGATGGTCAGACCGGCCTTGGCCAGCGCCTTCTCGGTGGCCGGCACCGGGCCGATGCCCATCACCTCGGGCTCGACGCCCGCGAAGGCGAACGAGACCAGGCGCATCTTGACCGGCAGGCCGAGCTCCTCGGCGACGTCCTCGGCGGCCAGCAGCGACGCGGTGGCGCCGTCGTTCAGACCGGCCGAGTTGCCCGCGGTGATGTTGCCGTGCGGGCGGAACGGGGTCTTCAGACCCGCCAGCGACTCCATCGTCGTGCCCGGGCGCATCGGCTCGTCCGTGGTCGACAGGCCCCAGCCGGTCTCGCCGACCTCGGGGTTGGAGTTGCGGACCGAGATCGGCACCAGGTCGGGCTGGATGTCGCCGTTGGCGTACGCCTTGGCGGCCTTCTCCTGCGAGCGCACGGCGTAGGCGTCGCAGCGCTCCTTGGTGATGTGCGGGAACCGGTCGTGCAGGTTCTCCGCGGTCATCCCCATGAACAGGGCGGACTCGTCGACGAGCTTCTCGGACACGAAGCGCGGGTTCGGGTCGACGCCCTCGCCCATCGGGTGACGGCCCATGTGCTCGACGCCGCCGGCCACGACCACGTCGTACGCGCCGAAGGCGATGCCGCCGGCGGTCGTGGTCACGGCGGTCAGCGCGCCCGCACACATGCGGTCGATGGCGTAACCGGGAACGGACTTCGGCAGGCCGGACAGCAGGGCCGCGGTGCGGCCGATGGTCAGACCCTGGTCGCCGATCTGCGTGGTGGCCGCGATGGCGACCTCGTCGATCCGCTCGACGGGCAGGTTCGGGTTACGGCGCACGAGCTCCCGGATGCACTTGACGACGAGGTCGTCGGCGCGCGTCTCGTGGTAGATGCCCTTCGGGCCGGCCTTGCCGAACGGGGTGCGGACGCCATCGACGAAGACGACGTCCCTCGCGGTACGAGGCACGGGGGCTCTCCTCCCAGGGACCAACAGGTTGAGGTGGGCAGGCTGCCGCCGTCCGTCGCACGGGGGCACGTGAGCGGCGCTGCTTCACCGTCATGCTACCCGCCGGTAACCAACCTGCCCAGGCCCGACGGCCGGTTCACCCCGTGTGTCCCCCGACACGTCCTCCCGGCGGAGCCCGGGAGCGGTGGCGCCGGGGCGCGCGGGCGGCCGCCCGGACACGACGGAGGGGATGCCGTCGCACGACGGCATCCCCTCCGCCGCGGCAGCGTTCCGCCGCTGTCACGGTCTCCGGTCCGGCCCGCGGGCTACTCCGGCTCGACCTCCGCGGCCTTGACGAAGGCCGCGGCCACGACCGGTGCCACCAGGTCGACCTGCCACTGCCGGGCGCCCAGCCGGCGCAGCGCGGCGGCCACGCCGACCGCGCTCGGGTCGGCCGGCGGCTCCCAGGAGACCCGGCGGACGAGGTCCGGCGTGATCAGGTTCTCGGCCGGCAGGTTGCGCGCCTCGGCCAGCTCGCTCACCGCGGCCCGGGCCCCGGACAGCCGGGCGGCCGCGACCGGGTCCTTCTCGGCCCAGGCGCGCGGCGGCGGCGGGCCGTCGTGCGGGGCGGCGGCCGGCGGCAGCTGGTTCTCCGGGACCTCCCGGCCCCGCTGGACGGCGGCCAGCCACTGCTCCAGCTGGCGGCGGTGGACCCGCGGCCCGAAGCCCTGGACGGCCTGCAGGGCGGCGATGTTCAGCGGCATGGCCAGCGCGGCGTTGACGATCGCCGCGTCCGAGAGCACCCGGCCGGGCGAGACGTCGCGCTCCTGCGCCAGCCGGTCCCGGGTCAGCCAGAGCTCGCGCACCACGGCGAGCTGGCGGCGCCGGCGGACCTTGTGCAGCTGCGAGGTGCGGCGCCAGGGGTCGGTGCGCGGGGCCGGGCGGGGTGCGGCGGCGATCGCCGCGAACTCCTCCAGCGCCCAGCCGAGCTTGCCCTGGGCGTCCAGCTCCTGTTCGAGTGCGTCCCGCAGCTCGACCAGCACCTCGACGTCCAGAGCGGCGTAGCGCAGCCACGGCTCGGGCAGCGGGCGGGTGGACCAGTCGACGGCGGAGTGCTCCTTGGCCAGGCTCAGCCCGAGCACGCTCTCGGTCATCGGTCCGAGGCCGACCCGGGCGAAGCCGGCGATCCGTCCGGCCAGCTCGGTGTCGAAGAGCCGCTGCGGCCGCATCCCGACCTCGGCCAGGCAGGGCAGGTCCTGGGTGGCGGCGTGCACCACCCATTCGGTGTCCGCGAGGGCGGCGCCGAGCCCGCTGAGGTCGGGGCAGGCGATCGGGTCGATCAGCGCGGTGCCGGCGCCCGCGCGGCGCAGCTGGATGAGGTACGCCCGTTGGCCGTAGCGGTAGCCGGAGGCTCGCTCGGCGTCCACGGCGACCGGTCCGGTGCCCGCTGCGAAGGCGGCGACGGTGGCGGCCAGCGCCTCCTCGTCCGCCACGACTGGCGGGATCCCCTCCTTCGGTTCGAGGAGCGGGACCGGGGCTGCTTCTTCTTGGGTGGCTGCTACGGCGTCGGTCACTCACCAAGGGTACGACGGACCTCGGGGCCAGGAGTGTTGTCGGACTGGTCAGACCGGGTCCGTGACTATGCCACCGGGCGGCCTGCGCCGTCCCCGCTCCCGTGGTCCGGGACCGGGGGCGGTCCGGAGCGGCCGCGGGGGCCGCGGTGACGCCGCCGCGGGGCCGTCCGGACGCCGCTGCGGCGGTCCTGGAGGAAACGTTCCTCCAGGACCGCCGCAGCGGCCCACCGATCGCTCAGTGGATGATGCCGGTGCGCAGCGCGACGGCGACCATCCCGGCCCGGTCACCGGTGCCCAGCTTGCGGGCGATCCGGGCCAGGTGGCTCTTCACGGTGAGCGCGGACAGGCCCATCGCGACGCCGATGGCCTTGTTGGACTGGCCCTCGGCGACCAGCCGCAGCACCTCGACCTCACGGCCGGAGAGCTCGCGGTAGGCGGACTGCTGGGTACCCGGCGCGCCCGGCGCACCGGGAGCTCCGGGGGCGCCCGGCGCACCGGCGGCACCGGGCATCCCCGGCATGCCGGGGCGGCGCATCCGGCCGGCCAGACCACCCGCGCCGAGCGGCAGGCCGGGGCGACCCGGCATGGCCACGTTGGTGCGGGTACCGGTGACCACGTAGCCCTTGACGCCGCCGGCCAGCGCACTGCGGACCGCGCCGATGTCGTCGGCGGCGGAGAGCGCGAGGCCGTTGGGCCAGCCCGCGGCGCGGGTCTCGGCCAGGATGGTCAGCCCGGAGCCGTCCGGGAGGTGGACGTCGGCGACGCAGATGTCGCGTGGGGTGGAGACCCGGGGGCGGGCCTCGGCGATCGAGGACACCTCGATCACGTCTCGGACGCCGAGCGCCCAGAGGTGGCGGGTGACGGTGTTTCGGACACGGGGGTCAGCGATGACCACCATGGCGGTGGGCTTGGTCGGCCGGTAGGCGACCACGTTTGCGGGGTGCTCAAGAAGGACCGACACCAGGCCTCCTGCGGGGAGTGGCGGACGGAACCCCGATGGGGCGGTCGGAGTGTTCCGCGTTTGGAAAGGGTCACAGTCTGCTTCGGCAGCTACCGTGCCCGGCTTTAGCGAAAGATCACGATCTAGTGAGTAACAATACGGACAAATCGCGCAGGTGACTGATGCGACATGCCTGGAATTCGTACAAAATAGATCAGAGTCGGCATGAATCGGTCACGTCAGGCATCACGTCAGGCCGGACAAATCGCCGCAGAGCGGGTCCGAAGCCACACTCCGTCAGCCCTGGGGGTGGCGCTGGGTCCGGTACCGCCGCCGGCGGCCGCGGACCACCCGTCAGTGCGAGCGCGGGCGCCGGCGGGCGGGCATCGGGACCACCCCACCGAGTGACGGCACGTCGACGGCCGACTGCGGCGCGGGCGCGACCGGGGGCAGACCGGCGCTGATGCAGAGCAGGTCCCCCCAGGCGGCCAGGTGCCGCTCGAAGCGGCCGTCGGCCGGCGTCCAGGAGGCCCGGATCTCGATCTCGGTGGACGACTCGCGGTCCGCCAGGGCGCCGAAGTACTGCGAGGCGCACCTGGTCACCGTCCCGGACGGCTCCGCGTACCCGGCGCCGTGCGCCTGCAACGCGTCCATCAGCCAGGCCCAGCCGACCTCGGAGAGCATCGGATCGCCGGCCATCTCCGGCTCCAGCTCGGCCCGGGTCATGGTCACCACGCGGAAGTCCCCGTTCCAGGCCTCCTGCCCGGCCGGGTCGTACAGCAGCACCAGCCGGCCGTCGGCCAGCTCGTCGCCGTCCACCTCCACCGAGGCGGTCAGGGCGAACGCGTGGGGGGCGAGCCGGCGCGGCGCCGGGGCGGGGGAGAGTTCGAGCTCGGGGCGCAGCCGCGCCGCCGTCAGAGCCTCGACCGCGGCCCGGAACTCGCTCGGCGCCGCCTCCCGACCCGTTCCGCCACCTGTTCCGCCACCCTGTGCGGGGTGCCCGCCGACCGCTGCCATGCCCCGAAGACTAGGTCGAAGGCCGGGGTAATCGCCGCAACTTCTGCCCGCGCGGCGTGCCGGGACGGCAAACCGACCAGATCTTGGAGGAACCGACGAGACCGGGCGGGGAGCCGGGTCCGGGGCGCGTGCGAAGATTTGAACCGTGAGCGAGACAACGGCAGACACCACGGCAGTCACTCAGGCAGGCACCCCCACCGGGCAGCAGCCCTCCGTGCGACGCGGCGCCGCGCACGACTCCGCGTTCCTGCGGGCCTGCCGGCACGAGCCGGTGCCCCACACCCCGGTGTGGTTCATGCGCCAGGCCGGCCGCTCGCTGCCCGAGTACCTGAAGGTCCGCGAGGGTATCCCGATGCTGGACTCCTGCATGCGGCCCGAGCTGGTCAAGGAGATCACCCTGCAGCCGGTCCGCCGGCACAAGGTCGACGCGGCGATCTTCTTCAGCGACATCGTGGTGCCGCTCAAGGCCGTCGGCATCGACGTCGACATCAAGCCCGGCATCGGCCCGGTGATCGCCGACCCGATCCGCACCGCCGAGGACCTCAAGCGGCTGCGCCCGCTGGAGCCGGACGACGTCCCCTACATCACCGAGGCGGTCGGCCTGCTCGTCGACGAGCTCGGCGGTACCCCGCTGATCGGCTTCGCCGGCGCGCCCTACACCCTCGCCAGCTACCTGATCGAGGGCGGGCCGTCCAAGAACCACGAGAACACCAAGGCCATGATGTACGGGCAGCCCGAGCTGTGGGCCGCCCTGCTCGACCGGCTGGCCGACATCACCTCCGCCTTCCTGAAGGTGCAGATCGAGGCCGGCGCCTCCGCCGTGCAGCTCTTCGACTCCTGGGTGGGCGCGCTCGCCCCCGACGACTACCGCCGCTCGGTGATGCCGTCCAGCACCAAGGTCTTCGACGCGGTCGCCGGGTACGGCGTGCCGCGGATCCACTTCGGCGTCGGCACCGGTGAGCTGCTCGGTCTGATGGGCCAGGCCGGCGCGGACATCGTCGGCGTGGACTGGCGGGTGCCGCTGAACGTCGCCGCCGAGCGGGTCGGCCCCGGCAAGGGGCTCCAGGGCAACCTGGACCCGGCCGTCCTCTTCGCGCCCACCAAGGCGGTCGAGACCAAGGCCCGCGAGGTGCTGCACGCCGCCCAGGCGCTCGGTACCAGTGGCCACATCTTCAACCTCGGCCACGGCGTGCTGCCCAGCATGGACCCGGACGCGCTCAGCCGGCTGGTCGCCTTCGTGCACGAGGCCAGCGCGCGCTGACCGACGGCGTGGCGGGTCCCCTGGTGTCGGGGGCCCGCCACCGTCGCGCTCAGGCCTCCCGCCGCTGCGCCTCCTCCTCGTTCGCCGCCTCCCCACTCTCCCCGCTCTCCCCGCGCCGCGGCGGCTCGGTGGGCTTCGGCGGCAGCGCGGGCGTCCGGCGCCGCCGGACCAGCCGGAGCACCGCCACCACCGGCACGAGCACCAGCAGGAACGGCGCCGCCGCCGCGACCGCGACCGCCAGTGCGCGCACGATCGCGACCAGGACGTCCCAGCCGCCGCCGAGGCCCGCGCCGACCGAGTGCCAGAAGCCGTCCTTCTTCGCCGGGGCGGCCTCCCCGTCCGGTGCCCCGGTCTCCGTCCTCTGCCGCACGTCCAGCGTGACCGTGGAGAGCGACGTCTTCGCCGACAGCTCCTTCAGCTGCTTCTGCAACGACTCCAGATCCGCCTCGCGGCGGCTCAACTCGCCCTCCAGGCTGGTGATCTCGGCCAGCGTCTTCGCCTGCGCCATCAGTGCCCGGACCCGGTCGACGCTCGCCTGCTGGGTCTGCACCCGGCTGCCGACATCGGCGACCTGCTGGGTCAGGTCGTCCGCCTGGCTGCGGCGGGACAGCACCTCGCCCAGCCCGGCCAGCTGGTCCAGGGTCTGCTGGAACGCCGCCGACGGCACCTTCAGCGTCAGCTGACCGCTCTGCGGTCCGGCCACGCCGTCGGCGGGCTGCCCGCCGCTGCCGGTCACCGTCTCGCTCGCCACGTACCCGCCGGCGGCCAGCGCCAGCTCGCGCGCCCGCGCCAGCGCGGCGTCCGCCTCGGCCACCCGTACCGACAGCTGCGCGCTGTACGCGATCTGCCGGGTGTCCACCACCGGCACCGCGTCCGACGCCCCGGCGGCGGCGCCCGGAGCGGGCGCGGCCTTCGGCGCCGCCGACGCGGCCAGGCCCGGGGCCGCCGCATCGCCCGCCGGGGCCGCGGCCGACCGCTCCCTCGCCCCGCCACCGTCCGCGCCGCACCCACCGGCCAGCACCGCCACCACGGCCACCGCCGCCAGTGCCCCCGCTCCGCGCTGTCCTCGTCCCACGACCGACCCCTCCCAGTCCACGGTTGCGGCACCGCGTCCTCCGGCGCCCGGACCATTCGACGGCCGCCGCCCCCGATCGGACCCGCCCCGGAGGTCGCAGCTCGATCACGACTAGGCCGCACGCCGGTCAAGGCCCCGGCCCGCCGTCGCTCGTCCGGGTCAGCGGAGGGCCGCAGGCCGCCTCCGCCGCTAGCGTGGCCCCATGGGTGAGCTGCCGGACCGGACGGACGCGCCCCGCGCGGAGGGGTGGTTCGCCGAGGACCTCGACCACCTGTCCTGGGCGCCGCGCCACACCGAGCTGATCGACGGAGCACTGGTCTTGAGGACGCGGCCGCAGCGCTCCTGGCACAGCCGGGTCGTCACCGTCCTGACCGGAGCGCTGGAGGCGTTCGTGCCGGACGGGGTCATGGTGGAGCGCGAGATGACGGTCAAGCTGGACCGACGCAACCGTCCGGAACCGGATCTGCCGGCCGTCAGCGCGGAGTTCGACCCTGACCGCACCTGGTTCGCCCCGGAGCAGGTGTCGCTCGTCGTCGAGGTCGTCTCGCCGGAGTCGGCCCGTCGGGACCGCGTGGTCAAGGTCCGCAAGTACGCCGAGGCCGGGATCCCCCACTACTGGGTGGTCGAGGAGGAGAGCGGCCTGCCGGTGGTGCACGTCTTCGAGCTCGAAGCCATTGCCTCCTCCTACGCGCCGGCCGGGATCTTCCGGGGGCGGTTGCGGCGGCCGGTGCCGTTCGCCGTCGATCTCGACCTCGACGGTCTCGTGCCTGTCCGGAAGCGGGCGGATTGAGGCATTGATGTAAGGACCTGCGAGACTGCGGGGCATGTCGCAAGCACAGGTCGTCGTGATCGGTGGCGGTATCGCGGGGCTGGCCGCGGCCGCTTTTCTCAGCGGGGCGGCCGGCGGGGCCGCGCGGGCGCGGGTGACGCTGCTGGAGGCGTCCGACAGGCTCGGCGGGAAGCTGTACGGGGGAGAGGTCGGCGGGGTCCGGGTGGACCTCGGGGCCGAGTCGATGCTGGCGCGGCGGCCGGAGGCGGTCGAGCTGGCGCGGGCGGTCGGGCTGGGCGGCGAGCTGGAGCCGCCCACCACCGCCAAGGCCGCGATCTGGACCAGGGGCGCGCTGCGGCCGCTGCCCGGCGGCCAGGTGATGGGCGTCCCCGGTGACCTGGTGGCGCTCGCCGCCTCCGGGGTGCTCAGCGCCGATGGCCTGGAGCGGGCCCGGCACGAGGGCGCCACCGAGATCGGGGACGATGTCGCGATCGGGCGGTACGTCGCGGACCGGCTCGGGCGCGAGGTGGTCGACCGGCTGGTCGAACCGCTGCTCGGCGGCGTCTACGCCGGGCACGCCGACGAGATCTCGCTGCGCGCGGCCGTGCCCCAGCTGCTGGAGATCGCGCGCGGCGGGGGCTCGCTGGTGGAGGGCGTGCACGAGCTCGCCAACCGGCCGCGCACCGTCGGCACCCCGGTCTTCCAGGGCCTGCGCGGCGGACTCGGCACGCTGCCCGAGGCGGTCGCCGAGGCCTGCGCCCGGGCCGGTGTCGAGCTTCGTACCCGTACCGCGGTGGAGGGGCTGCACCGGACCCCGGGGGGCTGGCGGGTGGTGACCGCCGGGGGCGGGGCGCTGGAGGCGGACGCCGTGGTGCTCGCGGTGCCCGCGCCCGCCGCCGCCCGGCTGCTGCGCGCGGACGCGCCGGGGGCGGCCGTCGAGCTGGACGCGGTCGAGTACGCGGGGATGGCACTGGTCACCCTGGCGTTCCGGCGGGCCGAGCTGCCCACGCCGCCGGCCGGCAGCGGTTTCCTGGTGCCGCCGGTGGACGGCCGCCGGATCAAGGCGTCCACCTTCTCCTCCAACAAGTGGGGCTGGCTGGCGCGTTCGGCCCCCGACAGCTTCGTGCTGCGCACCTCGCTCGGCCGGCTGCGCGAGGAGCAGCCGCTGGAGCTGTCGGACGAGGAGCTGGTGGCGCGGTCGCTGGCCGACCTGGGCGAGGCGATCGGTCTGACCGCCCGCCCGTACGACACCGCGGTGACCCGCTGGCGGGCCGGCCTGCCGCAGTACCCCGTCGGCCACCTCGACCGGGTGGCCCGGATCCGGGCCGCGGTCGGCCGGGTGGGCGGGCTGGCCGTCTGCGGCGCGGCCTACGACGGCGTGGGCATCCCGGCCTGCGTCGCGAGCGCGCGGGCGGCCGTCGCCGCGCTCGACGAACTGTTGACCCCGGCGACCGGGGAGAACGTCACGGAGAGGACAATGGGCGCATGACTGAGACCGTTGAGCAGCAGCCGGAGCAGCAGCCCGAGAAGAAGAAGGCGCGCGACCTGAACCAGGTCATCCGCTACACCATGTGGTCGGTGTTCAAGCTCAAGGGCGAGCTGCCCGAGGACCGCACCGCGCTGGCCGCCGAGGTCGACGAGCTGTTCGCGCAGCTCGCCGCGAAGGACGTCACCGTGCGCGGCACCTACGACGTCTCCGGTCTGCGGGCGGACGCCGACATCCTGGTCTGGTGGCACGCGGCGGACTCCGACGACCTCCAGGAGGCGTACAACCGCTTCCGCCGCACCGGCCTCGGCCGGGTGCTGGAGCCGGTCTGGTCCAACATGGCGCTGCACCGCCCGGCCGAGTTCAACAAGTCGCACATCCCGGCCTTCCTGGCCGACGAGCGCGCGCGCGACTACGTCTGCGTCTACCCCTTCGTCCGCTCCTACGAGTGGTACCTGCTGCCGGACGCCGAGCGGCGCGCGATGCTCGCCGAGCACGGCCAGATGGCGCGCGGCTACCCGGACGTGCGGGCCAACACGGTCGCCTCGTTCGCGCTCGGCGACTACGAGTGGCTGCTCGCCTTCGAGGCGGACGAGCTGCACCGGATCGTCGACCTGATGCGCGACCTGCGCCCGTCCCGGGCCCGGCTGCACGTCCGCGAGGAGGTCCCCTTCTACACGGGTCGCCGCAAGCCGGTCAGCGAGCTGCTCAACGGCCTGGTCTGACGCCTCCGCCCGAGGGGCCGGCCGTTCCCGTCGAGGGGAGCGGCCGGCCCCTCGGCCGTCGGCGGGTCAGCTCCGGTGCGGGCGCAGGGCCGCGCGGAGGCGGGCGTCCGGCAGCGCGACGGAGCCGATCATCGCGACGGCGGTGAGCAGCTCGCGCTCGTCGTCGTCGGTGAGGCCGTGCTGGCGGGGCGGCCGGACCTCGCGCAGCACCTCCTGGCCGACCGGGGAGGCCCAGCGGGTGTAGGGGTAGACGTCGACCCGGGCCATCAGCAGCGTGCCCGCGGTCAGCACCAGCGGCAGGGAGAACCAGGCCAGCGGTGCCAGCGCGTCGCCGCCGGAGAAGCCGCCGACCGCCAGCGCGGCCGCCAGCAGCACCAGCGTGAGCAGCATCGCCTGCCGGACCTGGCGGATCACCAGGACGGTCTGCCGCTGCACCGGCGCCGGGGTGGCCAGACCGGCCAGTGCGAGGCGGCCGCCGATCTCCAGCACGGTCGGGTGGACGGACATCACCCGGCGCAGGTCGTCCGTCCGGCACTGGCCCCCGGGCCCGACGGCGGCGACCACCGCCCGCTCCAGGCGGCTGCGGCCCCTGGGGTCGACGACGGTGGTCCAGCCGGTGTGGGCGAGGTGCAGCCGGCCCCGGGAGGCCATCAGGACCAGGGCCAGTTCGACCACCCGGTCCGGGCCGCCCGCCAGGTAGGCCGTCTCGTACAGGCCGATGCCGACCGCCTCGGGCGGCCGGGGCCCCTCCTGCCCGGCGAGCGCGTCGGCGGTGGCGGTCATCCGGACCAGCCGGATGCAGGAGAGCACCGCGCTGACGCAGGCCGGGATCAGGAAGAGCAACCACATGGGCCCGTTGTAGACCTGCCCCCGCTCCGGGCGGAACGCCTTTCCGGTGCGCGATATCGAACTGTGACTCGGGAGGACGGTGGGCCTCAGGATCCGCAGCTGCTCCCGCCGCCGCAGCTGGAGGAGGATCCGCAGCTGCTGGAGCCGCCGCCGCAGCTCGACGAGGAGGAGCCACAGCTCGACGAGGAGGAGCCGCAGCTGCTGCCGCCGCAGCTCGACCCGGACGAGCCCGAGCCCGAATCGGAGCCGCTGCCGCACCAGGTGACGCCGCCGCAGGAAGTGCCGGAGGAGCCGGAGGAGCACGAGGTGTAGGTGGAGGACGAGGAACCGCCCGTCGCCGCGGCCTTGGCGGTCGCCAGGTCGGCCGCCGCCGCGGCGAGCATCGCCTCCTGGAGCTCCGCGTCGTCCAGCCCGGAGGCGGCCAGCCCGCTGAGCGCGACCGCGCCGAGCAGGACGCCGCCGGCCGCCCGCGGTGCCAGGCCGGCACTGGGCTTCCACGGCTTGCCGACGGACATCAGGGCGAGCTGACGGCGGCCGGCCGGGGTGATCCGCCCCTTGAACGGCCAGGTCACCAGCAGCGACACCAGACCGAGGACCACCAGCACGGACGGGAGCCAGAGGACGGGGCGGTCCGCCTCCCCGAGGTCGACCGCGTGGGCGACCACGGTGGTCACCACCACGCTCAGCAGGGCGAGCCAGAGCAGCCGACGGGCCACCTTGGCCCGGTGCATCAGGGCGGGGTTGCGCAGCAGCCCGCGGTTGGCGAGCCCGTCGCCGAGCTGCTGGACGGCGAGGGCGCGCATCACCGCGCGCCGCAGCGGGGCGAGCTCCCGCTGCCCGGTCGGCCCGACCGCCTCGATGATCGCCTCGTCGACGGCGTCGTAGGCCTTCCGGGTGGTCAGCGTGACCAGGCCGGCCCGGTTGACGACGACGCGGCCGGCCTGGTGCATCCGGACCAGGGCGGTGTCGAAGACCCGGCCGGGGCCGCCGGAGAGGAACGCGGTGTCCAGCAGCGGCAGTCCGCGGCCGGGCAGGCCCTTGACCTGCGGTACCCGCCGGACCCGGCCCTTGGTGTACGAGGCGTACGACGCGGCCGCGACCAGCAGCAGCGCCGGTACGACGAAGAAGGTGTTGTGCCACATGGGCGGTTCCCCCGGAATGGTGTGGGTGGTTCTGGTTCAGTGCCGCGGGCCGGGCCGCAGGGCCCGGCGCAGGCGGGCGAGCGGCCCCTGCGGGCGCTCGGGCGCGGGGCCGTGGAGCCACCGCTCCAGGGCCTGCCGCTGCTCGGGGTCGAGCGTTGGGTCGAGCGCGGGGCCGGGCTCGGTGCCGGGCCGCCCGGCGTCCGGGCGGGTGCCCGGCTCGTCGGTGAGCGCCCACGCGGCGAAGGCGCGGGCGTCGGCGCGGTAGCCGCCGGTCTGCGGGTGCGTCCGCGCGTAGGCGAGGAACAGCGGCCCGTACCGCCGGCCGAGCAGGCGGGGCAGCTCCGGGGCCACCTTGGCGGTGGTGTCCCGGCGCTTGGCGGCCAGACCGGCCGACTGGGCGCGGACCTGGGCCGGGTCGAAGCCGGGCGGGACGGGCCCGCCGGCCACCAGGGCGGCCAGCAGTTCCTCCTGGCGCCGGGCCAGCGCGGCGCGGGCGGCGGTGAGGCCGTGGGCCTCGCCGGTCGGGCCGGTCATCCGGCCCGTCCCCCGTCCAGCACGCGGCGGATGGCGTCCAGTTCGGCCGCCAGCTCGGCGGGCGGCGGGAAGTTGGCGTCCCGCTCCAGCAGGACGCCGGGCGGTGCGACCCGGTCGCAGAGCTCGGCCAGCACCTCCAGCACCGGTTCGGTGACGGGGTGGGCGTGGGTGTCGTGCCAGACGCCGTCGATCATGGTGCCACCGGCGACGTGGACGTAGGCCAGCGCCTCCAGCGGCAGGCGGTCCAGTTCCGCGGCCGGGTCCAGACCGAGGTTGACCCGGTTGGTGTGCAGGTTGGCGACATCGATCAGGAGCCGGACACCGGTGCGCTCGACCAGCTCGGCGAGGAACTGTCCCTCGGTCAGTTCGTCGTCCGGCCAGGCCAGCTGGGCGGCGATGTTCTCCAGGGCCAGCGGCACCGGGAGCCGGTCCTGCGCGATCCGGACGTTCTCGGCGATCACCCTGAGGGCGTCGCGCGAACGGGGCACCGGCAGCAGGTGCCCGGCCTCCAGGCCACCGGCCCGGACGAACGCCAGGTGCTCGGTCACCAGCGGGGAGCCGAGCGCGCCGGCCGCCTCCGCGAGCCGGTCGAGCCGTGCCGGGTCGGGCCGGTCGGCGCCGCCGAGGCCGAGCGAGACGCCGTGCGGGACCACCGTGACGCCGCGGGCCCGCAGGATCCGCAGCGACTCGGGGAGGTGGTCGGCGCAGACGTTCTCCGCGACCACCTCGACCCAGTCCAGGCCGGGCTGGCGCTCCACGACGGTGTCGATCTCGCCGCGCCAGCCCAGGCCGACGCCGAGCGCGGTGGGTGCGGGACCGGCCGTACCCGCCGGTCGTTCGGTGGCCCCGGTCGGAGCGGCGGGCGTCCTGCGCCGGACGGCAGGAGAGGTCATGGGTTCGCCCCCTTCGGAGGGCTGGGTGGGAAGCCGTCGGCCGACGCGGGCATCGTCGCCAGGGTCGGGCCGGGCCGTGCTGCTGAGGATGTCCCCGGTGGGGGCGGCTGCCAAGCCCCATCCGGTCTTCTCAGAGCATTATTTGAGCTTGTCGACCCGGTGATGAGGGACTTTGGTCCCGTCCCTGTCACCGGCCCCCGGACGGGGCGGAAATTCGGAGGCGAACCGGTCGGCGGGGCGGTTACGGTACCCGCCCATGACGACGCTGACCGTGCGTGACTTCCGCCCCGCCGACGCCGAGGCCGCCGCGGCCGCCCACCGGGCGGGCCGCGAGCACCTGCTCCTCACCCCCGAGGTCTTCACCTGGCTGAACGCCCGCCGGGCCACGGGGGAGCACTTCCGCACCTTCGTCGCCGAGCTGGACGGCGAGGTGGTCGGCTCGGTCCGGTGCGGTGTGGTCGTCGGCACCACCACCCGGGGCATCGGGTACGCCAACGGCAGTGTGCTGCCGGCCTTCCGGCGCCGCGGGGTCTTCACCGCCCTGCTGGCGGCGGCCGAGCGACACCTGGCCGGGCACGGCGTGGTCGAGCTGCACAGCTGGGTGGACGAGGAGCCGGCGTCACGCGCCTTCGCCGTCGCCCGCGGCTTCACCGAGGGGCGGCTGGCCCACTTCGCCGGCCGGGACCTCGCCCGGCCGCTGCCCGCCGTCCCGGCACTGCCGCCCGGGGTCGAGCTGCGCCCGGCCACCGACTGGGCGGACGACCCGTACCCGATCTTCGTGATCGAGGCGGACGCGGCCCTGGACGAGCCGGGCGAGATCGCGATGGACGCCGCCGACTACGAGGCGTTCCTGACGGGGGACTGGGCCCGCCCGGACCTCGACCGCGAGCTGACCGTGGTGGCGGTGGTCGACGGCGAGCCGGCCGCGTTCAGCGCGGTGCAGACGGACGGCGCGGAACGCTACTGGTCGGCGTTCACCGCCTGTCGGCGGGCCTTCCGGGGCCGGGGGCTGAGCAAGCTGGCCAAGACCGAGTCGCTGCACCGGGCCCGGGCGGCCGGCTACCGGTGGGCCTACACCAGCAACGACGCCACCAACGCGCCGATGCTCGCGATCAACGCGTGGCTCGGGTACGAGCGGTGCGCGAGCGAGCGGAAGTTCACCAAGCGGTCGGAGGGGTGACGGGCCGGGAGGGAGCGGCCGATTTCGGTCACTCGAAAGAGTGAATCCGGCGCACTTCCCCGGCGCTGCGCCGGGTGGACCGCCGTGTCGGGAGTCCCCGGCGTTCTGTGCGGGCATCACCTCACGGCAGACAGTTCGTGCCCGAGTCTTCCTCGGTGGGGGATGCTATGGAGATCCTGCTTCAGGTCCTGGTCGGGTTCGTTCCGGCCGTGATCGGCTTTCTCGCGGCCCGCTCCCTCGCCCGGACCAGACTGTTCCTGCGGTACGGCTTCCTCCGGGTGCTGCTCGCCCCGTACGGCCGGGTCCAGATCGTCACCCCCAGCATCGAGGCGGCGGCGTTCGCGTTCGCGAAGGACGGCCGCCCGCTGATCAGCCGGGGGCCGAAGAACGTCCTCTTCATGCCGATGGCCGAGGCCCGGGCGATAGCCCAACTCACCGATCTGCTGAGGAAGATCAACCGGAAGGCGACGATAGAACTGGTCACCGCCGGGGCGCAGGACCCGAGGATGCCGACCTTCTCGATCGGCGGACCGAGCGTCAATCCGTACTCGGCGACCGTGCTCGGCGCGGGATTCCCGGACTTCTGCATCGAGTACCCGGACGCGGCCCGGGCCCGCTGGGGCGGAATGACCTTCGAGGCGCAGTACAACGCGGCCGACGAGTTGATCCGGGACCACGGTTTCGTCTTCGTGACCCGGACGTCGCGGCAGGCGCCCTGCGTCGTGCTCTGCGGGGTCTTCGCCTTCGGCTCGGCGATGGCCGTGGAGGCGCTGGCGGCCGCCACCCGGAAGTCGCCGCTGGCGGCGATCTTCCGCGCGGGGGAGAAAGGATTCGTCGCGGTCGAGGGCCGGGTGATCGGTCTGGACACCGTCGATGTGACCGTCGAGGTCTGCCGGTTGCTGCCGTTGGTGTGAGCGGACGGCGCCCCGGCTGCGGCGCCGCCGGCCTTTCCGGCAGCTCGGGGCGGCCTTCCCGTCCTGCCCCTTGAGACGAAGTGGTCCAGACCGCACGGGTGCGAAACGGGACAGGTCGGGAGGGTCTGGGGCGGGAAGTGGCTTGAATCGCCGGTGTTTTGCTTCACTGTCATCACATCATCGGCATAATCGCGCCCATGACGATCAGCCGCGCGAACGTGAGCGCGATTGCCGAGGACCTGTATGTGTGGCTTCCGCCGAAGCGCGGCTGGGGCCTGGCCAACTGCGGGCTGCTCACCTCACCGCGGACGGCGCTCTGGATCGACACGCCCTACGATCCCTCCCTCGCCGCGGAGTTCCTCGCGCAGAGCCGGCAGCGGCTGGCCGACGGGGTGGACATCGACCGGGTGATCGTCACCCACGCCAACGGCGACCACCTCTGGGGCGCCGGGGTGGTGCCCGACGCCGAGGTGATCGCCACCCGGGAGGCGCTGGAGCACATCCACTGGGAGCCGACGCCGAAGCAGCAGCACGCGCTGGTCGCGGGCAGCGACCCGGCCTCGCCGCTCGGCGGCTACCTCCGGGAGCACTTCGGCCCGTTCGACTGGTCGCAGACCGATCCCGTCCACCCGCACACCGTCTTCACCGGTGAACTGGAGCTGCGGGTGGGGGAGTACCCCGTGCGGATCACCGGGCTGCCGGCCGCGCACACCGGCGGCGACCTGCTGGTCCACCTGCCGCACCAGCGGGTGGTGTTCACCGGTGACGTGATCTTCGGCTCGACGCCCGAGCAGCCCGGAGACCACCCCTCGCACTGGGCCGGACCGCTGGAGAACATCATCGGCGCCTGCGAGCAGGCGCTGGCCACCGGCGCCGAACTCTTCGTCCCCGGCCACGGTCCGGTGCTCGACCGGTCCGGCGTGGAGGAGCACATCGGCTACCTCGGGTACGTGCGTGGCCGCGCCCACGCGCTGCACCGCGCCGGGATACCGGCCCTGGACGCGGCCCGACGGATCATCGCCGAGCAGCGCCACCCCGAACTCGGCCTGCCCGAGCGGCTGGTGCTCACCGTCGCGGCCGAGTACCGGCACCTGGACGGCAGCGCGGTGCCGAACGTCCTGGAGGCGATGGGCCAGGTCGCCCTGGTGGCGCGGGAGCTGGCCCAGGACGCGGGCCGGGTGCCGTCCTCCCGCCCCCGGCGGTTCCCCTCCTCGCCGGCCTGACCACCTGTCGCCGAGGCTCCGCCACCGGCACCTCCCCACCCCTTCGAGCGAGGACTTCCGAGGACTTCGATGACCCAGATCGCGCTGCTGGCCCTCGCGGTGGCCACGGTCGCCGCGCTCGCGGCGGCCGCCGTCCTGGCCCGCGGACGCGCCCGGGCACTCGCCCGGGCCACCGCCGCCGAGGCGGCCACCGTCCACAGCGAGGAGCGCACCCGCACCGCCGAGGGCCGGCTGGCCCGGGTCGAGCGGCAACTGCGCGAGGCCCAGACGGCCGCCCGGCGGGCGGACGAGGAGGCCCGCCGGGTCGAGACCAGGGCGCTCGCCGCCGAGGGCCGGGTCCGGGAGGCCGAGCAGCGCACCGCGGCCGCCGACCACCGTGCGGCCGAGGCGGAGCTGCACGCCCGGGCGGCCGAGGACCGGACCGCGGAGGCCGGCCGGCAGCTCGCGGCCGCCCAGGGGCGGTCGGCCGCCCTGCTGGCCGAGGTCGGCCACCTGGCCGAGGAGCGGGTGGCGGCCGCCGCGCTGCGGCTCAGCCACCCCAACGCGCCGGACACCGGGCCGCTGGACGCGCGGGCCGCCGGTCCGGAGGCGGTGCGCGCCCTCCAGGCCGTGCTGGACGCCTCGGTCGCGGCCGTCACCGGTGAGCGCGAGCGGGTCGACGCCGCCGCCCGGGCCGCGATGCGCGGTGCCACCTCCAAGATCCAGACTCTGCTGTACCAGATCCAGAGCCTGGTCCAGCAGCTCCAGCACGACAACGACGACCCGCGGCTGCTGGAGGTCGACTTCCGCAACGAGGTCGCGCTGCGCCGGATCCAGACCATCGCGGTGCTCTGCGAGGCCTGGCCCGGTCTGGCCCGGACCGACTCGCCCCTGGCCGAGGTGGTGGTCGGGGCGCTCTCCCGGGTGCCCGGCTACGCCCGGATCAAGGTGGCCAACCACCTGCGCGAGAACCGGCTCGCGGTGGTCGCCCGGGCCGCCGAGCCGCTCGCCATCACGATCGCCGAGCTGCTCGCCAACGCCGCGTCGTACTCGCACCCGGAGACCGATGTGCCGGTGACCGTCCAGCAGGGCGGCCGCGGCGCCCTGGTGATCATCGACGACAGCGGCATCGGGATGGAGGAGGACCAGCTGCGCCGGGCCCGCCGGCTGCTGGCCGGTCCCTCGGACGTGCTGCTGACGGAGCTCGGCAACCCGCCGAAGACCGGCTTCGCGGTGGTCGGCAAGCTCGCCCGGCAGTACGGGTTCTCCTGTCACATCGAGCCCTCGCCGTACGGCGGCATGCGGACCATCGTGCGGATCCCGGCTGCCCTGCTGACGGTCGTGGACGAGGAGCAGCCGCTCTCGGTGCTCACCCCGCTGCCGCTGCGGGCGGGCGCCGGCCCGGCTCCCGCGCCCACCGTCCAGGCGGTGCCGACCCCGCGTGCGGGAACCGATGATCCCACCGGGCAGGACGTGCCGGAGTGGCACGACATGCCGGACGGGCACGACACGCCGACCCGGCACCCGGCGCCGGCCATGCACGTCGTACCGCCGGTACGGGGGGTGACCGCCGACGACAGCGGTCTGCCGAGCCGGCGCCGGCGCCGACCGCTCGGCCCGCAGGTGCCGGAGGCGGCCCGGCCCTCCGGCGGGGCGGCCGCGCCGGAGGGTGCCGCGGACGGCGCGGCGCGGTCCGCGGCCACCGGCCGGTCCGCCCGGACGCCCGAGCGGGCGGCCGCCTGCTGGGAAGCCCTGCAGCAGGGCACGGGCTCCGGCCGCGCCGCCGTCGCGGAGGCGGCCGCCGCGGGCACCTCGCCCGGCGGGGCCCCGGCCCCGACCGCCACCGGAGCCGCCACCGACCCGGGGGGTACCGGCACGACGGGTACCGCCACCAAGGGGGACACCTCCACGAGCGCCGCCACCACGAGCGACACCTCCACGAGCGCCGCCACCACGAGCACCACCCGCGCCGAGGCCAGCGGAGCGGAGGCCGCCGACCACACCGGCTCCGCCGACCGCTCGGACCGGACCGGCCGCCACCCCGCCCAGACCTCCGAAGGAGCCGAGCAGTGAGCACGCCCAGCCCTACCGCCACCGATGAGATCTCATGGGTGCTGACCCCGCTGCTGGAGCTGCCGGGCGTCCTGCACGCGGTGATCGCGACCGGTGACGGCCTCGTCGAGGGCGCCTCGGCCGGCCTCGGCCGGGCCTCGGCGGAGCGGGTCGCCGCGATGACCGCCACCGTGCACGCCGCCGCCCGCGCGTTCACCACCGCCTTCACCGACGTCGAGCAGCCCCGGCTGGCGCAGACGGTGGTGGAGTCCGAGCTGGGCTTCGCCATCGTCGTCCCGGCCGGGGAGAACACCTCACTGGCGGTGTTCACCACGCCGGACGCCCAACTTGGCAACGTGGCCTACCAGATGCAGGTGCAGGTCGCCGCCCTGGGCCGCGCGCTGGCGAGCCCGGCCCGGCAGCAGGACACCACCGCCCGGTCATGACCGCCGTACCCCGCAGGCGGATGGTCCCCGCCTACCTGGCCACCGGCGGCCGGACCAGGCCCGGCACCGCGGGCTTCGAACGGCTCACCGTCCTGTACGCGGCCGGTGCGGAGCCGCCGCAGGACGTGGAGGACGAACACCGGCGGCTCTGGGAGCTGCTGCGGCCGGGCGCACTGACCGTGGTGGAGGCCGCCGCCCACCTGCGCCTGCCGGTCAGCGCCACCGTCTTCCTCGCGGCCGACCTGGTCGAGGCGGGCTGCTTACAGGCCCGTGCCCCGATCCCCCGCGCACAGCAGACCGACCGCTCCATCGTCGAGAGGCTCCTCGTTGGACTCCGCACGCTCCGGTAGCCCGACCGGCCGGACCGACCGGGTGGGCTACCTGCCCGACCGGGACCAGACGCTGATGAAGCTGGTGGTCGCCGGTCCGTTCGGCGTCGGGAAGACCACGCTGATCCGCACCCTGTCGGAGATCCCCACGCTGCACACCGAGGAGGCGATGACCGAGACCGGTGCCCCCGTCGACGATGCGGAGGGTCTGCCGGGCAAGACCACCACCACGGTGGCGGTCGACTTCGGTCGCCTGACGCTGCCCGGCCAGGTGGTGCTCTACATGTTCGGCACCCCCGGGCAGCGCCGGTTCTTCCCGCTCTGGCAGGACATCGCCCGCGGCGCCCTCGGTGCCCTGGTGCTGGCCGACACCCGCCGGCTTGCCGACTCCTTCGAGATCATGGACATGGTCGAGGAGCAGGGGCTGCCCTACGCGGTCGCCGTCAACTGCTTCCCGGGCGCGCCCGCGCACCCGATCGAGGTGCTCCGGGCCCACCTGGACCTGCACGCCGCCACCCCGCTGGTGCTCTGCGACGCCCGTGAGCGCGGTTCCAGCCTCGACGCACTGATCGCGCTGACCGAGCACGTGCTGCACGGTCTGCCCGCCACACCCGACGCCGCCCCGGAGCAGCCGTGACCAGCACCGACGAAGCGACCGCCACCGACGAAGCGACCGCCACCGACGAGGCCCCCACCGACGAGGCCCCCACGGCCGCCGGCCCGGCCGCCGGCTCCGGCAGCGTGCCCGGCACCCGGCCGGTGCCGATCTACGGCCCGGCCTTCGCCGCCGACCCGCAACTCGTCTACGAGCGGCTGCGCCGCTACGGCGCCGTCGCCCCGGTGGAGATCTCGCCCGGCGTGGAGGCCCTGCTGGTCACCGACTACCAGGCCGCGCTGGACCTGCTGCGCGACACCGACACCTTCTCCAAGGACTCCCGGGCCTGGCAGCAGACCGTCCCGCCGACCTCCCCGCTCCTGCCGGTGCTCGGCTACCGCCCCACCGCCTTCTTCAGCGACGGCGAGGTGCACGCCCGCTACCGCCAGGTGATCACCGACGGCCTGGCCCTGCTCGAACCGCACCGGCTGCAGCGCCGGGTCGCCGAGGTCGCGCACCGGCTGATCGACGCCTTCGTGGCCACCGGTTCGGCCGATCTGATCGACGAGTACGCCCGGCAGCTGCCGGTGGCCGTGTTCAACACCTGGTTCGGCGTCCCCGAGGAGCACAGCGCCCGGCTGGTGGCCGGCATCGCCGGCATGATGGAGTCCACCGAGAAGGCCGTCGCCGCCTACGGCGACCTCGTCTCCGTGGTCACCGGCATGGTCGCCGAGCGGCGCGAGCGCCCCCGGCACGACCTCACCTCGTGGTTCCTCACCCACCCGGCCGGGCTGGACAACGACGAGGTGGTCCGGCAGATCACCCTCACCATGATCGCCGGGAACCAGCCGACCACCAATCTGATCGGCAACGCGCTGATGCGGCTGCTCACCGACGCCCGGTACGCGGGATCGCTGTTCGGCGGCGCCATGACGGCCTACCAGGCGATCGACGAGGTGCTCTGGCACGACCCGCCGCTGGCCAACCTCTCCGCCCACTACCCGCGCTACGACATCACCTTCCACGGCCGGGAGATCCCCGCCGGCTCGCTGGTGCTGGTCTCCTACGGGGCCGCCAACTCGCAGGCCGCGCCGCCCACCGACGGCACCGAGCTGCGCAGCGGCGAGTCCGCCCACCTGGCCTGGGCGGCCGGCCCGCACGCCTGTCCGGCCCGGGACCCGGCGCTGCTGATCGCGATCACCGCGATCGAGCAGCTCACCAGCCGGCTGAGCGACCTCGAACTGAGCACCGGCGCCGAGGACCTCCTCTGGCGTCCGGGCCCGTTCCACCGCGCCCTGCTCCACCTCCCGGTGCGCTTCCAGCCGGTCGGCGGATAGCCGCGGGCCCGGGCGCCGAACCGGCTCCCGGGCCCGCGTGCCGTGCTCAGCTGCCGTCGGCCGGGCGCAGCGTCAGCGAGATGCTGTTGATGCAGTAGCGCTGGTCGGTCGGCGTGCCGTAGCCCTCGCCCTCGAAGACGTGGCCCAGGTGCCCGCCGCAGCGCGCGCAGCGGACCTCCACCCGGCGCATGCCGAGCGTGGTGTCCTCGATGTACTGCACCCGGTCCCCGGCGAGCGGGGCGTAGTAGGACGGCCAGCCGCAGTGGCTGTCGAACTTGGTCTCCGAGCTGAACAGCTCCGACCCGCAGGCGCGGCAGCTGTAGACCCCGACGGTCTTGGTGTCGGTGTACTCACCCGTGAACGGGCGCTCGGTGCCGGCTTCGCGGAGCACGTGGTACTCGTCGGGGCTCAGCTCGGCGCGCCACTCGGCGTCGCTCTTCTCGATCTCGTAGCTCATCGCAGACTCCCGGTCGGCAGGTCTCGGACGTCGGTGCCAACGCTCGCGAGGTGCCGGAGGATTTCCGGCCCGAGGTTGGTGACGTCACCGGCGCCCATGGTGAGCAGCAGGTCGCCCGGGCGGGTCAGGCCCGCCAGCAGGGCGGGGGCGGCGTCGAACGCGTGCTCGGCGGTGACCTCGGCGCCGGCCCGCTTCGCCGCGTCGATGATCAGCTCGCTGGTGACGCCGGGGATCGGGTCCTCGCGGGCGGGGTAGATGTCCAGCACCACCGAGGCGTCGGCCAGGGCGAGCGCCCGGCCCATCTCCTCGGCGAGCTGCTGGGTGCGGCTGAACAGGTGCGGCTGGAAGACCACGAGCACCCGCCCGGCGCCGTCCAGGCCCTCCCGGATCGCCTCCAGGTCGGCGGTCATCTCGGTGGGGTGGTGGGCATAGGAGTCGATCACCTGGACGCCGGCCGCCTCGCCCTTGAGCTGGAGCCGCCGCCGCACGCCGGTGTAGGCGCCGAGCGCCTTGGCGAGGTCGGCGGCCGGCACGCCCAGGGCGACGCCGGCGGCCAGCGCCGCGACCGCGTTGTGGGCGTAGTGCCGGCCGGGCACCGAGACGGTGAAGGTCAGCTCGGCGCCGTCCAGCCGGACGGTGACCTCGCTGGTCATGCCGTGCGCGACCACCGACAGCACGCGGACGTCGGCGTCCTCGGCCGCGCCGACGGTGACGACGTTCAGGCCCTCGCGGCCGGCCACCCGGGAGGTCAGCTCGCGGGCGCCGTCGTGGTCGGCGGAGACCACCAGGGTGCCGCCGGGGGCGATCCGGCCGACGAAGGTCTCGAAGGACTCGTAGATCTCCTCGATCGAGGCGTAGTTCGCGTGGTGGTCGAGCTCGACGTTGAGCACGATCGCCACCTCGGGCGCGTACTTGTGGAAGCTGCGGTCGCTCTCGTCGGCCTCCGCGACGAAGATCTCGCCGGTGCCGTGGTGGGCGTTGGAGCCGGGCGCGTCGAGGTCGCCGCCGATCGCGTACGAGGGGTCGAGGCCCAGCTCGCCGAGGGCGACGGCGAGCATGCTGGTGGTGGTGGTCTTGCCGTGGGTGCCGGCCACGGCCAGCGCCCGGCGGCCGCCCATCAGCGCGGCCAGCGCGTCGGAGCGGTGGACCACCGGGACGCCCCGCTCGCGGGCGGTGGCCAGCTCCGGGTTGTCCGCGCGGATGGCGCTGGACACGACCACGCTGCTGACACCGTCCGGCACGTGCTCGGCGGCGTGGCCGATGTGCACGACGGCGCCGAGCGCGCGCAGCGCCAGGACGGTCTCGGACTCCTTGGAGTCGCTGCCGGAGACGCTGGCGCCGCGCACCGCGAGGATCTTCGCCAGGCCGGACATCCCGGCGCCGCCGATACCGATGAAGTGCGGGGCGTGCAGGTCGTGCGCGGCGTCGTTCAAGGCAAGGCTCCGTACGGGCGGGGGCAGACAAGGGGCAGAGCGGGTACAGCGGGTACGTCGGTCGGCGGACCAACGGGCGAATCGTCCTCGCGGACGGGCCGCAAGGACGATTCTGCACCACCGGCGGGTCGGGTCAGGAGTCGCTGGCGAACAGTCGCAGGACGGGGACACCCACCTTGTGCCGGGCCTGGGAGGCCCAGTCGCGGTGGAAGAACTCCTCCACGAAGTGCGGCGAGGTGAGCACCACGACCTCGTCGGCCCGGTGCTCCTCGACCACCGCGCGCAGCCGCTCCAGCGGCTTCTCCTCGACCAGCTCGCCGATCGCCTCCGCGCCGGCCTGGCGCAGGTGGCGCAGGCTGTGGGCGAGCGATTCGCCGGCCACCGTCGGCTCGTGCTCGGACTCGTCGTGCTCGCGCACCACCTTGTCGAGGTGGCCGAGGGCGACGTCGTCCAGCGCCCTCAGCAGCTCGTCCTGTTTGCCGCGCGGCTGCATCAGGACGACGAAGGACACCTTCTCGTCGCTGTGGAGCGTGGTGACGAGCTCCACATCGGCGTCGGAGAGCGCCTTTTCGATCATCAGTACCGTCTTGAACACGTGAGTCCCTTCCAGTGACCGGCCCCCGGGCCCCGGCATCGCATCCCAATACTGCCCGGCGGGAAGCTTTCCGCATGCTGCCCCGCGACCCTGCGGGCCACGCGGGTGGAGCTCCCGAAGGAGAGCGGGATCACTGTCCGGCGGTCACGGGGGCCGGTGACGCGGCTTGCGGGTGAAGACGCAGGTAGCGGGTGAAGAGGAATCCTTTCTGCTCGATCAATGAGACCAGTCGCATCCGCTGCACGTCAGGCATTTCCGCATCGTGGATGATGCGCGGCGCGTCGCCGGCCGTGATCAGCGGTGCCACCGACAGGCACAGCTCGTCCAGCAGGTCCGCGGCGGCCAGCTGCCCCAGCAGCCGCGGACCGCCCTCGCTCAGCAGCCTCGTCCACCCCCGCTCGGCCAGGGCCGCGACCGCGGCGGGCAGGTCCACCGAGCCCTTCCCGGCCACCACCACGTCGGCCACCTCGGCCACCGCCCGGCGGCTGCGCGCCGGCGCGTCCTCGGTGGTGATCACCACCGTCCGCACCAGCGGCTCGGTGAACAGCGGCGCCGCGAGGTCCAGCCCCAGCGAGCGGCTGACGATCGCGATCACCGGGGCCGGGGCCTGCCCGGCCGCCGCCCGCGCCGCGGCGAAGTCGGCCCGGGCCCGGCCCGGCCGGTACCCCTCGGCGCGGACCGTCTCGGCGCCCACCAGCACCACGTCCGACAGCGCCCGCAGCACTCCGAAGATCCGTTTGTCGGCGTCCCCCGAGAGCCCCTCGGACAGGCCCGCCAGCTTCGCCCCGCCGTCCAGGCCGGCCACCATGTTGGCCCGCAGCCACGGCCGGCCGTGATTCACCTGCTCGGGGTACGCGTAGACGGCGGCGAGCGACTCCAGCGACGCGGGATCGGCGAACGGCCGGGACAGCGGACTGATCAACTGTTGCATGCCGTCCAGTCTCGTCGCCCGGGGCCCGGCGATCCACCGGCGGCCCTCGGCCCGAGCGGTGCGCCGGCAGGCGTACCCTCTAGTACCGTGCCCGCAGCCCCACTCCCCGACGCGCCGACCGAGCCGATAGCGACCGCAGACGTGGCCACCGCTCCCCTCGCGCTCACCGACCGGCGCCCCGTCGTCCCCGCCGAGCGCCTGGTGGCCGAGATGGTCCCGCCACCGCGCTTCTCCCTCGTCAGCTTCGGAACGTACCTCCCGGACCCGAACCAGCCCAGCCAGTACGAGGCGGTCCAGGTCCTGGAGCAGTTCGCCGGCACGCTCAACGCCGGAGACGGCGGCGCCCCCAAGCGCAGCTGGTTCCGCCGTACGGCCCCCGTGCCCACCGGCCCGGCCGGCGTCTACCTGGACGGCGGCTACGGCGTCGGCAAGACCCACCTGCTGGCCTCGCTCTGGCACGCCGCCCCCGGCCCCAAGGCGTTCGGCACCTTCGTCGAGCTGACCAACCTGGTCGGCGCGCTCGGCTTCCAGCAGGCCGTCCGGACCCTCTCCGACCACCGCCTGCTCTGCATCGACGAGTTCGAGCTGGACGACCCGGGCGACACGGTGCTGGTCTCCACCCTGCTCGGCCGCCTGGTCGACAACGGCGTCAAGCTCTGCGCCACCTCGAACACCCTGCCGGAGAAGCTCGGCGAGGGCCGGTTCGCCGCCGCCGACTTCCTGCGCGAGATCCAGGGCCTCTCCGCGCACTTCCGCCCGATGCGGATCGACGGCCAGGACTACCGCCACCGCGGCCTGCCGGCCGCCCCGCCGCCGTACGACGACGAGACCGTCGCCGCCGTCGCCGCCCGCACCCCGGGCGCCTCGCTGGACGAGTTCTCCGGGCTGCTCGACCACCTCTCCGCCGTCCACCCGAGCCGCTACGGCGCGCTGCTGGACGACGTGCAGGCGGTCTGCCTGCGTGGCGTGCGGCAGGTCGACGACCAGTCGACCGCGCTGCGCCTGGTCGTCCTCGCCGACCGGATGTACGACCGCGAGCTGCCGATCACCGCCTCCGGGATCCCCTTCGACCAGGTCTTCCCCGAGGAGATGCTGCGCGGCGGCTACCGCAAGAAGTACCTCCGGGCGGTCTCCCGGCTGGTCGCGCTGGCCCGGGACAGCGCCAAGTAGGCACCGGTTGTCAGTGGTGGGTCGTACGGTGGACACGTGCGACCCATCACGAGTATTGAGCGCTCAGAGACGCCCTTCGAGGTCGTCAGCCCCTTCCAGCCCAATGGCGACCAGCCGGCGGCGATCGCCGAGCTGGAGCGCCGGATCCGCGCGGGGGAGAAGGACGTCGTCCTGCTCGGCGCCACCGGCACCGGCAAGTCGGCCACCACGGCCTGGATGATCGAGAAGCTGCAGCGCCCCACCCTGGTGATGGCGCCGAACAAGACCCTGGCCGCCCAGCTGGCCAACGAGTTCCGGGAACTCCTGCCGAACAACGCGGTCGAGTACTTCGTCTCGTACTACGACTACTACCAGCCTGAGGCGTACGTCCCGCAGACGGACACCTACATCGAGAAGGACTCCTCGATCAACGAGGAGGTCGAGCGGCTGCGCCACTCCGCGACCAACTCGCTGCTCACCCGCCGGGACGTGGTCGTCGTCGCGTCCGTCTCCTGCATCTACGGCCTCGGCACCCCGCAGGAGTACGTCGACCGGATGGTCCGGCTCAAGGTGGGCGAGGAGATCGACCGCGACGTGCTGCTGCGCCGCTTCGTCGACATCCAGTACACCCGCAACGACCTCGCCTTCACCCGCGGCACCTTCCGGGTCCGCGGCGACACCATCGAGATCTTCCCGGTCTACGAGGAGCTCGCCCTGCGGATCGAGATGTTCGGCGACGAGATCGAGTCGCTGTACACCCTGCACCCGCTGACCGGCGAGATCATCAGCCAGGACGACTCCGTCCACGTCTTCCCCGCCTCGCACTACGTGGCCGGACCGGAGCGGATGGAGCGGGCGGTCAACGACATCGAGAAGGAGCTGGCCGAGACGCTGGCCCGGATGGAGAAGCAGGGCAAGCTGCTGGAGGCCCAGCGGCTGCGGATGCGCACCACCTACGACATCGAGATGCTCCGCCAGATCGGCACCTGCTCGGGCGTCGAGAACTACTCGATGCACTTCGACGGCCGCGCGCCCGGCTCCCCGCCGAACACCCTGCTCGACTACTTCCCGGAGGACTTCCTCCTGGTCATCGACGAGTCGCACGTCACCGTCCCGCAGATCGGCGCGATGTACGAGGGCGACGCCTCCCGCAAGCGCACCCTGGTCGAGCACGGCTTCCGGCTGCCCTCCGCGATGGACAACCGCCCGCTCAAGTGGGAGGAGTTCCTGGAGCGGACCGACCAGACCGTCTACCTCTCGGCCACCCCCGGCGCGTACGAGCTGTCCCGCGGCGACGGCCAGGTCGAGCAGATCATCCGCCCGACCGGCCTGATCGACCCCGAGGTGATCGTCAAGCCGACCGAGGGCCAGATCGACGACCTGGTGCACGAGGTGCGGACGCGGGTGGAGCGGGACGAGCGCGTCCTGGTCACCACCCTCACCAAGAAGATGGCCGAGGACCTCACCGACTACATGCTCGGTCTGGACATCCGGGTCCGGTACCTGCACAGCGACGTCGACACGCTGCGCCGGGTCGAGCTGCTGCGCGAGCTGCGGGCCGGCCGGTACGACGTGCTGGTCGGCATCAACCTGCTCCGTGAGGGCCTCGACCTGCCCGAGGTCTCCCTGGTGGCGATCCTGGACGCGGACAAGGAGGGCTTCCTGCGCTCCGGCACCTCGCTGATCCAGACCATCGGCCGCGCGGCCCGCAACGTCTCCGGCCAGGTCCACATGTACGCGGACCGGATCACCCCCTCGATGGCGAAGGCGATCGACGAGACCAACCGCCGCCGGGCCGTGCAGCAGGCCTACAACAAGAAGCACGGGATCGACCCGCAGCCGCTCCGCAAGAAGATCGGCGACATCCTGGACACCCTCGCCCGCGAGGAGGTCGACACCGACGAGCTGCTCTCCTCCGGCTACCGGGCGGGGGGCAAGGGCAAGGCCCCGGTGCCGGCGCTGGGCGCGGACCGCAAGCCCGCCAAGAGCCTGCCGGCGGCCGAGCTGGCCGAGCTGATCCAGTCGATGACCGAGCGGATGCACGCGGCCGCGACGGACCTCCAGTTCGAGGTCGCGGCCCGGCTGCGCGACGAGGTCAAGGAGCTGAAGAAGGAGCTCCGCCAGATGCGCGAGGCGGGTATCGCGTAGCGCCGGTCGCGGCCCGCGCCGGGCTTGGCCGGATCCGGTACCGGTCAAGCCCGGCGGTGTCTCAGCCTTGCCACAAACGGGTAGACGCTGACGGACGCGGCCGACCGCAGGCCCTAGGCTGGCCTGCGGTGCCGCCCGGGACGGGCGGTCGCATCAGGGGGCCTCAGCCGGGGGACGGCAAGGGGGTGTTCCACCGTGAAGCCGGCGCGGATACCGACCGCCCGGCTGGGCAGAGAGGACAAGGCCGTGTCGGTGAACCTTGCCAAGGGGCAGCAGGTCAGCCTGCAGAAGGGTTCGGGCGAGTCGCTGACGGTCGTCCGGATGGGGCTGGGCTGGAAGGCGGCGCCCAAGCGCGGCCTCTTCGGCAGCCGGACGCGACAGATCGACCTGGACGCCTCGGCGCTGCTGTACGCCGAGCAGACCCCGTCCGACGTGGTCTTCTTCCAGCACCTGGAGAGCAACGACGGCTCCGTCCGGCACACCGGGGACAACCTGGTCGGCGGCACCGGGGCGGGCGAGGACGACGAGTCGATCCTGGTCGACCTGGCCCACGTACCGGTGCACATCACCCAGGTGGTGTTCACGGTCAGCTCGTACACCGGGCAGACCTTCGCCGAGGTGCAGAACGCGTACTGCCGGCTGGTGGACGACTCGACCGGGCTGGAGCTGGCCCGCTACGAGCTGGCCGGCGGCGGCCCGCACACCGGGCAGATCATGGCGAAGGTGTTCCGCGAGCCGTCCGGTGGCTGGGGGATGCAGGCGATCGGCGCGCCGGCCCGGGGCCGGACCTTCCAGGACCTGCTGCCGGCCATCGAGCCCTTCCTCTAGCGGGCGGGGCCCCGGCCGGCGGCAGGCGCCCCGGGTCGTTCTTTACCTTCTTTACCTTCTCTTGGTTCTTCTGTTAGCCTCGTGGGAGCGGAGGGGAGTATTCCCTCGCAGTTGTCCCGTCATCACGGGCGCCCACCTGGCGGCGTCCCGGGGCGCTGGTCCGCGGGCGCCGCACATGCGCCCGGCGGGCGGAAGAGACCTCCGGCAGTGACGATGACTGTCTCGCCTACCTGCCGGAGGAGCAGTAGTGGACGTTTCCGTAAGTTTGTGGATCGGCACGATCGGTGTGCTGTTGGCCCTGATCGTGGCCGACTTCTTCATCGGCGGCCGCAAGCCGCACGAGGTGTCGGTCAAGGAAGCCGGTGTCTGGACCACGGTCTGGATCGTGCTGGCCGCCGTCTTCGGCGGGTTCCTCTGGTGGCACTCCGGCTCCAAGCCGGCCGGTGAGTTCTTCGCCGGGTACATCACCGAGAAGTCGCTCAGCGTCGACAACCTGTTCGTGTTCATCCTGATCATGGGCAAGTTCGCGGTGCCGAAGATCTACCAGCAGCGCGTGCTGATGTTCGGTGTGATCATCGCCCTGGTGCTGCGGGCGGTCTTCATCGCCGGCGGCGCGGCCCTGGTGGCGCAGTTCTCCTGGGTGTTCTTCATCTTCGGCGGCTTCCTGGTCTGGACGGCCTGGAAGCTGATCAAGGAGGCCCGGGCCGACGAGGAGGACGAGGAGTTCGAGGAGAACCGGCTGCTCAAGTCGATCGAGCAGCGCTTCCCGTCGACCGACAAGTACCACGGCACCTCGCTCTTCATCCGGGAGAACGGCCGTCGGCTGATGACGCCGATGCTGATCGTGATGCTCGCGATCGGCACCACGGACGTCCTGTTCGCGCTGGACTCGATCCCGGCGATCTTCGGCCTGACCCAGGACCCGTACATCGTCTTCACCGCGAACGCCTTCGCCCTGATGGGGCTGCGCCAGCTGTACTTCCTGATCGGCGGGCTGCTGAAGAAGCTGGTCCACCTCTCCTACGGCCTGTCGGTGATCCTCGGCTTCATCGGCGTGAAGCTGGTGCTGCACGCGCTGCACGAGCAGGGTGTGCACGTCCCCGAGATCGGCATTCCGTTCTCGCTGGGCTTCATCGTGGTGGTGCTGGCCGTCACCACGGTGACCAGCCTGATCGCCGCGAAGAAGCAGGAGCGGGCCGACGAGGCCCCGGAGAAGATCGACGCCTGATCCCCTGATCCCCGGGACCCCCGGGGTCCAGGGCGGCGGGCCCGCGACCGAGCAGTGGTCGCGGGCCCGCCGTTCGTCGTACCGGGGCTACCAGCCGCGCTCGCGCCACTCCTGGAGGTGCGGGCGCTCGGCGCCGAGGGTGGTGTCCTTGCCGTGGCCGGGGTACACCCAGGTCTCGTCCGGCAGCACGTCGAAGATCTTCTCGTTGACGTCCCGGTAGAGGCTCTCGAAGGCGGCCCTGTCGTCCCAGGTGTTCCCGACGCCGCCGGGGAAGAGGCAGTCGCCGGTGAAGACGTGCGGGTGGCCCTGGGGGTCGTCGTAGACCAGCACGATGGCCCCGGGGGTGTGCCCGACCAGGTGCCGGACGGTCAGCTCGATCTGCCCGAACCGCAGCGGCTCGCCGTCCTCCAGCAGCAGCTCGGTCGGGACGTCGATGCCCTCGGCGTCGTACCGCCCGGCGGCGGTGCGGGCGCCGGTCGCCGCGACCACCTCGGCGAGCGCGCCCCAGTGGTCGTGGTGGCGGTGCGTGGTGACCACGGTGGTCAGCTCGTCACCGACCGTCTCCAGCAGCACCGGCGCGTCGGCGGCGGCGTCGATCAGCAGCTGCTCGTCGGTGGCCCGGCAGCGCAGCAGGTAGGCGTTGTTGTCGTACGGGCCGACGGCCGCCTTGGTGATGATCAGGTGGGCCAGCTCGCGCACGTCCGGCGGCCCGCCGACCTTGACCGCTCCGTGGTACGTCATCCGTCCGCTCCTCGTCGTTCCGGGGCCGCCGTCGGCATCGCCCCTGCTGCCAGCATCGTCGCGCGGCCGGGCCGCGTCTTGTGGATCTTCCCGCGCCGGGGCCCGGCCCGGTGCGGGTGCCCGCCCCGCGTCAGCCCAGCGGCGGGAGCGCGGGCAGCGCGGCGCGGCCGTCGGCGAGCTGGTCGCCGCCGCGGTGGACCTGCAGGCCGTCGCCGTCGGAGCGGCCGGAGAGCCAGGCGGCGAGCGCCCGCACCGGGCCCTCGGCGGTCAGTCCGGGCCCCTCGCCGGCGGTGCCGATCACGGCCCGGTCCTCGGTGTCGTCGGCGACCAGCTCGACCGCGGGCAGGCCCTCGGCGCCCGCCAGCCGGTCGGACAGGCGCCGGAACTCGGCCACCGCGAAGAGCTCCGGCCAGTGCGCGGGGGAGTAGCCGGCGGCCAGGTCGACGTGGTGGTACTCGACCTCCATCAGCCGCTTCCACGGGATGTCGGCGGCCGGGAAGACGTAGCCGGTGCGGTGGCGCACCGAGGCCGTCCAGGCCCCGGGCGCCAGCGCCGCGGCGGCCGCGGCGAACCGCTCGTCGGAGTCGCGCAGGTCGTCGAGCTGGACGTCGAGCGGGCGGTCGGCGCCGTCCTCGATGCCCTGGTCGCGGGCCTCGTCGCTGGGGTACTGCGGGATGTCGGTGGCGGTCCGGGCGCCGTCGAGCAGATTGACCAGCGAGTCCGCGTTGCGGGCCAGGTGGGCCAGGACGTGGCCCCTGGTCCAGCCCGGCAGGGCGGAGGGCTCCGCGAGGGCCTCGGGCTTCAGTCCGGCCACGGTGTGCAGCAGGTGCCCGGTGCTGGTGGCGACCAGCCGGAGCCGCTCGTCGGCGAGGTCGGCGGCGGTCTGGGGGTCGGTCATCGGTGGCGGCCTCCGTCGGAGTGGTCGGCAGCGTTGCCCGCACGGGCACTCGCTCGTTGACGAGGGTGACGCTATCTCCGATGTCACGGCTGAGCAGGGCTTTTCTCGAACAGGCCCGGTCAACGTCGAGCAGGTCTCTCACTCGATCGGGTGGACTCAGCTGGACAAGGTCGAGAATCGAACGCCTGAGCTATAGGCTGGCAGGCGCATCCTGGAAGAAGTACATCTCTCACGCAAAGCCATCTCGCCCCGGAGAAAGGCGCCAGAAGCAGTGGCCGACCGCCTCATCGTCCGCGGTGCTCGCGAGCACAACCTCAAGAACGTCTCGCTCGACCTGCCCCGCGACTCCCTCATCGTCTTCACGGGCCTCTCCGGCTCCGGCAAGTCCTCGCTCGCCTTCGACACGATCTTCGCCGAGGGCCAGCGCCGATACGTCGAGTCGTTGTCCTCCTACGCCCGTCAGTTCCTCGGGCAGATGGACAAGCCCGACGTCGACTTCATCGAAGGCCTCTCCCCGGCCGTCTCGATCGACCAGAAGTCCACCAACCGGAACCCTCGCTCGACCGTCGGCACCATCACCGAGGTCTACGACTACCTGCGCCTGCTGTTCGCGCGGATCGGCAAGCCGCACTGCCCGCACTGCGGCCGCCCGATCGCCAAGCAGTCCCCGCAGGCGATCGTGGACAAGGTGCTGGAGCTCACCGAGGGCACCCGGTTCCAGGTGCTCAGCCCGGTGGTGCGCGAGCGCAAGGGCGAGTTCGTCGACCTCTTCGCCGACCTCCAGTCCAAGGGCTACGCCCGGGCCCGGGTGGACGGCGAGACGGTCCAGCTCGCCGAGCCGCCCAAGCTCAAGAAGCAGGAGAAGCACACCATCGAGGTGGTCATCGACCGCCTCACCGTGAAGAGCAGCGCCAAGCGCCGGCTGACCGACTCGGTGGAGACGGCCCTGCGGCTCGGCGGCGGCATGGTCGTGCTCGACTTCGTCGACCTCCCGGAGGGCGACCCGGAGCGCGAGCGGATGTACTCCGAGCACCTCTACTGCCCGTACGACGACGTGTCGTTCGAGGAGCTGGAGCCGCGCTCGTTCTCCTTCAACTCGCCGTTCGGCGCCTGCCCGGACTGCTCCGGCCTGGGCAACCGGATGGAGGTCGACCCGGAGCTGGTCGTCCCCGACGAGGAGAAGTCGCTGGACGAGGGGGCCATCCACCCCTGGTCCGGCGGCCACACCAAGGAGTACTTCCAGCGCCTGATCGACGCCCTCGCCGGCGAGCTGGGCTTCCGGACGGACCTCCCCTGGGCCGGGCTGCCGGCCCGCGCCAGGAAGGCGCTGCTGTACGGGCACAAGCACCAGGTCGAGGTGCGCTACCGCAACCGCTACGGCCGGGACCGCTCCTACACCACGGGCTTCGAGGGCGCGGTGCCGTTCATCCAGCGCCGGCACACCGAGGCGGAGAGCGACAGCAGCCGCGAGCGCTTCGAGGGCTACATGCGCGAGGTGCCCTGCCCGACCTGCCGGGGCACCCGACTCAAGCCGGTCGTGCTGGCCGTCACCGTCGAGGGCCGGTCCATCGCGGACGTCTCGGCGATGTCGATCAGCGACTGCTCGGACTTCCTCGGCGCGATGAAGCTCAACGCGCGGGACAAGCAGATCGCCGAGCGCGTCCTGAAGGAGGTCAACGAGCGGCTGCGGTTCCTGGTCGACGTCGGCCTGGACTACCTCTCGCTGAACCGCGCGGCCGGCACCCTGTCCGGCGGCGAGGCCCAGCGGATCCGGCTCGCCACCCAGATCGGCTCCGGCCTGGTCGGCGTGCTCTACGTGCTGGACGAGCCCTCGATCGGCCTGCACCAGCGGGACAACCACCGGCTGATCGAGACCCTGGTCCGGCTGCGGGACATCGGCAACACCCTGATCGTCGTCGAGCACGACGAGGACACCATCAAGATGGCCGACTGGGTGGTCGACATCGGCCCGGGCGCCGGTGAGCACGGCGGCAAGGTGGTGCACTCCGGCTCGCTCAAGCAGCTGCTCGCCAACAAGGAGTCGCTGACCGGCCAGTACCTCTCCGGCAAGCGGTCCATCCCGATCCCGGCCACCCGCCGCGAGCGGGACAAGAAGCGCCAGCTGACCGTCCACGGCGCCCGCGAGCACAACCTCAAGGACGTCACGGTCGGCTTCCCGCTCGGGACGTTCACCGCGATCACCGGGGTCTCCGGCTCCGGTAAGTCGACGCTGGTCAACGACATCCTCTACACCCACCTCGCCCGGGAGCTGAACGGCGCCCGCAGCGTGCCGGGCCGGCACACCCGGATCACCGGCACCGACCAGGTGGACAAGGTCGTGCACGTCGACCAGTCGCCGATCGGCCGCACCCCGCGCTCCAACCCGGCCACCTACACCGGCGTGTTCGACCACGTCCGGCGGCTCTTCGCCGAGACGCAGGAGGCCAAGGTCCGCGGCTACCTGCCCGGCCGGTTCTCGTTCAACGTCAAGGGCGGCCGCTGCGAGAACTGCTCCGGCGATGGCACCATCAAGATCGAGATGAACTTCCTGCCGGACGTCTACGTGCCGTGCGAGGTCTGCCACGGCGCCCGGTACAACCGGGAGACGCTGGAGGTCCACTTCAAGGGCAAGTCCATCGCCGAGGTCCTGGACATGCCGATCGAGGAGGCGATGGACTTCTTCGAGGCCGTCCCGGCGATCGCCCGGCACCTGCGGACGCTCAACGACGTCGGCCTCGGCTACGTCCGGCTCGGCCAGTCCGCGCCGACCCTCTCCGGCGGTGAGGCGCAGCGCGTCAAGCTCGCCTCCGAGCTGCAGAAGCGCTCCACCGGGCGGACGGTCTACGTGCTGGACGAGCCCACCACCGGTCTGCACTTCGAGGACATCAGCAAGCTGATCAAGGTGCTCTCGGGTCTGGTGGAGAAGGGCAACACGGTGATCGTCATCGAGCACAACCTCGATGTGATCAAGACCGCCGACTGGATCGTCGACATGGGCCCCGAGGGCGGCTCCGGCGGCGGCATGGTGGTGGCCGAGGGCACACCGGAGCAGATCGCGGCGGTCTCCGAGAGCCACACCGGCAAGTTCCTCCGGGACATCCTCCCGGGCGAGTTCACCGACGCCCCGGCGCCGGTGAAGGCCCCGCGCAAGCGGGCGGTCGCCAAGAAGAAGTAGCGCCGCGAGGTCGGCGGCACGACATCGGCCCGGCCGACCCCCGTTCGGGGGGCGGCCGGGTAAGGGCCGCATAGAATCACCGCCGACCGGCGCCGCGGGGGGACCCGCGGCGAACCGCAGCGACTCCAGGAGCGAACCACATGTCCGAGGCCCCCGAGAGCCCGCTGGGCGAGAACCCCGCCACCTCCCGCCGCACCCTGCTCTGCGGTGCCGCGGCCGTCCTCGCCGCAGGCGGCACGCTGGCGGTCGCCGGCTGCTCCTCGTCGTCCTCCTCCACCTCCACCTCCTCCGGGCCCAAGACCCCGGTGGACGTCGGCCCGGCCACCGCCGTGCCGGTCGGCGGCGGCACCGTCTACCGGGACAAGAAGATCGTGGTGACCCAGCCCAACGCCGGTGAGTACAAGGCGTTCAGCGCCACGTGCACCCACGCCGGCTGCATCGTCGACCAGGTCAAGAACCAGAAGATCCAATGCCCCTGTCACGGCAGCATGTTCGCCATCACCGACGGCGCGGTGCTGGACGGACCTGCGCCCACCCCGCTCCCCGCCTACTCCGTGGCGGTCGAGGGCGGCAACCTCAAGGTGACCCCGAGCTGAACCAGTTGATCTCCCCTCCGCAGCCCCGGCCCGACTCGGTACGGTGGACCCATGGCTGACCCGTCCACCTACCGCCCCGCACCGGGCGCGATCCCGACCTCGCCGGGCGTCTACAAGTTCCGCGACGCCCACGGGCGGGTCATCTACGTCGGCAAGGCCAAGAGCCTGCGGCCCCGGTTGTCGTCCTACTTCCAGGACCTCGCCGGGCTGCACCCGCGGACCGCGACGATGGTCACCACGGCCGCCTCGGTGGAGTGGACGGTCGTCGCCACCGAGGTCGAGGCGCTCCAGCTGGAGTACTCCTGGATCAAGGAGTTCGATCCCCGCTTCAACGTCAAGTACCGCGACGACAAGAGCTATCCGGAGCTCGCGGTCACCCTCAACGAGGAGTACCCGCGGGTCCAGGTGATGCGCGGGGCGCACAGGAAGGGCGTGCGCTACTTCGGCCCCTACGGGCACGCCTGGGCGATCCGCGAGACGGTCGACCTGCTGCTGCGCGTCTTCCCCGTCCGCACCTGCTCCAACGGCGTCTTCAAGCGGGCCCGCCAGGTCGGCCGGCCCTGTCTGCTCGGCTACATCGGCAAGTGCGCCGCGCCCTGCGTCGGCAAGGTCTCGGCCGAGGAACACCGCGAGCTGGCCGAGGACTTCTGCGACTTCATGGCCGGCCGCACCGGCAACTACCTGCGCCGGCTGGAAGAGCAGATGCGGGAGGCCGCCGCCGACCTGGAGTACGAGAAGGCGGGCCGGCTGCGGGACGACATCGGGGCGCTGAAGCGCGCGATGGAGAAGAACGCCATCGTCCTCGCCGACGCCACCGACGCCGACCTGCTCGCCCTCGCCGAGGACGAGCTGGAGGCGTCCGTCCAGATCTTCCACGTCCGCGGCGGCCGGGTCCGCGGCCAGCGCGGCTGGGTCACCGACAAGGTCGAGGACGTCGACACCGCGGCCCTGGTCGAGCACGCCCTGCAGCAGCTCTACGGCGGCGGCGACGGCGCCGTGCCGCGCGAGGTGCTGGTGCCCGCGCTGCCGGAGCCCGCCGAACCGGTCCGGGAGTGGCTGACCGGCCTGCGCGGCAGCCAGGTCGACCTGCGGATCCCGCAGCGCGGCGACAAGAAGGACCTGATGGCGACCGTGCAGCGCAACGCCCAGCAGGCGCTGGCGCTGCACAAGACCAAGCGCGCCTCCGACCTCACCACCCGCAGCCGCGCCCTCCAGGAGATCGCCGACGCGCTGGAGCTGGACTCCGTCCCGCTGCGGATCGAGTGCTTCGACATCTCGCACCTCCAGGGCGAGGACGTGGTCGCCTCGATGGTGGTCTTCGAGGACGGCCTGGCCCGCAAGAGCGAGTACCGCCGGTTCCAGATCAAGGGCTTCGAGGGCCAGGACGATGTCCGCTCGATGCACGAGGTGATCGGCCGTCGGTTCCGCCGTTACCTCCAGGAGCGCGAGCAGACCGGGGAGTGGGCCGTTCCCGAGGCGGACGACCCCGGCGCGCCCGCGGAGGCCGGCGCACCCGGGCCGCACGGCGCCGCCTGCGGGTCCGACGACCCCGACGGCCCGGAGGTCGTGGTCGGCCCGGTGGACCCGGAGACTGGCCGCCCGCGCCGCTTCGCCTATCCGCCGCAGCTGCTGGTCGTCGACGGCGGCCAGCCGCAGGTCGCCGCCGCCAAGCGCGCCCTGGACGAGCTCGGCATCGACGACGTCGCCCTCTGCGGCCTGGCCAAGCGGCTGGAGGAGGTCTGGCTGCCCGGCGAGGAGGACCCGGTGGTCCTGCCGCGCAGCAGCGAGGGCCTCTACCTGCTCCAGCGGGTCCGCGACGAGGCGCACCGGTTCGCCATCACCTACCAGCGCAGCAAGCGGTCCAAGCGACTCACCGCCGGGGAGCTGGACTCCGTCCCCGGCCTCGGCGAGACTCGCCGCCAGGCGCTGCTCAAGCACTTCGGCTCGCTGAAGAAGCTCCGGCTGGCCACCGTCGACGAACTCTGCGCCGTCCCCGGCATCGGACGCCGGACGGCGGAGACTGTTGCGGCGGCGTTGTCGTCCCGTCCATCCGCGACACCCGCCGTGAACACCGCCACCGGCGAGATCATCGATGACGGCGCCGTCCCGGCTGGCCCGGCGGCCGGCCCGGCGGCCGGCCCCGGGACCGACGCCGCACCCCAGACCGCACCATTCCAGGAGACGCCATGACGGCCGACGCCGTCCGTCAGCCGGCGCGCCCCGCGTTCACTCGCCCGAGTGAGCAGGGGAAGCGTGGCCGTGCCGCGCGCGTTCTCCACAGCAGAACCACCGAGAGCGGGGAACCGAAGTGACGATGTCCGACGATGGCGGCACCGCCCGACCACTGGCCGCGGGCGAGAACGTGCCGGAGCTGGTGATCATCTCCGGGATGTCCGGAGCCGGCCGGTCGACGGCGGCCAAGTGCCTGGAGGACCTGGGCTGGTTCGTGGTGGACAACCTGCCGCCGGCCCTCATCCCGACCATGGTCGACCTCGGCGCCCGTTCCCAGGGGAACGTCGCCCGGATCGGCGCCGTGGTCGACGTCCGCGGCCGCCAGTTCTTCGACGACCTGCTCACCTCGCTGGACGAGCTGGAGAAGCGCGGCGTCCGGCTGAGCGTGGTCTTCCTGGACTCCTCCGACGACGCCCTGGTCCGGCGCTTCGAGAGCGTGCGCCGCCCGCACCCGCTCCAGGCCGACGGCCGGATCGTGGACGGCATCGCCCAGGAGCGCGACCTCCTGCGCGAGCTGCGCGGCGAGGCCGACCTGGTGATCGACACCTCCAACCTCAACGTGCACCAGCTGCGGGCCAAGCTGGACGCCCAGTTCGCCGACCACGACGAGCCCGAGCTGCGCGCCACCGTGATGTCCTTCGGCTTCAAGTACGGCCTGCCGGTCGACGCCGACCTCGTGGTGGACTGCCGCTTCCTGCCGAATCCGCACTGGGTGCCGGAGCTCCGCGCCCGGACGGGCACCGACGCCGACGTCGCCGACTACGTGTTCCAGCAGCCCGGTGCCAACGAGTTCCTCAACGGCTACGCGGAGCTGCTGCGCATCATCACCGAGGGGTACCGCCGCGAGGGGAAGCGTTACATGACCCTTGCCGTAGGCTGCACCGGTGGCAAGCACCGCAGCGTCGCGATGTCCGAGCGGCTGACCAAGCGTCTGATCGCGGACGGCGTCGAAACGGTGCTGGTCCACCGTGACATGGGACGGGAGTAGCCGCCTCACCCCCTGCCGGGCCGCCGGTGGAGGCCGGCGGCGGGCAAGAGGAACGCGAGGTAGGTGTGACGGGATACGTGCCCGGGCGGCAGCCGCAGAACAAGACCGCCGACCGGACGGGGGTCCCGTCGCGCGGCGCGTCGCCCAACCGGCCGCGGACCGGCCAGGTCCGCACCAGCCCGGCCCGTACCAACCAGGCACCCCGCGGCAACCAGGCGCCCCGGATCGCCGCCCTCGGCGGCGGTCAGGGGCTCTCGGCCTCGCTCTCCGCCCTCCGCCGGCTCACCACCGACCTCACCGCCGTGGTCACCGTCGCCGACGACGGCGGCTCCAGCGGCCGGCTGCGCGAGGAGCTCGGGGTGCTGCCCCCGGGCGACCTCCGCAAGGCGCTGGCCGCGCTCTGCGGCGACGACGACTGGGGCCGGACCTGGTCCGAGGTGATCCAGCAGCGCTTCACCGGCTCCGGCGGCCTGGGCGGCCACGCCGTCGGCAACCTGCTGATCGTCGCGCTCTGGGAGAAGCTGGGGGACCCGGTCGCCGCCCTGGACTGGGTGGGCCGGCTGCTGAACGTCCAGGGCCGGGTGCTGCCGATGTCGGCGGTACCGCTGGACATCGAGGCGGTCGTGCGCGGCCACGACCCGGCCAGCCCGGGCGAGCTGTCCGCCGTCCGGGGCCAGGCGAGCGTCGCCGTGACGCCCGGCACCGTGCAGTCCATCCGGCTGCTGCCGGACGGGCCGCCGGCCGTCCCGGAGGCCGTCACGGCCGTCCGGGAGGCGGACTGGGTGGTGCTCGGGCCCGGCTCCTGGTTCACCAGCGTGCTGCCCCACCTGCTCGTCCCCGAGCTCGCCGAGGCGCTCACCGAGACCCGCGCGCGCCGGCTGCTCACCCTGAACCTGGCCCCGCAGCCCGGCGAGACGGAGGGCTTCACCCCGCAGCGCCACCTGGAGGTCATCGCCGACCACGCACCCGCCCTCGCGGTGGATGCGATCCTGGTGGACGAGCGCGCCGTCACCGGCGGCGCCTTCGGCCAGGCGGACCTGGCCGGCCTGGAGAAGGCCGCGGAGCGGATGGGCGCGGCCCTGGTGCTCGGCCGGGTCGCCCGTACCGACGGCACGCCGCGACACGACCCGGAGCTCTTGGCCGCCGCGTACGACCGGATTTTCCGGACACATGGAAGGATCGGGCCATGGCGATGACTCCAGCGGTGAAGGACGAAATCAGCCGGCTCCCGGTCACCCGGGCCTGCTGCCGCAAGGCGGAGGTCTCGGCGATCCTGCGTTTCGCGGGCGGGCTGCACATCGTGAGCGGCCGCATCGTGATCGAGGCGGAGCTGGACACCGGGGCGGCAGCGCGACGCCTGCGCAAGGACCTCCTGGAGATCTTCGGACACTCCTCGGACCTGGTGGTGATGGCGCCCGGCGGTCTGCGGCGCGGCAGCCGCTACGTGGTGCGGGTGGTCAAGGACGGCGAGCTGCTGGCGCGGCAGACCGGTCTGGTGGACGGCCGCGGCCGGCCGATCCGGGGCCTGCCCCCGGCCGTCGTCTCCGGGGCGACCTGTGACGCGGAGGCGGCCTGGCGGGGCGCCTTCCTGGCGCACGGCTCGCTCACCGAGCCCGGCCGCTCCTCCTCGCTGGAGATCACCTGCCCCGGCTCCGAGGCGGCCCTCGCCCTGGTCGGCGCGGCCCGCCGGCTCGGCATCCCGGCCAAGGCCCGCGAGGTGCGCGGCGTCGACCGGGTGGTGATCCGGGACGGCGACGCCATCGGCGCGCTGCTGACCCGCCTCGGCGCCCACGAGTCGGTGCTGGCGTGGGAGGAGCGGCGGATGCGGCGCGAGGTCCGGGCCACCGCCAACCGCCTGGCCAACTTCGACGACGCCAACCTGCGCCGCTCGGCCCGGGCCGCGGTCGCGGCCGGCGCCCGGGTGCAGCGCGCGCTGGAGATCCTCGGCGAGGAGGTGCCGGACCACCTGGCCGCCGCCGGCCAGCTGCGGATGCAGCACAAGCAGGCCTCGCTGGAGGAGTTGGGCGCCCTGGCCGACCCGCCGCTGACCAAGGACGCGGTGGCCGGCCGGATCCGCCGGCTGCTGGCGATGGCCGACAAGCGCGCCTCCGAGCTCGGCCTGCCGAGCACCGAGGCCAATCTGACCGACGAGATGGCGCTCAACTAGCGATCACAGCCAGTGACGACAGACCAGCCGGTGTCCGGATTCCGGGCACCGGCTGTGCCGTGTCCGGACGGTGCGGCCGGGGGGCTTCGGACCGGTCCGCGCGGGCCGCGACCAACTGCCCCCGACGGCAAGGACGGAAGCCCTGCTCGCACCCTCTTGACACGCCACGCCAAGGCGTCCGACCCGGCCTGATGTGCCCTCCCAGGCCTGGGAGAGGTAGGGTCATAGGCGGTCGGGGACCTCCCAAATTCCACCCCGTCGGCATAGCTCCGGCGTACCTAACGAGGAGATCGGTTCGTGACGATCCGGGTAGGCATCAACGGATTCGGCCGCATCGGCCGCAACTTCTTCCGTGCGGTCAAGGCTCAGGGCGCGGACATCGAGATCGTCGGTGTCAACGACCTGACCGACACCAAGACCCTGGCGCACCTGCTCAAGTACGACTCGATCCTGGGTACCTTCCCGGGCGAGGTCTCGCACACCGAGAACAGCATCACCGTCGACGGCAAGACCTTCAAGGTCATCGCCGAGCGTGACCCGGCCAACCTCCCCTGGGGCGAGCTGGGCGTGGACATCGTGATCGAGTCCACCGGCATCTTCACCAAGGCCGAGGCGGCCAAGAAGCACATCACCGCCGGTGCCAAGAAGGTCATCATCTCGGCGCCCGCCACCGACGAGGACGTCACCATCGTGATGGGCGTCAACGACGAGAAGTACGACGCCGCCAAGCACGACGTGATCTCCAACGCCTCCTGCACCACCAACTGCGTGGCGCCGCTGGCGAAGGTGCTCAACGAGAACTTCGGCATCGTCAAGGGTCTGATGACCACGGTGCACGCGTACACCAACGACCAGGTCACCCTGGACTTCCCGCACAAGGACCTGCGTCGCGCCCGCGCCGCGGCCCTCAACATCATCCCGACGTCCACCGGTGCCGCCAAGGCCACCGCGCTGGTCCTGCCGGAGCTGAAGGGCAAGCTGGACGGCACCTCGCTGCGCGTCCCGGTCCCGACCGGTTCGATCACCGACCTGGTCGTCACCCTTGAGCGCGACGTCACCGTCGAGGAGGTCAACGCGGCCTTCCAGAAGGCCTCCGAGGGCTCCCTCAAGGGCATCCTGCAGTACACCGAGGACCCGATCGTCTCCTCCGACATCGTGAACTCGCCGTTCTCCACGATCTTCGACTCGCTGATGACCATGGTCCAGGGCAACCAGGTCAAGGTCTTCGGCTGGTACGACAACGAGTGGGGCTACTCGAACCGCCTCGTCAACCTGACCACCCTCGTCGGCGGCCAGCTCTGACGCAGCGGGAGCTGACGTGAAGTAGGGGGGAGGGCCCGGACACCGCACGCCGTCCGGGCCCTCCGTCTGCGCACCCTCGAAACTCAACTCCCAGGCGGCCCGCCGTTGTGCCGCTGCCAACAGCGCAACCATCTCCCCAGGAGACCGAAGACCGTGAAGACCATCGAAGACCTCGACGTCGCCGGCAAGCGCGTGTTCGTCCGCGCCGACCTCAACGTCCCGCTGTCCGACGGCACGATCACCGACGACGGCCGGATCCGCGCCGTCGCCCCGACCATCGCCAAGCTCGTCGAGCGCGGTGCGAAGGTCGTCGTCGCCTCCCACCTCGGCCGCCCGAAGGGCGAGCCCGACCCGCAGTTCTCCCTCGCGCCGGTGGCCGCCCGCCTCGGCGAGATCCTCGGCACGCCGGTCTCGTTCGCGACCGACACCGTGGGCGAGAGCGCGAAGGCCACCGTCGCCGCCCTGGCCGACGGCGAGGTCACGCTGCTCGAGAACCTGCGCTTCAACGCCGGTGAGACCAGCAAGGACGACGCCGAGCGCGGCGCCTTCGCCGACGAGCTGGCCGCGCTGGCCGAGCTGTACGTCGGCGACGGCTTCGGCGCCGTGCACCGCAAGCACGCCTCGGTGTACGACCTGCCGGCCCGCCTGCCGCACGCCGTCGGCGACCTGATCGCCGCCGAGGTGGCCGTGCTCAAGCGGCTCACCGAGGAGGTCGAGCGGCCGTACGTGGTCGTCCTGGGCGGGTCCAAGGTGTCCGACAAGGTCGGCGTGATCGAGAACCTGCTCGGCAAGGCCGACCGCATCCTCATCGGCGGCGGCATGGCGTACACCTTCCTCGCGGCCCTGGGGCACGAGGTCGGCATCTCGCTGCTGCAGAAGGACCAGATCCCGGTCGTCCTGGACTACCTGGAGCGGGCGAAGGCGAACGGCGTCGAGTTCGTGCTGCCGGTGGACATCGCGGTCTCCGGGTCGTTCCCCGACACCAAGACCCACAAGCCGGTCGAGGACTTCGCGGTCGTCGACGCCGACAAGATCCCCGCGGACAAGGAGGGCCTGGACATCGGCCCGAAGACCCGGGAGCTGTTCGCGGCAAAGCTGGCCGACGCCAAGACGGTGTTCTGGAACGGTCCGGTCGGTGTCTTCGAGCACCCGACCTTCGCCGAGGGCACCAAGGCCGTCGCGCAGGCCCTGCTCGACAGCGACGCGTTCACCGTGGTCGGTGGCGGCGACTCCGCCGCGGCCGTCCGCATCCTGGGCTTCGACGAGACGAAGTTCGGGCACATCTCGACCGGCGGTGGCGCCAGCCTTGAGTACCTGGAGGGCAAGACGCTCCCCGGTCTCGCCGCCCTGGAAGGCTGAGGCAATGACTGAGCGTCTCCCGCTGATGGCGGGCAACTGGAAGATGAACCTCAACCACCTTGAGGCCATCCAGCACACCCAGAAGCTGGCGTTCGCGCTGGCCGACAAGGACTACGAGTCGGTCGAGGTCGCCGTTCTGGTGCCGTTCACCGACCTGCGCTCGGTGCAGACCCTGGTCGACGGCGACAAGCTGAAGATCAAGTACGGCTCGCAGGACATCTCGCAGCACGACTCCGGTGCCTACACCGGCGAGATCTCCGGCCCGATGCTGTCGAAGCTGAAGTGCACCTACGCGGTGATCGGCCACTCGGAGCGCCGCCAGTACCACGGCGAGAACGAGGAGATCGTCAACGCCAAGGTCAAGGCCGCCTACCGCAGCGGGGTCACCCCGATCCTCTGCATCGGCGAGCCGCTGGAGATCCGCAAGGCCGGCACCCACGTCGAGTACACCCTGGCCCAGCTCGACGGCGCCCTGCAGGACGTCCCGGCCGACCAGGCCGAGTCCGTCGTGGTCGCCTACGAGCCGGTCTGGGCGATCGGCACCGGCGAGGTGGCGACCCCCGAGGACGCCCAGGAGGTCTGCTCGGCCATCCGCAAGCGGATCGCCGAGCTGTACGACGCCCCGCTGGCCGAGAAGGTCCGGGTGCTCTACGGCGGCTCGGTCAAGTCCTCCAGCGCGGCCGGCCTGATGGCCAAGCCGGACGTCGACGGCGGCCTGATCGGCGGTGCCTCCCTGGACGCCGACGAGTTCGTCAAGATCGTGCGGTACCGTGACCAGGCAGTAGGCTAACGCCGCCGCAGCAACGTAGGCTTTGGGGCCGGACCGCATCGTGCGGCCCGGCCCCTTCGCCGAAGATACGAGAGAGTTGGTCCCGCCGTGGTTCTCGGGTTCTCGATTGCCCTGATCATCTTCAGCCTGCTGATGATCCTCCTGGTGCTGCTGCACAAGGGGAAGGGCGGCGGCCTGTCCGACATGTTCGGTGGCGGCGCGATGTCCACCGGCGGCGGCTCGGCCGTGGCCGAGCGCAACCTGGACCGCATCACGGTCATCGTGGGTTTCGCCTGGTTCGCGTGCATCATCGTGCTCGGCCTGGTGCTCAAGTACAAGAGCTGACGTATCTCTGACGGCCTGTCGCCCCGCGGCCTATGCTGGAACGGTCCGGGGCGGAGTCGGTGACGGTGCATCCTTAACTCCTGCTTACACTAGGACGACTTTAGCCACCGACGCGCACCGCGGCGGGTCGGCGCACCAGCACGCAGGGAGTCAGACCGTGGCAAGTGGCAACGCCATCCGTGGCAGCAGGGTCGGAGCCGGCCCGATGGGCGAGGCGGAGCGCGGCGAATCCGCCCCCCGCAACCGGATCTCCTTCTGGTGTGCCAACAAGCACGAGACCCGTCCCAGCTTCGCCGCGGAGGCGGTCATCCCGGACACCTGGGACTGCCCGCGGTGCGGGTTTCCGGCCGGTCAGGACGAGCACAACCCGCCGGCCCCCTCGCGCAACGAGCCCTACAAGACCCACCTCGCCTACGTCCGTGAGCGGCGCACCGACGCCGACGGCGAGGCGATCCTCGCCGAGGCGCTGGCCAAGCTGCGCGGTGAGATCTGAGCACCTGACCGACGCCGAAGGGCGCCACCGTGGAGAACGGTGGCGCCCTTCGTCATGCCGTCGGGCCGAACGCGGTCAGGCCGAGGCCGGCGGGTACAGCTGCGGCGGGAGCTGAGCCGCCGCCGCGCGGTCCAGCAGCCACAAGGTCCGGCTCCGTCCGTGGGCACCCGAGGCGGGCGCCTGGAGCTCGCCCGGGCCGGACAGGGCCAGTGCCACGGCGCCGGCCTTGTCCTCGCCGGCCGCCAGCAGCCAGACCTCGCGGGCCGCCCGGATGGCCGGGAGGGTGAGCGAGATCCGGGTCGGCGGGGGCTTGGGCGCACCGCGCACGCCGACCACTGTCAGCCCGGTCTCCCGGACGCCCGGGTGCTCGGGGAAGAGCGAGGCGACATGGGTGTCCGGGCCGACGCCGAGCAGCAGCACGTCGAAGGCGGGCACGCCGAGGCGGTCACCCGGACCGGCGGCCTTGGCCAGCTCCTCCGCGTACCGGGCCGCGGCGGCCTCGACGTCCGAGCCGTCGACGCCGTCCGAGGCGGGCATCTCGTGCACCCGGGCCGGGTCGAGCGGGACGGCGTCGAGCAGTTCCGCCCGGGCCTGGACGGCGTTGCGCTCGGCGTTGTCGGCGGCGACGAAGCGCTCGTCGCCCCACCAGAGGTCCAGCCGGGCCCAGTCGACCGCGTCCCGGGCGGGGGAGGCGGCGATGGCGGCGAGCAGCGCGTTGCCGTTGCGCCCGCCCGTGAGCACCACCGAGGCGGTGCCGCGGGCGGCCTGGGCGTCCACGATCCGGGTGATCAGCCGGGCCGCGGCCGCCTGGGCCATCAGCTCCTTGTCCCGGTGGACGACCAACTGCGGGGTCGCCGCCGTCACGAGGACGCCTTCTTGCCGGTGCGCTTGGCCGGGGCCTTCTTCGCCGGGGCGGCCTCCCCGGCCGGCTCCGACGCGTCCTGGACCTTGGCGGTCACCCGGGTCGGGTTGGCCACCGCGGCCTCGGAGACCACCGCCCGGGTGGCCTCCTCGGCCGCCTCGGTCTCGGCGGTGTCCGGCTGGCTCAGCCGCTCGACCGGCGTGCGGACGGCCGTCGCGTAGATGTCGTCCGGGTCGAGCCGGCGCAGCTCCTCCGCGATCAGCTCGGACGTCTCGCGACGCTTGAGCGCCACCTGGCGGTCCGGCGAGCCGGGCATCGACAGGGTGCCCATCAGGCCGTCCGGGCGGTCCAGGGTGATGTCCCCGTCCTTGGTGCGCAGGTGCACCGCGGTGATGCCCGGGCCGCCGGTGACGACCCGCTCGACCGGCACGTGCAGCCGGTTGTGCAGCCAGAGGCCGAGCAGCTCGACGCTGGGGTTGTACGACTCGCCCTCGACCACCGCGGAGGTGACCTCGGAGGGTCGCTGGTCCAGTGCGGCGGCCAGCATCGAGCGCCAGCCGGTGATCCTGGTCCAGGCCAGGTCGGTGTCGCCCGGGGTGTAGCTCTGGGCCCGCTGGGCGAGCTGGCCCACCGGCGACTCGGCGGTGACGGCGTCGGTGATCCTGCGCTGGGCGATCGAGCCCAGCGGGTCCTGTGCCGGGTGCAGCGGCGCATTCTCGGGCCACCAGACCACCACCGGGGCGTCCGGCAGGAGCAGCGGCAGGACGACCGACTGGGCGTGCGCGGCGAGCTCGCCGTGCATGCGCAGGACGACCGTCTCGCCGGAGCCGGCGGCGGTGCCGACCAGGATCTCGGCGTCCAGACGGGTCTCCGCGCGCGCCCGGGGCGAGCGCCCGGCGCGCTTGATGACCGCCAGGGTGCGCGAGGGGTGCTCGCGGGAGGCGTCGTTGGCGGCCTTGAGGGCGTCGTAGGCGCTGCCCTCGTCGGTCACGATCACCAGGGTGAGCACCATGCCGGCGGCGGTGGAGCCGCTGGCGCGGCGCGCCTCCATCAGGGCTGCGTTGATCTTGCTGGACGTGGTGTCCGTGAGGTCGATCTTCATGGCCGGCGCCAGCTCCTGCCGTCTCGTGCGAGCATCTCGTCGGCCTCGACCGGACCCCAGGTCCCTGCCGGGTACTGGGCGGGCTTGCCGTGGTCGTCCCAGTACTTCTCGATCGGGTCGAGGATCTGCCAGGAGAGTTCGACCTCCTGGTGGCGCGGGAACAGGTTGGCGTCGCCGAGCAGCACGTCGAGGATGAGCCGCTCGTAGGCCTCCGGGCTGGACTCGGTGAAGGACTCGCCGTAGGCGAAGTCCATCGTGACGTCCCGGACCTCGAAGGAGGTCCCCGGCACCTTGGAGCCGAACCGCACCGTCACGCCCTCGTCCGGCTGGACCCGGATGACCAGGGCGTTCTGCCCCAGCTCCTCGGTCGCGTAGGAGTCGAACGGCAGGTACGGGGCGCGCTGGAAGACCACCGCGATCTCGGTGACCCGGCGGCCGAGCCGCTTGCCGGTGCGCAGGTAGAACGGCACCCCGGCCCAGCGCCGGTTGTTGATCTCCAGCTTGATGGCCGCGTAGGTGTCGGTCTTGGAGTCCGGGTTGATGCCGTCCTCGTCGAGGTAGCCGAGCACCTCCTCGCCGCCCTGCCAGCCGGCCGCGTACTGGCCGCGCACGGTGTGCTTGCCCAGATCGGCCGGGAGCTTGACGGCGCTGAGCACCTTGAGCTTCTCGGCCACCAGCGCCTTGGGGTGGAACGAGGCCGGCTCCTCGATGGCGGTGAGCGCCATCAGCTGGAGCAGGTGGTTCTGGATGACGTCGCGGGCCGAGCCGATCCCGTCGTAGTAGCCGGCCCGGCCGCCGATGCCGATGTCCTCGGCCATGGTGATCTGCACGTGGTCGACGTACGACCGGTTCCAGATCGGCTCGAACATCTGGTTCGCGAAGCGCAGCGCCAGGATGTTCTGGACGGTCTCCTTGCCCAGGTAGTGGTCGATCCGGAAGACCTCGTCACGGGGGAAGACCTCGTGGACGATCCGGTTCAGCTCCTGGGCGCTCTCCAGGTCGTGGCCGAAGGGCTTCTCGATGACGGCGCGCCGCCAGGAGCCCTGGGGCGGGTCGGCCAGGCCGTGCTTCTTCAGCTGCTGGACGACGGTCGGGAAGAACTTCGGCGGTACCGAGAGGTAGAACGCGAAGTTGCCGCCGGTGCCCTGGGCCTTGTCGAGCTCCTCGATGGTCGCCCGGAGCTTGTCGAAGGCGTCGTCGTCGTCGAAGGTGCCGTGGACGAAGCGCATGCCCTTGGCGAGCTGCTGCCAGACCTCCTCGCGGAACGGGGTCCGGGCGTGCTCCTTGACGGCGTCGTGGACCTCCTTGGCGAAGTCCTCGTCCTTCCACTCGCGGCGGGCGAAGCCGACGAGCGAGAAGCCCGGCGGCAGCAGGCCGCGGTTGGCCAGGTCGTAGATGGCCGGCATGAGCTTCTTGCGGGACAGGTCGCCGGTGACCCCGAAGATGACCAGGCCGGACGGCCCCGCGATGCGCGGGAGCCGCCGGTCGGTGGGGTCACGAAGCGGGTTGACGGGAGCGGCGGGAGCGTCGCTCGGGTCCGAGTCCGACGTCAACTCAGGGAAATCAGTGCTCACTGGATGTGCTCCGCTTTCGTGCGCTGGCTGTGAGCAGGGGTCACTTCTCGTCGGCGAACGAGGCGAGCGAGGCGGTGACGGTGTCGAGCAGCTCGTTCCAGGACTGCTCGAACTTCTGGACGCCCTCGTCCTCCAGGACCTGGACCACGTCGTCGTAGTCCACGCCGGCGGCGGCGATGGCGGCCATCACCTCGGTGGCGTCGGCGTAGTTGGCGACGATGGTGCCGCCGGTGATCACGCCGTGGTCGCCGGTGGCCTCCAGGGTGGCCTCGGGCATCGTGTTGACGGTGCCGGGGGCGACCAGCTCGGTGACGTAGAGGGTGTCCGGCAGGGCCGGGTCCTTGACGCCGGTGGAGGCCCAGAGCGGGCGCTGCGGCTTGGCGCCGGCGGCCTCCAGGGCCTTCCAGCGGTCGCTGCCGGCGGTCTTGCCGTCGACGCTGCCGAAGACCTCCTCGTACGCCTGGTAGGCCAGGCGGGCGTTGGCCAGGGCGGCCTTGGAGCGCAACTGCTTGGCGTCGCCGCCGACCTCGTCGAGGCGCTTGTCGATCTCGGTGTCCACGCGGGAGACGAAGAAGGAGGCGACCGACTCGATCTGCGAGAGGTCCAGGCCCTTGGCCTTGGCGGCCTCCAGACCGGTCAGGAAGGCGTCGATCACCGCGCGGTAGCGCTCCAGCGAGAAGATCAGCGTGACGTTGACGCTGATGCCCTTGCCGATGACCTCGGCGATCGCGGGCAGGCCGGCCTCGGTGGCGGGGATCTTGATGAAGACGTTCGGGCGGTCGACCAGCCACCAGAGCTGCTTGGCCTCGGCGACGGTCGCGGCCGTCTCGTGGGCCAGCCGCGGGTCGACCTCGATGGAGACCCGGCCGTCGCGGCCGTTGGAGGCGTCGTAGACCGGGCGCAGCACGTCGGCGGCGTCCCGGACGTCCGAGGTGGTGATCATGCGGACGGCTTCGTCGGTGGTGACCTTGCGGACGGCGAGGTCGCGCAGCTGGCCGTCGTAGGAGGAGTCCCCGCCGCCGATGGCCTTCTGGAAGATGGTGGGGTTGGTGGTGACGCCCACCACGTGCTTGTTCTGTACCAGCTCGGCGAGGTTGCCGGTGTTCAGTCGCTTCCGGCTGAGGTCGTCCAGCCAGATCGCCACGCCTTCGTCGCTGAGGCGCTTCAGTGCGTCAGTCATGGTGCTCAGTCCTTCTTCTGTCTTCATCTGTCTGTGGGGTCGTCAGACGGGCCGCGTACCCGCTGTGCGGGCGGGCACGCGGCCCAGGCGGTACTAGCGGTTGACGGCTTCGAGCGAGCGCAGGGCGTTGTGCGCCTCCGCGACGACCCGCTCGGCGGTCAGACCGAACTCCTCGAAGAGCACCTGGTAGTCGGCGGAGGCGCCGAAGTGCTCCAGCGAGACGATCCGGCCGTGGTCGCCGACCAGCTCGCGCCAGCCCTGGGCGATGCCGGCCTCGACCGAGACGCGGGCCCGGACCGACGGCGGCAGCACGCTGTCGCGGTAGGCCTGGTCCTGCTCCTGGAACCACTCGAAGGACGGCAGCGAGACCACGCGGGTCGCGACGCCCTCGGCCTCCAGGACCTCGCGGGCCCTGACGGCCAGCTGGACCTCGGAGCCGGTGGCGAGCAGGATCAGCTGCGGGTCGCCGGTCGACGCCTCGGCCAGGACGTAGCCGCCCTTCGCGGTGCCCTCGGCGGAGCCGAAGACCTCGCGGTCGAAGGTCGGGACGTTCTGGCGGGTGAGCGCCAGGCCGACCGGGCCCGGGTGGCTGCTGTGCCGCTCGACGATGGTGCGCCAGGCGACGGCCGTCTCGTTGGCGTCGGCCGGGCGGACCATCGACAGGCCCGGGATGGCGCGCAGCGAGGCGAGGTGCTCGACGGGCTGGTGGGTCGGGCCGTCCTCGCCGAGGCCGATCGAGTCGTGCGTCCAGACGTAGGTGACCGGCAGCTTCATCAGCGCGGCCAGGCGGACGGCCGGGCGCATGTAGTCGGCGAAGACCAGGAAGGTGCCGCCGAAGACCCGGGTCCCGCCGTGCAGCGCGATGCCGTTCATGGTCGAGCCCATGGCGTGCTCGCGGATGCCGAAGTGGATCGTCCGGCCGTAGGGGCTGGCCGACTTCAGCGGGTTGCCCTCGGGGAGGAAGGAGCTGTCCTCGTCGATGGTGGTGAGGTTGGACTCCGCGAGGTCGGCCGAGCCGCCCCACAGCTCCGGGATCACCGCGCCGAGCGCCTTGAGGGTCTCGCCGGAGGCCTTGCGGGTGGCGACGTCCTTGCCGGCCGCGAAGACCGGGACGGCCTTCTTCCAGCCGTCGGGGAGCTCGCCGGCCTGGATACGGTCGAACTCGGCGGCGCGGTGCGGGTGGGCGGCGCGCCAGGCGTCGAGGGAGCGCTGCCACTCGTCGCGGGCGGCCTTGCCGCGCTTGATCACCTGGCGGGCGTGCTCGATGACCTTGTCGCTGACCTCGAAGGTCTTCTCCGGGTCGAAGCCCAGGACCTTCTTGGTGGCGGCGATCTCGGCGGCGCCGAGCGCGGAACCGTGCGCCTTGGCGGTGTTCTGCGCGTCCGGGGCCGGCCAGGCGATGATGGTGCGCATCGCGATGATCGACGGGCGGGAGGTCTCGGCCTTGGCCGCGGCCAGCGCCTCGGCCACGAGGGCCACGTCGATGTCGCCGTTGGACTTCGGGGCGACCCGCTGCACGTGCCAGCCGTACGCCTCGTAGCGCTTGAGCACGTCCTCGGAGAAGGCGGTCTCGGTGTCGCCCTCGATCGAGATGTGGTTGTCGTCGTAGAGCGCGACCAGGTTGCCCAGCTTCTGGTGGCCGGCCAGCGAGGAGGCCTCGGCGGAGATGCCCTCCTCCAGGTCGCCGTCGGAGACGATGGCCCAGATGGTGTGGTCGAACGGCGACTCGCCGGCGGGGGCGTCCGGGTCGAACAGACCGCGCTCGAAGCGGGCGGCCATCGCCATGCCCACGGCGTTGCCGATGCCCTGGCCGAGCGGGCCGGTGGTGGTCTCGACACCCGCGGTGTGACCGTGCTCGGGGTGGCCCGGGGTGCGGCTGCCCGCGACCCGGAACGCCTTGAGGTCGTCCAGCTCCAGGCCGTAGCCCGAGAAGTAGAGCTGCGTGTAGAGGGTCAGGCTGGTGTGCCCGGGAGAGAGGACGAAACGGTCGCGGCCCACCCAGGCCGGGTCGGTCGGGTCGTGGCGCAGGAAGCGCTGGAAGATCAGGTACGCCGCCGGGGCCAGCGACATGGCCGTCCCGGGGTGTCCGTTGCCGACCTTCTGGACCGCGTCCATGGCCAGGACGCGGGCGGTGTCGACCGTCCGCTCGTCCAGCTCGGACCACTCGAATGCATTCGTCGGCGTCGTGCTCACCCTGTCTCAGGGCTCCTTCCGTTGTGAAGAGTGACCCCGTGAAGGGGACCGGGTCGGCCACGTCGATGGGGCCGGACGCTGGGTGGTGCCGGTCACGGAGGGTAGATCCCGCTTCTCGGTGCGAGCCTACCGTCCGGGTCGGGGATCACCCTCCGTGCTGAGACAACGGGCATTTCCGTATGGCGATTCCCACGAGGGTTCGAAGGGTTCTTTTGTCCCAGCCTCTCCCGGTTTCACGGCCTCTGCCCGTTCGGGGGCCGGGGCGGGGGACAGGTATCGCAGCAGGTCGGCTTCGTGTGTTCGCCCAGGGGTTCACCCAGGGGTGTGCGTTCCGCCCCGCCCGGGGGACCCCGGAGCCGGTGGGGAGATATGGAGCGTCTAAGGTGGCGTGGTACGCGCAGAGCGGACGATTCGGGAACATCGTTCCGGTGGACGCCTGCGAAGATTCATCTTCAGTTGGGGTGTTAGTGACCGCCGTCGAATCCCGTCCCGCCGGGGTCACCGGGGCGACGCCTGCGCACCGGCCGTTCGGGGCCCGTGTCGGCGCATTCGTCGCACTGACCAAGCCTCGGATCATCGAACTGCTGCTGATCACCACCGTCCCGGTGATGTTCCTGGCGCAGCGCGGTGTCCCGGATCCGCTGCTGGTCCTCAAGGTGGTCATCGGCGGCTACCTGTCGGCCGGTGGCGCCAACGCCCTCAACATGTACATCGACCGCGACATCGACGCGGTGATGTCGCGCACCGAGCGGCGGCCGCTCGTCACCGGGATGGTGTCACCGCGCGAGGCGCTGGTCTTCGGCATCGCGCTGGCGGTCGGTTCCACGCTCTGGCTCGGCTTCCTGGTCAACGCGCTCTCCTCGCTGCTGGCGCTGTCGGCCCTGCTGTTCTACGTGTTCGTCTACACGCTGGGGCTGAAGCGGCGCACCGCGCAGAACATCGTCTGGGGCGGGATCGCCGGCTGCATGCCGGTCTTCGTCGGCTGGGCGGCGGTCACCGGCTCGGTGTCCTGGTCGGCGCTGGTGCTCTTCCTGGTCATCTTCTTCTGGACACCGCCGCACTACTGGCCGCTGTCGATGAAGGTGCGCGAGGACTACGAGCGGGCCGGCGTGCCGATGCTCCCGGTGGTCAAGGGCAACCTGGCGGTCGCCAAGCAGATCGTCCTCTACTCCTGGGTGATGGTCGCCGTCTCGCTGGCGCTCTGGCCGCTGGCGGAGACCAGCTGGCTGTACCCCGTCTCGGCGGTCGTGCTGGGCGCGGCCTGGCTGAAGGAGGCGCACGGACTGTACGCCCGGGCCAAGGCCGGGGTGGTCGGCGCGAAGCTCAAGGAGATGCGCCTCTTCCACTGGTCGATCACCTACCTGACGCTGCTGTTCGTGGTGATCGCGGTGGATCCGTTCGTGAAGTAGCCGCCGACGCGGAGAAGGGGCCCCGGTCTTCGGACCGGGGCCCCTTCCGCGTCTCAGCGCGGGGGCAGTTCGGAGGGTCCCACCCGGTCGTCCAGCCAGTCCCGCAGCGGCTGGGAGGCCCGCAGGAAGCCGGTGATCCGGTCGTGGGCGGCCCGGGTGCCGAGCCACGCCGCCGGCGGCCACTCCTGCCAGGCGACCAGCCCCTTGTGGCGGAGCAGCTCGATCCGCGGGTGGTCCCGGGGGTAGCCGCGCGGCGCGGACCTGAGGCTGTCCCGGCCGACCACCTCCGGCCCGGCCGCGCGGACCCGGGCGATCACCCGCTCCAGCTCGGCGCCGCCGACCTCCTCGGCGACGGCGGCCCGGTAGCGCGCCAGCTGGTCCGGGGCGAGCCGGTACAGCCCGTTGCCGCAGGCCAGGCCGTCGGCGGAGAGCTGGATGTAGCCGCCGCCCTCCAGGTGGGCGCCGATGTGCGTCTTGTACGGGGACTTGTCGGCGCTGAACCGGACGTCCCGGTTGGGGCGGAAGATCTTGCCCGGCCCGAACCCTGGCTCCAGCTCGGCGAGCAGTCGCTCCATCGGCTCCCGCACGGCGTGCTCGTACCGGTCCTTGTGGGACTGCCAGAAGGTCCTGGAGTTGTCGGTCTCCAGGTGCTCGTAGAACTCTAGGGCCTCGGCCGGCCAGCCTTGGAAGGTCACCGCTCCAGTATGTGGTCCGGTGCACAGCCCGGTCCCGTCGCCAGCTCCGCTACCGATCGGTAGCATGCGGGCATGAGCAGCGCAGAGACCGCCACCCCCGCCGCGCCGGACGCCCGCGTCGAGCGCCGCGCCAAGCGCATCGCCAAGCACCTGACCGCCTTCGCCAAGCAGCACGGCGGCAGCGCCGACGGCGTCGTCGAGTACGTGGGCACCGTCGCCACCCGGATCGTCGTGGTCGGCGCGGACGGCGCCTGGGGCGACCAGGTCGCCCCGAGCTACGCCGTCGGCCGCCGGGCCGCCGAGCTGGCCGGGGTCACCCTGCACGACAGCTTCGAGGGCGAGCTGGGCCTGAAGGTCAGGACCGGCCCGTACGAGTGGAAGCGGATGGCCGGTATCCAGATCGGCGGCTGAGGCCGCGCCGAGTGCGCGAGAGGGGCCCCGGGTTTCCCCGGGGCCCCTCTCGCACGCTCAGACCGCGGCGGTCCGCGGCGCCTGCGCGGGCAGCGGCGCGGTGGGCGCGGCGCCCTCGCGCACGCGCAGCGCCAGCGGGATGCGCAGGACGGCGATCCAGGTGAGCGTGGCGCCCAGCATGTGGATGCCGACCAGCAGCTCCGGGACGTCCGTGAAGTACTGGACGAAGCCGAGCACGCCCTGGAGCAGCAGCACCGCGAGCAGCTCGCGGGCCCGCGCGCGGGCGGCCGGCGGGGCCTTCACGGCGGCGAACACGAAGAGCACCGCGACCGCCAGGCCGACCGAGACGAACGCCAGGTCGGCGTGCACCTGGGCGAGGCGGTCGTAGTCGAGGGGGATCCGCGGCACCAGCTTGTTGTCCTTGGGCGTCCCGGGGTGGTGCCCGGCACCGGTCACCAGCGTCCCGGCCGCCACCAGCAGGCCGATCACGGTGACCAGGACGTAGGAGAGCCGGACGATCGGACCGGCCACCGCCGGCCGCGGCGGGCCGTCGCCCTCGCGCGAGCGCTCCCACATCAGCAGCGCGACCCAGACCAGGGCCATCGCGGAGATCAGGTGGACGGCGACCGTGTAGGGGTTGAGGCCGGTCAGCACGGTGATGCCGCCGATCACGGCGTTGCTCATCACCAGCCAGAACTGGGCCCAGCCGAGCCTGCTCAGACCGCGCCGCCAGGGCCGGTGGCAGCGGGCGGCGAGGATCGCCCAGCCGACCGCGGCGCTCAGCACGTAGGTCAGCATCCGGTTGGTGAACTCGATGATGCCGTGGAGGCCCATTTCGGGCGTCGGCGTGATGCTCTCGCCGGTGCAGCGGGGCCAGGTGGTGCAGCCGAGGCCGGAGGCGGTGAGCCGGACGGCTCCGCCGGTCACGACGATCACCACGCTCATCACCAGCGCGGCGAACGCGGCGCGCCGGACCATGGCGGCGGACGGCTGCCAGCGGTCGGCGAGCAGGGAGAAGGGGGTAGGCACGGGGTCAATCGTAGGCGGCCTTACAGCCGATCTTGGGGCGGGGAGGGGTCGCGCCGGGCGGGTGCCGTCCGGTCCGTCGCGCCGGGGGCCGTCCGGCGGGTCCCGGGCGGGCCGTTCGGCCCGAACGGGACTGTTCGGGCAAGGCGGACATTGGTCTTGACCAATCACTCGGTGGCCGAAAGAGTGCGGCTTGGTCCATACCTTTTTCCGGGACCGCTCCCACCCCCGCACGTAAGCGGAGATCCTGCACATGCGCATACCCACACCCGCCGCAGCGCTCGCACTCGGCGGATCCCTCGCCCTGGCCGGTCTGATCGCCCCGGCCGCGCACGCGGCCGAGCCCGGCCGGCAGTGCCAGAGCCTCGGCGTCGCCAATCTCTACGGGGAGTTCATCGAGGGCGACGACACCCACACGCCGGACGCCGAGGGCGCGGTGGCGGTCGGCGGCAACGCGGACTTCACCGGCGGCTTCTCGGTCGGCCAGGAACTGACCGCGGACCAGGTCGCGGCGCTTCCCGGCGGCAACGCGCTGGTCGTCGCCGGCAAGATCACCGGGCACAACACCCAGGTGATGAAGGGCAACGGCGTCTACGGCTCGAAGGCCCCCGGCGCCGTGGTGGACGCCCACCAGGGCAAGATCAGCCAGGGCGCCTCCCCGATCGACTTCAAGGCCGAGTTCGCCAAGCTCCGCTCGGCCGCCACCGCCCTCGCGGCCGGGGCGCAGACCGCCGGCGCCAAGGTCGAGGCGAAGGGCGCGCAGCTCTACCTGAGCAGCGCCGACGCCACGCTCAACAGCTTCACCGTCAGCGCGGCGACGCTCCAGGGCGCCACCGACGTCTTCGTGAAGGTGCCGGTCGGATCGGTCACCGTCGTCACCGTGACCGGCGACAGCTACGACATGGCCGCCGCCCGGACCACGGGCTTCCACCTGTGGGACGAGGGCAAGAAGGCCTACGTCCTGGACGACAAGCTGCAGAGCGCGTCGGGCGGGGCGGTCCGGGCCAAGCTGCTCTGGAACTTCCCGACCGCCACCAAGGTGGTCAAGAACAGCCAGGCCGCCTGGGCCGGCACCGTGCTGGCGCCGAACGCCGCCTTCGACCTCGGCAGCGGCGGACCGGTCAACGGCTCGGTGATCGCCAAGTCGCTGACCGGCAAGGGCGGCGCGGAGACGCACCACTACCCGTTCACCGGCTGCCTGAACACCGAGGTGCCGCCGACCACCGTGCCGACCGTGCCGCCGGTGGTGCCGAGCGGTTCGCCGTCGCCGTCCTCCACGCCGAGCGCGTCGGTGACCCCGAGCACGCCGGCGACGCCCGGCGCCTCGGTGACCCCGGGCGGCTCCGGGAGCCCGTCCGCTCCGACGACCGGCACACCGGGCCCGGGCGCCACGGGCAGCCCGGCGGCCTCCGCCTCCCCGTCGGCGGCAGTGGTGCCGAGCGCCTCGGCCGCCCCGTCGGCGGAGGCGACCACCGGAGGCGGCCTCGCCCACACCGGCTCCGGCCCGGTCGTCCCGCTGACGATCGCCGGCGCCGTCGTGATCGCCGCTGGTGGCGCGATCGTGGTGGCCACCCGTCGCCGGGCGGCCAGGAAGGCCTGACGGCCCGCCGGGCGACCGTAGTGCTGCCCCCGGTGGTCGGATTCGACCGCCGGGGGCAGTGCGTTTGCGCCACTGTGACGGAATACGTTCAAGTTCGCCGAACGGGTGTCGTGCGAGGTCGCCGCCGTGATGGGCTGCTCTTTGCACAACCGAGGCCGGACGGACAGTCGAAATCCGGTCGTACGGCGGGGTGTGGGGAGGTGAGGGTGTGCCGGTAGAGTCCCCCGGACAGTCGTGGCGGGCCACCGCGAGCCTTTCAACAAGCCTGCTGCGCAAGACCGTTCGGAGGGGACAACGAAATGGCGCGACAGCGGCGGCAGATCGGCATCAGGAACGCGGCACTGGCGGGGACGGCGGCAGCCGCCGTCCTGCTGCCCTTGGCACTGGCGACCAGCGCCTCGGCGCACGCGCCCAAGTGGCAGGTGACCTGCGACAAGATCGTGATCGATCTGACCAACTACAGCGACGCGAGCGGTGTGAAGAACGTCGTCAGCCTGACCGTCGACGGCGAGAAGGTGCTCGACCAGAAGCCGTTCGGCAAGGAGTTCCACGGGACGTTCCCGGTGAAGGACCACGCCAAGCCGGTCAGCGCGACCTTCGTGGTCACCACCACCGAGGACCCGAAGAACGCCGACTGGAACAAGACGGAGACCAAGACGATCGAGGTCTGCCAGACCCCGACGCCCACCCCGACCCCCACGCCCACCAAGACCCCGACCCCCACCCCCACGCCCACGCCCACGCCCACGGCAACCCCGACGCCGACGCCCACCCCGACCCCTACGCCCACCAGGACCCCGACGCCGAGCCCGACGCCGACCCCCACCAAGACCCCCACGGCGACGCCCACCCCGACCCGGACGCCCACCCCGGCGCCGAGCACCGCCACCCCGGGCCCGGTGCTCGCCCAGACCGGTAGCAGCGACGCCACCCCGATCATCGCCGCGGCCGGTGGCGGCGTCGTCCTGCTCGGCGGCGCGCTCGTCCTGCTGGCCCGCAAGCGCCGCAGCGGCGGCAGCGAGAGCTGACGCCCGCGGCCGATCGCACGGTGGCCCCCGCTCGCACGACGAGCGGGGGCCACCGTGCTCTGTGCCGGGGCCCGCGTGGCCTGCTAGCCCGGGGTGACGGTCGCGAAGACGCCCCGGGCGGGTGTGCCGTCCGGCCAGGTCCACCCGGCGACCAGGCGCGCGGCAGGGCCCTTCGCGGCATCCGCGGCCTCCGTGGGCCGCAGGACGCGGTTGAGCCGGACGTCGAACGCCTCGGCGGCCGGTGCGCCGTGCACGGTGACGCCGGGGTCGAGGGTGTCGCTCAGGCTCTGGTGCTGCGGGACGGCCCCGCCGCGCAGGAGCGCGCGCGACTGCGCCGTCACCACCGGGTCGTGGGCGCCGTCGTAGATCCACCGGGTGCCGAGCACCCCGTGCTCGGAGGTGCCGATCAGCGCCTCGGCGGGGGCATCCGCCAGCGCCGTACCCCGGTAGGCCAGCGGCACCAGGTACGCGACCGGTTCCGGCGCGGAGGTGTCCACCACGACCATGAACTCGATCCCGACCTCGCCCGCCGGATCGTCCAGCCGGAACCCGCCGGCCGTCGTCAGTTCCGGGGTGCCTGCGGTGCCCACGTACCAGCTCTGCTTCGGCAGCCAGCCGGTGAGCAGCTCCAGTTTGGTGGGCTTCATGGTGGTGCGGTGGATGGCGGCCATGACTTCCCTCGCGCGTAGATCCGGGCCCGTCCTGCCACGGGATGCGGTCGAACGTATCGGACGGCATCACCCGGTGCGGGCGGGGGCGGTGCCGAACCGGGCCGGGCGCTCGGCGCCGGGCCGGACAAAACGGATTGCCGCCCCTGCGGGGGTGTGCCACTGTTCGGCCGGGACCGAGCAGTTGATCAACGTCGGCAGGTCGGTCGGGCCCCGGGGAATTCGCCGACGGGGCACGGGAATCACGGGAATCGGTGCCATGGGGAATCAGTACGAGGACGAGTGTCGCCGGGCGTTGGCCGGGGAGCAGGCGAAGAGCCTTGCCGAGACCGACCACTGGGAGCACGTGGACCGGGACCGGGTCCACCAGGACTGGGACGCGCTGTACAAGGAGATCGCGGCCGTTCTGGAGGGCTCCCTGCCCGGGGACCCGCAGATCCAGGAGTTCGTCGGCAGGCACTTCGAGATCGCCTGCCGGTTCTACGTCCCCACCAGGAAGGCCTACGTCGGCATGGCGCTCTTCTACGCGGAGAACGACGACATGAGGGACTTCCACAATTCCTACCACCCCAGGATGGTGGAGTTCCTGGGGGAGGCGATGGGCATCTTCGCCGAACGCGGGACCGGCTTCGCCCCGTAGGGCGGGACCCGCCGGTAAGGCCGCGTCGCGGGCTCCCGCCGACGGCCGGGCGGGCTACGCTCGCAGCCAGCACGGGACCGAGGAGATCCGAGGAGGGCGCGACGGCCCGGACCAGCCGCGAACGCGTCATCAGAACGCTGACGTTCTGGCTTCGCCCGGCCTTCGCCCTGCGCTGCGTCAGCCGTTTCCAGAAGCTCGTGGGCTTCGACCGCTCGATGGCCCTGGCCGCCGGCGCGCTGGCGGCGACCGTCCCGCTCTCGATCCTCACCGGCGGCGTCCTGGCGCGCACGGGGCACGCGGACACGGCGGAGCGGATCATCGGCCGCTACCAGCTCACCGGGGAGGGCGCCGATGCCATCCGGCAGGTGTTCGCGGCCTCGTCCGGCACGGCCGCGACCATCGGTGTCTTCGGAGCGGTGTTCCTCGTGATCTCGGTGCTGAGCTTCGCCCGGGCGGTCCAGCGCCTGTTCGAGCAGACCTGGGAGCTCAGACCGCTCAGTGTGCGCAACACCCTGAACGACCTGTGGTGGGTGGCCGGTCTCACCGGCTACCTGATGGCCACCGGTCTGGTCTACGGCTTCCTCGGCCGGGGGCGCCTGCAGCTGGGGGCGGCCGCGGCCGAGGCGCCGGTGACCGCGGCCTTCCTCGTCTGGGGCGGCTGGATCCTCACCGCGCGGCGGGTCGCCTGGCGGGCCCTGCTCCCGTTCGGTGTCGTCGGGGGCGTCCTGGCGGCGGTCTACTCGGTGGGTGCGACGGTCTACCTGCCGCACCTGTTCAGTTCCTCGGCCGCCCGGTACGGCGCCGTGGGCGCCGTCTTCGCGACGCTCTCGGGACTCTTCGGCGCCATGCTCGTCACCGTCGGCTCGGCCGCGCTCGGGCGGGAGGTGCGTGACGAGCTCGTCGGTATCGCCCGGGGTGAGCGTCCGCCCGACGACGAGATCCGCCGCGAGTGGCACACCGTGATCGAGCAGGCGCGGTCGCGGTGGCACACCACCCGGCGGCAGATCGCCCGCTACCGCCGGTCCAAGGACCCGGACGAGCCGAGCGGGCCCTGACCCTCGGGGCGCGCCCCGAGGGTCACTCCCAGCGGAAGAAGCGGGCGGCGGCGGCCAGGGCCACGACCGCCCAGGCGCCCAGGATGCCGAGGTCGGCCCAGGGCACACCGGCGCCGGTCTGGAGGACCGAGCGGAGGCCGTCCGACAGCGCGGCGATCGGGAGCAGCTCCAGCACCGACTGGACGGCGGCCGGGAACCTGCTCAGCGGCACGATCACGCCGCCGGCCAGCAGCAGCAGGACGAAGACCAGGTTGGCGGCGGCCAGCGTGGCCTCCGCCCTGAGGGTGCCGGCCATCAGCAGCCCGAGGCCGGAGAAGGCCGCGGTGCCGAGGACGAGCAGGGCGACGACGCTGAACGGGTCGCCGTGCGGGGACCAGCCGAGGGCGAGCGCGATCACGCTCAGCAGGGCGACCTGGAGCGCCTCGGTGACCAGCACGCAGCCGGTCTTGGCGGTGAGTAGCGCCCAGCGCGGCAGCGGGCTGGCGCCGAGCCGCTTCAGCACGCCGTAGCGGCGTTCGAAGCCGGTGGCGATGGCCTGCCCGGTGAACGCGGTGGACATCACGGCCAGCGCCAGCAGGCCGGGTGCCAGGAAGTCGACGCGCTTGCCGGGGCCCTCGACGGCGACGATGTCGACGGCGGAGAAGAGTACGAGCAGCACCGTCGGGATGATGACGGTCAGCAGCAGCTGTTCGCCGTTGCGCAGCAGCATCTTCGTCTCGAAGGCGGTCTGCGCGAGCAGCATCCGGCCGACCGGGGCGGCGCCGGGCGCGGGCGAGTAGTCGGTGGTCGTCACGAGCGGAGGTCCCGTCCGGTCAGGTCGAGGAAGACGTCTTCGAGGCTGCGGCGCTGCACGGCGAGCCGCTCGGGGAGGACGCCGGAGGCCGCGCACCAACCGGTGACGGTGGCCAGCAGCTGCGGATCGACGGGCGCCTCGACGCGGTAGCTGCCGGGGGAGGCCTCGGTGGCGGTGGCGCCGTCGGGCAGCTCCTTGAGCAGCGGGGCGAGGTCGAGCCCGGGCGGGCCGTCGAAGCGCAGCGAGGACTCGGCGCCGCCGCGGCAGAGCTCGTCCGGGGTGCCCTCGGCGATCACCCGGCCGCGGTCGACGACGGCGACCCGGTCGGCGAGCTGCTCGGCCTCGTCCATGTGGTGGGTGGTGACGACCACGGTGACGCCGTCCCGGCGCAGGTCGCGGACCAGCTCCCAGGTGGCGCGGCGGGCCTGCGGGTCGAGGCCGGCGGTCGGCTCGTCCAGGAAGACCAGCTCGGGCCGGCCGACCACGGCCATCGCCAGGGCGAGCCGCTGCTGCTGGCCGCCGGAGAGCCGGCGGTAGGTGGTCCGGCCGCAGGAGCCGAGGCCGAGGCGTTCGACCAGGGCGTCCACGTCCAGCGGGTGGGCGTGCAGCTTGGCGGTGTGCCGGAGCATTTCGACGGCGTGCGCTCCCGCGTACACGCCGCCGGACTGCAGCATCACGCCGATCCGCGGGCGGAGCTCGGCGCCCTGGGTGACCGGGTCGAGGCCGAGGACGCGGACGGTGCCGGCGTCGGGGCGGCGGTAGCCCTCGCAGATCTCGATGGTGGTGGTCTTGCCGGCGCCGTTGGGACCGAGCACGGCGGTGACGGCGCCGCGCGCGAGGGTCAGGTCGAGACCGTCCACCGCCGTCTTGGTGCCGTAGCGCTTGACCAGCCCGGTGACCCGGACCGCGGGTTCGGAATGCATACCGGCGAGTGTATGAGGCGCGAACACGGCGGCCCGGGGCGGGAGGCCGCGCCGGGGCCGGACGCGGCACCGGACGGGCGGCCGAAGGGGTGGTGGGTGCAGCGGTCGACGGCCTGGTCGGCGGGCCGTCAGGGGGTCCGCCGGGGGGCGGGGAGGGCCGGAACGACCGCCGGAACCGGCGCCAGGTGATCGTTTTCGCAGGTCAGGTAAGGCTTGCCTGCGTGACAGATGACACGAGTGAGGCCTGCATCACGGCTTGTCCCGGCGGAAGTAATTACGCAACAATCGTGTTGTGAAAAACATGCGCGAGCACTCCCCGCAGCAGGAGGCCGAGTCGGCCCCCGGCTGCGCCGTGCCCGCGAACGCGACCGAGGTGCTGCTCGACGGTCACCGCGCGACCCGGGACCGGGTGGCCCGGTCGATCCTCGACCACGGTCCGTCCTCCGCCGCCGACCTGGCGAACCGGCTCGGTCTGACGACCGCCGCCGTCCGCCGTCACCTGGACGGCCTAGCCGCCGCAGGACTGGTCGACGCCCGTGAACAGCGGGTCTACGGCAGCCGCGGCCGGGGTCGCCCGGCCAAGGTCTTCGCCCTCACCGAGTCCGGTCGGGACGCCTTCTACCAGGCGTACGACCAACTCGCGGCCGACGCGCTGCGCTGGATCTCCGACGCGGTGGGCGGCGGCGCGGCGGGCGAGGAGGCGGTCGCCGCCTTTGCCCGCGCCCGGTTCGGCAAGCAGGGTGAGAAGTACCTGGACACCCTGCGCCAGGCCGAGGCCGGTGAGCGGACCGAGGCACTCGCCCGGGCGCTCAGCGCCGACGGGTACGCTGCCACGGTGCGGCGGGTTCCGTCGGCCGCGGCGAAAGCCCCGGCGGGCGCCCAGCTCTGCCAGCACCACTGCCCGGTCGCGCACATCGCCGAGCAGTTCCCGCAGCTCTGCGAGGCGGAGACCGAGGTCTTCTCCCAACTGCTGGGCACCCATGTGCAACGGCTGGCCACCATCGCCCACGGCGACGGGGTCTGCACCACCTATGTGCCGGCACCCGGTGCCGCATCGTCGCCCTCCCTGCGCAGCGCGGGTCCGGGTACCGGTGCAGTGCCGACTGCCGGTACGTCCACCGAAGATTCAGCGTCCGCGCGTTAGGAAGCTCGCATGACTGACACCGTTTCGCACCCGGAGCTCGAAGGCCTGGGCACCTACGAGTACGGCTGGGCGGACCCGGATGCCGCCGGCTCCGTCGCCAAGCGCGGGCTCAGCGAGGACGTCGTCCGCGACATCTCGGCGAAGAAGAGCGAGTCCGAGTGGATGCTGAACCTGCGGCTCAAGGGCCTCAAGCTGTTCGGCAAGAAGCCCATGCCCACCTGGGGCTCGGACCTCACCGGCATCGACTTCGACAACATCAAGTACTTCGTGCGCTCGACCGAGAAGCAGGCCGAGTCCTGGGAGGACCTGCCCGCCGACATCAAGGCGACGTACGACCGGCTCGGCATCCCGGAGGCGGAGAAGCAGCGGCTGGTGGCCGGTGTGGCCGCGCAGTACGAGTCCGAGGTGGTCTACCACCAGATCCGTGAGGACCTGGAGGAGCAGGGTGTCATCTTCCTGGACACCGACACCGCGCTGAAGCAGCACCCGGAGATCTTCGAGGAGTACTTCGGCACCGTCATCCCGGCCGGCGACAACAAGTTCGCCGCGCTGAACACGGCGGTGTGGTCGGGCGGCTCCTTCATCTACGTGCCGAAGGGTGTCCACGTCGACATCCCGCTGCAGGCCTACTTCCGGATCAACACCGAGAACATGGGCCAGTTCGAGCGGACGCTGATCATCGTCGACGAGGACGCCTACGTCCACTACGTCGAGGGCTGCACCGCGCCGATCTACTCCTCGGACTCGCTGCACTCCGCGGTCGTGGAGATCATCGTCAAGAAGGGCGGCCGCTGCCGCTACACGACGATCCAGAACTGGTCGAACAACGTCTACAACCTGGTCACCAAGCGCGCCGTGGCGTACGAGGGCGCGACCATGGAGTGGATCGACGGCAACATCGGGTCCAAGGTCACCATGAAGTACCCGGCCGTCTACCTGATGGGCGAGCACGCCAAGGGCGAGACCCTGTCGATCGCCTTCGCCGGTGAGGGCCAGCACCAGGACGCCGGCGCCAAGATGGTCCACATGGCGCCGAACACCTCCTCCAACATCGTCTCCAAGTCGGTGGCGCGAGGCGGCGGCCGCACCTCCTACCGCGGTCTGATCGAGATCGGCGAGGGCTCCAAGGGCGCGAAGTCCAACGTGCTCTGCGACGCCCTGCTGGTCGACACCATCTCCCGCTCGGACACCTACCCGTACGTGGACGTCCGCGAGGACGACGTGTCGATGGGCCACGAGGCGACCGTCTCCAAGGTCAGCGAGGACCAGCTTTTCTACCTGATGAGCCGGGGCATGACCGAGTTCGAGGCGATGGCCATGATCGTCCGCGGCTTCGTCGAGCCGATCGCGCGCGAGCTGCCGATGGAGTACGCGCTGGAGCTGAACCGGCTGATCGAGCTGCAGATGGAGGGCTCCGTCGGCTGACGCACAGCCGCACGCAGTCCAGCCACCAACTTTGAGGAAGAGAGCACTACGACAGCCATGGCTGACACGCCTTTGAATGTCGCTGGGACCACCGCCGGTTCCACCACCGCCGGTTCGATCGAGGTCGGCACCGCCGGGGCGGGCGCGCAGCTCGCCGGCCCCGGCACCGGCCGCGCGACCGTCCAGCAGCCGATCGACGCCCGCGTCGCCGTCAAGCCCTCCTTCGAGGTCGGCGACTTCCCGGTGCCGACCGGCCGCGAGGAGGACTGGCGGTTCACCCCGCTGCACCGCCTGAAGGGCCTGCACGACGGCAGCGCCGCCGAGGCGGAGAAGGGCGCGGACAAGGTCGAGCTGAGCCTGCCGGACGGCGTCACCGCCGAGACCGTCGGCCGCGACGACGCCCGCCTGGGCAAGGCCGGCAAGCCGGTCGACCGGGTCGCCGCCCAGGCGTTCAGCGCCTTCGAGCAGGCGCTCGTGGTCACCGTGCCCAAGGAGACGGTGCTCACCGAGCCGGTGAAGATCGACGTGCACGGCGAGGGCGGCACCCGCTTCGCCCACGTGGTGATCGACGTCAAGCCGTTCGCCGAGGCCGTCGTGGTGATCAACCACACCGGGACGGGCACCCGCGCGGCCAACGTCGAGCTGCTGCTCGGCGACGGCGCCAAGCTGACCTTCGTCTCCGTCCAGGACTGGGACCGCGACGCGGTGCACACCGCCCAGCAGACCGCCCTGGTCGGCCGGGACGCCTCGCTGAAGTCCGTCGTGGTCACCTTCGGCGGCGACGTGGTCCGCATCCACCCGCGGGTCTCCTACTCCGCTCCCGGCGGCGAGGCCGAGCTGTTCGGCCTGTACTTCGCCGACGCCGGCCAGCACCTGGAGCACCGTCTGGTCATCGACCACGACACCCCGCACTGCCGCTCCAACGTCGTCTACAAGGGCGCGCTGCAGGGCCAGGACGCGCACGCCGTGTGGGTCGGCGACGTGCTGATCCGCGCCGCCGCCGAGGGCACCGACACCTACGAGCTCAACCGCAACCTGGTGCTCACCGACGGTGCCCGGGTCGACTCGATCCCCAACCTGGAGATCGAGACCGGCGAGATCGTCGGGGCCGGCCACGCCTCCGCGACCGGCCGCTTCGACGACGAGCAGCTGTTCTACCTGCGGGCCCGCGGCATCCCGGCCGACGAGGCCCGCCGCCTGGTGGTGCGCGGCTTCTTCGCCGAACTGGTCCAGCAGATCGGCGTCGCCGAGATCCAGGAGCAGCTCATGGAGAAGATCGAGGCCGAGCTGGAAGCGGCGGTCTGAGGCCGATGAGTTTTCTCCGTGCCTGCGCGCTGAGCGAGCTCCAGGAGGACGTGCCCCGGCGCGTCGACCTCAACGGCGTGCCCGTCTCCGTCGTCCGCACCGACGAGGGGGTGTTCGCGATCAACGACACCTGCTCGCACGCGAACGTCTCGCTGTCCGAGGGCGAGGTCGAGGACTGCATGATCGAGTGCTGGCTGCACGGCTCCAGCTTCGACCTGCGCACCGGCAAGCCCTCCGGACTGCCCGCCACCAAGCCGGTCGCTGTCTACCCCGTAAAGATCGAAGGGGACGATGTGCTCGTCTCCGTCAACCAGGAGTCCTGAGTACATATGGCAACCCTTGAAATCCGCGACCTGCACGTCACCGTCGAGGCGGAGAACGGCCCCCGGGAGATCCTGAAGGGCGTCGACCTGACCGTGAAGCAGGGCGAGACCCACGCGATCATGGGTCCGAACGGCTCCGGCAAGTCGACCCTGGCGTACTCGCTGGCGGGACACCCCAAGTACACCGTCACCAGTGGCTCGGTGCTGCTGGACGGCGAGGACGTCCTGGAGATGTCCGTCGACGAGCGGGCCCGGGCCGGTGTCTTCCTGGCCATGCAGTACCCGGTCGAGGTCCCCGGCGTCTCGGTCTCCAACTTCCTGCGCACCGCCGCCACCGCCGTCCGCGGCGAGGCCCCGAAGCTGCGGCTCTGGGTCAAGGAGGTCAAGGCGGCGATGGCGGCCCTCCAGATGGACCCGGCCTTCGCCGAGCGCAACGTCAACGAGGGCTTCTCCGGCGGTGAGAAGAAGCGCCACGAGATCCTCCAGCTGGAGCTCCTCAAGCCGAAGATCGCGATCCTCGACGAGACCGACTCCGGTCTGGACGTCGACGCGCTGCGGGTCGTCTCCGAGGGCATCAACCGGGTCCGCTCGACCGGCGAGGTCGGCACCCTGCTGGTGACCCACTACACCCGCATCCTGCGCTACATCAAGCCCGACTACGTCCACGTCTTCTCGGCCGGCCGCATCGTCGAGTCCGGCGGCGCCGAGCTCGCCGACAAGCTGGAGGAAGAGGGCTACGAGTCCTACGTGAAGGGTGGCGCTTCCGAGTGATCCATACCCCCGAGACGAGTGGCCCCGCCACGGGCCTGCCGGGTCTGCTCGACACCGATGCGATCCGCAAGGACTTCCCCGTCCTGCAGCGCCTGCTGCACGACGACAAGCCCCTGGTCTACCTGGACAACGCCGCCACCTCGCAGAAGCCGCGCCAGGTGCTTGAGGCGCTGAACGCCTACTACGAGCGGCACAACGCCAACGTGCACCGCGGCGTCCACGTGCTCGCCGAGGAGGCCACGGCGCTGTACGAGGGCGCCCGTGACAAGGTCGCGGCCTTCGTCAACGCGCCGAGCCGCAACGAGGTGGTCTTCACCAAGAACGCCTCGGAGTCGCTCAACCTGGTCGCCAACATGCTGACCTGGGCGGACGAGCCGTACCGGGTGGACGCCGACTCCGAGATCGTCATCACGGAGATGGAGCACCACTCCAACATCGTCCCGTGGCAGCTGCTCTCGCAGCGCACCGGCGCGAAGCTGAAGTGGTTCGGGCTGACCGACGAGGGCCGGCTCGACCTGTCCAACATCGACGAGCTGATCACCGAGAAGACCAAGGTCGTCTCGTTCACCCTGGTCTCCAACCTGCTCGGCACGGTGAACCCGGTCGAGGCCATCGTGCGCAAGGCCCAGGACGTCGGTGCGCTGGTCGTCATCGACGCCTCGCAGGCCGCGCCGCACATGGTGCTGGACGTGCAGGCGCTGGAGGCCGACTTCGTCGCCTTCACCGGCCACAAGATGCTCGCCCCGACCGGCATCGGCGTGCTCTGGGGCCGCCAGGAGCTGCTGGAGGACCTCCCGCCGTTCCTCGGCGGCGGCGAGATGATCGAGACCGTCACCATGGGCTCGTCCACCTACGCCCCGGCGCCGCACAAGTTCGAGGCCGGCACCCCGCCGATCGCCCAGGCGGTCGGGCTCGGCGCGGCCATCGACTACCTGTCGAACATCGGCATGGACCGGATCGCCGCGCACGAGCACGCCATCACCGCGTACGCGGTGGAGCGGCTGCTGGAGGTCCCGGACCTGCGGATCATCGGTCCGCGCACGGCCGTGGACCGGGGCGCCGCGATCTCCTTCACGCTGGGCGACATCCACCCGCACGACGTGGGCCAGGTGCTGGACGAGCAGGGCATCGCCGTGCGCGTCGGCCACCACTGCGCGCGGCCGGTCTGCCTGCGGTACGGAATTCCCGCGACCACGCGGGCGTCGTTCTACCTGTACTCGACGCCGGGCGAGGTCGACGCCCTGATCGACGGCCTGCACCACGTCCGGAACTTCTTCGGCTGACGGGACGGCCCACGACATGAAGCTCGACTCGATGTACCAGGACATCATCCTGGACCACTACCGCAACCCGCACGGCAAGGGGCTGCGGGGCGGCGACGCCGAGGTGCACCACGTCAACCCGACCTGCGGGGACGAGATCACCCTGCGGGTGCGGCTCGACGGGGCCACGGTCGTGGACGTCTCGTACGAGTCGCAGGGCTGTTCCATCAGCCAGGCCAGTGCCTCGGTGCTGAACGACCTGGTGGTCGGCAAGACCGTCGGCGAGGCGCAGGCCGTCCAGGAGGCCTTCCTGGAGCTGATGCAGAGCAAGGGCCAGGGCGAGGGGGACGAGGAGGTGCTGGAGGACGCGGTGGCGTTCGCCGGCGTCTCCAAGTACCCGGCCCGGGTCAAGTGCGCGCTGCTCAGCTGGATGGCCTGGAAGGACGCCACCGCCAAGGCCCTGGCCGAGCAGCCCGCCGTGCACGACCTGAACGACTGAAGCAGAAGAGGAGGACAGACACATGAGTGACACCGAGACGCCCGCCCCTTCCGCTGAGGAGGGTCCGACCGTCATCGTCGGCACCACCGCCGGCACCGTCTCCGTCGAGGACCTGACCGAGGCCCTGATGGACGTCGTCGACCCCGAGCTGGGCATCGACGTCGTCAACCTGGGCCTGATCTACGGCATCCACATCGACGAGTCCGACGTGGCCACCATCGACATGACGCTCACCTCGGCGGCCTGCCCGCTGACCGACGTCATCGAGGACCAGGCGAAGACCGCCACCGACGGCCTCGTCCAGGACCTGCGCATCAACTGGGTCTGGATGCCGCCGTGGGGCCCGGACAAGATCACCGACGACGGCCGCGAGCAGCTCCGCGCCCTCGGCTTCAACGTCTGACGGACGTCCTGCGTCAACCCACTGCCGCGCGAGTCTCTCCTTCGGGGGAATCATTCGCGCGGCAGTGGTATGTCTGCGAGCGGGCGGCCACGCTGGTGCCGCGACCGCGACGGGCTGTTCGGTGAGCCGGGCCGGGGCGAGGGGAGCTACCGGGTGCTCGGCGAGTGGAAGTTCGGTGAGCCGCTTCGGCTCCCGGAGCCGTTCGGGTTCGAGGTCTCCACGGAGACCTGGAAGCCCTGGGCGGAGCAGGGCTCGAGAACGCCGCTGCCCGGTACGGGATCCGTACCGGGCAGCGGCCTTCCCGCGTCGGTCAGGCGGTGCGGGGCCGGCGGGCGACGGCGACGGCCAGGGCGACGCAGAGGACGGCGGCGAGGCCGACGAAGCCGCTGGTGGCCGGGAGCAGGCCGTAGCGCTGGACGAGGGCGCCGACGCCGACGATCGGCAGCGAGCTGCCGAGGTAGACGATGACCCAGAGGGAGCTGAGCTCGGAGCCCCGGCGTTCCGGGTTCATCGCGGCCACCGCGCCGGTGAACAGCGAGCGGAAGGCGACCCCCTGGCAGGAGCCGCCGAGGACGCTGCCGATGAACAGCAGCGCCGGTGTGCCGGTGTACTGGGCGGTGACGACCAGGCCGAGGCCGGTCGCCAGACCGGTCATGCCGAGGGCGATGACCAGCCGGTCGGCGGTCGGCGGGACGAGCAGCTGGGCCACGGCGGAGGAGCCGAGCAGCAGCGCGGCCACCACGGCGCCGGTCAGCCGGGAGTCGGTGTGCAGCAGCTTGGCGGAGAAGGCCGGGGCCAGGCTGAGGTAGACGCCGAAGACCGCGTAGGAGATGAACCCGGCGGCCGAGGCCAGCAGGAACGCCCGGCGGCCGGTGGACGGCAGGGCGAGGCGCTGCGGGCGCAGGTGCGCCGGGGTGGTGATGCGCGGCGGGGAGGCCGGCGGGCGGCTGCGGCCGGGCATCCGGGGGTGGACCAGGGCGAGCGGCACACAGAGCGCGAGCAGGGCGACGGCATGCAGCAGGAAGGGCGTCATCAGCGGGTCGGAGCCGCCGGCCAGCAGGGCGCCGACCACCGGGCCGATCGCCACGCCGCCCGCCGAACAGGCCAGGGTGAGCTTGGCCGCCAGCGTGGGGTGGTCGGGCAGCAGGTCGCCGAGGGCGGCTCCGGCGGCGCCGGTGGACAGGCCCACCGCGACGCCCTGGACGGCGCGGCCGAGGGCGAGCTGCCAGAAGCTGCCCGAGGTGGCGAAGACGACGTCCCCGGCGGCGGCCAGGGCCACGGCGGGCAGGATCAGCGCGCGCCGGCCGAGGTGGTCGGACCAGTGGCCGACCGCGGCGAGCACCGGGACCAGCGCGAACACGTACACCGTGAAGAGGATCGTGGTGTCGAGCGCGGTCAGCGAGAGCCGCTGCTGGAGCAGCGGGTAGATCGGCGTGGCCAGGTTGGCACCGATCAGCATGAGGAGGAGGGCGCCGGCGACGAGGCCGACGCGGACGCCGCGGAGCGCGTTCCATCGGCTGATCGCGGCGAGCTGGAGCTGGGCGCGCGGGGCGAGCTCCAGGGGAAGCAGGGCCTCCGACAGTCGGCGTCCGTCGAACTGCGCGGTGCGCAGGCCGGAGCCGGCAGGGGAGAGGTCCGCCATGGCAGGGGTCTCCTGTGGCCGGGCACCACCAAGGTCGGCGGGGTGTGCCGGCGCGCCCGTCCGGTGGCGCTGTGGTGGTGGCCTCGGTGCGGGGACTTCCTGGTGGAGCGGGTGAGCATGGGACCCTCCGTCCCGGAGCCGGGCGAGGAGGGTGGAGGGGCTTCGTTGCCCGGTGGCCCGCGCGGGGTGTGCACGGTGCCGATTCGAAGGATAAGGGGTGGGCGCACGGTTGCGGCGCGCGCCCCTGGAGGCCGGGCATCGGGGGTGCCCGGCCTATACGCTGAGGTAGTGGACCGGCACAGGGAGCTGATCCACTGCGGCCGGAACGGATCGGCCGGCCGCTGGCTGTAGGGAGAACGCGCGACAATGGCCGGACGACGTCGTAAGAACGCTGGGGCTTCGTCGGCGGGTGCGCCGGACGAGGGGGCGGTCGGCGCTGTGCTGCCCGCCGACCTGGAGCTGCAGGACCTCTATGGGGCGTTCGCCGCGCACGGGCTGGACGACGAAGACCTGGACGACGCCGCCGTGCTGGTGCCGCCGGTCCGGCTGCCGGCCGAGTCCGAGCTGGCCGACCAGGCGAAGGCCGTGCCGATGTTCGGGTACGCGCTGAAGCTGGCCCGCTGGACGGCCCCGCACCGGGAGGTGGACGAGTTCGGCGACCTCACCGGTCCGGACCGGGCGCCCGCCGCCCGGCTGCTCGGCCTCGCGCCCGAGCAGGGGGAGGCGCCGGAGGAGGCCGTGGTCGAGGCGATGCGGGCCTGGTCGCTGGCCTGCGACCTGGACCTCATCGAGATCGGCACCACCGCCGCCGGTGAGCACGTGGCCATTCCCGGGCCGGACCTGGAGCCGGCCGAGCGGGGGGACGCGGAGACCGTCCTGGAGCTCTGGCTGACCGCCGCCGGGATCGTCCGGGAGCTGGCCGTGGAGGCCGACTCGCTGCCGGAGGAGGAGGCCGCCGAGGAGGCGGCCGAGCGCGCCGGGGCCGCGGCGGAGCCGGAGCCGGAGTCGGAGGATGACGACGACGAGGAGCGGCTGGCGCGGGTCGAGGAGGCCCGGGAGGAGGCCGCCGAGCTGCTCGACGAGGCGCTCCAGGTGCTCTACGAGACGACCGCCTTCGCCGACCCGGGCACCGAGACCGTGCCGCTGGGCGTGCTGGCCGCGCTGCTGGTCGTCCCGGAGGGAGAGGAGCCGAGCGAGGAGCTGCTCGGCGACATCACCGATGTGATGGTCGCGCTGGACCCGATGCTGAACGACCTCGCCGAACTCGGCGTGCTGGACTACCGCCCGATCGACCCGGAACTGTTCGACGAGGAGGAGGGGCAGGAGCCCCTCGGCGGCGGGGTCGGCGACGAGCCGCTGGACGAGGAGGAGTCGGCCCGCTTCGGCCTGGTCCGGCTCACCCCGCTCGGCCAGTACGGCATCCGGCAGTGGCTGCTGGAGGACGGCTACGACGCGCCGCTGGTCGGCGAGCTGGCCCAGGGGGATGCAGCCGAGCTGCTGCGCGGGATCTGCGAGGCCGCCAACGTGCTGCCCGAGGAGGAGCTGCAGGTCTGGGTGACCGACCGGGAGCCGGTGGACGCGGCCCGCGAGCTGCTCGCGGCGTCGCGCGGCAACGACGCGTACGCCCCGATGCGCCGGATGCTCAGCCGGCTGGCGCTGGGCATGATCGGCCGGCCCGCCGAGCCCGCCGTCCGGGAGGTGCTGGACGACCCGGAGCTGGGCGGGGCCGCGCGGGCCTGGCTGGTGGATCTCGGCGCCACCGATGTGCCCGCGCCGGAGCGGGGGATGGCGCTGTGGACGGTGATCGACACCTTCGCCGCCCAGCTGCTCGACACCGGCGGCGACGCCGAACTGCTTCGCGAGCTGATCGCCGACCTGCCGGTGACCGGCAACCCGGCGAGCTACTTCGGCGAGCTCTGGCGGGTCGACCACCCCTACACGGCGGACGTGCTGGAGGCGGTCGGCGAGCTGCACCTCGACCGGACGGTGGCCAAGGAGGCCCGCAAGGCGGCCTTCAAGGCGCGTTCGAAGAGCTGAGGGCCCAGGGGGCGTGCGGGGCCGGACCGGCCGGGGCGGGGCGCCCGGCCGGTCACGGCAGGTCCAGTGAGCCCTCCGCGGTGAACGGGAAGAACGGGTTGTGGGCCAGCTCCCACAGGTGGCCGTCCGGGTCCTCGAAGTAGCCCGAGTAACCGCCCCAGCTGGTCGCGGTCGGGGGCTTGACCACCGTGGCGCCCGCCTCGACGGCCGTCCGCAGGGCGGCGTCCACGCGCTCGGTCGACTCCAGGTTCACCGCGAGGGTGACGCCCCGGAACGACGGCTCGCCGAGGGCGGGGACCCCGGCGTCGGCGGCCAGCTCGTCGGTCGGGAAGAGGCCGAGCACCGAGTCGGCGGTGCGGAACCAGACGATCTCCGGGCTGGAGACCGACGAACGGCGCCACCCGAGGTCCTCGTAGAACCGGGCGCTGCGGTCGAGATCGGTCACCCCGAGGGTGACGATGCTGATGCGGGCGGGAAAGTCCTGGGTTGCTGTCATGCCCGACAGCGTAGGAAGCGGCACTGACAAACGCGCGTCCTGACACGACGGCGCGGGTGGCGATCCGTCCGGCGGGGCAAAGGAGCTGATGACCCGGCAGGTCGGGCCACGTATCGTGTCCCGCAGGCGGTGTGCGGGCGGCGAGGACACGGGGGTGCGGCGCGGGATGACGCGGGAGAGCGGTGGCAGGCAGGACGGTCTCCGGGGGGACGGCGCGCGGTGGATGGACCCGTGCGGACGGGAGGACCGCTTCACCGACCAGGAGGAGTTCTCCCGCCGCACCCTGGCCGCGGCCGGCTTCCCGGTGTACGGCGTCGTGCGCGGCGCCGACCCGGGCGGTGACGCGCTGACCGCGTTCGAGACCTGTGACGGCCGGCTGTCCTGGGTCGAGGTCTGCTCCGGCGACTGGACCTCCGCCGACGGCCCGTACGTCACCGTGCGCACCTACCGTCCCGGGGCCGACCGGCCGGGCGCGCTGCCCGAGCTGGAGGACGTGGTCGAGGAGGAGCGCGACCGGGTCTACGAGCAACTCGGCGTCGACGAGGGCGACTGCCCCGGCCGGGTCCGGGCGCTGCGCGAGTGGATCACCGTGGACGGCGAGCCGTGCGCGGTGGAGGTCCACGAGGACCTGCGCGACCCCTGGGACCGGCCGGACGCCCCGCTGCCCGGCCTCGGCGCCACCCCCGGCGCCGGCCCGGTCTGGGCGGGCCGGTTCCGGGTGGACGGGCTGACCGTCACGGTCTGCGGGCGCGGCGTGGTGCCGGGCAGCCTCGAACTGGCCCCGATCGAGGACGTCGAGCGGCATCTGCGCGGCCGGACGGCGCTGCTGCGCGGCCTCGCCGCCCGCCGGGCCCGGTACGTCCCGGTCGAGGAGCGCGAACTCCCGCCGACGGTCGGGCTGGAGGCGCACCGGGCGGTGATCGAGCACGGCATCGCCGAGTCCGCGGCGATCGAGGCGCAGGTCCGGGCCGGGCGCACGCCGCGGCTGCCGCGCGGGCTGCGCGGCGAGACCGGCGCGCTGCGCTGGGAGGCCGCGGTCCGCCAGCAGATGCGGCTCGGCTCGGAGAGCCGGGAGGAGGCGGTCGCGGCGGTCACCGCGATGGTCAACCACCTCAACCGGCTGTCCCGGCAGACCCAGTGGGTGGTCGGCACGGTGGAGGGGGCGGCCGCGATCGAGGAGGTCATCCGCTACACGGTCTTCGCCAGCGAGGTGGCGAGCCTGCCCGCGCAGCGTGCCTGGGAGCAGCTCTGGCGGGACCGGGCGGACGGTGCCGGCGCGGCGGGCGACGGCTGGGAGGAGGAGCGGATCGGCGAGCAGCTCTGGCTCGCGGCCTGGGAGCAGTGGCGGGCGGCCCGCGCGGGGCGGTGAGGGCCGCCGACGGACCACCGCGCCGGGTGCCGCTCCGTTCCGCGGCTGTTCTCCGGCTCCGTTCTCCGGCTCCGTTCCGCGGCTGTTCGGTGGCGCTGTTCCGCGGTTCTGTTCTGCGGCGCGGCCGTGACCTGCGGTGCACGGGGCAAAGAACGGGTCATGGATTCGAATACGGTCGGCAAATGAACACCCTGACGCGGTGTCCGCTTCACCGGGCGTTCATCACACCGGCGGAGTCTGCAGGCGTCGACGAGCTACCTCGACACCTCGCACGCCACGTACCGGGCTCCGCTCCGGTCGGCGCCCCACCTCTCAGGAGTGACTCACATGTCGCTGTCCCGTCGGGACTTCGTCAACCGTTCCACCCTCGTCGGGGCCGGCGTGCTGATCGCCGGTAGCGCCGAGGCGCTGGCCAGTGCCCCGGGCGCGATCGCCGCCCCGGTCGGCGGCGAGGTGCGGGACGCCGCGACCGCCGACGCCGAGCGTGCCGCGGTCGGCTACGGCGCGCTGGTCAAGGACCCGGAGAACCTGCTCGCGCTGCCCAAGGGCTTCAGCTACAAGGTGGTGAACCGCGCGGGCGTCACCAGGCTGCGCACCGGCGAGTTCACGCCCAGCAACCACGACGGCACCTCCGCCTTCGAGGACGAGCGCGGCGGCAACCTGCTGGTCGTCAACCACGAGCTGAGCGGCGCCCGCTCCGGCTGGGCGTACCCGGTGCCGCTGACCGAGGGCCACGTCTACGACCCGGGCGCCGCCGGCGGCTGCACCATCGTGCACGCCAAGCGCAACGGCACGGTCGAGCAGTGGGTCGGCATCGCCGGCACCTCCACCAACTGCGCCGGTGGCGTGAGCCCGTGGGGCACCTGGCTGTCCGGCGAGGAGACCGAGGACAAGGCCGGCAAGAACGGCTTCACCAAGGACCACGGCTACATCTTCGAGGTCGACCCGTTCGACGACGAGTACAACCTCGACCCCAAGCCCGTGAAGGCCTTCGGCCGTTACGCGCACGAGGCCGTCGTGGTGGACCCGAAGCGCGGCCACGTCTACCTGACCGAGGACGCCTCGAACCCCAACGGGCTGCTGTTCCGCTGGACCCCGCCGGCCGGCTTCAAGCACGGCCGCTACCAGCTGCGCAAGCTCGCCGACGACGCCGGCACGCTGGAGGCCTTCAAGGTCTTCGACGCGCAGGGCAAGTTCATCGACGACCTGTCGCGCGCCACCAAGGTCGGCACCACCTACGGCGTGGACTGGGTCAAGGTCCAGGACCGCGACGCCAGGACCGTCTCCATCCGCAAGCAGTTCAAGGACGGCGAGGTCACCCGCGCCCGCAAGCTGGAGGGCATGTGGTGGGGTGACGGCGGCTTCTACTTCGTCTCCAGCTTCGCCCGCTCGGAGAGCCCGCTCCAGCACGACGGCCAGGTCTGGTTCTTCAACCCCGTCCGCCGCACCATCACCCTGAAGGTGCTGCTCGGCGTCAACACCGACGTCTGGGGCGACCACGACAACTTCGACGGCCCGGACAACATCACCGTCTCGCCGTACGGCGGCATCGTGATCGCCGAGGACGGCGAGGGCGTCTCGCACCTGTTCGGTGCCACCGAGGACGGGCTGACCTACCCGATCGCCCGCAACGAGCTCAACATCGGCTCCGCCGAGAAGCCGGAGTTCAGCGAGTTCACCGGCGTCACCTTCTCGGACGACGGCAAGACGCTGTTCGCCAACATCCAGACCCCGGGCATCCAGCTGGCCATCACCGGCCCGTGGCACCGCCTGAACGAGCACAAGCGCGGTCAGGGTTACGGCGCCTGATCAGGCTGAGGCCGGGAGGGGCCCGCTCCGGCGGGCCCCTCCCGGCTTTCCCGGTCGTGCTTTCCCGGTCGTGTTTGCCCGGTCCGGCTTTCCCGAGCCCCCGGACGCGGGCGTCACTCCTCCGGCAGGCGCAGCTGGAGCATGGCCAGCAGGCGCTGCTGCGGCTGCGCGAGGTCGACACCGGTGAGCTGCTCGGCCCGGCGCACCCGGTACCGCAGGGTGTTGGGGTGGATGTGCAGGGCGTCCGCCGCGACCCGGACCTCGCCCAGCGCGTCCAGCCAGGCCAGCACCGACTCCGCGAGCCGGGTGCCGTGCCGGCGGTCGTACGCGGTCAGGGCGGTCAGCCGCGGGTCGCGCAGGCCCGAGCGCTCCTGCAGCAGGGCCAGCATCTCGCTGACCAGGACCTCCGCCTGGACGTCGATCAGTGCGGCGACCTCCAGGTCCACCCCGCCCCGGCCCATGGCGTCCAGGATCCGGTCCGCCTGCGCCCGGGAGTCGGGTACCTGGGCCAGGCCGTCCACCGTGGAGCCGATCGCCGCCCGCAGCGGGACGCCCAGGTGGTCCCGGGCCGCCTCCACCACCTCCTGCGCCCAGTCGCGGACCGTCGTCATCGGCAGGCCGGCCGGCAGCTCGGGCAGCAGCACGTAGACCCGGGACTCGATCGGGGCGAGCAGCGCGCTGCGGTGGCGGGCGGCGGTGTGCACCGAGATCAGGCCGGTCACCTCGGCGCGGGTCAGCGCCTCGGTGGTCGGCGCGCTGTACGCCAGCACGGTGGCGGGCCGGCGCAGGTCCAGGCCCAGGTGGGTGGCGAGCGACTGCGGCCCGGTCGAGCCCTCCAGCAGGCCGGTGAGCAGGGTGCGGGTCAGCCGGACGTCCGCCGACAGCTCCCGCCGCCGCCGGACCAGCTGCGCCGCCGCCACCCGGGCCGCGCCGACCAGCGCCTGCTCGGCGAGCGGCGCCAGCGGCTGGGCGCCCTCCTGCACCCAGATCGTCCCGAGCGGCTGGGCGCCGGTCCGGATGCCGATCGCCAGGCGCCGGCGCAGGCCCAGCTCCGGGTGCGGGTCCACCGCGATGGCCGAGTCCGAGGTGCGCAGGTGCTGGAAGATGCCCCACTCGCGCAGCTTGGAGAGGTAGGGCTCGGGGCCCTGCCAGCCGAGGATGGAGAGCCGGCGCAGGTCGTCCACCTCGTCGGAGTCCGAAGAGCGGGAGTAGGCCAGCACCCGGCTGGAGGTGTCCTCGATCGAGACGATGCCATGGGTGAGCACGGCGACGGTCTGGGCGAGCGAGAAGAGGTCGCCCGCGTTGTGCTCGGGGGCGCCCGCGGCGTCCGCGGTGTCCGGGCCGGCGATGATCGCCCGGGCGAGCGAGTCCAGGTGCTCCCACCGGGTCTCCCGGCGGACCGAGAGCAGTGCCACCCCCGCCTCGGTGGCCGCCTCCCGCAGCGCGTCGGCCTGGCCGGGGCCGTCCAGCTTCACCGCGACCGCGGCGGCGCCCGCCCGGCCGGCCGCGCGCAGCGCGGGGAGCGCGGCCCGGCCCCGGGCGCCGATGGCGAGCACGAGTTCGCCGGGAGCGGCGGTGGGAGGGTCCTCCGGGTCGAGGATCGCGACGTCGCGCACCGCGACGTCCAGGCCCAGCGGGGCGGCCTGGAGCTCGACCAGCGGTTCGCCGAGGGACATCAGCAGCTGACGGAGCGGGAGGCCGGCGGGCTGCGACACCGGAGGCTCCTTCACGCTCGTGCGAACCGGGGCGGATCAGTGCGAGTGGTGCGAACGGACCGTCGAGCATCGTGCGAACGGACCATCGCGTACCGCCGATTTTAGCGGGGCGGACAGGCCTCGGGAGTGGGCGAGCGGCCCGGCCGGCGGCCGGCGGGTCCGGTGGCCCGCCCGGCGGTGGCCGTGACCGCGCCGTGACCCCTTCGTCGGGCCGGACAACGCCGTACGGGGGACTTTAGCCGCCCGGCCAATCAAGTGGAGCCCGGTGCAGGAATAGCGTTCGTCCTGTGGCCGACGTGCGACCCGCGTCGGCATCCCCCCGCATGAACCGAAGGAGAGCGTGCGCTCATGGATGCTGTGACCCAGGTCCCCGCGCCGGTGAACGAGCCGGTCCACAGCTACGCCCCCGGCAGCCCCGAACGGGCCCGCCTGGAGGCCAAGCTGAAGGAGCTGGGCGGCCAGGAGCCGGTCCAGCTGACCATGACGATCAACGGTGAGCGCCGCCTCGGCGGCGGCACCGAGATCCACGTCGTCCAGCCGCACAACCACGCGGCGAGGCTCGGAACGCTGCGCAACGCCACCCAGGCCGACGCGCAGGACGCCATCGACGCTGCCCTGGCCGCCGCTCCGGCCTGGCAGGCGCTCTCCTTCGACTCGCGCGCCGCGATCTTCCTCCGGGCCGCCGACCTGCTGGCCGGCCCCTGGCGCGAGACGCTGGCCGCGGCCACCATGCTCGGCCAGTCCAAGACCGCGCAGCAGGCCGAGATCGACACCCCCTGCGAGCTGGTCGACTTCCTGCGCTTCAACGTGCACTTCGCCCGGCAGATCCTGGCCGAGCAGCCGATCTCCTCGGACGGGGTCTGGAACCGCAGCGACCACCGCCCGCTGGAGGGCTTCGTCTACGCGATCACCCCGTTCAACTTCACCGCCATCGCCGGCAACCTGCCGACCGCGCCGGCGCTGATGGGCAACGTGGTGCTCTGGAAGCCCTCCCCGACCCAGCAGTTCTCCGCGCACCTGCTGATGCAGCTGCTGGAGGAGGCCGGGCTGCCCAAGGGCGTCATCAACATGGTGACCGGCGACGGCCTGGACGTCTCCGCCGTCGCGCTGAAGCACCCGGCGCTGGCCGGCATCCACTTCACCGGCTCCACCCCGACCTTCCAGCACCTGTGGCGCACCGTCGGCGAGAACATCTCCGGCTACCGCACCTACCCGCGGATCGTCGGCGAGACCGGCGGCAAGGACTTCCTGGTCGCCCACCCGTCCGCCGACCCGGCCGTGCTGAAGACCGCGATGACCCGCGGCGCCTTCGAGTTCCAGGGCCAGAAGTGCTCGGCGCTCTCCCGCGCCTACGTCCCGGCCTCGCTCTGGGCCGGCCTCAAGGACGCCTTCCGCGACGAGGTCGAGGGCCTCACCATGGGCGACGTCAACGACCTGTCGAACTTCATGTCGGCCGTCATCGACGACCGCGCGTTCGCCAAGAACAAGGCCGCGATCGACCGGGCCCGGGCGGACGACTCCGTCGAGGTGCTGGCCGGCGGCACGTACGACGACTCGGTGGGCTACTTCGTCCGCCCGACCGTGCTGGTCTGCGCGGACCCGGCGAGCGAGTACTTCAAGGACGAGTACTTCGGCCCGATCCTCGCCGTCCACGTCTACGAGGACGAGAAGTACGAGGAGATGCTGGCCCAGATGGAGTCGGTGTCGCCCTACGGCCTGACCGGCTCGATCATCTCCCAGGACCGCGCGGCCGCCCAGGACGCGATGCACAAGCTGCGGTTCGCGGCCGGCAACTTCTACATCAACGACAAGCCGACCGGCGCGGTCGTCGGCCAGCAGCCCTTCGGCGGCGGCCGGGCGTCCGGGACCAACGACAAGGCCGGCGCCAAGCAGAACCTGGCGCGCTGGACCTCGACCCGTTCGGTCAAGGAGACCTTCGTCCCGCCGACCGACTACCGCTACCCGCACATGGGCTGAGTGCCCCGCCGACGCCCGGTCCCGCAGCCGGGTGTCCCCGCGGGGGCGGGCGGCCCCACCCCCTGGCCGCCCGCCCCCGCCACCTCCTTCTGCCACCCTTAGAAGCACCAGCTCCAGGAGTCACGATGCTCCGTTCCGCCCTTCTCGCGGCCTCCCGCTCCCCGCAGGTCCGCACCGTCGTCGAGAAGTTCCCGCCGACCCACGCGATAGTCGAGCGGTTCGTCGCCGGCGAGGCCCTCGACGACGCCGTCACCGCCTGCGACGACCTGGTCGCCACCGGCCGCAAGGTCACCCTGGACCACCTCGGTGAGGACACCAAGGACGCCGCCCAGGCCGCCGGGACCGCCGAGGCGTACGAGCACCTGCTCGCCGCGCTCAAGGACACCGGCCTGGCGGCCGGCGCCGAGGTCTCGGTGAAGCTGTCGGCCGTCGGCCAGTTCCTGCCGGTGGACGGCGAGAAGATCGCGCTGGAGAACGCCCGCCGGATCTGCGAGGCGGCCGCCGACGCGGGCACCACGGTGACCCTCGACATGGAGGACCACACCACCACGGACTCCACCCTCGCCATCGCGCGGGAGCTGCGGGCCGACTTCCCCTGGCTGGGCGTCGTGCTCCAGGCCTACCTGCGCCGCACCGAGGCCGACTGCCGCGAGTTCTCCGGCCCCGGCTCCCGCGTGCGGCTCTGCAAGGGCGCCTACAAGGAGCCCGAGTCGGTCGCCTTCCAGGGCAAGCACGAGGTGGACCTCGCCTACGTCCGCGCGCTGAAGATCCTGATGGCCGGCGAGGGCTACCCGATGATCGCCTCGCACGACCCCAACATGATCAAGATCGCCGGCCAGCTCGCCCAGTGGAACGGCCGCGAGCGCGACTCCTTCGAGTACCAGATGCTGTTCGGCATCCGCCCCGAGGAGCAGCTGCGCCTGGCCGGCGAGGGCAACACCATGCGGGTGTACCTGCCGTACGGCGAGGAGTGGTACGGCTACTTCATGCGCCGCCTCGCCGAGCGCCCGGCCAACCTGACCTTCTTCCTGCGGGCCATGGCGACCCGCGGCTGAAGCCCCTGCTGTACGGACGGCCCGCACCCCTTGTGGAAGGGGGGTGCGGGTCGTCCGTCGTCGGGGGCGGCGGGGCGGCCTAGGATCGGGGGTGGTGAAGTGTGGTCGGTTCGCGTCGAGTTGGGCAGGTGGCTGAGGTGCTGAAGGCCTTCGCGGAGTTGTCGACGCCGTTGGTGGCGGATGCGTGTGTGCGGGTGGGGGTGGGGTTGCGGGTGGCTCCGGCGGGGGTCGGGCCGGTGGTGGCGGGGCGGCGGGTCGCGGGGCGGGTGCTACCGGTGCGGCACTACGGGAGCGTGGACGTGTTCCTGGAGGCGTTCGGCGCGGCCGAGCCCGGGGACGTGCTGGTCGTCGACAACGGCGGGCGGGTCGACGAGGCATGCGTCGGGGACCTCGCGGTGCTGGAGGCGAAGGCCGCCGGGGTGGCCGGGGTGGTGGTGTGGGGCCTGCACCGGGACACGCCGGAGCTGGTGGAGATCGGGCTGCCGCTGTTCAGCTACGGCGCGCTGCCGCTGGGCCCGTTGCGGCTCGACGAGCGGGAGCCGGAGGCGCTGGTCACCGCCCGGTTCGGGACGCACCTGGTGAGCGCCGGGGACGTGGTGTTCGGGGACGCCGACGGCGTGCTGTTCGTGCCGGCCGCCCGGGTCGACGAGGTGCTGGAGGTGGCGGGCGGGATCGCGCGGACGGAGCGCGCGCAGGCCGAGCGGATCCGCTCGGGCGACACGCTGCGCCGGCAGACCGCGTTCGACGACTACCTGGTGCGGCGGGCCGCCGATCCGTCGTACAGCTTCCGGCAGCACCTGCGGCGGGTCGGCGGCGCGATCGAGGAGTAGCGGGCGGCGGGCCGGAGTTCAGAGCGCGCGGTGCATGACGTGCAGGCCGACGTACCCGTGGACGGGGTGGCGGAAGCCCTCGGGGAGGGTGCCCAGGATCTCGAAGCCGAGCGACCGGTACAGCCCCACCGCGCGCTCGTTGCTCGCCACCACGGCGTTGAACTGCATGGCGCGGTAGCCCGCCGCACGCGCCCAGTCCAGGGTGTACTCGGTGAGCGCGCGCCCGACGCCCCGGCCGGAGTGCGCCGGGTCGACCATGTAGCTGGCGCTCGCGATGTGCGAGCCGTTGCCCTGGTGGTTGCGGTTCATCTTGGCGCTGCCGAGGACGGTGCCGTCCTCGGCGACCGCGACCACGGTGCGGCTCGGGGCGGGGAGGAGCCACCACTCACGGCCCTGCTCGAAGGTCAGGTCGAGCGGGTAGGTGAACGTCTCGCCCGCGGCGGCGATGACGTGGAAGAACGGCCAGATGGACGGCCAGTCCTCGGGGGTGGCTTCCCTGATCAACATCCGGACAGGATGGCACGCCGACCGGCCTCCGGCCAGCGGTTTTCGGGTGCCCGGGCGGCGGGCCCGGGCACCCGGGGGGTCAGAGCATCGAGGCGGCGGGCTTGACCATGGCGCGGGCGGTCTTGGCGTCCACGTACTCGCCGATCGCGGTCATCACCCACTCGCCGGAGTACTGGCGGACCAGCTTGCACATCACCACGCCGGTGTGCGGCTCGGACTGGGTGAGGTCGAAGCGGACCAGCTCCTGGTCCGAACCGGCGTCCACCAGGCGGCAGTAGGCGTTCTTGACGTCGGTGAACTTCTGGCCGGAGAAGGAGTTGACCACGAAGACCAGGCCGCAGACCTCGGGCGGCAGGCCGTCCAGGTGGACGGTGATCGACTCGTCGTCACCGCCGCCCGCGCCCGTGAGGTTGTCGCCGGAGTGGGCGACGGCGCCGTTGAAGATCCCCAGCTTCATGAACCAGGCGGTGTCCAGCTTCTCCCGCTTGGCGTCGAAGGCGATGCAGGAGGCGTCCAGGTCGATGTTGCGGCCGCGGCCGGCGGGCTCCCAGCCGAGTCCCATCCGGACGGAGGAGAGGAAGGGCTTGCCGTTCTTCTCCAGGGAGACCGAGCCGCCCTTGGTGAGGTTCACCCGGCCCTTGTCCAGGGTGATCTTGGTGAGGGCCGGCGGGCCGGCGGGCGGGGCCGGCGGCATCGGGGGAGCGCTCTGCGGCAGCGGCGGGGCGACCGGGGCGACCGGGGCCGGGGCGGGAGCCGGGGCCGGGGCCGGGGCGGTGACCGGCGGGGCGACCGGGGTGGCGATGGCGGCCGCCGGGGCGGGCTCGTCCTCCACGGTGACGCCGAAGTCGGTGGCGATGCCGGCCAGGCCGTTGGCGTAGCCCTGGCCGACCGCCCGGACCTTCCAGGCGCCGCCGCGCTGGTAGACCTCGACCACGATCAGCGCGGTCTCGCGGCCCAGCTGGGGAGCGGTGAAGGTGACCAGGACCTGGCCGGAGTCGGCGTCCCGGACCGTCGCGGTCGGCTCGATGCCGGCGAAGGTGGCGCCGGCCTCGTCGGGGCTCGCCGTGACGACGATCTTGGTGATGCCGGCCGGGACGGCGGCGGTGTCGATGGTGATCGCGTCCGGGGTCCCGCCGGAGGCCGGGCGGTGGGTGACACCGGGGCCGTGCGGGGCGTTGAAGAACACGAAGTCGGCGTCCGAGCGGACCTTTCCGGCCTCGGTCAGCAGCAGGCCGGAGACGTCCAGCGCCTTGGGTGCGGTGACCTCGACGGTCACCCGCGCGGCGGTCAGCGGGGCGTTGCCGCCTTGGGTCAGGACCGTGGACACGAACTCCTCCTCGGATGCGGTGGCACGGCGTGCGGGACCCGAGTCGGGGCGCCGTGCCGAGTGGTACCCACAGTAACGAACGGGGTTGTCGAGACGAGCCCGATCAAGGCGGTGACCTGTCGGGTTGTCGGACGGTCGGTCAGTTCGGTCCGACGGCGAACGCTCCCAGCGCGGCGACGGCCCGCGGGTGGTGGATGCCGAACGCCGAGGCGCTCCAGCTCTCGGCCGGGGCGGCCTTGCCGGGGCCGGTGGGCACGCTCTCCCCGCGCCCCGGTGCGGCCGGTGCGGGCGCGGCCCCGGGGACGCCGGTGGTGGGCGCGCCGGTGGCGGGCGCCGCGGTGCCCGGCGTCGCGGCCGGGCGGGTGTGCCGGACGCCGAAGGTGTAGCGGCCGGGCGGGACGTCGGTGCCGGGCGGGGTGGTGAAGCGGTAGACCAGGGTGCCGCGTTCGTGGTGGGTGGTGACCACGGCGCCGGCCAGGTCGGTCCAGGCGGTGCCGGAGGGAGCGGTGGCGGCGGTGGCGTCCGGTGCCGGACCGCCAGGGGCCGCCGCGTCCGGCGCGAGCCGGAGTTCGGCCTGCAGCGCGGTGAGCGGCTCGGTGACGGTCAGGGTGAGGACGTGCCGGGTGCCGTCGCGGCCGAGCGACTGGACGAGTGCGGCGCCGGTGAGCGCGTGGTCGACCGTGTCGTCGGGGTCGCCCGGGCCCGGGGCGGTACCGCCGGTCGGGTCCTTGGGGACGGTGGTCGGGTCCTGCGCGCCGGGCGCGGGGGCGAGCGGCTTGGGCGGCTCGGGCGATCGGGCCGCGAGCGGTTGGCCGGACTCCACGGGCTCGGGCCGCTGGTAGGACGGCCCGTCAGTGGGCGGCGGCGCGGTGGCGGCGGTCAGGCCGTCCTGCTGCGGGGAGGGGCCGAGGGCCTGGGACGACGGGGTGTCGGAGGCGCTCCGGCCGCCGGTCCGGCCCTCGGCGAGCGGCACGGCCGAGCCCGGGGCGGGCGAGCGGGGTGCCGGGACGCCGGAGACGGGCGGGTGCGAGGCGTGCGACTCGGACGTGGCGGGGCCGGCGGGGCGGACGGTGGGCCGCCCGGACGGCAGCGGCGCGGCCGGCGCCTGCGAGGAGTCGGGCGCGGAGGCGGCGTCGGCCCGGTCGGCGCCGGGGGTGGGCGGCGGGCTCGACCCGACCTGGGCCACTCCGGCGCGGCGTCCGACGCCCTGCTGCTCGTGGAGCAGCCAGGTGGTGGCGATGCTGATGCCGACCACGGTGGACATCGCCATCGCGGCGCCGGAGAACCGCAGGGTGGGCAGCCGGAGCCGGCCCCCGAACGGCTTGGGCCGGCCGTGCCGGCCGTGCCGCTCGCGCGGCAGGTCGCGCTCGTGCCGCGCGTCCGGCCCGATCTCCTCGCGCAGAGCCACCCGACCCTCCCTCCCCGAAGCCGTCGCTGAGTCGCCGCATTCTCCCATGCGCTGCCGACAGGCCCGAATCGCCGTCATGGGCGGACTGCCGCCGGTTCACCCGGGTTCGTCCGGGGTCGCTCGTGCGGGTCCGCCGGTGGACGCGCAGGAGCCCGCGCCGGCAGGGGGACGAGCGTACCAGCGGCTGCCCGGGCCCTGGCCAGCCCTCGTGCGGGATCGATCAACTCCGTGGACGGCCTTTCCCCGAACGGAAGTTGACGGTCCGTCTGACAAGGCCTGCGCGGCCCGGGCCGTCGGTGCGCGGATTATTGCAACCTCCTTGCAACCCTTGCCGGTCCGGGCTCCGGTGGCGCAAGGTGGGGGAATCCCACGCCGTCCCGGAGAGCCCGTCATGCCGTCCGACCCGTTGTCAGCACCCTCCAGTGCCCCTCTCGCCGCCACCCCCACGGGCGGCGATGAGGCAGGCTCCACCGCCGCTCCGGCGGCGGTGGAGGAGGTGCTGACACTGCGGATCTCGCTGGGCGAGGAAGTCGTCGGCGAGGTGCGGACGCGATTCCGGTTCGATGCCGAGCGTCCGTACGAGGTACTGCTGACGTTCCATCTGGGGCGGCCGGACGAGGCCGATTGGGTGTTCTCGCGTGATCTGCTGCGCGACGGCCTGCGCTCGCTGAGCGGCCAGGGCGACGTCAAGCTGTGGCCGGCCTACTGTCCGTGCCACGGCTCGACGTTGCACCTGGCCCTCGAATCCCCCCACGGCAGTGCCCTGTTGGAGGTCTCCAAGCCCAGGGTTCAGGCGTGGCTGGACCGGACGTACGGGCTGGTCTCCGAGGAGGCCGAGCAGGCCTACGGCCCGACCGACGCCCAGTTGTCCGCGTTGCTGGCCGGCGGCTGAGGCCGGGACGCCGGGGCGACGTCGTCGCCCGGGGCGCGCGGGGCCGGCAGCGGGGGACCGCCCGGCAGCCGGACGGCGCCCGCGGCCAGAGCCGCCCGCAACCGGCGCACGGCCGGCGCGGAGGAGACCGGCAGCAGGTCGTACGGGTCGTCCGGTCCGTCCACGGTGACCAGGACCGAATCGGCGAACCGGTACGGCCGGTGGGCCAGCAGGCCGCCCAAGTAGCGCCGCAGCCGGGAGAGTTCGGCGCGGACCGTCACCGTCCGCGCCGGGTCGCCGAAGAGCGCGTCGGCGAGCTGCGCCGCGCTGTGCCCGGAGCGCTCGGTGGCGAGCAGCAGCAGCAGTTCGGCGTGGCGCGGGCTGAGCGCGTGCGACCAGCTGCCGGCGGCGCCGCGCACCGACAGCTCGGGGCGGTCCGGCCGGCGCAGGTCGAGCCGGAGCCGGGCCCCCTCGGCCTGTTCGGCGGTCACCGCGGCGGCGCCGTCGGCCGTCCGTTCGTCTCCCAGCGGCCGGACCAGCCAGCCGTCGGCGAGCGGCTCGACGGAGCACTCGCCGATGCCGGGCAGCCAGTGCACCGCGGCCGGGCTCCAGCCCTCGGCGGGCAGCCGCAGCCGGACCGGGGGCGGCAGGCCGGCCGCGCAGGCGATCCAGCCGGCCGCGTCGACCACCAGGGCCGGGCCGTCCACCCGGGCCAGGAGCGGGGCGGCCAGGGTGCGCAGGTGGTGCAGCGACTCCAGGCGGCGGGCGCGCAGTTCGGTCTCGGCGAGCCGGGCGGCGGTGGCGGTCAGCTGCAGCAGGTACGGGCGGACGTTGCCGGCCGGGCCGCTGAGGTTGATGGCGCCGACCAGCCGGCCGGTGCCCGGGTCGTGCACGGGGGCGGCGACGCAGGTCCAGGAGTGGTGGCTGCGCAGGTAGTGCTCGGCGGAGTGGACCTGCATCGGCCGCTGGGCGCGCAGGGCGGAGGCGATGCCGTTGGTGCCGACGCTCTCCTCGATCCAGCGGGCGCCGGTGAGGAACCCGATCCGGTCGGCGCTGCGGCGCAGGCTGCGCTCGCCCTCCTGCCAGAGGATGTGGCCCTCGGCGTCGGCGATGGCGAGGATCAGCGGGACGTGGTCGGCCGGGGCGAGCAGGGTGTCACGCAGCACCGGCAGCAGGATGTCGAGGCCGCTGGCGCGGCGGCGGTGCTCGACCTCGGCCGGCCCCAGGTGGACGGTGGCGGCGCCGGCGTCCGGGTCCAGGCCGAGGCGGCGCAGCCGGGCCCAGGAGTCGCCGATCTCCGGGCGGGGCCCGGGCAGCGGGTCGGTGCCTCCCGGGCCGGCCTCCCGGGCCGGTCCGTGGGTGACGGGTTCGGCCAGGGCGCGGTCGTGCAGCCTGGCGAGCTCCGCCGGGCTCGACGGACTTCGGGGCTCTGGCCGTCGGTTCTGCCGTCCGGTCTGCCGCACTCGGTTTGCTCCTCGCCGCCGATCGAGGGCGCGTCGGGGCCGACGCGCTGACGAAAGCGTACGGGGGCCGCCCGGTCCTGGGGACGGGGTCGGCCAACTAGGGCCGGTCACCGGTATCAGAGTGGACATGCCAACAAGTTATGAGTGCCGCGCGGCCGAAAATCGACCACCGGGGCGGTGCGGTCCGGGGGAGTGGGGCAGGGCGCGGGCCCGGACGCGGAGGGCTCGGAGGTGGGGCGCGGAGGTGGTGCGCGAGGGCGTGCGGGCGGCGGGTCTCCCGGGCAGCCTCGGTGCGCGCTCGGCGCATGGAGGCGCGCGGGGGGCGCATGTCCACATGCGGGGCGGCGGGGCGGCGGGGCGGCCGGACGGCGAGGAAGGGCAGCGGCAGCGGCACCCAGACGGTCAGGATCACGGGGTGACCGGCCCGGTGGCGCCCCTCGGGCCCGCGCTCCCGTCCGGGGGCCCGTCCCCGCCGGTGTCGGCCCCGGCGCCGGTACCGTCGCCGCCGCCGAGGAGCTCGCGCAGCAGCCGCTCGTCCTCGCCGGAGAGGTCGGAGACGAAGCGGGCCAGCACGGTGGACCGGTCCGCCTCCCGCCCCAGCTCGGTGTGCATCCGGCGGGCGGCGAGCCCGGCCCGGTCCTGGACGGTCGGGGTGTACGCGTAGGCGCGCCCCGCCCGGGTGCGTTCCACGGTGCCCTTGTCGTGCAGCCGGGCCAGGATCGTGGCGACGGTGGTCCGCGCGAGGCCGCGGCCGAGGGCCGCCTGGACGTCCTGCGGCGTCAGCGGCTCGCGGGCGGCCCAGAGGGCGGCCAGCACCTCGGCCTCCAGCTCCCCGGCGGGCCGACGGGCCGGCGGTACGTCGGACATGGCGGCGGTTCCTCCCCGATTCGTCTACAGTCATGTAGACCGTCTACGGCACTGTAGACGATCGAGGGCGGCCGCGCCGCCCTCCCGTACGGGAGGTCCGCCGGCCTTGTTCCAGTCGTCCGCCACTCCGGCCGTTCACGCCCTCGCGGTGAACCCGCTGGACGCCTCGTCGCTGCTCGCCGCCTTCGGGGCGCTCGGGATCGCCGTCGTGCTCTTCGCCGAGACCGGGCTGCTCGTCGGGTTCTTCCTGCCCGGCGACTCGCTGCTGTTCACCGCCGGTCTGCTCTGCGCCCCCGGCGGCGCCGACGGCCCGCGGCTGGAGCTCTCCCAGGTCCTGCCGGCCGCCCTGGCCGGTGCGCTGATCGGCGCCCAGGTCGGCTTCCTGATCGGCCGGCGCGGTGGCCGCGCGCTGCTGCGGCGGACCGAGCGGAAGAGCCTGCGGCACGGGGCCGAGCGGGCCGAGGAACTGCTCGTCAGGTACGGGTACGGCAAGGCGATCGTGCTCGGCCGCTTCATCCCGGTGGTCCGGACGGTGCTCAACCCGCTCTGCGGCGTGCTGGAGGTGCCGGTGCGCACGTTCACCCTCTGGCAGGTGGTGGGCGGCGTGGTCTGGACCGTCGGCGTGGTGCTGGCCGGGTACGCGCTCGGCTCCTCGGTGCCTGATATCGACCGTTACCTCCTCCCCATCATCGGTCTGGTAGTAGTTGTCTCCGTGATCCCGATCGTTCTGGAAATGTTCCGCGCCCGGAGGGCCCGGCGCCGTGGCGGTGACACCCGGTGACGCCCTCCCGTGCGCTGGCCGTCTACGACGGCAGCGGCATCGACGGCGGCCTCTACAGCCGGGTGATCGGGTGGGCGGACGCCGCGCCCGCCTGGCTGGACCAGGTGATCCGGATCTGGTCCGCGCTGGGGCTGGGGCTGTTCGCCGTCGTCATGCTCCGGGCGTGGTGGCGGGCCCGCGATGCCGGCCCGGCGGTGATGGCGCGGGTGCTGGCCTCGCCGCTGATCGTGGTGGTCGCCTTCGTCCTCAACTCCGGGTTCAAGAGCGTGATCGAGGAGGTGCGTCCGTGCACCCAGCTGGGTGTGTCCGGCACGCTGGAGACCTGTCCCGGCGCCGGTGACTGGTCCTTCCCGAGCAACCACACCGTGATCGCCTTCGCCGCCGCGACCGCGCTCTGGTTCGCGGACCGGCGGCTGGGCGCGTTCGCGGTGGCCGCCGCCGCACTGATGGGTGCCTCCCGGGTCTGGGTCGGCGTCCACTACCCGCACGACGTACTGGTCGGTGCGCTGGTCGGCGTTCTGACGGCGGCCGCGCTCGCGCTGGCCGCCGGCCGGGCCGCACCGCTGGTCGACCGGGCCCGCCGGGGCGCGCTGCGGCCGCTGCTGGGCGCGGGCGACGTCGCGCCGGCGTCCGGCAGCGGGCCGTCACCGGCGACCCAGCGGCGCCGGGTTCCGTGACCTGCCCGGCCCTTGTGCGGCCGGGGTGGCGGGGAGAGCAGGCGAGCCGGGCGCGGGCCCTTCGGACGGGCACCCGCCTGCGGGCGACCGTGGTGCGCTGACCCGGCCTCCCGCCGGCGGCCCCGGCCGGGGCGGGCACGGGCCCGGCCGCCTGAGCGGTGTTGGCTGTACAACTTTTCGGTCGGTTCACCTGCGCGCCGCCGTTCGGACTCCCCTCGGCCACCTCGCGGCACCAGCCTGGCCGCATGAGAGTCATCGTCGTAGGAGCAGGCGTGCTCGGCAGCATGCACGCCTGGCAGGCCGTCGAGCGCGGCCACGAGGTCGTCCACCTGGAGCGCGAGTCCGAGGCGCGCGGCGCCTCGGTGCGCAACTTCGGGCTGGTCTGGGTCAGCGGCCGGTCGGGCGGTGAGGAACTGGACACCGCGCTGCGGGCCCGCGAACTGTGGGAGGAGATCGGCGCGAGGGTGCCCGAGCTCGGCTTCCGGGCCAACGGCTCGCTCACCGCGATCCGCACCGAGGTCGAACTCGCCGTCGCCGAACAGGCGCTGACCCGGGCGGACGCCGCCGCGCGCGGCTACCGGCTGCTCGACGCGGCCGAGACCAGAGCCGCCAATCCGGCCCTGCGCGGCAAGCTGCTCGGCGCGCTGCGGTGCGACCGGGACGCCGCCGTCGAGCCGCGCACCGCCCAGCCCGCGCTGCGCGCCGCACTGCTGGCCGGCGGCCGGTACACCTTCCTCCCCGGGCGGGAGGTCCGCGAGGTGATCGGTGAGAACGCCGTCCGCGACGACCACGGCGACGTCCACACCGGTGACCTGGTGATCCTCTGCACCGGCGCCTGGCTGGGCGGGCTGGTGCGCGAGCTGGCGCCCGAGCTGCCCGTCCGCAGGGTGCGGCTGCAGATGATGCAGACCGACCCGCTCGGCGAGGAGCTCACCACCTCGGTCGCCGACGGCGACAGCTTCCGCTACTACCCCGCCTTCGCCGGTGACGCGCTGGAGCGGCTGAAGGCCGCGCAGCCGCAGCCGCCGGTCGCCGCCGAGCACAAGATGCAGCTGCTGATGGTCCAGCGCAAGGACGGCGGCCTCACCATCGGCGACACCCACGAGTACGACCACCCGTTCGGCTTCGACGTCGTCGAGGACCCGTACGACCACCTGGTCGGCGTGGCCGAGGAACTGCTCGGCCGGCCGCTGCCCCGGGTGCGCCGCCGCTGGGCCGGGGTGTACGCGCAGTGCGTGGACACCACCCGGGTGGTCCACCGGGAGCGGGTCCGGGACGCCGTCTGGCTGGTCACCGGTCCCGGTGGCCGCGGCATGACCTGCTCGCCGGCCATCGCCGAGACCACCGCCGAACTCGCCAACCTGTAAGGAATGTGAACATGTCCGCTGACATCCGCCTGGTCGTCCTCGACATGGCCGGCACCACCGTCGCCGACGACGGCCTGGTCGAGCAGGCCTTCCGGGCCGCCGCCGGTTCGCTCGGCGTCGAGGCCGGCAGCCCCGAGCACGCCCGCATGCTGCAGCACGTCCGGCTCACCATGGGCGAGTCCAAGATCTCCGTCTTCCGCCACCTGTTCGGCGCGGAGGAGAACGCGCAGGCCGCCAACACCGCCTTCGAGGCCGCCTACCACGACCTCGTCGACGCGGGGCACTGCGCCGCGCTGCCGGGCGCGGCCGAGGCCATCGCCGAACTCCGGGGCCAGGGCCGCAAGGTGGTCCTCACCACCGGCTTCTCCCGGGCCACCCAGGACCGGATCCTGCGGGCACTCGGCTGGGAGTCGATCGCCGACCTCACCCTCTGCCCGGCCGAGGCCGGCCGCGGCCGCCCGTACCCGGACCTGGCGCTCACCGCCCTGCTGCGGACCTCCACGGACTCCGTCCGCCAGATGGCCGTCGCCGGGGACACCGGCTACGACATGCTGACCGGCACCCGGGCCGGCGCCTCGGTGGTGGCCGGTGTGCTGACCGGGGCCCACGACGAGGCCCGGCTGCGGGCCGACGGCGCGACGCACGTCCTGAAGTCGATCGCCGACCTACCGGGCGTCCTCGCGGGCTGAGCGTGCGACGGCCGGGCGGGGTGCGCCGACCCGCCCGGCCGGCTTCTCCTCGGGGTGATCCCGCGGTCGGCCCGGGCTCAGGGGGCGGCGAGCAGGCCGGGCAGTTCGCGCATGTCGTGGAAGACGACGGTGCCGGGACCCGCGAGCCGCTCGGCGGGGGTCAGGCCGCCGGCGTAGCCGAAGGCGCGCATGCCGGCGGCGCGGGCGGCCTCGACACCGGGGCGGCTGTCCTCGACCACCGCGCAGGCGGCCGGGTCGACGCCCGACCGCCGGGCGGCGTGCAGGAAGAGGTCCGGCGCGGGCTTGCCGCGGTCGACCTCGGTGGCACTGAAGATCCGGCCCGCGAAGTGCTCGTAGAGGCCGGTGCGGCCCAGGGTGTGACGCATCTTCTCGTGCGAGCCGCTGGAGGCGACGCAGGTCGGCAGGGTGAGGGCGGCCAGCGCCTCGGGGAGCCCGTCGACCGGGGCCAGCCCGGCGTCCACCTGCTCGCGGTGGAGCTGCTCGAAACGACTGCTCCAGAGCGCCGCGGTGGCCTCCCCGAGCCGGGCGGCGACCTGCTCGCCGATCGAGGCGTGGGAGCGCCCGATGAACCGCTCGACCACCTCCGCCTCGGTGAGCGGCCAGCCCAGCTCCGCGCCCAGGGCGACCTGGACGCGGGCCGCGATGCGCTCGCTGTCGACCAGCACGCCGTCGCAGTCGAAAATCACCAGTTCTATCGGCTTGATCATCCCCGCAGGATAGGGGGCGCCTTCGCCCGGGGGGGCGGGTCAGTGCAGGGTGCCCGCGTAGCGCTGGGTGAAGCGGGTGCCGGTGGGTGCGGTGACGGCGAGGTCGTGGCGGCGGACGAAGCCGTCGGGGCCGTGGACGGTGAAGTCGTACCGGCCGTCGGTGGCGGCGGCGCTCCAGGTGCGGGTACGGGTGGCGCCGGGGGCGACGGTGGAGGGCGGGCCGGCGAAGGCGTACACGGTGTCGGGGTGGACGCTGTCGGGAAGGGGCACAACTCGCCGTTGATTGCTGGCCGTTGACGGGCGGGGGAGTCGCATCCGGCGCGCCCGGCACACGCGTCGCGGCTACGGCGAAGAGCCACGGCGCCCGCCCCGCCGCCGTGCGCGCGGGGCGGGCGGGCGGCTCAGTGGGTGCCCTTCAGGTTGAGCACCACCACGCCGACGATGATCAGGGCCAGGCCGAGCCACTGGAGCCGGCCCAGCGACTCGCCGAAGGCGATCACGCCGATGCCCGCCACGGCGGCCGTACCGGCGCCGGACCAGACGGCGTAGGCGACCGAGACCGGTATGTGCTTCAGGGCCCTGCCGAGCAGGGCGAAGGAGAGCACGTAGCCGACGGCGACGCCGAGGCTCGGCCAGAGGCGGGTGAAGCCCTCGGTGAGCTTGAGGGCGCTGGTGGCGCAGACCTCACTGACGATGGCGAGGGCGAGCAGGAGATAGGGCATGGCCGGTCACACCGCGGGTGCGGCGCCGAGCTTCCCCAGCAGCGCGAGGTCGGCGTTCACCAGGCTGTCCAGCAGGGTGACGCGCGATCCCCGGGGGATGGGCGTGGCGGTCGAGGGGACGGCGAGCACCGCGCAGCCCGCGGCGGCGGCCGAGGCGACGCCGGTCGGGGTGTCCTCGACGGCCACGCAGTCCGTCGGGTCGAGGCCCAGCCGCTCGGCGGCGGCGAGGTAGGGGTCGGGCGCGGGCTTGGTGCGCGGGGTGTCCTCGGCGGCCAGCGTCACGGCGAACCAGTCGCGGCCGATGGTGGACAGCACGAGGTCGACCACCCGGCGCGGGGAGGCCGACACCAGCGCGGTGGGCACCCGGGCGTCCCGGAGCTCGGCGAGCAGGGCGAGCGCCCCCGGCCGCGGGACGGTCTGCGCGGCGACCTTGCCGGCGAAGGACTCGCCGAGGCGGTCGGCGAGTTCGGCCTCGCTGAGGCTGGTGCCGCTGACCCGGTGCAGATGGGCGGCGGTGTGCTCGATGGCCTGGCCGAGCACCTCGGGCGCGTCCTGGTCGGTGAGCGGATGGCGCAGCTCGTCGGCGAGTTCGGCGGCGGCCTGCCACCAGAGGTGCTCGGTGTCGACGAGGGTGCCGTCCATGTCGAACAGGACGGCGGCGGGCGCGGCGGACCCGGGCTTCGCCGGGTCGGCCTTCGTGGGGTCGGCCTTCGCGGTGTCGGGCTGTGCGGAATCGGGCAGTGCGGAACCCGGCTGTGCGGAATCGGGCTGAGCGGTATCAGGCATGGCGGTACCTTCGGTGGTTCGTCGGACGAGCGGACAGGTCAGACCGTACGACGGTCGACCAGGACCGGGCGCTCCGGCAGCGACAGCGCGGCGCGCGAGCCGACCGGCAGGAGGGCGGCGGCGTCGGTCGGCAGGTCGGCCTTGACCTCGGTGCCGTCGTCGAGCCGGACGGTGAGGCGGGTGACGGCGCCCAGGAAGGACGCGGAGACCACCAGCGCCTGGCCGTTCGGGGCCGGGACCAGCGACACGTTCTCCGGCCGGACCAGCACGTCGAGCGAGCCGTCCGCCGGCGCGGCCCCGTCCACCGCGTGGCGGCGGCCGAGCACCTCGACGCCGTCGGCGGTGCGGGTGCAGGGGATGCGGCTCATGGTGCCGACGAACTCGGCGACGAAGGCGGTGGCCGGGCGGGCGTACAGCTCGGACGGTGTGGCGCACTGCTCCAGCCGGCCCGCGCGCAGCACCGCGACCCGGTCGGCCATCGAGAGCGCCTCCTCCTGGTCGTGGGTGACGAACAGGGTGGTGATCCCCAGCTCCTGCTGGAGGCGGCGGATCTCCTCGCGCAGCGAGAGGCGGACCTTGGCGTCCAGGGCGGAGAGCGGCTCGTCGAGCAGCAGCACGCGCGGCCGCAGGGCGAGCGCGCGGGCGAGCGCGATGCGCTGCTGCTGGCCGCCGGACATCTGGTGCGGGTAGCGGTCGGCGTGCTGCGGCAGACCGACCAGCTCCAGCAGCTCCTGGGCGCGCCTGCGGCGTTCGGCCTTGCCGGTGCCGCGCATCCGCATGCCGAAGGCCACGTTGTCGGCGGCGGTCAGGTGCGGGAACAGGCTGTAGGACTGGAACACCATGCCCGCGTCGCGCCGGTGCGCGGGGATGCGGGTGATGTCCTCGCCGTCCACCAGCACCTGGCCGGAGTCGTGCTGCTCGAAGCCGGCCAGGATGCGCAGCGCGGTCGTCTTGCCGCAGCCGGACGGGCCGAGCAGGGCGAGGAGCTCGCCGGGCCGGACGGTCAGGTCGAGGCCGTCCAGCGCGGTGGTGGCACCGAACGAGCGGCGGAGGCCGAGGAATTCGACGGTCGCGCCGCCGGGTGCGAGGTGGGTGCCGGCGACGGGGGCGGTAACCGTGGTCATGATGGGGATCGCTCCGGGGGCTTCAGGAAGTGGTGGTCTTGTGGCGGCGCTCGCGGCCGACGGTGGCCAGCAGGAGCAGCAGCAGCCAGGTGATCAGCAGGCTCAGGATGGAGACCGCGACCGACATGTGGGCCTGGCTGTTGCCGACCGAGTAGATCCACACCGGGAAGGGCTGGTAGCCGAGGATCGAGGCGGCGGTGAACTCGCCGAGGACCAGGGCCAGGGTGAGGAAGGAGGCGTTCAGCAGCGCGCCGCGCAGGTTGGGCAGCACCACGGTGAACACCGCGCGCGGCCAGCTCGCGCCGCAGTTGCGGGCGGCCTCGACCAGGGTGCGCAGGTCCACCGCGCGCAGACCGGCGTCCAGCGCCCGGTAGGCGAGCGGGAGCGACATCAGCACGTAGGCGATGACCAGCACCAGCGGGAAGTCCGGGTCCTGGATGAACACGAAGGTCTGGAAGAACGGCGTGTCCATCAGGTAGTCCGGGCCCCAGCGCAGCACGCCGATCAGGCCGGCGGTCAGCGCGACCGGCGGGACGACCAGCGGCAGGGTGCAGAGCACGTCGATCACCGGGCGCAGCCTCGGCGAGCCGAGCCGCACCGCGATCAGCGCCGGTACCAGCAGGAGCAGCAGCACCAGGACGGTGACCACGGCCAGGCCCAGGGTGAGCCAGAGGCTGTCCAGGAAGCCGGGGGCGCTGAGCAGTCCGGTGTACGCCTCGAAGGAGTAGCCCTTCGGGTCGTCGATCGAGAAGTAGCCGGCGGCGGCCAGCGGGACGACGAAGTAGACGCCCGCGAGCAGCAGGACGGCACCGCGCCACCAGCGCACCTTGCGGCGCGGCGAGGAGGGGCGGGCGGAGGTCAGCTGAGCCATCGGGCACTCCGGCGCTGGAGGGGGAGGTACACGGCCATCACCAGGACGGCCACCACGATCATGTTGAGGCTGAGGGCGAGCGCGAGGTTGCCCTGGCCGACCAGCACGTTGCCGGAGAGCGCGTCCGCGATCGAGCGGCTGACCAGCGGCACGGTCGCGCCGACCATGGCCGCGGCGGTGGCGTACGCGGCGAAGGCGCTGCCGAACAGCAGCACGAAGCCGCCCAGCAGGGAGGGCAGCAGGATCGGCAGCGCGACGTGCAGCCAGTACTGGACGGTGGTGGCCCGGTTGTTGTGGGCCGCCTCGCGCCACTGCACCCGGAGGCCGTCCAGGGCCGGGGTGATGGTGAGCACCATCAGCGGGATGAGGAAGTACAGGTAGACGATGGTCAGGCCGGTGAAGGAGTAGAGCGACCAGCCGTGGTCCGTCAGGTGGAGCAGCTTGGTGACCTCGCCCGCGTTGCCGAGGGTGGCGACGAACGCGAAGGCGAGCGGCAGGCCGCCGAAGTTGGCGAGCACGCCGGAGGCGGTCAGCACCGCCTGGCGCAGCCAGGTCTGCCGGGAGGTCACCACGGCCTGCGCGATCGGCAGGCCGATCAGGGTGGCGAGCAGCGCGGTCAGCGCGGACAGCTTGAGGCTGCTGAGCATCGCCGTCCAGTACGCGCCCTGGACGGAGTCCCTGACGTTGTCGAGGGTGAACTGGCCGCCCCCGCCCTCCGCGTCGCTGGAGGTGGTGAACGCGCCGATCACGATGGCGACGGCGGGGAGGCCGAAGCCGATCAGGAAGAAGAGGAAGAGCGGCACCGTGGCGAGCCAGGATCCGCCGCGCGGGCGCCGGCGGGTGGGCCGGGCGGGGGTGGGGGTGGGAGCGGTGGCGGACGCCCCCGCGCCGCCACCGTGAACGGTGGCGGCGGGGGTGGTCGGCACCGGGGCGGGAGCCGTGGTCATGAGTGGGATCAGCCCGTTTCGGGTTGCTGCGGCCGGGTGTCAGCCTGCGATGGCCTTGGTCCAGTTCTCGGTGACGACCTTCTTGGCGGCCGTGATCTGGTCCTGGGTCGGGAAGGTGGTGAACGGCTTCTCGACGGCGGGCAGCTTGGCGGCGGCCGCGGTGTCGAGGGTGCCGTCCTTCTTCAGGGCCTCGAAGGTGGAGGGGGTGGCGTAGCCGCCGAGGAAGAGGTTCTGGCCCTCGGCGCTGAACAGGTACTCCTGCCACAGGCGGGCGGCCGCCGGGTGCGGGGCCCACTTGTTGACGGCCTGGTTGTAGAACTGGGCGTAGCTGCCGTCGGAGGGGACGGAGACCTTCCAGTCGACGCCCTTCTCCTTGAACTCGTCGGTGTAGCCGGCGTTCAGGTACGACCAGTCGATCGAGATCGGGGTCTCGCCCTTCTCGATGGTGGCCGGGGTGGACTCGACGGGGTTGAAGTTGCCCGTGGCCTTCAGCTTGCCGAAGAAGTCGATGCCGGGCTGGATGTTGTCCAGCGAACCGCCGTTGGCGAGTGCGGCCGCGTAGACGCCGCCGAACGCGGAGCCGGACTTGGTCGGGTTGCCGTTCAAGGCGACCTGGCCCTTGTACTCGGGCTTGAGCAGGTCCGCGAAGGTCTTCGGGCAGTTCGGGATCTTCTTGGCGTCGCAGCCGATGGAGACGTAGCCGCCGTAGTCGTTGACGGCGGCGCCGTTCGCGTCCTTCATGGTGTCCGGCACCTTGTCGAAGGTGGCCACCTTGTAGGGGGCGAGCAGGCCGTCCTTGACCGCCTGGAGCGCGAACGCGCTGCCGAGGTCGACGACGTCGGGGGCGCGGTCCTGGCCCTTGCGGGAGGTGATCGCGTTGATCTCGTCCTGGCTGGAGCCGTCCGGGTTCTCGTCCTCGATCTCGATGCCGTACTTGGCCTTGAACGAGTCCATGATCTTGCCGTAGTTGGCCCAGTCCCTGGGCAGCGTGATGACGTGCAGCTTGCCCTCCTTCTTGGCGGCGGCGACGAGGCCGTCCAGACCGCCGAAGTCGGCGAGCGAGGTGGCGTCCTTGGCGTCCTTCGCGCCGGCCTTGGCGGCGTCACCGGACTTCGGGGCGGTCGAACCGGCGGAGCCGCAGGCGGTGAGGGAGAGCGCGGCGGCGGTCAGTACGGCCGCGAAGGCGGCGGCGCGGGCACGGTGCACGGTCACGGGTCAGTCTCCTGATCAGGGGCGTACTGCGAGGGGTGCGTTTCGCGGGGGTGCGTCTCGCTGAGAGGTGCTTCTTCACAAGGGCGGGCCAGGCGATCAGTCGTTCGGAACCGTCCGAGTTGACTAGCCAACTTCGCCTGACGGAGGTAAGTACGCCGGAGTCCGGTGACGGGAAGGTGAACGGATGGCCCAGAACCGGGGGCGGCTACGGGAACGGTCGAATCAGGGCCTCGGTCAGTGATCGACCGAATGCGATGCTTCGAAGGCGCAGCGGGATAAAGTCGGGCTGTCCGGGCCGGTACGGCTGCGCAGGACACCGCCCCAGGAGGGACATTGACTGACGTGGCACTGGAGCCCGACCGCCCCGCGGTCCCTGCGGCACCCGCGGCCCCCGCTGCCCCCGTGGCCCCTGCCGCGCCGGGCCAGGAGCGCGCCGCCGGTGCGCTCTACCGCAAGGTCGCCGCCGATCTGCGCGAGGCGATCACCACCGGCGCGTTCGGCGAGGCCGGCCGGCTGCCCGCCGAGGGCACGCTGGCCGAGCAGTACGGGGTCTCCCGCGGCACCGTCCGCCAGGCGCTCGCCGTGCTGCGCTCGGACGGCCTGGTCACCTCCCGGCGCGGCACCCGGCGGGTGGTGCTGGGCACCGCCCGGGTGCAGAGCTTCTCCGAACTGCTGAGCTTCACGCACTGGGCCTACTCGATGGGCGAGGAGCCCGGCGGCATCCTGGACTCGCTGGTGCGCCGGCCGGCCGACGCCGCCGAGCGCGAGCAGCTGCGCCTGGAGGCCGGCTCCGAGGTGTACGTCACCGTCCGGCTGCGCACGCTCTCCGGCGCGGCGGTGATGGTGGAGCGGACGGTCTACCCGCCCCGGGTCGGCGAGATCGTCGCCCAGCTGCCGGCCGACGTGGTCTCGCACACCGAAGTCCTGCGCGAGCACGGCATCCTGTTCACGGACGCCGACCACACCATCGACATAGTCGCCGCCAACGCGGAGGACGCCCGGCTGCTCGGCTGCCGCCGGGGCAGCCCGCTGCTGCGCGAGCGGCGCCGGACCACCGACCCGACCGGGATGCCGGTGGAGTGGTCCCAGGACCGCTACCTGCCCGGCACGGTGGCCTTCAGCATCCACAACTCGCTGGCCACCTCGGCCCTTTCGCGGCACGCCCGGGAGGGTGACTGAACTCCGGCGCCGGAGTGGGGAGTCGGACCGGCCGACGCCCCACTCCCCCTAGCGCATGAGGGCGGCCAGCAGCGGGCGGAAGTGCTCGAACCCCGGGGTCTCGGCGTCCGGGTCCTTGGCCTGCTCGTCCCAGCGGCGCACGGCGACGGCGTCGGCCGCGCCGGGCAGGGCCGCGAAGGCGGCGGCCTGCTCCGCGCCCATCGGGCCGCCCTGCACCTGGAGCGTGTACTCCGAGGCCGCGGAGAGCCGCTCGCGGTAGCCGGGCTCGGCCGTGCACAGGTACCGCTTGGCGGCCACGTGCAGCCGGACCGGCTCGGTGACCTCCGGGCCGAACCACTGGGCCAGCCAGGCGGCGCCGGTGTCGCTGTGCCGGTTGTCCTGGCCGTTCATCAGGTCGCGCCCGTGCGACGTTCCATGGCCGTGCTTGTCGAAGAAGTGCCCGATGTCGTGCAGCAGCGCGGCCGCGACCAGCTCCGGCGCGGCCCCGGCGGCCTGCGCCAGCGCCCCGGCCTGCAGCATGTGCTCGGCCATGGTGACCGCCTCGCCCAGGTACTCGCCGGCGCCCTCGCCCGCGAACAGCGCGGCGATCGTCTCCAGCGCGGCGGTGCGCCGGTGCAGCACCGCGAGGGTGCTGTGCAGCGAGTCGAGGTCCGCGTAGCAGCCCTGGAGGTGACGCGAGCCGTCCTGCTCGAAGGCCGTCCGGGCGTGCAGCAGACGGACGTTGTCGAAGATCAGGCAATCGCCCCGGTCGAGCCGGAAGTCCAGCCGGAGCTCGGGCCGCAGGGTGATCGCGGCGAACCGGCGGTAGGCCGCGTAGAAGGCGTCCAGCTCCTCGGCGGACCCGCGCAGGGTGCTGATCGACCGGTTGTTGAACCGCACCTCGCGGATCCGGCCGCGCGCGTCCACCTCGATCAGCGGGCGGTCGGCGCGCAGTTCGGTGCCGCGGTCGCGGAACACGAAGGGGACCGGGGTACGGGTCAGCACCACGAAGTCCGCCGGGGACTCCTCGCGCAGCAGCGCCGCCGCCTTGAAGCCGTCCACCAGCCCGGAGTCGCCACCGGTCGCGGAGTTCTCCAGGCAGTGCAGCAGCTGCAGGGTGGGCACCGGGTCCCGGTACGGGTTGTCGCTGTGCGGGGCGATCGCGGCGCTGGTGAAGGCCAGGTTGTTCGGGTCCGGCTCGACCCGGACGTCGAACAGCTCACCGTAGTTGGTGACCCGGACGTGGCCGAAGGAGCGGGCCACCGCGAGTACCTGCCGTTCGACCGCCGGTACCCCGTGCAGCACCGCGAACCCGGAGCGCCGGACGGCCCCGAGTACCGCCGCCTGCTCGGCCGGGTCGGCCAGGTAGGCCTCCCATGCCGCCTCCGGGATGCCGCGGCGGAAGTCGGCCGCGACCCAGAGCTGCTTCTCCGCCTCGGTGCGCCCGTCGCCGTCGGCGTCCCGCGCCAGCCACTCCAGCGGGTAGCGCGACCGGTGGCCGTCCGACCAGAGCACCTCCAGGTTCCCGCCGACCTCGGCGTGGGCGGCGAGGGCGAGGTCGGCCGGCAGGTCGGTGATCTGGAACAGCTTCTGCCCGCTGCGCCCGTCCCGGCACTCGGCGCAGGGGCAGTTGTCGCGCAGCCAGTACGGCGGCAGGTGGGTCGGGAGCGCCATGGGTCTCTCCTGGTCGGCAGATGGCTTGGTGAAGTTGTATAGCCAACTTCTCCTCGTGCGGGAGCCTGCCGGGAGACGGTGAGATCTGGGTGGCCACACGGTGAACCCCTCGGGAACAAGAGCTCCCGAGGGGTTCGCGGCGTGGTCGGGCGACCGGTCTCAGCCGGCGGCGACGGCGCTCTCCCAGGCGGCGTCGGCCGCCTTGAGGGCGGATCCGGCGTCCGCCCCGGTGTCGGTGTCGGCCCCGCCGTCGGCGCCGAGGGTGGTGGCCAGGGCGGTCAGGAAGGCGCGGACGGTGGCGAGCGAGGCCGCCGGGCCGTAGTGGTTGACCCGCAGCATCGAGTCGGCGAGGGCGCCGCCGCCGGGCTGGACGGGGAGGGTCGGGTCGACGCGCAGCAGATCCGCGGCGAGCCCGGCGGCGGACCGGCCGGCGGGGGTGCGCAGGGTGGTGGCGACCGGCGCCGCGTGGGCGTCGTCCGGGACGAACGGGGCGACGGTGCCCAGGGCGCGGACGCCCGCCCGGACCGCCGCGGCGGCGGCGCGGTGGCGGGCGATCACGGCGGGCAGGCCGGCCGCGGCGATCCGGTCCAGGCAGGCGCCGAGCGCCAGCATCTCCAACTGGGCCGGAGCGTGCGGGAGTGCGGTGCGCCCGGCGTCCGTCCAGCGCTCCTTCCAGTCCAGCAGCGAGAGGTAGGAGCGGCGCGGCGCGGCCGGGTTGGCGGCGATCCGCTCCCAGGCGCGCTCGGAGACCGAGACGGCGGAGACCCCGGCCGGGCCGCCCATCGCCTTCTGCCCGCCGATCACGCAGAGGTCGATGCCCCAGGCATCGGTGAGCAGCGGTTCGGCGGCCACCGAGGCGACGGCGTCCACCATCAGCAGCGCACCGTGCGCGCGGACCACGGCGGCGATCTCGGCGACCGGGTTGGTGTTGCCGGTGGCGGCCTCGGCGTGGACCAGCGAGACGAAGTCGATCGCCGGGTGGGCCGCCAGCGCCTCGGCGACCTGCGCGGCGGTGACGGCGGTGTCGAACGGCACCGCGAGGTCCACGACCGTCGCCCCGCAGTCGCGCAGCCAGTTGCCGAAGGTCTGGCCGTACGGGCCGGTGACGATGTTCAGCGCGGTGGAGCCCGGCCGCGCGGCGCTGCGGATCGCGGCCTCCAGCGGCAGCAGCGCCTCACCCTGGGTGACGATCACATCGGCGGAGGTGTGCAGCAGCGCGGCGACCTTGTCCTCGATCGCCGCGAAGTCGGCGGCGCTGAGCGGAGGAAGGTCGAGGAACGGGCTCACGGTGGCGGCCGGCCTTTCGGAGAACGGAACGGAGAACGGGACGGAGAACGGGACGGAGAACGGGACGGAGCATCGGGACGGAGAACGGGACGGAGGAGGGGAGGCGGTTCGGACAGGGACGAGTCTGCCTCATCCTCCCCGCGCGCCGGGAAGGCCCTGCCCGGGCGGGACCCCGCTCGGTAGAGTGCGGGGCATGAGCGATGGTGCGGTGCTGCACGTCAGGGGCCGGATGCTGGTCGGGCCGGAGGACGTCCGGGACGAACTCTGGGTGGTGGACGGCCGGGTGGCGTTCGACCGCCCGGCGGCCGCCGCGGACGTGCGCACGGTGACCGGCTGGGTGCTGCCCGGGCTGGTGGACGCGCACTGCCACGTCGGGCTGGACGCGCACGGCGCCGTCGACGCCGCGACCAGTGAGAAGCAGGCGGTGACCGACCGGGACGCCGGCACCCTGCTGATCCGCGACGCCGGTTCGGCCGCCGACACCCGGTGGATCGACGACCGGGACGACCTGCCCCGGATCATCCGGGCCGGCCGGCACATCGCCCGTACCCGGCGCTACATCCGCAACTACGCGCACGAGATCGAGCCCGGTGACCTCGCCGCCTACGTCCGGGCCGAGGCCCGGCGCGGGGACGGCTGGGTCAAGCTGGTCGGTGACTGGATCGACCGCGGCACCGGCGACCTCGCCGCCTGCTGGCCCGGCGACGCGCTGGCCGAGGCGATCGCGGCGGCGCACGAGGAGGGCGCGCGGGTCACCGCGCACTGCTTCGCCGCCGATTCGCTGCCGGACCTGCTGGCGGCCGGGATCGACTGCGTCGAGCACGCCACCGGGCTGACCGAGGAGCTGATCCCGGCCTTCGCCGAGCGCGGCGTCGCGATCGTCCCGACCCTCGTCAACATCGCCACCTTCCCGACCCTCGCGGCCGGCGGCGAGGCCAAGTTCCCGGCCTGGTCCGCGCACATGCGCCGGCTGCACGAGCGCCGCTACGACACCGTCGGGGCCGCGCACGACGCGGGCATCCCGGTCTTCGTCGGGACGGACGCGGGCGGTTCGCTCGCCCACGGGCTGGTCGCCGAGGAGGTGGCCGAGCTGGTCAAGGCCGGGCTCGCTCCCGCCGAGGCGCTGTCGGCGGCCACCTGGGGGGCGCGCCGGTGGCTCGGCCGACCGGGCCTGGAGGAGGGGGCGTCGGCGGACTTCGTGGTGTACGACGAGGACCCGCGGGCGGACGTCCGGGTGCTCGCCGATCCGCGGCTGGTGGTGCTGCGCGGGCGGCCGGTGGGCTGAGCGGTCCACCCCGGGGGCCGTGCGGCCGATGGTCGCTTTGGTGATCATCCGGGTGAACGGCCTGTCCGAGTAGGCCGATAGGGTGGCGACCATGGCACCGCGTCCACTGAACGAGATCGTCGAGCCCGGCTGGGCCACCGCGCTGGAGCCGGTCGCCGGCCGGGTCGCCGCCATGGGCGACTTCCTCCGCGCCGAGCTGGCCGCCGGCCGCACGTACCTGCCCTCGGGGCCGAACGTCCTGCGCGCCTTCCAACAGCCCCTCGCCGACGTGCGGGTGCTGATCGTCGGGCAGGATCCGTACCCGACGCCCGGCCACGCCGTCGGGCTCAGCTTCTCGGTAGGGGCCGAGGTGCGGCCGATCCCGGCGAGTCTGATCAACATCTTCCAGGAGTACGGGACCGACCTCGGCCTGCCGCAGCCCTCCAACGGCGACCTCACACCGTGGACGCGGCAGGGCGTGCTGCTGCTGAACCGGGCCCTGACCACCGCCCCGCGCAAGCCCGCCGCGCACCGCGGCAAGGGCTGGGAAGAGGTCACCGAGCAGGCGATCAAGGCCCTGGCGGCGCGCGGCGGCCCGCTGGTGGCGATCCTCTGGGGGCGCGACGCCCGCAACCTGCGCCCGCTGCTGGGCGAGGTGCCGGCGATCGAGTCCGCCCACCCGAGCCCGTACTCGGCGAACGGCGGCTTCTTCGGCTCGCGGCCGTTCAGCCGGGCCAACGAGCTGCTGGTGCGGCAGGGGGCACAGCCGGTGGACTGGCGACTGCCGTAGGGCTCCTGCCGTAGGGCTCCTGCGGTAGGGGGCCTGCCGGAGGAGTCCTGCCGGAGGTGTCCTGCCGCAGTGCTTCGCCGGGCAGCTTTGGGCGTCAACCTCACCCGAATGAGTGAAATGACGTTCTGTGTGGCTCATGTGACGCACTGTTCGATGAAGACTGGCGACTCGTCGTACGGAGCACCGGCCCCTTGCCCCGCCTCGCGGGTGATGTCGGAGGCGCGCTCTACCGAGATCACCACCTGTGGGGGTACCGCCATGTCTTCTTCCCGTTCCACGTCCTTCGCCGGCTCCGCCGTCGCCGCCGCGGTGGCGTCGGCGCTGGTCGTGACGCCGGTGGCGCACGCGACCGGCCCCACTCCCGCGCCCGCCACCGCGGCCGCCGGTTCGACCGCCGCGGCCGCCGCGCCGACCGCCACGGCGGGCAGGGCGCGCGCCGTCACCGCCGAACTCGCGCTGGACGTGCAGCTGTTGAGCAAGGTCGACGTGCCGGTGAACCTCGCGCTCAACAAGGTCGAGAGCCCGGCCCAGCGCGAAGGCTCGCTGCTGACGGCCAAGGTCGACGGCGTCGACCAGCAGGGCCCGGTCACCCTGGTCAAGGCCGACGTCGGCACCTCGGTGGTGAAGTCGGACGCCAAGGGCACCGCCGCCTCGGTCAAGCTGGTCAACGCCGACGTGCACGCGCCCGGTCTCCCGGCCACCACCCTGCTCGGCCTGGAGGCGCTCAGCTCCTCGGTGACCTGCCCGGTCGACGGGCCGCCCACCGCCGACGTCACCGCCCCCGCCAAGCTCACCGTGCTCGGCAAGCCGGTCACCCTCAGCCTGTACGGGCCGACCGACGTGGACGTGCCGCTGGTCGGCAGGGTCTCGGTGGAGTTCTCCAAGCGGGCCACCACCTCGACCACAGCCGCCGCCTCGGCCCTGGAGGTGCAGATCGAGGTGAACCCGCTCAACCTCAACGTCGCCAAGGTGACCGGGAAGATCACCGTCGCCTCGGTGAGCTGCGAGAAGCCGACCGCACCGGTCACGCCGACCCCCTCGGTCACGCCGACGGCGCCCGGCACCGCCCCGGCCGTCCAGCCCGCGGTCGACGCGACCACCACGCCGCCCGGCCGAACCGCCCGGCCGCAGGCCACCGCCACCGCCGCCGGCGGCAACCTCGCCGCGACCGGCGGCAGTGACGCGACCGGTCCGCTCGCCGCCGGAGCCGCCGCCCTGGTCGCGGTCGGCGGCGGCGCGCTCTGGGTCACCCGCCGCCGGGCGGCGCACGCCCGTAAGCACTGACACCCGCCGCGGTGAAGGGCCCACGCCCGCCGCGGTGAAGGGCCCACGCCCGCCGCGGTGAAGGGCCCACGCCCGCCGCGGTGAAGGGCGGACACCCGTCGCGGTGCGCCGATCGGTGCGGGGTGCCATCCACGGCACTCCCGCACCGTGACCGTGCCAACGCGGACGGTTGGTTCACCTGGGTGTTACATAGGAGGAACAACCGGGAAACGGCGGCTTGCAACGCTACGCGGGCACCCACCACCCAGTTTGCGAGGTTCACCCCCGTGGCAATCAAGGCCGAGTACATCTGGATCGACGGCACGAAGCCGACCGCCAAGCTCCGCTCCAAGACTCGGATCCTGGCCAACGCGGACAAGATCCCCACCTGGGGCTTCGACGGCTCCTCCACCAACCAGGCCGAGGGTCACGCCTCGGACCGCGTCCTTGAGCCGGTTGCCACCTTCCCGGACCCGATCCGCGGCGGCGACAACATCCTCGTCCTGTGCGAGGTCAACGAGATCGACGGCACCCCGCACGAGAGCAACACCCGTGCGCTGCTGCGCCCGATCGCCGAGCAGTTCGCCGCTCAGGAGTCGATCTTCGGCATCGAGCAGGAGTACACCTTCTTCAAGGGCTCCCGCCCGCTCGGCTTCCCCGAGGGCGGCTTCCCGGCCCCGCAGGGCGGCTACTACTGCGGTGTCGGTGCCGAGGAGGTCTTCGGCCGCGAGATCGTCGAGCTGCACATGGACCGCTGCCTCGCCGCCGGCCTCTCGCTCTGCGGCATCAACGCCGAGGTCATGCCCGGCCAGTGGGAGTTCCAGATCGGCCCGGTCGACGCGCTGACCGCCTCCGACCACATGTGGGTCGCCCGCTACCTGCTCTACCGCACCGCCGAGGAGTTCGGCATCGACGCCACCCTCGACGCCAAGCCCGCGCGCGGCGACTGGAACGGTGCCGGCGCGCACACCAACTTCTCCACCAAGGCGATGCGCGAGAACTACGACGCGATCATCACCGCCTGCGAGTCGCTCGGCGCCTCGCAGGAGATCGTCCTGGAGCACGTCACCCAGTACGGCGCCGACATCGAGTCGCGCCTGACCGGCAAGCACGAGACCGCTCCGTGGAACGTCTACAGCTACGGCGTCTCCGACCGCGGCGCCTCGGTCCGTATCCCGTGGCAGGTCGAGGTCGACCAGAAGGGCTACATCGAGGACCGTCGCCCGAACGCCAACGTGGACCCGTACGTGGTGACCCGCCTCCTGGTCAACACCTGCTGCGCCGCCCTGGAGAAGGCCGGCCTCGTCTGAGCCGCCTCCCCCCTGCCGCACCAACCGCCGGGCCTCCCCTCCGCTGCCGAGGGGAGGCCCGGCGGCCGTTCGCCGTCCGCCGTCCGGCGGGGGCCCTTCCCGGTGCGGTCGCGGGGGAGTACTGGCGTGGGTGTTCCGTGGGTGTTCCGGCCCCGGTGTTCTGGCCCCGGTGGGCTGATGTGGGTGTTCTGGCACGGGTGTTCTGACGCGGATGTCTTGTCCAGCGGGGTGGGAGTCCCGGAGAATCGGGCCATGACCGCTCCGGCCCCCTTCCTCCCTGTACGGCGACTGCACGTCGACCTGGGACGGGTGTGCACGGCCGGCTGTCGCCGCTGACGCGAACCAGGTCCACCAGCAGCCGGCAACCACCGCCAGGAGCGTGTCCGTCCATGTCCCTCACCTTTCACTGGTTCCTCCCCACCAACGGCGACAGCCGGCAGATCGTCGGCGGCGGGCACGGCTCGACGCCCGGCGCGGCCGGCTCCGACCGGCCGCCGAGCATCGCCTACCTCGGCCAGATCGCCCGCACCGCGGAGCAGTTGGGCTTCGAGGGGGCGCTGACCCCGACCGGCGCGTGGTGCGAGGACGCCTGGCTGACCACGGCGATGCTGACCCAGGTGACCGAGCGGCTGAAGTACCTGGTGGCGTTCCGGCCCGGGCAGATCAGTCCGACCCTGGCCGCGCAGATGGCGGCGAGCTACCAGCGGCAGTCCGGCGGACGGCTGTTGCTCAACGTGGTGACCGGCGGGGAGTCGGCCGAGCAGCGCGCGTACGGGGACTTCCTGGACAAGGACGCCCGTTACGCCAGGACGGGCGAGTTCCTGTCCATCACCCGCCGGCTCTGGGCCGGGGAGACCGTCGACCACGACGGCGTCCATCTGCGGGTCGAGCGGGCCACCCTGAACCGGCTCCCGGACCAGGTGCCGCCGGTGTACTTCGGCGGGTCCTCCCCGGCGGCGGGCGACGTCGCCGCCCGGTACGCCGACGTCTACCTGACCTGGGGCGAACCGCCCGCGCAGGTCCGCGAGAAGATCGCCTGGATCCGCGAACTGGCCGCCGCCCAGGGCCGGGTGGTCCGCTTCGGCATCCGGCTGCACGTGATCACCCGGGACACCTCCGCCCAGGCCTGGGCGGAGACCGAGCGGCTGCTGGCGTCGATGGACCCGGCGCGCGTCCGGGAGACCCAGCGCGCCCTCGCCGAGAGCGAGTCGGAGGGCCAGCGCCGGATGCTCGCGCTGCACGGCGGCTCGGCCGAGCGGCTGGAGATCCACCCCGGGCTCTGGGCCGGCATCGGCCTGCTGCGGGGCGGCGCGGGCACGGCCCTGGTCGGCAGCCACCGGGAGGTCGCGGACCTCATCACCGAGTACCACGAGCTGGGCATCGACGAGTTCGTGCTCTCCGGGATCCCGCACCTGGAGGAGGCGTACTGGTTCGGCGAGGGCGTGCTGCCGCTGCTCGCCGCCCGCAACCTCTGGACCCGACCGTGACCGGGGCGGCGGCTCCGTAGGTCCACCGGTCCACCGGCCCGCCGCCCCTTCGGCTCCGATCAGGGGATCCTGAACTCCTGGGACTTGTTCCCGGCGGTGCAGGTGACCATGGTGACCTGGTTGCCCGCGCCGTTGTCGGTCATGCACGCGGAGCCCATGTAGTCCGCGAGACGGAAGGCGCCCGGCGTGCTCCCGGCACTCACCTTCCAGTTGCTCAGGACGCTGAAGCCGCCCGAGAGCGTCACCCGCCCGTCGGTCTCCTGGACGAGCGGCGCGCCGCTCAGGTTGCACGGGTAGAGGTGGTACCAGCCGCCCGGGTCCGGGTCCGAACGCACCCAGCCGTAGGCGGTGTTGCCGCCCATGATCACGGACTGGCCGGCCGACGGGGTGTCCTTGGACAGGCCGAGCTTGAGGCCGGAGGCCACGCTGACGATCGGCCCCCACTTGGTGCCGCCGCAGCCCGGCGGCGTGACGGGCGTCTGCGGCGGGGCGCTGGTGGCCGCCGGCTGGGGATTGGGCTGGGTGCCGGGCTGCGTTCCGGGAGCGGGCTGGGTCCCGGCCCCGGCCGTGCCGGCCGCCGGGGCCGGGACGCCGGCCGGCGGCTGGGTCGCGCGCGGGGTGCCGCCCGCTCCGGTCGCGCCGCCGCCGTTCGCCGCACCGGTGCCGCCCGGCGCAGGCGTGGACTGCTGGGCGCCGGGGGTCGCGGTGGCGCCGGGCGCGGTCGGGGTGCCGGTCGGCGCGGGGGTGGTCGGCGGCGGGGTCGTCGCGTTCTCGGCCGACGTTGCCGGGCCGCCGGGGTTCGCCGGGCCGGAGACCGTGACGGACGGCTGCGCCCCGGGCGTCTTCGCCTCGGAGGTGAAGGGCGTGCGGTCGATCAGCAGGACGGTCGCGGTGCCCGCCGTGATGATCACCGGTATGACGATGGGGACGAGGAAGCCGCGCCGCCGCCGACGGGTGCCGGGTTCGGTGGCGTCCCGGGACTCCACCTTGCCGACGTCGGCCGCGGCTCCGGCGGGCGTCGCGGGCATCACCGGAACGACCGGCGGTGCCGGCAGCGCGGGGGCGCCGGGAGCGGCGGCGATCGCGGCCCGCGCCGCGGCGGCCATCGCGCCGGCATCGGCGAAGCGGTCCTCCGGCTTCTTGGCCAGCGCGGTGGCGATCAGCCCGCGCACCGCCTCCGGAACGGCCGCCGGCAGCTCCGGAGCGGGCTCCCGGATGTGCTTGAGGGCGACCTCCAGCACGCTCTCGCCGACGAACGGCGGCTGTCCGGTGAGCAGTTCGTAGCCGACCACGCCGATCGAGTAGAGGTCCGAGGCCGGGGTGATGGCCTGCCCCTCGGCCTGTTCGGGGGCCATGTAGAGCGCCGTCCCGATCACCGCGTGGGAGGCGGTGATCCGGGTGCTGGCGACCGCCCGCGCGATGCCGAAGTCGGTCACCGTCACCCGGCCCTCGGACCGGACCATCAGATTGGACGGTTTGACGTCGCGGTGCACGATCTCCTGCCGGTGGGCGGCGTGCAGGGCGTCCAGCGCGGTGGCGAGCAGCCCCAGGGCCCGCTCGGGCGGCATCGGCCCGCTCTCGGCGAGCACCTTGTCCAGCGGCTGCCCGTCGATCAGCTCCATCACGATGTAGGCGACCCGGTCGTCCCCGGCGTCCTCGCCGCTCTCGCCGTAGTCGTGGACGTCTACGATGCCGGGGTGCTTCAGCGCCGCGAGCAGCTGGGCCTCGCGCCGGAACCGCTTGACGAAGGCGCCGTCCTCGACCAGTCCCGGATGCAGGATCTTCACGGCGACCTGCCGCGCGAGCACCTCGTCGTCGGCGCGCCAGACGGAGCCCATGCCCCCGCCGCCGATCCGCTCGGTCAGCGTGTAACGCCCCCCGAGCACCGTCCCCCGGCTGCTCATGCTCTCTGCCCCCACCTGTCATGCCCCGGCCCAACAGCCCCACTGGTCGCACAGTCTGCCAGAGGGCACCGGGCCCCCGTCCGAGCGCGTGCCCATGCTACGGACCGCCCCCGACGGATCGTCAGCGGGCCTGCGGGCAGCGGGCGGGCCGGGAATCGGCGGCTCCCACGGCCGCCGGCTCCGGGAGCGGCCTCCCGGCCGTCCGCCGGTACCGGCCGAGCGGGCCGTACCACCGGGCATCGGGCCTGAGTAGGGTGGGTGCGACAGCACATCGAACCCGACCAAGGAGCAGACGTGAGCGTGCCGGCGTCCATCGCCCTGCAGCAGGAGATCGCCCGGGAGCTGGAGGTCGCCGAGACCTTCCACGCCGAGAAGGAGATCGAGCGCCGGGTGGCCTTCCTCGCCGAGCGGCTGACCTCCACCGGTCTGCGCGCCCTCGTGCTCGGCATCAGCGGCGGTGTCGACTCCACCACCGCCGGCCGGCTCTGCCAGCTCGCCGTCGAGCGCGCCCGGGCCGCCGGGCACGAGGCGCGGTTCTACGCCATGCGGCTGCCCTACGGGGTCCAGGCCGACGAGCACGACGCCCAGCTCGCGCTCTCCTTCATCCGGCCGGACCACCTGCTGACCGTCGACATCAAGCCCGCCAGCGACGCCGCGCTCGACGCCGCCGTGGCCGCCGACGTGGCCTTCCGCGACGCCGGCCACCAGGACTTCGTGCTCGGCAACATCAAGGCCCGCCAGCGCATGATCGCCCAGTACGCGGTGGCCGGCGCGCACGACGGCCTGGTCGTCGGCACGGACCACGCCGCCGAGGCGGTCTCCGGTTTCTTCACCAAGTTCGGCGACGGCGCGGCCGACCTCGTCCCGCTCACCGGCCTGACCAAGCGCCGCGTGCGCGCCGTCGCGGACGCCCTGGGCGCCCCGGCCGAGCTGGTCCGGAAGGTCCCGACCGCCGACCTGGAGACCCTCGCCCCGGGCAAGGCCGACGAGGACGCCCTCGGTGTCACCTACGACGACATCGACGACTTCCTGGAGGGCAAGCCGGTCGCCGAGGAGACCTTCGAGACGATCGTCCGCCGCTACCGCCTCACCGACCACAAGCGCCGCCTCCCGATCGCCCCGTAAGGCGGTCCACGGCCCACCACGCCGGCCTGCTCCGCCCGATAAACCCCTGGTCCCGGTGCGGGGTTCCGGCGAGGATGCCCGGTATGACGTTGCCGCTGCTCCTGCTCGATGTCGACGGGCCGTTGAACCCCTATGCCGCGAAGCGGCACCGGCGGCCGCACGGTTACGGGACGCACCGGGTGAAGCCCGACTGCTGGGTCGCCCGCTTCCCGCAGCGGCCCGCCGAGCGTGTGCGGCCGCTGCGGATCTGGATCAACCCGGACCACGGGCCCGAACTGCTGGCGCTGCGGTACGAACTGGTGTGGGCCACCACGTGGATGGACGAGGCGAACACCTTCATCGGGCCGCTGCTGGGGCTGCCCGTGCTGCCGTACATCCACTGGCCGGAGCTGCACCAGCAGGACCCGGACGGGCTGCACTGGAAGACCAGGAACCTGGTCGCCTGGGCTGCCGGGCGCCCGTTCGTCTGGGTGGACGACGAGCTGGGGCCGCAGGACGCGGAGTGGATAGCCGCGCACCACCCCGGGCCCGCGCTGACCCTGCACGTCGATCCCGAACTCGGCTTGGGAGACGGCGACTTCACGGCGCTACGGGAGTGGGCGGAGGCGGTGGCATGAGGATCGGGACGGTGGAGCGGATCCGGCGGTACCCGGTGAAGTCGTTGCTGGGGGAGGAGCTGGGCGAGGCCGGCGTCTCCGAGCGCGGGCTGGACGGGGACCGGGCGCTGGGGCTGCTCGACGCCGCGAGTGGCCGGGTAGCGAGCGCCAAGAACCCGAGGCTCTGGGCGGAGATGCTCCGGTTCACCGCCGTGCTGCACCCCGGCGGCGTCGTGATCACCGGGCCGGATGGCCGGGAGGTGGGCGAGGGCGAACTGTCCGCGCTGCTGGGCCGCGAGGTCTCCCTGGTGAGCGAGCGCCCGCCCGGTGCGACCGTCGAACGGGCCGTGCCGGAGGAGGTGCTGGCACGCGGGATCGACAGGGAGGTCGCCGTCACCGAGAACGAGATCGGCCGCGCCGCTCCCGCCGGGGGCTTCTTCGACTTCGCCCCGCTGCACCTGCTCACGACTTCCACCCTGGACGCCGTGGCGACCGAGGCCGCCCGCTACCGCCCCAACCTGGTGATCCGCACCGAGGGCGACGGCTACGTCGAGAACGCCTGGGTCGGCCGCGAGCTGCGGATCGGCCCGGACCTCCGGTTGCGGGTGCTGGCCCCGACCCCGCGCTGCGCCGTCCCGACCCTCGTGCATGGCGAGCTGCCGCGCAGCACGGCGGCCCTGAAGGTGCTCGCCGCGCAGAACCGGGTCGTGCCCCTGGAGGGGATGCCGGCGCTGCCCTGCGCGGGCGTCTATGCGCAGGTAGTGGAGCCGGGGAGGGTGCGGGTGGGGGACGCGGTGAGTCTCTGCTGATCACGGGGGTGGCGGTCGCCGCCGGTCGAGGGCGGCGCCTGCCTCCGGTTCGCCGTGAATTCGCCGTGAAGGTGCGGCGTGGGTTGATCGACAGCGTCAATCACGGCTGATCAGACACCCGGGACGGCGTCCTTGGCGTTGGTGTGCCAGTTGGTGACGACCGGCTTGTCGACCTTGACGGAGCCGACGGGGATGCTCGCCGGGTCCGGGTCGCCGGCGGCGATGCCGATGATGACGTCCTTGAACTCGATGTTCTGGTCGGTGTTGGTGCTCTTCGGGTTGATCCCCACGTAGGCGACCGCGCTGCCGGTGAGGGTGATCGGCGCACCGGCGGCCTGTTCGGCGTTGCGGGCCTCGATGCCGCCCGATCCGAAGGCGATGACCGGGTGCGTCGCGGGCAGGACGCAGGTGATCCCGGCCTTGGCCTTGGCGGTGACCAGGATGTAGCCGCCCGCCTGGGTCTCCATCTTCGCCCCGAAGGTGAGGTCGTTGGTGCCGCAGGCCTGGCCGTAGCCGGTCTTGTCGCCCGGGTTGCCCGGGGCGGGCGCGGCCGGCGTGGTGGCCGTGGGCTTGGTGGACGCGGCGGGCGCGGCGGACTTGCCGGGCGCGGCGGGTGTGCCGGGGGCCGACGCGGACGGCGCGGCGGCGGGGGCGGAGGCGGCCGGGGGAGCGGTCGTCGGGGCGGCGCCGGCGGCGGGTGCGTCACTGTTCTCCGGGCCGCAGGCCGTCGCGGCGGCCGCGAGGGCGGTGACGGCGAGAGCGGTGAGGGCGATTCGCGAGCGCATGGGTGGTCCCAACTTCCGTCCGGCAGTGCGGTTTGTCGTCTGCCTCCACGGTAGGCCGGGCATGATCACCGGGTAGTTCGTGAAATGTCCCGGTCGTGTTTCAGCGGCCGGTGCCGGTCCGGACCGTCAGCACCGAGCCGAGCGCGTCCAGGAAACGGTCCGTCGTCCCAGGGTCCCGGACGGCGATCCGCAGCCAGTCCGGGCCCAGCCCGGGGAAGGTGTCGCCCCGTCGGACGGCGAAGCCGTGCTCGCGCAGCCGGGCGCGGACGGCGGCCGCGTCCGGCAGTTCGACGAGGACGAAGGAGGCGGCCGGCTCCCCGTGCACCCGGACGGCGGGGAAGGCGGCGAGGCCCTTGAGCAGGTGGTCGCGGTGGAGGGCGAGGTCCTGGGCGGCCTGCTCGGCCTCGGCGAGCGCCGTGGGTGCGCTGCACACCTCGGCGGCGGCCAGCGCCGGGGTGGAGACCGGCCAGAGCGGCTGGGCGGCGCCGAGCGCGGTGATCAGGTCGGCCGGGCCGAGCGCATAGCCGATGCGCAGGCCCGCCAGGCCCCAGGTCTTGGTGAGGCTGCGCAGCACGACCACCCGGCCGGGCAGGTCCCGGACGGCGGCGAGGGATTCGCACTCGCCGGGCACGGTGTCCATGAACGCCTCGTCGATCACCAGGGTGCGACCGGGGCGCGCCAGGGCGGCGACGGCGGCTGCCGGGTGCAGTACGGAGGTCGGGTTGGTGGGGTTGCCGAGGACGACGAGGTCGGCCTCCTCCGGCACCGCACCGAGCCGGAAGCCGTCCGAGGGTACGAGCAGTACCCGCTCCACAGCGTGCCCGGCGTCCCGCAGCGCCGCCTCCGGTTCGGTGAACTGCGGGTGTACGACGACAACGTGACGTGGCGTCAGGACGCGCGCGAGCAGCACGAAGGCCTCCGCCGCGCCCGAGGTGAGCAGCGTCTCCGTGACCGGTCGGCCGTGCCGGGCGGCGACGGCGGCGCGGGCGGCCGTGCCGTCGGGGTACGCCGCGAGCTCGCCGAGCGTCGCCGCGAGGTGCTCACGCAGCCACTGCGGGGGTGTGCCGGTGCGGACGTTGACGGCGAGGTCGACCAGACCGGCCCCGTCGGCGCGCACCTCCGCGTCACCGTGGTGGCGGAGGTCATGGTCGGGGGTGGTCACGAGGGGTCTCCAACAACGGCATCGACGGGAAGGGACGGCCCGGGGACGCGGGCGAGCGGGTCGCGAGGCCCGGGGCGACCGCGAGCGGCCCGGGCGACCGCCACCGTCGCCGACGCGGACTTCTGCTTGGGGACGACGAGTTCGCCGCCCGGCGCGCTCGCCAGGGCGGCGGCCTCCGCCACGCTCAGGGTGCCGACCGCCGATCCGACGGCGACGGACGGGTTCGGGACGGCGACGGCCGCGAGGGCCTCCGCCGGGTGCTCGTCCACCGGGAGGCCCAGCGCGGCGGCGGCGTGGCGGACGGCGGGGTGGTCGCCCTTGCCGGTGAGGGTCGCGAGCCGGGCGACGGAGCCGCTGGGCAATCCGGCCTCGCGCAGGGCCCGGTGGATCAGCCGCGTCACGTCGGACGGACCCGCCGCCGCGCGCAGGCCGACACCGACGACGAGGGCACCGGGGGCGAGGGCAGTGGGGGCGAGGCGGTCGGGGGCGAGGGCAGTGGGGGCGAGGCGGTCGGGGGCGAGGGCGCCGATGACGAGGGCACCGGAGGCGAGGCCGTCGGGGTCAGCCGGGCTGTCCGAGCACCGCGCGGCGGCCGGTGAGCCGTCCGGCGCGCGGTCCAGGAGTTCGCCCGGGCCCCCGCCGCCGTGCTCGGCCCGGAAGGCCGGGCAACTGTCCGGCCGCGCCGCGTGCGGCTGCTCGGCGGGTGCGTGACCCGCCGCGTCCAGGGCCGGCAGCCCGATCACGTCGCGTTCCCTTCACCCGGAGGCCGTTCGGAGGCCGTCAGGAGGCCATGCGGAGGCCGTCAGGAGGCCGCCCGGCGGTCGTCCGGCGCTCCCCGGCGGCACTGCGGCAGCCGCTCGTCGGCCGACGAAATCCCACCACGGCGGCGACGGAGGGGTCAATCGGGGCCCGTGTGACCTCCGTCGCCGGGCGCCGGAGGGTGTTCGCCTGTTCTTCACCTTCCCTGAGCGGTCCACGCCACCGCCGCGCTCCTACTGTTTGCGGCGCTCCGACGCAGTCACGCACTGCGACCCGCACAGCACGACCCCCCACCCGGGTGTTCCTGCCGAACCCCGGTTCTCCCCGACGCACGGAGGACACCATGCCCTTCGCACGACTCCGCCCCCGCAACCCCCGCCGCACCCTGACCGCCCTCGGCGCCGGCCTCGGCCTGGTCGCCGGATCGCTCGGCCTCTGGGCGGCCACCGGCACCGCACAGGCCGCGACCCTGCCGACGCCCGACCACGTGGTCGTCGTCGTCCTGGAGAACCACGCGTACTCGCAGGTCGTCGGCAGCTCCAGCGCGCCGTACATCAACAACACCCTGAAGGCGGGCGGCGCCACGCTGACCCAGTCGTTCGGGCTCACCCACCCGAGCGAGCCCAACTACTACCAGCTGTTCTCCGGCAGCGCGCAGGGGCGCACCGACGACAGCTGCGTGCCGGTCGGCTCGCTCACCGCCGCCAACCTGGGCTCCGAGCTGATCGCCGCCGGCAAGACCTGGGGCAGCTACAACGAGGGCCTGCCGAGCCAGGGTTCGACGGTCTGCAGCAGCGGCAAGTACGCCCAGAAGCACAACCCGTGGTTCGGCTTCAAGAACGTGCCGACCAACACCGCGTACACCTTCGCGCAGTTCCCGACCGACTACACGACCCTGCCCAAGGTGTCCTTCGTCGTGCCGGACCTCTGCAACGACATGCACGACTGCTCGGTCTCCACCGGCGACACCTGGCTGAAGAACAAGCTCGGCGCGTACGCGACCTGGGCCAAGACCCACAACAGCATCCTCGTCGTCACCTTCGACGAGGACAACCGCCTCTCCGGCAACCGCATCCCCACGGTCTTCTACGGCGAGCACGTCACGCCCGGCTCCACCACCGCCACCACCTACAACCACTACAACGTGCTGCGCACGCTGGAGGACCTCGCCGGGCTGACCACCCACGCGGGCAACGCCGCGTCCGCCGCGACCATCACCGGCATCTGGAACTGACCTCCCATGTACGTCGCGGAATCCCGCAGCTCCAAGGTCCCCGTCGACCCGGCCCTCCGGCCGGGCCGGCGGGCGGCCGCCGTCCCCGGCACCGTCCTGGCCCTGGGCACCGTCAGCCTGGTGACCGACATCTCCTCCGAGATGGTCAGCGCGGTGCTGCCGCTGTACCTGCTCACCGGGCTCGGCCTCTCGCCGCTCGGCTTCGGGCTGCTGGACGGCATCCAGAACGGGTTCAGCGCGCTGGTCCGGCTGGCCGGCGGCCACCTCGCCGACCGGCGCGGCGCGGACGGCGCCTCCCGGCACAAGGCCGTCGCGGTGGCCGGGTACGGCCTCTCGGCGCTCTGCAAGCCGCTGCTGCTGCTCGTCCACACCGTGCCGCTGATCGGCGCGGTGATCGCGGTCGACCGCACGGGCAAGGGACTGCGCACCGCGCCGAGGGACGCGATGATCTCGCTCGCCACCGAACCCGCGCACCGGGGGCGGGCGTTCGGGGTCCACCGGGCGATGGACACGGCCGGTGCGCTGATCGGTCCGCTCGCCGCCTTCCTCGTGCTCCGCCTGGCCGGCGGCCCGCTGCTCGCCGACGGCGGCCAACGGCACGGCTACGACGCGGTGTTCACGGTCAGCGCCTGTGTCGCGGTGCTCGGCGTGCTGGTGCTGCTGCTCTTCGTGCCGAACCGGCAGCCGGGCGAGACCGCGACGGCCACCGCCCCCCGGCTGCGCGACGGCCTCGCCCTGCTGCGCCTGCCCGGGCTGCGCCGGCTGACGTTCTGCGCCGTGCTGCTCGGCCTGACCACCGTGAGCGACTCCTTCCTCTACCTGCTGGTGCAGCGCCGGCTCGGCCTCGCCACCGACCTCTTCCCGCTGCTGCCGCTCGGCACGGCCGCGGGCTTCCTGCTGCTCGCCGTCCCGCTGGGCGCGCTCGCCGACCGGCTCGGCCGCCGCCGGCTCTTCCTCGCCGGTCACGGTGGCCTGCTGCTGGCGTACGGGCTGCTGCTCTCGCCGCTGGGCGGACTGCCGGCGGTGGTCTGCGTCCTGGTGCTGCACGGTGCGTTCTACGCCTCGACGGACGGCGTGCTGGCGGCCGCGGCGGCCGACGCGGTACCGGCGGAGCAGCGCGGCGCCGGGCTGGCCCTGGTCGGCACCGGGCAGGCGCTCGCCCGGTTCGGCTGCTCGCTCGCCTTCGGCGCGCTGTGGAGCGCGGTGGGCGGCACCGCCGCGCTCGGCTGGTCCGCGGCGGCGCTGGCCGGCTGCGTGCTGGCGGCCGCCTTCGTCCTGCGGGACGCCCCCAGGGACACCGCCTCCGGGACGCCCACCGCCCCGGGCGCGTCCGGAACCGCTCCCCCCTCCGATTCCGAGGTACCGTCGTGACCCCACCGCTCCAAGGCCGGACCAGGGTGCTGATCCTGCTGGTCGCCGTCGTCCTGCTCGGCGCCGTCGGCACCGGCGCCGTCCTGCACGCGGCCGACAACTCGACCCGCACCAAGCAGGCACAGCCCGGCGCTCCGGTGGTCACCCCCGGCCCGGTGTCGCTCCGCCCGCCGGCCGGCGGCCGCCAACTGGTGTTCCGCAACATGGCCTGGGGCCCGCACCTCGACGAGCTCGTCTCCGTACCGGCCGACCAGCCGGACGGCCCGCGGACCTCCTCGGGCGTGCAGTGCCTGCGCTTCTACGCGGCGGCCGGCACCGGCATCTGCCTCCGGGCCGAGCGCGGCGCGCTGCAGGACACCTACCGCGCCGTCGTGCTCGACGACCACCTGCGCGAGCTGAAGTCCTTCCCCGCCGCCGGTATCCCGACCCGCTCCCGGGTCTCGCCCTCGGGCCACCTCGCGGCCTGGACGGTCTTCGTCAGCGGCGACTCCTACGCCGGCACCGACTTCTCCACCCGCTCGTCGATCGTCGACGTCCGCGACTGGAACCTCCGGGAGAACCTGGAGACCTTCGCGGTGATCAAGGACGGCAAGCCGTACCAGGCGTCCGACGTCAACGTCTGGGGCGTCACCTTCGCCGACGACAACACCTTCTACGCCACCGTGGCCACCGGCGGCCGGACCCACCTCGTCCGCGGCGACCTCGCCGCCCGCACCCTCACCACGCTCCACGAGAACGTCGAATGCCCCTCGCTCTCCCCGGACGGCACCCGCATCGCCTACAAGAAGCGCGTCCCCGGCCTGTCCGAGGACTCGCCCTGGCGGCTCTACGTGCTCGACCTCGCCACCATGACCGAGACGGCCACCGCCGAGCAGCGCAACGTCGACGACCAGGCGGTCTGGGTCGACGACGCGACGCTGCTCTACGCCCTCCCCGGCGACTTCGGGGCCGATCTGTGGACCGTCCCGGCGGACGGCGACGGTCTGGCCGAGCGGGTGCTCGAAGCCGCGGTGGCACCGGCCTATCCGGGCTGATCGGGCTGGGTGGTCCCACTCGGAACTTCGGGCGTAGGGTTCCACGTCGAGCAGTGAGAGCGGTGCGAGGCGGGGGAGCGGGGAGCGTTGAAGGAACAGGGGCGGGCTGCGCCCGAGCGGGTGGCCGGCGACTCCTGGCCCGCCCTGTCCGGCCGGCCGGTGCTGCGCCGCACGATCGCGGTGGGCCTGGTGCTCACCATCGCGCTGCTGGCGGCCCTCGCCGTCCGGGGCGTCAACGCGCTCACCCTGGGCCGGGGCGCGATCGAGACCGACCGGGACCGCGCCGAACTCCTGGCCGGCCTCCACCCCTCCCAGCACCCGGGCGCGGGCCGCTACTACGTCCCCGTGGGCGCGGTGTACACCCGCCTCGCCGACGGCGCGCCGGTCGCCTACCTGCACTACCGGCTGGCCGGCGGCCCGGACGTCGGCGTCGACGACTTCCTGCGGACCTACGACCTCCCGGCCCCCGGCCCGGTCGCCCCGCTGCCGTCCGACCTGACGGCGGCCCTGGGCGGCGACGAGCCGACCGAGGCCCAGGAACTGGCCCCGATGCCGGCGCCCTCGGCGAGCCCGACGCCCCTACCGGTCGCCACCCCGCCGGCCGCCGAACCCCCGACCGTCTCCGAACCGCCGTCGGAACCGGCCCCGGCCCCGGCTGAGCCGGTCGCCACCCCGTCGCCCTGCGCCTCGGACGACCCGCCGCCCTCCGCCGACCCCGACCCCGAGGCCACCCCGGCTCCCGACCCCGCCCCCGAGGCGGCCGAGCCCGTCGCGCCCCGGCCCGCGACGGGCCTCCGCTCCGCCGACGACCCGCCCACCCCGACCGAGACCCCCACCCCCAGCCTCACCCCCACCCCGTCTCCCACCCACCCCGTCGCCGGCCGTCGGATCTACATCGTGACGGTCTCCAACGGCCTCTCGGGCGCCGCCGACATCTACGTCCGCGCCACCGGCTGACCGGCGGAGCGCTTCTCGGATACTCGTGCTCGCCCAGTCCGTCAGCCGGCCGAGCAGCCGGTCGTCACAAGAGGCGGACGATCCGAGCTGTCATCCTGCGGTACATGGCGGGGAGTCGCCCAGGAAAACAGTCCGTCCGGCGTTCGGTAGGGATCGACGCCATCGCATGGCCGGTCAGATACCAGGCGTGATTACTTCTCTGTCGATCAGAATTCATCAATAATGATCATCGGCGCGTATTCCTGGTGATGGGGATCCCCAGGACGCCCGGGCGCCGGTCAGCCGCCCGGATGGGAGGCTGACCGGTGTGCCGGGCGTGGTTTCGCGCGGGCCGCCCGGTCGGGGTGGGTCAGGTGATGGTGACGTCGACGCCCATCTGTTCGGCGCCTGGGGTGCCGGCGATGTCGAGGGTGACTCCGCTCCAGGTGCCGTCGGGCTCGTTGAGGGCCGGTGCGGTGTGCTGGCCGATGCCGGTGTTGCCGAGGGCCGGGTAGAGGTCGGTCCGGTCGCCCCGGTTGCCGGTGCCGAAGATCTTCCCCAGGTCGTTGCGGCCGTCGGCCTGCATCAGCGCGATGGCCAGGTGGTGTTCGTCGTTGACGTTGTCGATGGCTTCGTCCACCACGTAGGCGGCGACGCCCTGGGAGGGCAGGAACTCGTCCTGCCCGCGCTGGCGGCGGTACTCGACGATGATGTACTGGCTCTCCTTCATCCGCTGGGGGTTGCGGACGAACAGCAGGTCGCCGCCCTCGGCGACGGGCCGCAGCGCGATGCCGGTGGTGGTGCTGGAGACCTCCTGCGGGGTGGTCCAGCCGTGGAACATCCGCAGCATGCCGTTCGGGAAGACGGGGGTGACGCCGTCGTTGCCCCAGGAGCCGCCCGCCATCAGGCAGTAGTCCCCGAGGCCGTTGGAGGTCGTCGCCTCGACGCGGCCGGTGTCGTAGAAGTCGGCCCAGCGGGCGGCCAGGTGGCCCCACTCGTGGGCGCAGACGCCGACCGCGCAGTCCTCGGGGACGGTCAGGAAGGTCTGCACCCGCAGGCCGGGCGCGACCAGCACGCCGTCCTCGCCGGGCGGGTTCCACTTGAGGCTCCAGATGTCGCCGGGGCGCTCGGTCTGTTCGGCGCCGGAGCCGGCGTGGACGATGAACAGGGCGGTGACGAGGCCCTCGCCGAGGGCGTCGTAGCCGGCGGAGAAGTCGATGCCCTGGTCGAGCGCGAGTCGCAGCGCGTCGGCCGCCATGCCCTGGGAGTTCCGGGGCGGGTTGCCGGTGCCGGACTGGTTGTCGGTGTAGAAGGAGAGCGGCTGCGGCAGGCGGAACCAGCCGTGCACCTCGCCCTGGATGTCGATGCCGTGCTCGGTCGGGTGGGCGGCGTCGAATCCGCTGATCAGGCGGTAGTAGTCGCGCATCGAGCCGGTCGTGAAGGTGTCGGCACTGAACAGCATCTGTTCGAAGTGGCCGACGGTGTGCTCGGGGCTGTGCGGGTGGTCGGGGAAGTCGACCAGCAGCACCAGGGTGCGGATGGTGCCGCGCAGCTTCTTGGTCGGACGGGTGATCAACTGGGCCCCGGTGCTGGGGCCGGGGCGGACGGCGCCGTCGTCGAGGCCGATGACATTCTCACCGCGCCGCCGGGAGCGCCAGACGTAGTAGTACTGCTCGAAGGTGAGGCTCGCCGGGATCCGCCGGTGTTCGACGAGGTCCTGGTAGCGGGCCCGGAGTTGGGCGAAGGCCTTGGGGGACAGCGGTACCGGGCAGGCGTGCCGGTGGCCGGTGGGGTCGAGGGGGTGGTGATACTGCGGGGTTAAGGTGTGACGCATCGTGACGGCTCCTTTGAGCCAGCTCACTCCGCGGGGGAGCATGGCGACCCCGCCGAGCGGGCGGTCGCCGGCAATCGGTCGGCTCGCCAAAGGCGGTCGGGTCTGGCCGGTACCGGTTGCGAAATGGGCGATTTGCGGCTATCAGCCCTATTCTGACGCTCCGCGTGGGCAAAGCACCAGACCCGGGGGCGCGCCGGTTCGCTCAGCCCGCGCGGTACGCGGCCGCGGCGGCCGCGAACGAGGCGGCGAGCTGCGGTGATCCTCCCCAGTGCAGGTGCAGGTACGAAGCGTGAACGTTGCCCAGCGTGCCCCCGGTGAAGCCCTCGGTGTTCGGCCCGGTGGGCAGTCGCCAGCCCCAGGCGGGCCGTTCCCCGGCGCCGGGCTGGCAGACCGTGCGGTGGAACTCGTGCCCGCGCACCCGGGTGCCGGTCGGCGCCAGCGGCGAGTCGGTCAGCGCGACGGCCTCCCGGTATCCGAGGGTCAGCCGCTCGGTCATCCGGGCCGAGGTGTCCAGTACGCCGCACATCGGCAGGCCGTCCAACTCCCGCCCGAGGTAGAGCAGTCCGGCGCACTCGGCGGCGATCGGCGCGCCCGAGGCGGCGAACGCGGCGATCGCAGCGCGCAGCGTCCCGTTCGCGCTGAGTTCCCGGACGTACAGCTCGGGGAAGCCGCCGCCGATCACCAGGCCGGCGGTGTCCGCGGGCAGCGCGTCGGCGTGCAGCGGGTCGAACGGCACCACCTCGGCGCCGGCCGCGGTGAGCAGTTCGGCGTTCTCGGCGTACGAGAAGGAGAACGCGGCGCCGCCGGCCACCGCGATCCGGGGCGCGCCGGCCACCCGCTCGACCTCGGCGGCCGGGTCCCACGGCGTGGCGTCCAGCGGGGGAGCCGTCCGGGCCAGCGCCAGGACGGCGTCCAGGTCGACCGACGCGGCGACCAGCTCGCCCATGTCGGCGACGGCCCGCAGCGCCTCGGCCGAGCGCTCGACGGCCGGGATCAGGCCGAGGTGGCGGGACGGTGTGGCGACCGCCGCCGAGCGGCGCACCGCGCCGAGCACCGGCACCCCGGAGCCCTCCTCCAGGGCCTCGCGCAGCAGCAGTTCGTGCCGGTCGGAGGCGACCCGGTTGAGGATCACCCCGGCCAGTCGGACCTCCGGGTCCCAGGAGGCGAAGCCGTGCACCAGCGCGGCCACCGAGCGGGACTGCGAGGAGGCGTCCACCACCAGCACCACGGGTGCCCGCAGCAGCTTGGCGACGTGGGCGGTGGACGCCAGCTCGCCGCGTCCGGAGGCGCCGTCGAACAGCCCCATCACGCCCTCGACCACCGCGACGTCCGCCCCGGCGGCGCCGTGCAGGAAGAGCGGCGCGATGCGCTCCGGCCCGCACATGAAGGCGTCCAGGTTGCGGCCCGGCCGGCCGGCGGCCAGGGCGTGGTAGCCCGGGTCGATGTAGTCCGGGCCGACCTTGTGCGGCGAGACGGCCAGACCGCGCGCGGCGAGCGCGGCGATCAGGCCGGTGGCGACGGTGGTCTTGCCGGAGCCGGAGGACGGCGCGGCGACGACGAGACGGGGGACGCTGTTCAAGGCTCTACTGCTTTCGCGGACTCACGGACGTGTCACGGGCTTCACGGACTTCACGGACGTCACGGACTTCGCCGGCTTCACGGGTCGCACGGACCCGAGGGAACCCACGGGCGGCACGGACCCGAGGGAACCCACGGACCCGAGGGAACCCACGGGCCCGAGGGAACCCACGGATCCCGCGAAGCCCGCCGGGCTCACCACTCGATGCCGCGCTGGCCCTTGCGGCCGGTGTCCATCGGGTGCTTCACCTTGGTCATCTCGGTGACCAGGTCGGCGGCCGAGGTCAGCGCCTCGGTCGCGTACCGGCCGGTGATGACCACGTGCTGGCTGCCCGGGCGGTCCTTCAGCACGGCGACCACCTCGTCCACGTCGACCCAGCCCCAGTGCATCGGGTAGGTGAACTCGTCCAGCACGTAGAAGCGGTAGGTCTCGGCGGCCAGGTCGCGCTTGACCTGCTCCCAGCCCTCCTTGGCGGCCGCCTCGCTGTCCATCTCCATCTCGGTGGAGCGCTGGATCCAGGACCAGCCGGAGCCCATCTTGTGCCAGTCGACGGTGCCGCCCTCGCCGGAGGCGCCGAGCACGCGCAGGGCGTTCTCCTCGCCGACCTTCCACTTCGCGGACTTGACGAACTGGAACACTCCGATCGGCCAGCCCTGGTTCCAGGCCCGCAGCGCCATGCCGAAGGCGGCGGTGGACTTGCCCTTGCCGGGGCCGGTGTGGACGGCGGTGATCGGCTGGGTGCGGCGCTGGCGGGTCGTCAGGCCGTCGTCGGGCACGCTCTCGGGGACTCCCTTGGGCATGTGGATCAGGCCGCCTTTCGCGTCGGGGTGGCTCGGTTGGCACGGTTGTCGCGGACGAGCGAGGCCACGCCCTCGGCCCGCAGCTCGTCCAGGGTCACGGCGGTGGCGCCCAGCCGGGCGGCCAGGGTGCGGGCCAGGCCGAGCCGCACCGGGCCGGCCTCGCAGTCCAGCACCACGCTCGCCACGCCCTGGGCGGTGAACAGTCCGGCCGCCTGGTGGGAGCGCGCGACGGCGTCGCGGGAGCCGGTCGCCCGGCCGTCGGTCACCACGACCAGCAGCGGGCGGCGGTGCGGGTCGCGCATCCGCTCGACCCGCAGCACCTCGTGGGCCCGCAGCAGCCCGGCCGCCAGCGGGGTCCGGCCGCCGGTCGGAAGCGACTCCAGCCGGGCCGCGCCCACCTCGACGGAGGAGGTCGGCGGCAGGGCCAGCTCGGCGCTCGCGCCGCGGAAGGTGATCATGCCGATCTTGTCCCGGCGCTGGTAGGCGTCCATCAGCAGGGAGAGCACGGCGCCCTTGACGGCGGTCATCCGCTGCCGGGCGGCCATCGAACCGGAGGCGTCCACCAGGAACAGCACCAGGTTGGACTCGCGGCCCTGCCGGACCTGCTCGCGGAAGTCGTCCTTCTGCAGCAGCAGCGCGCGCGAGTCCCGCCCGCGCGCCACCTGGTGCGGCGCGGCGGCCCGCAGGGTCGCGCTCAGGTGCAGCCGGGCCAGGCGCCCCTGCGGGCGGCGGGCGCGGATGGTGTGGCCGCCGTCGGTCTCGGCGGGGGAGCGGCGGCCCTGGGCGCCCTTCCCGGTGCCCTCCACCTTGAACAGCCGGGTGCGGTACGGCTCGCCGGCCGCCACCGGCGCGGTCTGCGGCGCGCCGCCCCGGCCCTGCTGCGGGACGGCCTCCGGCTCGGCCGGCGCCTGCGGCTCGGGCCCGGCGGCCGCGGAGCCGTCGGGCGTGTCCGCGGGCGCGGGCGCGCCGCCGCCACCGTCGGGGCCGCCACCGTCGGGGCCGCCGCCGTCGGGGCCGGGGCCGTCGGGGCCGGGGCCGTCGTCCTCGGGGCCGCTCCCCTCGGGGCCCTCGCCGGGCTGCTCCCCCTCCGACGGTCGCTCCGCGGGCTCGGGCTCCTCGGGCCCGGCGTGCTCCTCCAGGGTCCGCTCCAACTGCTCCTCGTCCAGCCCCGGCGCGTCGAAGGGGTTGCGCCGGCGGCGGTGCGGCAGGGCCAGCTGCGCGGCCTTGCGGACGTCCTCCTCCAGCACCTGCGTCCGGCCAGCCCAGGCGGCCAGCGCGACGGCGGTGCGGGCCATCACGATGTCCGCGCGCAGCCCGTCCACCTCGAAGGCGGCGCAGACGGCGGTGATCTGGCGCAGCGCCGTGTCGGTCAGCTCCACCTCGGGCAGCAGCTCCCGGGCCGCGGTGATCCGCCCGGCGAGCGCGCGCTCGTCCTCGGCGAAGCGCGCGGCGAACCCGGCCGGGTCGGCGTCGTACGCCAGCCGGCGGCGGACCACCTCGGCGCGCTCGGCCGGCTCCCGGGTGGCGGCGATCTCCACGGTCAGGCCGAACCGGTCGAGCAGCTGCGGGCGCAGCTCGCCCTCCTCCGGGTTCATCGTGCCGACCAGCAGGAACCGCGCCGCGTGGCGCACCGAGACGCCCTCGCGCTCCACGTAGGAGCGGCCCATCGCGGCCGCGTCCAGCAGCAGGTCCACCACGTGGTCCTGGAGCAGGTTGACCTCGTCGATGTAGAGCACGCCCCGGTGCGCCCGGGCCAGCAGGCCCGGCTCGTACGCCTTCACGCCCTCGGCCAGCGCGCGCTCCAGGTCCAGTGAGCCGACGATCCGGTCCTCGGAGACGCCGACCGGCAGCTCGACCAACCGGGCCGGGCGGTGGGTCTCGTCGGCGCCGTCGTGCGCGCCGTCCGGGCAGGCCGGGTCCGGCGCGGCCGGGTCGCAGGCGAAACGGCAGCCGTCGACGGCGGCGATGGACGGGAGCAGTCCGGCCAGCGCCCGCACCATGGTCGATTTGGCGGTGCCCTTCTCACCCCGCACCAGCACGCCGCCGACGGCCGGGGAGACCGCGTTGAGCAGCAGCCCGAGCCGCAGGTCGGCCATTCCGACGATCGCGGTGAAGGGGTAGCGGACGTCACTCATGATTCTCCAAGGGGGCCCCGGGCGGCAGGAACGGCAGCGAACCCGCGGCCGGCACCCCGCCCTCGATCAGCTTCCACAGCGCGTCGGTGTCCGCGTGCTCCTCGATCAGGTCGCCCAGCCGGTCCAGCCGGGCCTCGCGCGCCTCGGCGAACGAGGTGTCCGGCGCGGGCACGAACGCCCGGCCCGACAGAGCGGCGACCTCGCGCAGCAGCGCGCGCCGGAAGCCGTCGTTCTCCAGCGCGCCGTGCCAGGTCGTGCCCCAGACCGCCCCCACCCGGCAGCCGTCCAGGAACGCCTCTCCGCCCTCCACGGTGACGATCCCGTGGTGGATCTCGTACCCCTGGACCGGCTGCCCGTAGGCCTCGCCGACCGGTCGGCCGAGCACCTTCTCGGCGCCGAACCGGACGTGCGTCGGGAGCAGCCCGAGGCCGTCGACGGCACCGGCCTTCGACTCGACCTCGTCGTGGATGGCGCGCGCGAGCATCTGGTAGCCGCCGCAGACGCCGAGGACCGGCAGCCCGGCCGCGGCCCGGGCCCTGAGGGCCGGCTCCAGGCCGCGCTCGCGCAGCCAGGCCAGGTCGGCCACGGTGGCCCGGGTGCCGGGCAGGATCACCAGGTCGGCGTCGGCCAGCTCCTCGGGCCGGGTGGCCCAGCGGACCAGCACCCCGGGTTCCTGGGCCAGTGCGTCCACGTCGGTGAAGTTGGACAGCCGGGGGAAGCGCACCACGGCCACCCGCAGCACGTCGGCGCCGAGCGGCCCGCGCCCCTCGGCGCGGTCCACCACGGTGGTCAGGTCCAGGGAGTCCTCGGCGTCAAGCCAGAGCCCGGACAGCATCGGCAGGGTGCCCAGCACCGGACGGCCGGTCAGCTCGCGCAGCATCTCCAGCCCGGGCGCCAGCAGCCGCGCGTCGCCGCGGAACTTGTTGACGAACCAGCCCGCCACATGGCGCTGGTCCTGCTCCGACAGCAGCGCCAGCGTCCCGTACATCGCGGCGAACACGCCGCCGCGGTCGATGTCGCCGACCACCACGACCGGCAGGCCGGCGGCGGTGGCCAGGCCCATGTTGGCGATGTCCCGGTCCCGCAGGTTGATCTCGGCGGGCGATCCGGCGCCCTCGCAGACCACCACGTCGTAGCGCCGGCGCAGGTCGGCCAGGCACTCCAGCGCTCGCTCCAGCAGGACGGGCTTGCGGTCGCGGTAGTCCAGCGCGCCGACCTCGGCGACCGCCCGGCCGAGCAGCACCACCTGGCTGCGGCCGTCCGCGCCGGGCTTCAGCAGTACCGGGTTCATCGCCGCCTCGGGCTCCACCCGGGCCGCCTGGGCCTGCATCGCCTGGGCGCGGCCGATCTCGGCACCGTCGGCGGTGACGAAGGAGTTCAGCGACATGTTCTGCGCCTTGAACGGCGCCACGGCGACGCCCTGACGGGCCAGCCAGCGGCAGATGCCCGCGGTGACCACGCTCTTGCCGGCGTCCGAGGTCGTCCCGGCGACCAGCAGTGCGTTGCTCATGCGCTCCCCCTTCTCGTCCCCGCCTTGAGTGCCTGCACGACGGCGTGCCCGGCGACGGTCGTACCCAGTGCGAGCAGTCCCACCCGGCGGGAGAGCCGGCAGGCGCGCTCGATGTCGTCCACCGTCACCGGCCGCAGCTCGCCGCCCAGTACCGGCCGGTGCTCGACCCGGGCGCCGTACCGCAGGGTGCCGCCGAGCCGCACGCCGACGGCGCCGGCGAAGGCCGACTCGGCCTGGCCCGCGTTGGGGCTGGGGTGGGCGGAGCCGTCCCGGCGCCAGACCCGCCAGGCCGTCCGGGGCTCGGGCGCGGCGGCGACGGTCAGCAGCGCGGTCAGCCGCGCGCCCGGCCAGCCCGCCACGTCGTCCAGCCGCGCCGAGGCCCAGCCGAACCGGGCGTGGCGCGGCGAGCGGTGGCCGACCATCGCGTCCAGGGTGTTGACCGCGCGGAACGCCAGCAGCCCGGGCGTGCCCGCGAGGGCGCCCCAGACGAGTGCGTTGACCACGGCGTCGGCGGTGTTCTCGGCGACCGACTCGACCACCGCGCGGGCGATCTGCCCCTCGTCGAGGGCGCTCGGGTCCCGCCCGCACAGGTGCGGCAGCCGCTGCCGCGCCGCCGCGAGGTCGTGCGCGGCGAGCGAGCGTCCGATCGTGCGGGCCTCGCGGGTGAGCGAGGTGCCGCCGAGCACCGTCCAGGTCGCGGCGGCGGCCAGCGCGGCCCGCCCGAGCGGCCGGCGGCCCAGGGTGCGGTCGGCCGCCAGCGCGCCGGCCGCGACGGTGCCCACGCAGAGCGCCGTGAAAGCCGTTCCGACGGCGCGGTCGTCCCGCCAGATCCGCCGCTCCAGCCGGCCGGCCGCGCCGCCGAAGACGGCCACCGGGTGGCCGCGGCGCGGGTCGGCGAAGCGGGCGTCGGCGAGGTACCCGGCCGCGGCCCCCAGGGCGAAGGCGGCGGCGCGGGTCAGCGGGCGCACGGTGGACAGCAGAGGGCTCGGAAGGTCGGGGCAGCCTGCATCGCGTGCGTGTCCTCACTCAGGGTCCGCGCCCTGGATCGACGTACCGGGGGCGAGAGTCTCCTGGCTTCCGGGTCGAACGCACCCCCGGGCCCGGCGGCGGCTTCTGACGGCCCGCCGCGATGGGCCCCCTCCGGCGCCGTGGCCGGCGGAGGAGGGACTCCGAGTGTGCTCCCCGGTGACAGTGGCGGGACCGCGCCGGACTCGCACCGGCTTCCTCTGCATGCCTCCGTTTGGCTGAAGGATCCCATCACGCGGCCGAACCGTGCGTCAACCAAGGTCACGGAGGGGTTGGTCACAGCGGAGCCGGACCGCCCGACGCCGTCGCTACCTCCGATCGGCACCCCCCGCAGGGGCATGACAGCCTGTGCGATCGTCCAGTCGCCCGGAGGAGCCTCCGGGCCCGCTTCGTGTGTTCGGCGGCTGGGGGGCGGCCGGACCGCCCCCTACCGTCGGGCCATGCGACGCAGACAGCCACCCGCCGTGCCCCCGGTGCCCTTCTCGCCCGCGGCCGCCCGCGCGCACCGCGCCGGCCTCGGGCTGACCCCCGAGCAGGTGGTCGAGGGCATGGCCGCGCACGGCGTCCGGCTGCTGCCCTCCCACGTGCTCGGCTGGGAGAGCGGCGAGCTGCGCCCCGCCGAGGACGAGTTCATCGCCCTGGCCCGGGCGCTCTGGTGCCCGCCGGCCCAGCTGATGGGCGTCCGCCCGGCCCGGCTGCGGGACTTCCGGGTCGCCCGGGAGCTCAACCAGGAGAGCGCGGCCCACCGGATCGGCCTCGCACTGGACCGGTACCAGCGGGCCGAGGCGACCGGTCAGTGGGACGGCGACCAGGAGCAGACCCACGCGCTGGCCCAGGTGCTCGGCACGACCCTGCGCGAGCTGGTCGCGGTGACCGGCCGGGCGCAGGAGCTGGACCGGCGGCTGCGGCAGTGCGTGGACGGCCGCTGGCAGGCGCAGCTCCGGCCGATCGGCCGGATCGTGCCGGTGCACGAGGTCGACCTCACCGCCGTGCTGACGGCGCTGCAGAACGAGTACCAGGTCACCTCCCATTGGGGCGCCGGCAGCTGGGGCTCCCCGGCCCCGGCGGCGGACACCCGCGCGGCGGCGGCCCGGCCGCTCGGCGAGCGGTTCTGGGAGCTGCTGGAGCGCCTGGAGACCGAGATCCCGGTCTGACGGGCCGCTACCGCGCCGCCCCCGCGCGGCGCCTCCCCCTCCCTGCCCTCTCCCTCCCTGCCCTCTCCCTCTGCCGCTTCCCGCGCCGCCGTGACCAGAGGGCCGAGAACCGCGCCGTCGCTTCTCGCAGCCGCTTCCCGTGTCGCGGTGACCCGGCCGAGACCCGCGCCGCGGTGACCCGGCCGAGACCCGCGCCGCGGTGACCCGGCCAAGACCCGTGCCGCCGTGACCCGGACGGCCGCGTCCGGTGGCCGGGTGGCGCCCCCGCGAGTGGACTGGTGGGCAGACTGCCCAGTCCGCGACCAACAGAGCGGGGAGCGATATGCGTTGGGGAACCGCAGCCGCCGTGGCGGCCGCCGCCGTCGGCACCGGGGCCGCCGTCCTGCTGATCGGCCGGAGGGCCTCCGAGCGGATGGTCCGCCCGGCGGTCGGCCGGGAGCGGGCCGCCGGCCCCGTCGTGGTGCTGACCCTCGCCGCCGGACGGGCCACCTTCACCCGCAGCGCCGAGAGCGCCCGCCCCGGCCGCTGGGCCGTCGAGTGGGGCGACGGAGGCCACGCGGTGGTCGGCGAGATCCTGCACGCCGACGAGCGGGGCGTCACCCGCCGGCTGGTCCGCGCCGACCGCGGCACCCTGGCCCCCGGTACCGCGGTCCGCTTCACGCCCCGCGTCCACCTCGGCGACCCGACCAGCGCCCTCGGCCTGCCGTACACCGAGACCGCCGTCCAGGGCGAGCTGGGCGCGCTACCCGCCTGGCGGCTGGACGGCAAGCGGGGCACCTGGGTGATCCTGGTGCACGGCCCCGGCGCCGACCGGCAGCAGACCCTGCCGGTGATGCCCGTCCTGCACCGGCTCGCGCTGCCCGTCCTGGCCGTCACCTACCGCGGCGACGAGGGCGCGCCGGCCTCCCCGGACGGCCTCGGCCACTTCGGCGAGACCGAGTGGCGCGACGTCGAGGCGGCCCTGCGGCTGGCCCTGGACAGCGGCGCCGGGCGGGTCATCCTGTACGGCTGGTCGCTCGGCGCGACCATGGTCCTGCAGACCGCGGCCCGCTCCGCCTGGGCCTCCTCGATCAGCGGCCTGGTGCTGGACTCGCCCGTGCTCGACTGGTCGGCCACCGCCCGCCGGGGCGCCGCCCGGGCCGGCTACCGGGGCGCCGCCGCCGAGCTGGGCGCGCTCGCGGCCGAGGGCCGGGCCGGCGTGGATCTGGCCGACTTCGCCCGCCTCGCGGACGGCACCGACCTGCGGGTGCCCACGCTCCTCCTGCACGGGCCCGACGACGCGCTGGCCCCCTGGCAGGCCGCCGCCCGGCTGGCCCACCGCCGCTCCGACGTGGTCGGCCTCCAGGCCGTCCCCGGCGGCGAGCACGCCGGCCTCTGGAACGCCGACCCCGACCGCTACGAGGAGCACCTGCGGCGCTGGCTCACCCCCCTGCTCTGAGGCCCGTCGCGGGCGGTCCCAGCCGTGTTCCGGACAGCCCCTCGGGCCCCTTCCCGCACCCCGTCCGCCCCGTCTTTCCCCAGGCTGGCGTGTCCGCGTCACACGGATTCGGCCAGGCGGTTTGGCCTCTGTTGCCCGATCTTGTCGACCCCCTGCGACCACCTGTCGGTAGTCGGGGCCGATCGGATGTGACAGAAGGCCGGTACAAGGGGAAGACTGCTCGACGTGACGTCTCGGAATCCGCGCGACCGTGATGCCCAGCTCCCGCCGACGATCGGCTCCGGTGCGACGGTGACCCGTCTCCCCGGAACTGCCCACCGCCCCGCCGGCGCCAGGCCGGGCGGCTCCGGCGTACCCCGCCGACGAGGCCCCGCACCAGCCCCCGGCCGTGGCCGGGTCCCGGTGCCGGACGGCTTCCCCGCTCCCGCCGAGCTCGCCCCGCTGGCCCGTCGGATGCTGATCGACGCCGTCCGCATCGCCCGCTGGGCCGGTGAACTCGCCGAGGTCGACAAGCGCGGCGAGCTGCTCCCCGAGGACGCCCGCGACGCGGGCCGCGCCCTCGCCATGACGGTGGGCGCCGCCGGCAGGGCCTGGGGCCAGGCCCTGCTGGTCGGTCTGGTCGAGGCCCGGGACGGCGGCGCCGCCCCCGGCTGGCGCCTGCACGCCTGGGAGCACGACGACGAGGCCGTGGTCCGCGGCTGGTCCGCCCTGTTCGACGCCTGGACGCTGCTCGCCCCGGTGCCGCCCGCCGCCCTGCGCGGCGTGTTCGCGGTGCTCGCCGGGCAGGCCGTCGACCAGGCGCCGCAGCTGCTCTCCTTCCTCCACCTGGTGGCCGGCCCGGTCGCCGACAGCGAACTGCTGGAGCTGCTGCGCCGGGGCCTGGACGAGCGCCGGGTCGGCGGCGGCGACGGCGCGCTGGGCCTCTCGCCCGTGCCGCACGCCGCCTCCGCGGTCTCGGCCGTCCGCGGCACCTGCCGCGAGCCGCAGATCGACACCCCGGCCGCACCCTCCGACGTGGCGGCCGTGCTGGACTGGATGCTGGACGGCCTGGCTGCGGTCGGCGCGGTGGTCCGCAAGGACGACGCCGCCGAGCTCTCCCCCCTCGGGCACTGGGCGGTGCGGGCCAAGCTGGAGGAGATCTGCACCGTCGCGCAGACCGCCGCCGGACACATCGAGCAGAGCGCCTTCGAGCTGCTCAACGCCTGCGCCGACTACTCGCCGGGCCCGGCCCGGGCCGAGTTCCGCGCCTGGGTGGCGGCCCGACCGGCCGACCGGGCGGTGGCCGAGCTGCTGGACGCCGCCCAGGGTGACGACGCACTGGTGCGCGGCCTCGCCTTCGAGGCGCTGCGGGTGGCCGGCTCCACCGCCGAGCAGGCCGTCCGGGCGGCCGTGGACGCCCCGGTGCTGCGCCCCTACGCGCTGCTCTGGCTGGCCGAGCAGTCGGACGAGGGCGTCGCCCCGGCCGATGTGCTGGGCGCGGAGGACGCCGCCTGGCTCTGGGTGGACACCGCGGCCGCGGTGCTCGACCACGGCGAGACCGAGCTGCTGGTGGGCCATGTCGAGGGCGCCTCGGCCGGTGACCCGGTCCGGCTGTTCGCCCGGGCCCGGCAGTCCGGCCACCCGCGGGCGGCGTCGGTGCTGACCGCCGTCTCCGGCGTCCACCCGGACCCGGTCGTGGCCCGCGCGGCCCGGCGCTCGGCCTTCAGCGTCCACCGCGGCGGCGCGTAGCGGTCAGGGCGCACTGCGGCGGCGCGGAGCCGCTCGGGCCTGACCGCGGCGGCCCAACGGCCGCCACCCGGCCCGGCAGGGCCGCAGCCGGCCTCCACGGGGCCGCACGCCGCCCGCACGGCCGTCACCACCGGCCCAAGCAAGGGCCGCAGGGCATGCGAGAGGGCCCGGATCCGTCGAGCGGATCCGGGCCCTTCGTCGTACGTCCCTCGGGGTCAGCCGAGCCGGGACTCCGCCCGGCGCGCCCGGACGTCCCCGACCTTCTGGCCGACCTTGCGCCGGATCACCAGCAGCGGGGCCATCGCGGCGAGCGCGATCTGGCCGTAGGCGCCGATGTGCAGCAGGTAGTCGCCGCCCTTCAGGCCGGTCGCCCAGGCCGCCAGGCAGCCGATCGAGAGCACGATCCAGCAGAGCGTCGCGGTGGCCAGCAGCCCCTGCGGCTTCGGGTACTCGATCCGGCTCATCATCAGGTACGCGGTACCGGCGATGGCGAGCAGACCGGGCAGGAACGGCGGGTCGAGCAGCACGATGGCGATCACCGTCATGGCGCCCATCGGGCAGGGCATGCCCTGGAACACCCCGGGTCGCATCTTCACGGCGGAGAACCGCGCCAGCCGCAGCACCACGGACAGCAGCACCGTCAGCGCGATCAGCGCCGAGAGACGGCTGTCGGAGCCCGGCGAGACCATGCCCCAGACCGCGACGAAGTAGGCCGGCGCGATGCCGAAGCTGATCAGGTCGGCCAGGTTGTCGAGTTCGGCCCCGAGGGCGGAGGAGCGCAGCTTGCGCGCCACCAGTCCGTCGAAGAGGTCGCACATCGAGCCGATCAGCAGCAGCGTCACCGCGGTGGCGGCGCTGTGCTTGTCCGGCGCGGCGTCCGGGTTGGTGATGTGCGGGACGAGGACCCCGGTGGTGATCGAGTAGATCGCCAGGAAGCCGCAGACGGCGTTCCCCAGGGTCAGGAAGTCGGCGGTGGACAGGTGCTGGGGAGAGCGCGGGGCGCGCAGCTCGCGGTCGCGCGCCCAACGGCGGCGGCGCAGGGCCGTCTCCTCGTCGTCCAGGCCGACGATCGTCTCAGGTTCAGTCACGGTCAAGGCGCGTCACCCCGGCTGTGGTCTTCTGGCCGACCTCGACGCCGACCTCGACGCCGGCCGGCAGGTAGGTGTCGACCCGGGACCCGAAGCGGATCAGACCGATCCGATCGCCCTGCTCGACCTTGGTACCGGCGTCGACGTACGGCACGATGCGGCGGGCCACGGCCCCCGCGATCTGCACCATCTCGATGTCGCCGAGCTCGGTGTCGAAGTGCCAGACGACCCGCTCGTTCTGGTCGCTGTCCTTGTTGAACGCGGGCACGAAACCACCCGCGACGTGCTCGACGGAGGTCACGGTGCCGGGCAGGGGCGCCCGGTTGACGTGGACGTTGAGCGGGCTCATGAAGATCGCCACCCGGGTGCGGCCGTCCGGCCAGGCGTCGATGCTCTGCACCACGCCGTCGGCGGGGGAGATCACTCTGCCCGTGCCGATCTCACGCTCGGGGTCGCGGAAGAACCACAGCATGCCGGCGCTGAGCGCACAGGCGGGCACCGCCGCCAGGGCCCACGCGCCATTGCGCCGGGTGAGGGCGGTGGTCACGGCTGCCGTGGCGAGGGTGGGGACGAACCAGGGGGTGGCTCCGCGCGCGATGGTCACGCGGGGTCGCCGGCCGGCCGTCGTGGCGGCGAGGGCATCGCTGTCCGTGACGGAGGTGTGAGGGGACGGGCTGATGGGCATCGAAGACCTTTGTCGCGGGGGATCATGGCCGCTGGACGGGGGCCACCGCGGGGATCGAGTAATAAAGGGACGGCGTCTGTCCCGGTGGATGCTATCGGGACCACACGGTGGGTGGGCAACCCGCCTGCTCGGTCATGTGTCCTGCGTGCGGCGCAGCTGCGCCTTCTGTGTATACGACCGTAGCTCGACCCGCTCCGGTTCCCAAGGGTCCGGGCAGGGCTGGTGACTCTTGTCTCAACAGGCATGCCCGGGGAACCCCGGGCCGTCGGCGCAGGGGCGCGCGCGGGGTGCGCCGAAGCGGCCGCAGGGCGCGTGACAGCAGCTGTACGCCCTACGGCCGCTTCGGGAGCCGTGCCGGACCCCAGGCGGACCAGGCCGGGGTCGTGGTGGCACGGCGGGGTGCCGGGACGGGCCCGCACGCCCGTCGACCGGCCGTCACCGGGCCGTCAACCCGCCGGGCGGAGCGTCACCGCGCCGCCCGGGCGAGTCTTCGTGCTGGTCGTCCTCACTCCGCGATGCGGTACTCCTCCAGCAGACGACGTCCGACGATCATCTTCTGGATCTCCGCAGTACCTTCACCGATGAGCAGCATCGGAGCCTCGCGGTAGAGGCGCTCGATCTCGTACTCCTTGGAGAAGCCGTAGCCGCCGTGGATGCGGAAGGCGTCCTCGACGACCTCCTTGCAGTACTCGGAGGCGAGGTACTTGGCCATGCCGGCCTCAAGGTCGTTGCGCTCGCCGCTGTCCTTCTTGCGGGCGGCCATCACCATCATCTGGTGGGCGGCCTCGACCTTGGTGGCCATCTCGGCGAGCTTGAACTGGATCGCCTGGTGCTCGGCGATCTTCTTGCCGAAGGTGGAGCGCTGCTGGGCGTAGGAGATGCCCAGCTCGAAGGCGCGGCGGGCGACGCCGCAGCCGCGCGCGGCCACGTTGACGCGGCCGACCTCGACGCCGTCCATCATCTGGTAGAAGCCCTTGCCCGGGGCGCCGCCGAGGACGCGGTCGGCCGGGACGCGGACGTCCTGGAGGATCAGCTCGGTGGTGTCGACGCCCTTGTAGCCCATCTTCTCGATCTTGCCGGGCACGGTGAGCCCGGGGACGGTCGGGTTCGGGCCGAAGCCCGCCGTCTTCTCGATCAGGAAGGTGGTCATGTTCTTGTACGGGGAGCTGCCGCCCTCGTCGGTCTTGCAGAGCACCGCGACCAGGGTGGACGTGCCGCCGTTGGTGAGCCACATCTTCTGGCCGTTGAGGACGTAGGAGTCCCCGTCCCTGACGCCCTTGGTGGAGATCGCGGAGACGTCGGAGCCGAGGCCCGGCTCGGACATCGAGAAGGCGCCGCGGATCTCGCCGGCGGCCATCTTCGGCAGGAAGTAGTCCTTCTGCTCCTGGGTGCCGTGCGCGTTGATCATGTGGGCCACGATGAAGTGGGTGTTCACGATGCCGGAGACGGACATCCAGCCGCGTGCGATCTCCTCCACCACCAGGGCGTAGGTGAGGAGCGATTCGCCGAGGCCGCCGTACTCCTCGGGAATGGTGAGGCCGAAGAGGCCGAGCTGCTTCATCCCCTCCACGATGGCGGTGGGGTACTCGTCCTTGTGCTCCAGCTCGGTCGCGACCGGAATGATCTCCTTGTCGACGAAATCCCGCACGGTGGCGAGGATGTCCCGCTGGATCTCGGTGAGGCCGTCGGTCTGTGCGAGGCGTCCCATCGTGCGGCTCCTGTGGCGAAAGAGGGAGAGGGTGGGGGGAGGGCAGAACAGCGGGGGGGGGGGATTTTCCGGGGGCCCTGCCGGCGTGGCTGCGGCAGCAGGGCCCCCGGTACCGGGGTGGGGATCGGCCGATGACGGCGGCCTACCCGTCCGGGGCTCCTGGGTGGTACGGCTCTGGACGGGCTAGGACAGCGGAGTCGGGCGGCCGGGCTGCTCGCCGCCGCGCTCCTTGATGTAGGTCGCCGTCGGCACCATCACCTTGCGGCGGAAGATGCAGACGACCGTGCCGTCCTGCTTGTAGCCCTTGGTCTCGACGTACACGATGCCGCGGTCGTCCTTGGACTTGGACGGCCACTTGTCGAGCACGGTGGTCTCGCCGTACAGGGTGTCGCCGTGGAAGGTCGGCGCGATGTGGCGCAGCGACTCGATCTCCAGATTGGCGATCGCCTTGCCGGAGACGTCCGGGACGGACATTCCGAGCAGCAGCGAGTAGATGTAGTTGCCGACCACGACGTTCTTGCCGAAGTCGGTCGTCCGCTCCGCGTAGTTGGTGTCCATGTGGAGCGGGTGGTGGTTCATGGTGAGCAGACAGAAGAGGTGGTCGTCGTACTCGGTGACCGTCTTGCCGGGCCAGTGCTTGTAGACAGCGCCGACCTCGAACTCCTCGTAGGTGCGTCCGAACTGCATCTCAATGGTCCTTAGGAGGTCAGGAGGGGTCAGGCCTGCGGGGGCTCGAACTTGGAGGTGCGCTCGAACCCGGCGGCGCGGCCCTTGCCCGCGATGACCAGGGCCATCTTGCGGCTGGCCTCGTCGATCATCTCGTCGCCGAGCATCGCGGAGCCCTTGGCACCGCCCGCCTCGGAGGTGCACCAGTCGTAGGCGTCGAGGATCAGCTCGGCGTGGTCGTAGTCCTCCTGCGAGGGCGAGAAGATCTCGTTCGCGGCGGAGACCTGGTCCGGGTGGAGCACCCACTTGCCGTCGAAGCCGAGCGCGGCGGCGCGGCCGGCCACCTCGCGGTAGCCCTCCTGGTTGCGGATCTGCAGGTAGGGGCCGTCGATGGCCTGCAGGTCGTTGGCGCGGGCGGCCATCAGGATGCGCATCAGGATGTAGTGGTAGGCGTCGGCCGGGTAGCCCGCCGGCTGCTCGCCGACCACCAGGGACTTCATGTTGATCGAGGCCATGAAGTCGGCCGGGCCGAAGATGATCGTCTCCAGGCGCGGGGAGGACTCGGCGATCGCGTCGACGTTGATCAGGCCCTTGGCGTTCTCGATCTGCGCCTCGATGCCGATCTTGCCGACCTCGAAGCCCATGGTCTTCTCGATCTGGGTGAGCAGCAGGTCGAGCGCCCGGACCTGCTCGGCGTCCTGGACCTTCGGCAGCATGATGCAGTCGAGGTTGGGGCCGGCGCCCTCGACGACCGTGATCACGTCGCGGTACGTCCAGTGGGTGGTCCAGTCGTTGACGCGGACGACTTTGGTCTTCTTGCCCCAGTCACCGTTGTTCAGCGCGTCGACGATGTTGTGCCGGGCGCTCTCCTTGACCAGCGGGGCGCAGGCGTCCTCCAGGTCGAGGAAGACCTGGTCGGCCGGGAGGCCCTGGGCCTTCTCCAGGAAGCGCGGGTTGCTGCCCGGTACGGCGAGGCAGGAGCGGCGGGGGCGGAGCCGGTTGACGGGGGTGTCGCTGGCGTTGCTCATGAGGGGTGGTCAGTTCCTTCCACGATCAGCTGGTGGACGCGGCGGTGGTGGGCGTCCACGGCTGGAGCCTGTTGGCCAGCCGGATCTCGTCCACGATCCGGCCGATGATGGTGGTGATGCCGAAGTCCTTCGGGGTGAACACGGCGGCGACGCCGGCGGCCTTGAGGGCCTCGCCGTCCGCTGCCGGGATGATGCCACCCACGATCACCGGGACATCCTCCACCCCGGCCCGGCGGAGCCGGTGCAGGACGTCGGGCACCAGCTCGGAGTGCGCCCCCGAGAGGATCGACAGGCCCACGCAGTGCACGTCCTCCGCGACGGCGGCCGAGACGATCTGCTCGGGCGTCAGCCGGATGCCCTGGTAGACCACCTCGAACCCGGCGTCACGGGCCCGGACGGCTATCTGCTCGGCGCCGTTGGAGTGTCCGTCCAGGCCGGGCTTGCCGACCAGCAGGCGCAGCTTGCCGACGCCGAGCTCGGCGGCGGTGGCGGCGACCGCCTCGCGGACCGCGGCCAGCTCGCCGCCGGGCTCGGCGGCCACCGCGACCGGGGCGCCGCCGACGCCGGTGGGCGCGCGGTACTCGCCGAAGACCTCGCGAAGGGCGAAGGCCCACTCGCCGGTGGTGACCCCGGCGCGGGCGCAGGCGAGCGTCGCCTCCATCAGGTTGACGTCGGTGCCGGCGACGGCCTTGAGCTCCTCCAGTGCCTGCTGGGCGGCGGCCTCGTCGCGCTTGCCGCGCCACTCCTCCAGTGCGGCCAGCACGGACTGCTCGGAGGCCGGGTCGACCACCATGATCGCGGTGTCGAGGTCGGCCGTGAGCGGGCTCTCCTCGGTGGTGTCGAAGCAGTTGACCCCGATGATCTTGTCCTCGCCGGACTCGATCCGGGCCCGCCGGGCGGCGTGCGAGGCGACCAGGTTGGACTTCAGGTAGCCGGACTCGACGGCCGGGATGATGCCCCGGTTGCCCGCCTTGACGCCCATCTCCAGCACCTTGGCGATCTCGGCCTCGGCGCCGGCCAGCAGCTCGGCGGTCTTGGTCTCGATCACCTCGGAGCCGTTGAAGAGGTCCCCGTACTCCAGCAGGTCGGACTCGTAGGCGAGCACCTGCTGGATCCGCAGCGACCACTGCTGGTCCCACGGGCGGGGCAGGCCGAGCGCCTCGTTCCAGGCGGGCAGCTGGACGGCCCGGGCCCGGGCGTCCTTGGAGAGCGTGACGGCGAGCATCTCCAGCACGATCCGCTGGACGTTGTTCTCCGGCTGCGCCTCGGTCAGGCCCAGCGAGTTGACCTGGACGCCGTAGCGGAAGCGGCGCTGCTTGGCGTCCTGGATGCCGTAGCGCTCCAGCGTGACCTTCTCCCAGAGCTGGGCGAAGGCGCGCATCTTGCACATCTCCTCGACGAAGCGCACGCCGGCGTTGACGAAGAAGGAGATCCGGGCGACCACCTCGCCCATCCGCTCGGCCGGCACCTGGCCGGAGTCGCGCACCGCGTCCAGCACCGAGATCGCGGTGCACATCGCGTAGGCGATCTCCTGGACCGGGGTGGCGCCGGCCTCCTGCAGGTGGTAGCTGCAGATGTTGATCGGGTTCCACTTGGGGATGTTGCCGACGGTGTAGGCGATCATGTCGGTGATCAGCCGGACCGAGGGCCCGGGCGGGAAGACGTGCGTCCCGCGCGAGAGGTACTCCTTGACGATGTCGTTCTGGGTGGTGCCGGTGAGCTTGGCGATGTCGGCGCCCTGCTCCTCCGCGACCACCTGGTAGAGCGCCAGCAGCCACATCGCGGTGGCGTTGATCGTCATCGAGGTGTTGGTCTGTTCGAGCGGGATGCCCTCGAACAGGGCCCGCATGTCCCCGACGTGGCCCACCGGGACGCCGACCCGGCCGACCTCGCCGCGGGCGAGGACGTGGTCCGAGTCGTAGCCGGTCTGGGTCGGCAGGTCGAAGGCCACCGACAGGCCGGTCTGCCCCTTGGCGAGGTTCTTGCGGTAGAGCGCGTTGGAGTCGCTCGCGGTCGAGTGCCCCGCGTAGGTGCGCATCAGCCAGGGGCGGTCGCGTCCGGCCATCAGATGTTCCGGAAGCGGTTGATGGCGTCGATGTGCTTCGCCCGGAACTCCGCGTCCCGCACGCCCAGGCCCTCCTCCGGCGCCAGGCAGAGCACGCCGACCTTGCCCTGGTGCTTGTTGTGGTGCACGTCGAGGGCGGCCTGGCCGGTGTCCTCCAGCGAGTAGACCTTCGAGAGCGTCGGGTGGATCTTGCCCTTGGCGATCAGGCGGTTGGCCTCGAACGCCTCGCGGTAGTTGGCGAAGTGCGAGCCGACGATGCGCTTGAGCGACATCCACAGGTAGCGGTTGTCGTACTGGTGCATGAAGCCCGAGGTGGAGGCACAGGTGACGATGGTGCCGCCCTTGCGGGTGACGTAGACCGAGGCGCCGAAGGTCTCGCGGCCCGGGTGCTCGAAGACGATGTCCACGTCCTCGCCGCCGGTGAACTCGCGGATCTTCGCGCCGAGCCGCTTCCACTCGCGCGGGTCCTGGTTGTGCTCGTCCTTCCAGAACTTGTACCCCTCGGCGGAGCGGTCGATGATCGCCTCGGCGCCCATCGCCCGGCAGATCTCGGCCTTCTGGTCGTTGGAGACCACGCAGATCGGGTTGGCGCCACCGGCCAGCGCGTACTGGGTGGCGTACGAGCCGAGGCCGCCGCTGGCGCCCCAGATCAGCACGTTGTCGCCCTGCTTCATGCCCGCGCCGTTGCGCGAGACCAGCTGGCGGTAGGCGGTGGAGTTGACCAGGCCGGGGGAGGCGGCCTCCTCCCAGGTCAGGTGCTTCGGCTTCGGCAGCAGCTGGTTGGTCTTCACCAGTGCCAGCTGGGCCAGGCCGCCGAAGTTGGTCTCGAAGCCCCAGATCCGCTGCTCCGGGTCCATCATCGTGTCGTTGTGGCCGTCCGGGGACTCCAGCTCGACCGAGAGGCAGTGCGCGACGACCTCGTCGCCCGGCTTCCAGGCGTTGACCCCGGCGCCGGTGCGCAGCACCACGCCCGCGAGGTCGGACCCGAGCACGTGGTACGGCAGGTCGTGGCGCTTGGTCAGCGGGGAGAGCCGGCCGTAGCGCTCCAGGAAGCCGAAGGTGGAGACCGGCTCGTAGATCGAGCTCCACACGGTGTTGTAGTTCACGGCGCTGGCCATGACGGCGACCAGAGCCTCGCCCGGGCCCAGCTCGGGCAGGGCGACCTCGTCGAGGTGGAGGGACTTGCGGGGGTCCTTGTCGCGGCTGTCGAGGCCGGCGAACATCTGCTCCTCGTCCTTGTGGAGCGTGACCGCCCGGTAGGACTCCGGCAGCTTGAGCGCGGCGAAGTCCGCCGCGGTGCTGTCGGAGTTGAGGATCGCGTCGAGGATTTCCTTCATGGCTGCCTCCGAAGGCGTACCTGTGTGAGGGGCACAGGGCGTCTGGGGGAGCCGGGAGCGGACACCGGCTTCGCTGAGATGGGTGGTTGGGTGGTCTGGCGGGTGGCCTGGCTGGGACCGTGCGGTGGATCTGCGGTGGACCTTGCTGGGCACAGCTCCCGGGGTGTGGGAGCGCCGGACGACGGCGCGCCGTGGTGGGGAGCCGCGGCGCCGCGACTGGTGGGTAACAAGGTAGTGGCACCCTGTGCCACTCGTAAAGACACCGGGTGTCATCAATTCAGGTGAATCAAATCCGCGTTCGAGCGCCCGCCGGCGGGTGCGCGAAGGGCCCGCACCGGATCGTCGGTACGGGCCCTTCGAACTGCTCTGACCTGCGGAAACGCTAGCTCTCAGGCGTGCCTGGCACTGCTCAGCGCGGCCCTGATGCTGTCCACCACGACGTCCAGCGGAGCGTCGGTCCGGGCCACTGTGATGAGTACCTCACCTCCGGGGCTGGCACTCAGTGCGCTCGCGGCCGCCTCCTCCAGGGGGGTCACACTGGCACCGGGTGCCACCAGGGACCCCCGCCGTCTCACCCCCGGCGCCGCGGAGGCCCAGAAGGTCCGCCGGATCACCTCGAAGGAGTGGTCCAGCTGCGCCTCCACGTCGCCCCGCCCACCGGCCCTCAGCCAGCGCCGCAGCACGTGGTTGTGGGCCGCGACGACCGCCGCCGCCGACACCTCGGCCAGCATCGAGTCGTCCTCGCCGGCCCGCTGCCAGCCCGAGGGGATCTCGCCCCCGGTGTCGAACCGGCCCAGCAGGTAGCGGGTGAACAGCCGCTCGTACCGGGCCACCACGGCGATCTCCCGCTCGCGCAGCGCCGGCACCTGACGGATCAGCTGGTACCGGGCGACCGAGACCGCCGGGGTGGAGGCGTACATCCGCAGCACCTCCTTGATACCGCGGCAGACCACGTCCAGCGGGTGCTCGTCGGACTCGGCGCTGGCCAGCAGGTCGGCCACCCGGACGAGGGTGTCGTCGTGGTCCGGGAAGATCGCCTCCTCCTTGGACCGGAAGTACCGGAAGAAGGTCCGCCGGGCCACGCCGGCGGCCGCGGCGATCTGGTCGACCGTGGTCTCCTCGTAGCCCTGCGAGGCGAAGAGCTCCATCGCCGCCGTGGCCAGGTCCTGACGCATCTGCTGGCGCTGCGCGGCCGCCCGGCGGTTGCCGGGATTCCCCTCGGCGCCGGTCCCGGACGGCCGGTCGGCGCCGCGCGGTCCGGCGGAGTGCTGCGGGGAGGCTGACTGAACCCGATCCATGCCCGGAACGCTACACGCCCCCGGCACCGGCGCCGCGGGCCTTCCCCGTCGTACCGGGGCGACCGGTCCGGTCACGGCCGGTCTCGGCCAGCGCGCCGACACCGCCCCGGGGCTCCAGCCGGTGCGCGGCGACCCGTACCCGGGCTGCCCCGGCAGGAGCGGTGCCGGGCCCGTCCCGGTGGGGCCCGCGCCCAGCGGCGCGGCGCCCCCGACCGACGGCGTGGTCACCGGCGCGCGTGGTCGCGGAACCCGCGGCCGGTCTTGCGGCCCAGGCAGCCGGCCGCCACCAGGTGCTCCAGCAGCGGCGCCGCCGCCAGGCCCGGCTCGCGGAACTCCTGGTGCAGCACCTGCTCGATGGTCAGCGAGACGTCCAGGCCGACCACGTCCAGCAGCTCGAAGGGGCCCATCGGGTAGCCGCAGCCGAGCTTCATCGCGGTGTCGATGTCGTCCACCGTCGCGTAGTGCTCCTGCAGCATCCGCACGGCGTCGTTCAGGTACGGGAAGAGCAGCGCGTTCACGATGAACCCGGCCCGGTCGCCGCACTCCACCGGGTGCTTGCGCACCTTGGCGCAGATCTCCAGCGCCGTCGCGGTGACGTCCGGCGCGGTCAGCACGGTGGAGACCACCTCGACCAGCTTCATGGCCGGCGCGGGGTTGAAGAAGTGCAGGCCGATCACGTCCTGCGGCCGCGAGGTGGCCGCCGCGCAGCTGATCACCGGCAGCGAGGAGGTGGTGGTGGCGAGCACCGCGCCCGGCTTGACGATCTTGTCCAGGGTGGCGAACAGCTCGCGCTTGACCGCGAGGTCCTCGGCCACCGCCTCGACCACCAGGTCGACGTCGGCCAGCTCGGTGTACTGCCCGACCGGCGTCACCAGGGCCAGCGCCGCGTCGCGCTGCTCCTCGGAGAGCCGGCCCTTGGCCACCGAGCGCTCCAGCGACCTGGCCAGCTGCGCCTTGGCGCGCTCGGCCTTCTCCTGGCTGCGGGCGGCCAGCAGCACCGGGTACCCGGCCTTGGCGAACACCTCGACGATGCCGGTGGCCATCGTGCCGGAGCCGCAGACACCGACCCGGCGCACCTCCCGGCCGGGCGCCTTCGCCGCGGTGGCCCCGGTGGCGGCGCCGACCACCTTGGACGAGCCGGGCGCCTCGTAGGTGTAGAAGCCCCGGCCGGACTTGCGGCCCAGCAGTCCGGCGGAGACCAGCTGGCCGAGGATCGGCGCGGGTGCGTGCAGCCGGTCCCGGGACTGCTCGTACATGGCCTCCAGGACGGTCCGCGCGGTGTCCACGCCGATCAGGTCGAGCAGCGCCAGCGGTCCCATCGGCAGCCCGCAGCCGAGCCGCATCGCGGCGTCGATGTCCTCGCGGGTGGCGTACTTGGACTCGAACATCGCGGCGGCCTGGTTCAGGTACGCGAAGAGCAGCCCGTTCACCACGAAGCCGGCGCGGTCGCCCGCCGCCACCGGCTCCTTGCCGAGGTCGCGGGCGAACGCCGCGGCGTCCTCGGCGACCTGCGGGGCGGTCAGCACGGTGCGGACCACCTCGACCAGCTTCATGGTGTGCACCGGGTTGAAGAAGTGCAGGCCCAGCACGCGCTCCGGGCGCGCGGTGGCGGCGGCGATCCGGGTCACCGACAGCGCGGTGGTGCCGGTGGCCAGGACCGTCGCGGGCGGGCAGATCCGGTCCAGCTCGGCGAAGAGCTCCCGCTTCAGCTCCAGCTGCTCGGGGACCTCCTCGATCACCAGGTCCGCCGGGGCGGCGGCGTCGAGCGCGTGGCCGACCGAGATCCGCGCGAGCAGCGCGGCCCGGTCCTCGGCGGTGATCCGCTCGCGGGCGACGGCGTGCGCGGTGGCCTCCTCGATCCGGGCCAGGGCCCGGGCGGCGGAGTCCTCGGTGGCCTCGATGCCGATCACTCGGCGGCCGCTCTGCGCGACCGCCACCGCGACACCGGCACCCATCGTGCCGAGGCCGACCACGGCGACCGTGGGGAAGGGACGCTCCATCTGTCCTGACTCCTTGTCATAAGGGCCCGCGCGCGCTCCGGCGGACGCGCCGCCGGAGGAGGGTCCGCGCGCGGGGGCATGGGGAGATGACGGTTGCGGCCCACCGGCGCAGCCGCCGGTCCGCTCCGGCCGTGCTGCGGGTGTGCCGTGGTACTCAGGCGCTCGGGGTGAAGGAAGCGGCTCTGATACGAGGCGAGAATCCGGCCCGCCGCGACCCGCGGCTACGACCGGTGAAGACGCACCGCCCGCCGCCGGACCGTTCCGCGCGATCACGCGCCGGCCGGCGACCCCGTCGGTGCGGCTCCCGAAGCCCGACGGTGGTGCGTGCGGACACTGTAGCGAAGCTACTCGCCAGTAGGAAGGGGGCGGGCGCCACCGGATTCCCGGCCGCCCCGGGTCGCCGCCGGCCCGCGCCCGGGGCGGCCGGGTCCCGGGATCCGCGGCGGCCCGGTGTGCGGCCCGGGGTGCGACCCGCAGGAGTGAACGGGTGGACAGGCGTCCGCCGGAACCACCCGATAGGGGAATTCCCCCTGGTCGGCGGGCACGACAGCATGGCCGCATGAGCACCGGAGCCGTCTCCTCCGCCGGCCTCGCCGACCCGTCCGAGCCCACCCGGGGCGCGGCTCCCGCCGCCGCGTCCCGGCCCGCCGCCGCGCCCGACCCGTCCGCGGGCCCGGCGGCCGCCGTCGCCCTGCCGCCGCGGGCCGAGCGCGGCGAGCGGGCGCAGGCGGCCGTCGAGCGGCTGCGCCCGGCGGGGGTCGAGGCGGTCGCCGTCACCTGGGTGGACAACGCGGGCATCGCCCGGGTCAAGGCCGTCCCGCTGGACGGGCTGGTGCACGCCGCCGAGTGGGGTGTCGGCACGGCGCCCTGCTTCGACGTCTTCCTGGCCGACGACTCGATCGTCACCAGCCGGTCGGTCGGCGGGCCCACCGGCGACCTCCGGCTCTACCCGGACCTCGACCGGGTGGTCCCGCTGGCCGCCCAGCCCGGCTGGGCCTGGGCCCCGGGTGAGCGGTACACCCAGTCCGGCGCCCCGCACCCGGGCTGCCAGCGGCTGTTCGCCCGCCGGATGACGGCCGCCGCCGCCGAGCGCGGGATCACCGTCAAGGCCGGTATCGAGGTCGAGTGGGTGGTCGCGCTCGCCGGGCCGGCACAGGAGGAGCCCCGCTACCCGACCGACGGCCCGGCCTACGGCATGCAGCGCCTGACCGACCTCTGCGACTACCTGCGCGAGGTGCTGCACGCCCTCGGCGCGCAGGGCCTCGCCGTCCTGCAGATCCACCCCGAGTACGCGCCGGGCCAGTTCGAGGTGTCGGTCGCACCGGAGGGGCCGGTCGAGGCCGCCGACACCTCCGTCCTGGTCCGCCAGACCGTCCGCGCCGTCTCCGCCCGGCACGGCCTGCGCGCCTCCTTCGCCCCGGTGGTCGAGGCCGGTTCGGTCGGCAACGGCGGCCACCTCCACCTCAGCCTCTGGCGGGACGGCCGGAACCTCGCCCGCGGCGGAGCCGGCCCGCACGGGCTGACGGCCGAGGCGGAGGGCTTCCTCGCCGGAGTGCTCGGCGCGCTGCCCGAGCTGCTGGTGCTCGGCTCCTCCAGCCCGGCCGGGTACCTGCGGCTGGTGCCCTCGCACTGGGCCGGCGCCTACCAGTGCTGGGGCCTGGAGAACCGGGAGGCGGCGCTGCGGCTGGTGACGGGCTCCACCGGGGAGCGCGCCACCGCGGCCAACGCCGAGATCAAGTGCTTCGACGCCACCGCCAACCCGTACCTGGCGATCGGCGGGGTGCTCGCCACCGGTCTCGCCGGGCTGGCGCAACGGCTCGCGCTCCCGCCCGAGTTCACCGGCGACCCGGCCGAGGCCGCGCCCGGCACGGTGCCCCGGCTCCCGGCGGGTCCGGGTGACGCGCTCGCGGCCTACCAGCAGTCGGCGGTGCTCCGCGAGGCGCTCGGCGAGCCGTTGTACGAGGCGGTGCTGGCCGTCCGCCGCGGCGAGAGCGAGCGCCACGCCTCGGCCACCCCGGAGCAACTGGTCGCGGCCACCCGCTGGCGGTACTGACCGGTGCGCTCGCTGGAGGTGCCGGCGCTGGTCGACCACCACTGCCACGGCGTGGTGGTGGCCGACCTCGCCGACGGCGCGCTGGCCGGGCTGCTCACCGAGTCCGACCGCCCGCCCGCGCCCGGCACCACGCCGTTCGACAGCGCCCTCGGCCTGGCCGTGCGGCGCTGGTGCCCGCCCGCGCTGGGGCTGCCCGTGCACGCCCCCGCCGCCGACTACCTGGCCCGGCGGGCGGAGCTGGGCGCCGCCGAGGCCACCCGGCGGCTGCTGGCGGCCGCCGGGCTGGACACCTGCCTGGTGGACACCGGCCTGGCCGAGGCGGCCGGCCACCCGCTGCTCCCGCTCGGCGAGTTCGCCGAGGCGGCCGGCGCCCGGGTGCGCGAGGTGGTCCGGCTGGAGTCCGTCGCCGAGACGGTCTCGACGTCGGCCGGGGCCTGGCCGGCCCTCGTCCGCGAGGCGCTGGCCGCCTCGGCGGCCGGCGCGGTGGCGGTCAAGTCGGTGGTGGCCTACCGGCACGGCCTGGCGGTACCGGCCGAGCGCCCCGCCCCGGCGGCGGTGGTGGCGGCCGCCGGGGAGTGGCTGCGCGCCGGGCGCGGCCGGCTGAGCCACCCCGTGCTTCTGCACCACCTGCTCTGGACGGCCCTCGACGTCTGCGCCGAGCTCGGCCTGCCGCTCCAACTGCACACCGGGTTCGGCGATCCGGACCTCACCCTGCACCGGGCCGACCCGTCGCTGCTGACCGACTTCGTCCGGGCCGCCGAGCCGAGCGGCGTTCCGCTGGTGCTCCTGCACGGATATCCCTACCACCGGCAGGCGGCCTGGCTGGCCCAGGCCTTCCCGCTGGTGTACACCGACCTCGGGCTGACGGCCTCCTACGTCGGGCCCCGGGTGGCCGCCGTACTCGGCGAGATGCTGGAGCTGGCGCCGTTCGGCAAGCTGCTCTTCTCCACCGACGCCTACGGATTGCCGGAGCTTTACCTGGTGGGCGCCGCCCAGTTCCGGCACGGCCTGGGCACCCTGCTGGACGGCTGGCGCGCGGACGGCGCCTGCTCGGCGGCCGACGGCCGCCACCTCGCCCGGCAGGTCGCGGCGGACAACGCCCGTCGCCTGTACCGGCTCTGAGCGGCGGGCGGGCGCGGTAGCGGTCCGGGCCGGCCGGCCGGTGGAGCGTCCGGCCCTGGTCGGCGCGGTGCGGGCGCCCCGGCGGCGGCCCCTGACCGGGTGCGCCGAGCGGCCCCGGTGGCCCGGGAATTGTGGATCGTCTACGCCCCGGTGAGGGAAAGCGCGCGCGGGCCGGATATTCACCGTATGGATTGACACCGGGTCGGATCGGCCGGAGCCACACCCCTCGGAAGTGGCCGAACGGTGTCGATTAGATGACTACCTCTTGCGGATTACAACGCATGTTCACTAGCGTCCCGATCATTCCACTGCACCTGCCATCCGCAGCTGCACGACGACTCGGGAGGGCCAACCCCTATGAGTGTTCCTCGGATCAGCCGGACCCGGTACGCCGCAGTGGGCGTCGCCCTCGCCGCGGCCAGTGCCCTGGCACTGCCCGCCGGGACCGCCGTCGCCGCCTCCGGGGCCGAGCCGACCACCGGGCCGCTGCTGAGCTACGTCGTCAACACCCAGGCCAACCACGGCCAGGTGCAGAAGGTCGAGAAGGCCGTCACGACCCTCGGCGGCACCGTGGTGTACTCGTACGAGCAGATCGGCGTGGTGATCGCCCGCTCGACCGACACCCAGTTCGCCGCCAAGCTGCGGAAGGCGAAGGGGGTCCAGTCGGTCGGCACCAGCCGCACCAAGGGCATCACGGCCGCCGAGACGCAGAAGGCCGAGGTCGCCGCCGAGCCGGTCACCGCCGCCGCGGCCGGCCAGGAGCCCTACTGGGCCAACCAGTGGGACATGCGTCAGATCGGCGTGGACAAGGCCCACAAGCTCTCCCTGGGCAGCCGCAACGTGACCGTCGGCGTGCTGGACTCCGGCATCGACGGGACCCACGAGGACCTCGCCGCCAACGTCGACGCCTCGCAGTCGGTCTCCTGCATCGACGGCGGCAAGCCGAACACCGACTGGGCGGCCTGGCAGCCGGGCCCCGACGGCGACCACGGCACCCACGTGGCCGGCACCATAGCCGCGGCCAAGAACGGCAAGGGCATCGAGGGCATAGCCCCGAATGTCAAGCTGGCCGCCGTCAAGGTCGTCGACGACGGCGGGTTCATCTACCCGGAGTACGCGATCTGCGGCTTCGTCTGGGCCGGTGAGCACAAGTTCAAGGTGACCAACAACAGCTACTACGTCGACCCGTGGATGTTCAACTGCCAGAACGACGCGGACCAGGCGGCGATCACCACCGCCGTGCGCCGCGCGGTCGAGTTCTCGCAGCGCAAGGGCGTCCTCAACGTGGCCGCGGCGGGCAACGAGAACATCGACCTCGCCCACAAGACCGTGGACGTCAGCAGCCCGGACGACACCACCCCGGGCACCCGCCCGATCACCCAGGACTGCCTCAACCTGCCGACCGAGCTGGACGGCGTGGTCTCGGTCTCCTCGGTGGGCGTCAACGGTGACAAGTCGTACTACTCCAGCTACGGCAAGGACAAGGTGACCGTCGCCGCCCCCGGTGGCGACCGGCTCTACCAGATCCCGGACACCCCGGACAAGAACGGCCGCACCCTCTCCACCATCCCCGGCGGCCGCTACGGCTACATGCAGGGCACCTCGATGGCCTCCCCGCACGCGGCCGGCGTCCTGGCGCTGCTCGCCAGCACCTTCCCGTGGGCGAGCCCGGAGGAGCTGACCGAGCTGCTGACCAACCAGGCCGAGTCGCACGCCTGCCCCTCGGGCCCGTACAACCCGGGCGGCACCGGCAGGTGGGCGGCCACCTGCGAGGGCGGCGCGGACGACAACGGTTTCTACGGCGCGGGCATCATCAACGCCGAGAAGGCGGTCCAGTGGTGGCGCTGACGCGCTGACCGCACGGTAGGCGCCGACGGCCCGAGCGGCCGACGCTGATCGAACCAAGGGGTGGGGAGCGGGACTTCGGTCCCGCTCCCCACCCCTCACGGGTAGCGGGGGCGCCCCGGCCCTCACTCGAAGTGGTGGTCCCAGACCGTCTCGACCGCCGGCTTGCCGTGCAGGTCCGGCACCTCCTGGAGCCAGGCGGGCCGGCCGGCCCGGCTGGCGGCGGCCCGCCGGCGCTCGGCCTCGCGCACCTGCTCGGGCGTGGCGAAGCCGTCCGGCAGCCAGTCGCGGGAGCGCGCCGCACGGGCGGCGAGGTGGGTGACGTAGGCGTGCCGCACCGCCGCCACCGAGTCGAAGCCGGGCTCGTCGGCCAGCCACGCGTCGGGGACGAGCCCCACGACCTCCTCCAGCAGCGCAGGGGTGACCAGCGGCCCGAGCTCGTCGTCGGCCAGCGCGACGTCGGGGGCGTAGCCGCCGAGGGCGTGGGCGCTCAGGTCGTAGCGCTTGCCCACCGAGCCCGCGGCGGCGGACCAGCGGTGGTGGAAGACCAGCGCGGCGCCGTTGTCGATCAGCCAGAGCTTGCCGTGCCAGACCATCAGATTGGGGTTGTGCACGCTGCGGTCGACATTGCCGGTGAGCGCGTCCAGCCAGACCACCCGGCCGGCCTCGGCCGGCCCGACGGGGATCATGCCGGGCCTGAAGTCGCGGGCGCCGGGCAGCAGGTCCATCCCGAGGTTGAGTCCGCGGCTCGCCCGGAGGATGTCCTGGACCTCCGGGTCGGGCTCGGCGTCGGCGACCGCCGGGTCGAAGTCGACCAGCCGGAGTTCCGGCACCGGCAGGCCGAGCCGCCGGGCCAGTTCACCGACGATCACCTCGGCCACCAGGGCCTTGCGGCCCTGCGCGGCACCGATGAACTTGACCACGTAGGTGCCGAGGTCGTCGGTCTCCACGACGCCGGGGACGGAGCCGCCGGCCCGCAGCGGATCGACGTAGCGCACTGCTGTCACCTGATCGAGCACATCCGTCACCCTAACCCGTGCGCCTTCCGGGCCCGACCCGTTCAGCGGCTTTCCAGCGCCACCTCGCGCGCGTCCGCGAGCGCCTGCCGGACGGCGGCGGGGATGTCGGTGACCGGGAAGGCCACCCGGCGCACCACCCGGGCGCGGTCCAGCACGAGCACCGCCCGCTTCAGCCGCAGGCCCTGGCCGACGTGGAAGGTGGGCAGTCGCAGGGCGGCCGCCAGCCGGACGTCCAGGTCGGACAGGAGGGGGAAGGGGATCTCCTCCGCCGCCGCGAAATCCCGCTGTTCGTCGGGCCGTTGGGTGGATACCCCGCGCAGCGCCAGACCGGCCGCGCGGAACTCGGGGTACGCCTCGCGGAAGAGCCGGTTCTCCAGCGTGCAGCCGACCGCGCCGGGGATGTCGCCCCAGCCCGGCGGCAGTGGCCCGGGGCGGCCGGTGGCCGGGTAGCAGAACAGCACGGTGGCGCCGGCCGCCGGATCGACCGGGTCCAGCTCGCCGCCGGTGTGCGCGGGCAGGGTGAGCGCCGGCAGCCGGGTGCCGGGCAGCGCCGCCAGCCGGGCGGCCTCCGCGCTGTCGGGCGCGGCCGAGCCGGAGAGCGCACCGTCGCCGAGCAGCCAGCGGTCCGCCCAGTCCTGCATCGCGACCAGGACCGGCAGCAGCGCCCGGCCGGCCTCGGTGAGCCGGTACTCGTGGCGCACCGGGGCGCTCTGGTACGGCACCCGGACCAGCACGCCTGCCTCGGTCAGGTGGCCGAGCCGCTCGGTGAGGACCTTCCGGGAGATGCCCAGCTCGTGCTGGAGCTCGTCGAAGCGCAGCAGGCCGCGCGCCGACTCGCGGACGATCAGGATGCTCCACCAGTCGCCGATCACGGCCGCCGACTGGGCGATCGCGCAGGTGGCGTCCCGCGCGGGTACCTCTTTGAGCACCGTCGCTCCTCTCACGTCCAGGACGGTCCATCCTCGCACCCCCTTGCGAGTTCCGAAAGGGAACTTGTAAGTTCCTGATGAAAACTCATGCGGAACGAGTGCGCCTGAGGACGAACGAGAAGGAATGGGGGGAGCAGATGTCCGTCGCCTGGGCGACGCTGCGCCGCACCTGGACGATGACCTTCCGGGCCTACCCGTGGTCCTACGCCGTCGGCTGTCTGCTGATCGGCGTCTTCACCCTCGGCCTGTCCTACCTGGGCCTGCACGCCATCGGCGGCGGCTCGGTGGCCGAGGACTTCACCGCCCGCACCGGAGGCGCCGACTACCTCGGCTACATCGCGATCGGCGCGGCCGGCTACATGTTCACCGTCCGGATGCTGCTCTGGAGCAGCAAGGCGCTGATCACCGAGCAGCGCCAGGGCACCCTGGGCGCGCTGCTGATCGCCCCCGCCGGGCGGCTGCCCTACCTGCTCGGCTTCACCGGGTTCGCGCTGCTCAACACCGCCGTCGAGGTCGGGCTGCTCGGCGGCTTCGCCGCGGTGCTCGGCGTCACGCTGCCCGCCTGGCACCCGCTCGCCGCCCTCGCCGGGCTGTTCGCGCTCAGCGCCGCCGTCTTCGCCGTCGCGGTGCTGCTCGGCGCGCTGATGATCGTCGCCGGCGAGGCGCACATCTCGCAGAACACCGTCTTCCTCGCCGTCTCGCTGCTCTGCGGCATCACCTTCCCCAACAGCTACCTGCCGGTGCCCGCCCGGTGGCTGGCCGAGCTGCTGCCCGTCACCTCCGCGATGGACGTGCTGCGCGGCGCGCTCGGCCGGGGGCAGCCGCTCACCGAGCTCACCGCGCGGCTGGTGACCTGCCTCGCCCTCAGCCTGGGCTACCTGCTGCTCGGTCTGCGGCTGCTGCCCGCCGCCGAGCGCCGGGCCGCCGAGCGGAGCTTCTGAACCGCCTCCGAACGGAGCCCCCGACGCATGGACCACCCCAACCGGAGCCAGTGACATGATCCGCACCACCGCCCTGCGCAAGACCTTCCGCAGCCGGGAGAAGGGCCTCTTCGGCCCGCGCGCCGTGAAGACCGCCGTCGACGGCCTCGACCTGGAGATCCCGGCCGGCCGGGTCACCGGACTGCTCGGCCTCAACGGCGCGGGCAAGACCTCCACCATCAAGATCCTCGCCACCCTGCTCCGCCCCACCTCCGGCACCGTCACCCTGGACGGCCTCGACCTGGTCGAGCACGCCCGCGAGGCCCGGCGCCGGATCAACCTGATCGCCGGCGGCGAGCGGATGGTCTACGGCAAGCTCACCGGCGCCGAGAACCTCCGCTACTTCGGCCACCTCTACGACGTCCCCGGCGCGGTTCTGCGCCCCCGGATCGGCGAACTCCTGGAGCTGGTCGGCCTCACCGGAGCCGCCGACACCCCGGTCGAGCGGTACTCGCGCGGCATGACCCAGCGGCTCTCGATCGCCCGCGGCCTGATCAACGACCCGGCCTACCTGCTGCTCGACGAGCCCACCCTCGGCCTGGACGCGCCGATCGCCCGGGACCTGCGCCGGGTGGTCGCCGCCCTCGCCGCCGAGGGGCGCGGCGTGCTGCTCACCTCGCACTACCTGACCGAGGTCGAGGAGCTGTGCGGGCACGTCTACGTGATCTCCGGCGGGCGCCACCTCGCCGCCGGCAGCCCGGCCGACCTCAAGGCCGCGACCGGCAGCCACCGCAGCGTCCGGGTCACCGTCACCAATCCCTCTCCCGAACTGGAGGCCGCCGTGGCCGACTTCGCGCTCCGCCTCGGTGTCCGCGCCGAGCTCGGGGCCACCGGGCAGGGCGGCCTGCTGGTCACCGTCCGCCATCCCGAGGACGTGGCCGGCCCGCTGGCGGGGGCGATCGTCGCCGCCGGCGGGTCGATCGGCGGGCTGGAGGTCACCGAGGCCACCCTGGAGGACGCCGTCCTGGCGCTCACCGACACCGCCCCGGCGCCCGCCGGCGCCCGCTCGGAGGTGGCCGCGTGACCGGCCCGTCGACCCGGCCGGCGCACCCCGCGCCGCCCTCCGTCGAGCTGCTGCTGCTCGCCGCGGCCGACCGGGGCGCCCGGCCGCCCCACCCCGTCGGCCGCACCCTCCCGCCACCCCGCCCGGGCACCCGTCGCCCGCCCCGCCCGGACGGCGACCGCCTCGCCACCCGGCCGCTGCGGCACGCCGGCAAGGTGTTCGCCGCCGAGGCGCTGAAGCAGCACCGCACGCTCTTCGGCCAGCCGCTGGTGCTCGCCTCGATGCTGGTCTGGCCGGTCCTCCAACTGGCCGCCACCTACTACACGCTGCACCCGATCGCCGCCGGCTCGGCCGCCGCCGCCCGCTGGCCGCTCGCCGCCGACCCGGCCAAGCTGCTCGGCTTCCTCGCGACCGGTGCGCTGGCCTGGGCGTTCTTCTTCTCGCTCGTCCAGTCCGCGTGGAACTTCGCCTACGAGCGCACCACCGGCACGCTGGAGCTGCTCTTCCTCTCGCCCGCCGACCGGCTGGTCCTGATGCTGGCCAACGGCGCCGGCGCACTGCTGCAGAACGCCTGGCTGCTCACCTGCTTCCTGGGCGCCGCCGCCTTCGGCTTCGGCAGCCTGGACGTCGCCGGGCCCTGGGTCTACCCGGTGGTGCTCCTCGCCCTGCTGCTGCCCGCGGTGGCCTGGGGCGCGCTGCTCAACAGCCTGATGGTGTTCTCGCGCGACTCCACCTTCGTCTACACCGTGCTGGACGATCCGATGTGGTTCGTCGCCGGGGTCCGGCTGCCGGTCTTCGCGCTGCCCGGGGTGCTGCGGATGCTCGGCGCGGCGCTGCCGCTGACCGGCAGCCTGGCCGTGGTCCGCGGCGCGCTGCTGGAGCGGGAGGGGTTCGGCGAACTCGCCCCCGGGCTCGGCCGGCTGGCCGTGCTCTGCGTGCTGCTGCTGGCGGGCGCGGCACTGGCGCTGCGCCTCGGCGAGGCGCGGGCGCAGCGGACGGGGGGCCTGCGCCTGTCCTGAGCCCGGCCCGGCGCGCCACGGCCGGCCGGGACGCGGTGCCACCCCGAGCCCCTGCACCGTCCCGGGCCGTGCGCTGTGGTTGGCTAGCCGGTGAAACCGGACGTACCAGACGAGGAGAGCACGGTCATGGGACAGGTACAGGCCACCACCGAGCGGGTCTACGACGCGGCCCCCGAGCGGGTCTACGAGGCGCTGGCCGACTACCAGGTGACCCGCCCCAAGCTGCTGCCGGCGCAGTACAGCGAGTACGAGGTCCGGGTCGGCGGCACCGGCGCGGGCACCCAGGTGCACTGGCGGCTCCAGGCCACCGAGAAGCGGGTGCGGGACTGCCTGTTCACCGTCTCGGCGCCGACGCCGGACCAGCTGGTGGAGAAGGACGCCAACTCCAGCATGGTGATCACCTGGACGGTCGCCGCGGCCGGTGAGGGCCGGTCGAAGGTCACCGTCTCGGCCACCTGGCAGGGTGCGGGCGGCATCGGCGGCTTCTTCGAGCGCACCTTCGCGCCGAAGGGCCTGAACCGGATCCACGACCAGATCCTGGCCAACCTGGCGGCCGAGGTCCGCTGAGACCGGGCGCGTCCGGGCCGGCCGGGGAGGGCCGCCGGCCGCCGCCCCGGGCGCCGGACCAGCAAGAAGATTCGACGGCCTCGCCCACCCGTACGACAAGCAAGCCGTACGGGTGGACGGCCGCCACCTGCGGGTGACGACGGCCCCCGGGCACGGCGGAGCCACCCTAGGCTCGCCGCCGTGCATATGACGATCCTTCACATTTCGCAGCCCGTCGACGGCGGGGTCGCCCGCGTCGTCGTCGACCTGGTCCGCGGCCAGCGCGAGGCCGGCCACCGGGTCCTGGTCGCCTGCCCGCGCGGCGGCCGGCTGGCCGAGGAGGCCGCCGCCGCCGGGGCGCTGGTCCAGGACTGGCCCGCCCGCCGCTCGCCCGGCCCGTCCGTCGCCGCCGAGGCGTGGCGGCTGCGCCGGATCGTCCGCGCCGCCGCGCCCGACATGGTCCACCTGCACAGCGCCAAGGCCGGACTGGCGGGCCGGCTGGCCATCCGGGGCGCGATGCCGACCGTGTTCCAGCCGCACGCCTGGTCGTTCGCCGCCGTGGACGGCGCGCTGGCCGCGGCCACCCTGCGCTGGGAGCGCTACGCGACCCGCTGGGCGCACCGCCTGCTCTGCGTCAGCGTCCAGGAGCGGGCGGACGGCGTCGCCGCGGGCCTGCACGCCGACTGGGCGGTGGTGCCCAACGGTGTGGACGTGCGCCACTACGCGCCCGCCGACCGCCGGGCCGCCCGGATCGCGCTCGGCCTCGACCTCGACGCGCCGCTGGCGGTCTGCGTGGGCCGGCTCTGCCGCCAGAAGGGCCAGGACGTGCTGCTCGACGCGTGGCCCGAGGTGCTGCGGCTGGTGCCGCAGGCCCGGCTGGCCCTGGTCGGCACCGGTCCGGAGGAGGCCCGGCTGGCCGCCACCGTCCGGGAGTCGGCCGAACCGTCCCGGATCCGGCTGGCCGGGGAGGTGCCGGATCCGCGGCCGTGGCTGGCTGCGGCCGATCTGGTGGTGCTGCCCTCGCGCTGGGAGGGGATGGCGCTGGCGCCGCTGGAGGCGATGGCGGCGGGCCGGCCGGTCCTGTTGACGGACGTGCCCGGAGCCCGTGAATGCCTGCCTCCGACCGAGCGGAAGTGCGCGGTCGTGCCGCCCGAGGACGCCGCCGCGCTCGCCACCCGAATGGCCGAAGCATTGTCCGACCCGATCGAGTGCGAGCGACGCGGTGCGCGCCTGCGCGAGCACGCCGTGGCGCGCCATGACGTGCGATCGGTGGTCGAACAGGTGGACGCGCTCTACCGCGATCTACTGGGCGCCGGGCCGGCGGCCGGACGCCGCCGTGCCCGTGTCCCAGAGCGGATCTGATCGTTTCACATGCCGTGAATGCCCTCCGCTGGGAGCTGTCGTATTCGCACCCTCAACCGGTTTGTGGGCGAGGGGTGAAATCGGAAATACCTATTAATGGGCGGCTGGAATGAAATGGCAAGTCAACTTCCAGCATCCAGGGCCACGTTCGGTACTGTCTGATTTTGCCTGCTTCATTTCGATTTCACGCCGGGAATTCGCGAGAGAACCGAAAGCCGCCAGCGGCAGCAGGTGCAGTCAGGACCGCGCCCACCGGGCCGGGACGGCCGCCCCGGGCCAACCGGTGCCGGGCCGCCGTCACCCCGGGCACACAGCAGGGGAGTTCGTGCGCTGATGACCATTGACCACGACAGCGTGCCACGGCCCGGTCGGCCCCTGTCCGGCCCGCGCCGGCCCGCCACCGGACTGCTCGACCGCCCCGCCAGGTCCGCACAGACCCGCAGCACCCCGGCGCTCCGCCGCCACCGCCGACCGGTCCGCTCCCGGCTCGCCCTGCCCGTCACCCTGGCCGCCGTCGACGCCTTCGCCCTGTGCACCGCCACCGGGCTCGCCAACCGGGCCCTCGACCCCGCGGTCCGGGTCGATCCGCTGCTGGGCGTGGCCGCCCTGCTCCCGCTGCTGCTCCTGCTCAACCTGGCCGGCGGCCTCTACCGGGCCCGGCTCACCCTCTCCGTCCTCGACGAGCTCCCCGCGCTGACCGTCCGGGCCGTCGTGGCCACCGCCTTCGCCGTCACCCTGGCCGGCTGCCTGGACGGCCGCTGGCCCGACACCGGCCCCGCGACCCCGGCCCGGCTGACCGCGCTGCTCGGCGCCCAGCTGCTGCTCGCCGTCTGCGGCCGGACGCTGCTCTTCCACCTGGTCCGCCGGATCCGCCGCAGCCGGCCCAGCCCCGTACTGGTCCTCGGCGCCGGCCGGCTCGGCCGCCGGGTCGCCGAGGCCCTCAGGGAGCGCGGCGAGTACGGCATGCGCCCGGTCGGCTTCCTCGACCCGGACCCGCCGCTGCTGGCCGGCGACACCGACCTGCCGGTGCTCGGCGGCCGCGAGGTGCTGGAGCGCGAGGTCCGCCGTCACCGGATCCACCACGTCGTCGCCACCGCGGGCGCCGCCGACGAGGCCGAGACCGCCGCCGCCCTGCGCGACGCCGCCCGGCTCGGCTGCCAGGTCTGGCTGGTGCCCGCGCTGCGCGAGTACGGCTCCCTGGAGAACGGCCACTCGACCGGCGGCGACCACCTCTGGGGCTTCCCCTGCCTGAAGGTGGACCGCCCGGCGATGCGCCGCCCCGGTTGGGCCGCCAAGCGCGCCCTGGACGTCACCGCCGCCGGCCTCGGCCTGCTCGCCCTCGCCCCCGTGCTCGCCCTGTGTGCGCTCGCCGTCCGCTTCGACACCGGCCCCGGCGTGCTCTTCCGCCAGCAGCGCACCGGGCTGGACGGCCGGGTCTTCACCGTCCTCAAGTTCCGCACCCTGCGCCCCAGCAACGAGCACGAGTCGGCGACCCGCTGGAACATCTCCCAGGACCACCGGATGGGCGCCGTCGGCAAGCTGATGCGCCGCAGCTCCCTGGACGAGCTGCCGCAGCTGTGGAACGTGCTGCGCGGCGACATGAGCCTGGTCGGCCCGCGCCCCGAGCGCCCCTACTTCGTCATGCGGTTCAGCCAGGCCTACCCCGAGTACGCGGACCGCCACCGCGTCCCGGTCGGCCTCACCGGCCTCGCCCAGGTCAACGGCCTGCGCGGGGACACCTCCATCGAGGACCGGGCCCGCTTCGACAACCGCTACATCGAGAGCTGGAGCCTCTGGCAGGACGTCAAGATCCTGTGCCGCACCGCGGCCCTGATGCTCCACCCGGACGGAAGCTGACCAGCGTGGCCCTCACCCTCGATCTCGTCCCGACGCCCGCCCGGGCGTTACACCGGACGGTCGCGGCGCTCGCCGCCCGGCCCAGCCTGCTCGCGGCCGCCACCGTGCTGCTGGTCTGCGTGCCCACCGGCGAGAAGGACGTCACCGCCGCCGTCCACGTCACCGCCGCCGACCTCGCCTCGCTGGCCCTGGTCGCGGTCACCGCCGTCGAGCTGCTGCGCGGCCGCACCCCCGCGATCGGCCGGACCGCCGCCGTGCAGTTCGGCGTGATCGTGTTCGCCGCCGCCGTCGCCACCGTCGGCTCGATCGACCCGGCCGCCAGCCTCACCGGCTTCGTCCGGCTCACCCAGGTCTTCGTCCTGGTGCCCGCCGCCGTCCTCTGCTCGCTGCGCGACCGCACCGACCGGCGGCTGGTGCTCGGCTCCTTCGTCGCCGCCGCGCTGGTCCAGGGCGTGGTCGGCGCCCACCAGTACCTCACCGGGACGGGCGCCTCCTACACCGGCCGGCCGATCCGCGCCGTCGGCACCTTCGGCGCGCTCGACATCATGGCGATGTCCACCGTGGTCAGCTACGGCCTGCTCGCGGCCCTCGCGCTGGGGCTCGCCGAGCGAGGCCCGGCCGGCCGGCCGAAGCTGCGCCGGGCGATGTTCGCGGCCGCGGCCTTCCTGGCCTTCCCGCTCGCCGTCTCGTTCAGCCGCGGCAGCTGGATCGCCACCGGCGCCGCCGCCGCCGTCCTGCTGCTGCGGGCCGACGCCCGGCTGGCGGTCCGCAGCGCCGTCCTCGGCCTGGCCGCCGCCGTCGTGCTGATCGGCGGCCTCGGCCTCGGGGCCTCCGGCGTCACCGCCCGGATCAGCTCCATCGGCTCCGTCTCGGCCGCCCCCGACCAGTCGGTGTCCGACCGCTACGACCTCTGGTCCACCGCCGGGCGCATCTGGCAGGACCACCCGGTCAGCGGCGCCGGCCCCAAGGCCTTCCAGCAACTGCGCGACAGCAACGCCCCGTTGCGGCTCTCCTCGGGCAGCGACGCGGCCGACGCCACCATCGGATTCCAGCGCGAACCGCTGCTCTCCCCGCACAACATGTACCTCCTGGTCCTCAGCGAGCAGGGGCTGATCGGCATCGTCGCCTACGCCGCGCTGTTCCTCGGTCTGCTGATCGGGTGCCTGCGCCGGGCCCGGGGCAGCGGCCTCGCGGCGCTCGCCCTGCTGGTCTGGGTCCTGGTCGACTTCCTCTACGCGGACATCGGCGGCACCACCACCGTGCTGACCTCCGTCGTCCTCGGCCTCGCCGCCCGGACCGCCGCCGGCGCCACACCGGAGGCGACCCCCCGATGACCACCGACCGGCCGACCGCGCTCACCCCGACGCTGCCGGCCCCCCGCTCCGCACCCGCCGCCGAGACCACGGCGGCCTCCCGGCGCGGCTTCCTCGCCAAGGCCTTCGGCATCACCGCCGTGCTCAGCGCCGCCGGCTCCGCCCTCGGCCTGCTCCGCGACCTGCTGCTGGCCCGCTACTTCGGCGCCAACCAGGGCACCGACGCGTTCCTGGTCGCCTGGACCGTCCCGGAGACCGCCGCACCGCTGCTGATCGAGGACGCCATGTCCTTCCTCATGGTGCCCGCCTTCGCCCTGGCCCTGGTCCTGCGGGAGGAGCACCCCGACGGGCCCGACCCGGTCCGCCAGCTGGTCCGCGCGACCCTGCCCTGGCTGCTGCTGGCGCTCACCGCGCTCTCGCTCGGCGTCGCGCTCGGCGCCCCCCAGCTGGTCGACCTGCTCGCCCCCGGCCTGGCCGACCCCGGGCTCGCCGTCACCTGCACCCGGATCACCGCCTGCACCGTGCTGCCCTTCGGCGTGGCCGGCTATCTCGCCGCCGCACTCCGGGCGCACCACAGCTTCACCGCCCCGGCCGGCATCTACGTCGCCTACAACGTCGGCATCCTCGGCGTCCTGCTCAGCTGCCAGGCGCTCTGGGGCGTCCGCTCCGCCGCGATCGGCGTCGCCCTCGGCAGCCTGCTGATGGCCGGTCTGCTGGTCGTCCCGTTCCTGCGCCGGCTGCGGTCCGGCCGCGCCGCCGCGGGCCGCCGGGCCCGCCCCGCACTCGTGCTGATCCCGCTCGCGCTGCTGCCGGTGGCCGCCTTCACGCTCACCCGGCAGGCTCAGGTCTTCATCGAGCGCTTCCTCGGCTCCGCGCTGCCGCCCGGCACCATCTCGCACCTCAACTACGCCGCCAAGGTCTCCCAACTGGCCATGACGGCGGCCATCCTGATCTGCACGGTGACCTTCCCGCTGGTCGCCCGGGCGCTCGCCGCCGGGGACCTCACCGCCGCCCGCGACCGGGTCGAGAAGGACCTCGGCCAGGCGGCCGCGGTCGTCCTGTTCGGCACCGCCTTCCTGCTGGCCTGCGCCCCCTCGGTGGTCGCCCTGCTCTTCCAGCGCGGCGCCTTCGGCACCCAGGACACCGCCGCCACCGCGGCCGTCATCCGCGTCTACAGCTTCGGACTGCCCGCGCAGGCGCTGATCGGCGTGATGATCCGCCCCTACTTCTCGCTCCGCCCGGTGGTCCGCCGCGCCGGCGACCCGAGCACCGACGACGGCGGCCGCCGGCTGCTCGACTGGTACCCGGCCGCCGCCATGGTGCTCGGCCTGGTCGTCACCGTCGCCGTCGGCCTGCTCGCCACGCCCCGCTTCGGCGCCCTCGGCCTGGCCGCCGGGAACGCGGCCGGCATCACCACCACCGCGGCGCTGCTGCTGCGCGGGCTCGTCCTGCGCGGCATCGCGCTGCGCCTGCGGCTGGTCCTCGGCGGCCACGCCCGGTTGCTGGCCGCCGCCGCCGGGGCGGCCGCCCTCGGCACCCCCGCCGCCGGACTCCCCGCCGACCCCCTGCTCTCGACGCTGCTCGGGGGCCTCACCGTGGCGCTCGCCTTCGCCGCCCTCGGCACCGGTCTCGGTGCCCGCGAGGTGCGCGGACCGGTCCTCGCCGTCGTCCGGGCCCTGTGCCCGCCATCCGTTGCCGATGAAGGGAAGCCTCCCCATGGACGCTGAACGGGGATCCGTACGGTCGGTGCTGTCGGGCGTACGCCGCTCCGGCGCGCCGGCGGCAGCCGGTCCACGGACCGAGGTGCCGCGCGCCGAGGGCCGCCGCCCGGAGGCACAGCTGCCCCGAAGTCGCCGACCCGCCACCCGGGCACCCGTCCAGGAGGCCACCTCGCCGTGGATCCTGATGTACCACTCGGTGGCCGTCGAGGAGGACGACCCGTACCAGCTGACCGTCAGCCCGGAGCGCTTCGCCGAGCAGATCGCCTGGCTGCACCGGCGCGGCCGGCGCGGCGTCTCGGTCCGCGAGCTGATGCGGGCCAGGGCCGCCGGCCGGGCCGACAACATGGTCGGCCTGACCTTCGACGACGGCTACGCGGACTTCGGCCGCTTCGCCGTACCGATTCTGCAGGCGTACGGGTTCACCGCGACCGCCTACGTGGTCGCCGACCTGCTGGGCCGGGCCAACGACTGGGACGTCAAGGGCCCGCGCAAGAAGCTGCTCACCGTCCAGGAGGTCACCGAACTCGCGGCCGCCGGCTGGGAGATCGGCTCCCACGGCCTCGGCCACCAGGCCCTGCCCGGCCTGCCCGCCGACGTCCTGGCCACCCAGACCCGGGAGAGCCGGCGCGTGCTGGAGGAGGTCGTCGGCGGTCCGGTCACCGGCTTCTGCTACCCGTACGGCGCCGTCGACCTGCCCGCCACGCTGGCCGTGCGCGACGCCGGCTACGACTACGCCTGCGCCATCGCGCACTCCCCGCTGACCGGCCGCTACGCGCTGCCCCGCTGCTACGTCGGCGACCGCGACGGCGCCTGGCGGCTGCGCGCCAAGCGCGGCCGCCACCGCCTCCGCGACACCGTCACCGAGCTGCGCCGCAACCGCCTCGCGGCACGCTCCGCGTCGAAGGGCCGGGCCGGCGCCGAGCGCGAGGAGACGCAGGGGAGCGCCGGGGCCCGGAGCACCGCGGGCGGGTCCGAGCGCCCCGCCGGGGAGCGTGCGGGCCGGCGGGGGGCCGACCGGTGAGGGTGCTGCACATCGTCACCGGTCTCGCCTCCGGCGGCGCCGAGCGCCAGCTCCAGCTGCTGCTGCGCCACCTGCCCGCGCACCAGCACTGCGAGGTGGTCGCGCTGACCAACCCCGGCACGGTGGCCACCGCGCTCCGCGCCGAGGGCGTCACCGTCCACCACCTGGCGATGCGCGGCAACCGCGACGTCGGCGCGCTGCCCCGGCTGGTCCGGCTGATCCGGTCCGGCCGCTACGACCTCGTCCACACCCACCTCTACCGGGCCGGCCTGTACGGGCGGCTGGCCGCCCGGCTGGCCGGCGTCCGGGCGGTGGTGGCCACCGAGCACTCGCTGCACGCGGGGGTGATCGAGGGCCGCCCGGTCACCCGCGGCGTCAAGGGTCTCTACCTGGCGGCCGAGCGCCTGGGCACCACCACCGTCGCGGTGTCCCGGCAGGTCGCCCAGACGCTGCACGCCTGGGGCGTGCCGCCGGGCCGGGTCGAGCTGATCCCCAACGGCATCGACGCCGCCCGCTACCGCCGTCCGGACGCCGACCGGGCCGCGGCCCGGCACCGGCTGCGCGCCGACCTCGGCCTCCCGGCGGCGAGCTGGGTGGTCGGCGGGGTCGGCCGGCTGGTGCCCGGCAAGCGGTTCCACGTCCTGCTGGAGGCGCTCGCCGGCCTCGACCCGGCCGCCCGGCTAGTGCTGGTCGGCGAGGGCCCCGAACGCGCCGCCCTGGAGCGGCGGGCCGCCGAACTCGGCGTCCGCGACCGCCTGGTCCTCACCGGCGAGCGCGACGACGTCCCCGACCTGCTGGCCGCGCTGGACGTGCTGGCCGCCCCCTCGACCGCGGAGACCTTCGGCCTCGGCGTCCTGGAGGGCCTGGCGGCCGGCCTGCCGGTCCGCCACAGCGCCTGTCCGGCCCTGGACGAACTCCCGCCGGCCGCCGCCCCGCAGGCCCGCCGGATCCCCTCCGACGCCGCCGCCTACACCACCGCGCTGCGCGAGCTGCGCCACCTCAACGACCACAGCCCCGAGCCCCTGCCCCGGCCCCCGGCGGTCGGCCACTACGACATCGTCCGGGTGGCCGCCGACCTCGGCGCCCTCTACGACCGCCTGGCACCCGCTTGAGCCGCCGGCAGCCGCCGAACCCCCGGGCCGCCGGCCGGGCGGCCCCCATATCCAAGGAGCACCCCATGTCCGAACCGCGCCGAAGCGTCCGCAGCCTGGCCCGCCGCTGGTGGCCGGTGGTCCTCGCGGTGCCGCTGGGCGCCGCCGCCGGCGCCGGGTACGCCGTCGTCGCGCACCCCTCGTACGCCGCCAACTCCTATGTGATCGTGGTGCCGGAGAACCAGGGGGAGAGCGCCTCGGCGATCAACTTCGCCCAGGCGTACGGCCGGCTGGCCGGTCAGCCCCAGGTGCTCGCGGCCGCCGCCGCCGAGACCGGGCACAGCCGCACCGAACTGGAGACCCTGGTGCACGGCACCACCTCCCCGGACGCCCCGATGATCGAGATCACCGGCACCGGCGCGCGGCCCCGGGAGGCGGTGCTGGCCGCCGACGCGGTCGCCCGGTCGCTGGTCGCCTTCGCCAACACCAGCAGCAAGGAGACCGGCGTCCGGCTGGTCCCGCTGGCCCCCGCCGCCGAGCCCGACAAGCCGACCACGCCGTCCGCGCAGCTGGACGTCGCGGTCGGCGCCGCCGCCGGGGTGCTGATCGGCGCGCTGGTCATGATGACTCGCCGCCGGGGCGGTGAGGCCGGTCCGGCCGCCGTGGCGACGCCCGGCACGGAGCCCGCCGCCCCGGTCACCCCGCGCCCGCGCGCCGAGGAGGCCGCGGCGGCCGAGGCCCCGGCCGAACCGGCCGCGGCGGAGCGGCCCGGCACCGGGCAGGCCGTCCCCGAGCAGGCCGCCCCGGCGCAGCCCACGGGCGGGAAGGCAGCCGGCGGGAAGTCGCCCGCCGAGAAGGCCTCGGCCAAGGAGAAGAGCGCCGCCGGGAGCGGTCGATGAGCACCGAGGCGCCGGCCACCACCGGTTTCCCCGCCCAGGCCGGCGCGCCCCGCTGGACCACCGAGCTGCACCGCGAGGACGATGCCCTGGACGTCCTCGCCGAGGAGTGGGACGACCTGGTCACCCGCTGCCGGACGGCCACCTTCTTCCAGGCCGCGGTCTGGCAGCGCTCCTGGTGGCGCCAGTACGGCCGCCCGGGCGACCTGCTGGTCCTGCTGGTCCGCCGGAACGGCCGGCTGGTCGGCGCGGGAGCGTTCCGGCGGCGCCCCGGCCCGCTCGGCGGGCTGACCGGCCTCGGCGACGGGCTGATCGACTTCACCGACATCCTGCTCGACGACTCCTGCGCCGATCGCGCGGCGGCCGAGTTCGCCGCGGCCCTGCCGCTCACCCGCCCCTGGCACAGCCTGGAGCTGCGCGAGGTGCACCCCGAGGCGGCCGTACAGCGGGTCTTCGAGCAGTGGCGGGGCCGGCGGCGCCGTTTCGGCGACTCGCTCTGCCAGTACCTGCCGGCCGTCCCGATGGAGCAGTTGCTCAAGCGGGTGCCCGGCAAGACCGCCCAGCGCAGCCGGGTGAAGCTCCGCAAGATCGCCGAGGCCGGGGTCGAGGTCCGTTCGACGCCCCCGGAGGAGGTGCCCGAGGCCCTGGAGGGGCTGCTCCGACTGCACTTCGAGCAGTGGCACGAGCGCGGCGTCACCCCGGAGCACCGCACCGGGCGGTTCGCCCGGCACCTCGCCGAGTCCACCACCGGCCTGGTCGCCACCGGCCGCGCCGCGGTGCACCAGTACTGGCTGGACGGCGAGCTGGTCGCGGTGAACCTGCTGCTGCTCTGCCCGTCCTTCGGCGGTCTCTACCTGTACGGCGCGCACCCCCGGCTGCGCGAGCGCCTGGACATCGCCGGTCTGCTGTTCGGGGCGGCGCTGGACGAGACGGTCGACGCCGGGATCCCGCTGCTCAGCCTGTTGCGCGGCCAGGAGCCCTACAAGCAGCGCTGGCGGCCGGACCAGCTGTTCAACCAGCGGCTGCTGTTCGGTCCGCGCGGGCCGGCGCCGGCGGCCGCCGCCCGGGCCGGCTCGGTCCGGGCCCGGCAGGTCGCGGTGCACGTCCTGCGCACCCGGCTGCCGAGGCTCAAGGAGGCGCTGGCGGCCCGCCGGCGGAGCTGAGCCCCGACCCGCCTGCGGGGCCGGCCGCCCGCCTTCAGCGCCGGGCCGGCAGCCCGCCCGGCGCGGGTGCGGCGGACGGTGAGGGCGGCGTGGAGGGCGAGGAGGACGGTGGCGCGGACGGCGAGGCCGGTGCGGAGGGGGTTCCGGAGGCGGCCGCGGCCGGCGAGGTGCCCGGCGAGCCCGACCCGGCGGCCCCCGGCTGCGGGGTGACCGCCGGGGGCGCCGGCACAGCGGTGACCGGAGCCCCCTGGGACCCGGCCATCAGCTGCTTGAACCGGCTGCTGGAGCGCGGGTTCTGCGCGCACTGCCAGAACCCGTGCGGGCAGTAGTCGGTGACCGTCTGGTAGCTGGTGTCGTGGGTGCGGATCCACTCCACCATCCGCTGCACGAACTCCGGGTTGTCGCCGTTGCGGAACAGCCCCCACTCCGGGTACGAGACCGGCTTGCCGCGCTTGGCGGCGAACTCGACCTGGTCCTGCAGCCCGTACGGCTCGCGGACGTAGTCGTCGAAGGTGGCGCCGGCGGGCTGGTCGTAGCTGTCCATGCCGATGATGTCGACCACGTCGTCGCCGGGGTAGCACTTGGTCCACGGGATCGCGTCCAGCCCCCGGTTGGGGGTGAAGTCGAAGCGGAACCGCTGACCGGGCACCGAGCGCATCACGGAGACGATCCGCCGCCAGTACGCCTTCCAGGCGGTCGGGTCGGGCTTGCAGCGGTGGGTGTAGGTGGTGCCGTTCATCTCCCAGCCGAGGGTGAGCACGGTGTCCGCCCCGCCGAGCGCCACCAGCCGGCGGGCGAGCCGCAGGAAGTGCCGGTCGAAGTCCCCCCGAGCGCCCTGGGCGAGCAGCTTGGCCACCTCGCCGTCCGGCACGGCGGCCTCGCTGGGCACCAGCATCGGGACGCCGAGGATCAGCATCCGGGAGGGGTCGGCCAGCCGCCACTGCGACCACATGCCGAGCACCACCGGCTCGCCCTCGACGTCCGCCCAGCTGTTGCCGGCCAGATAGGTGTGGCCGACCTGCACGTTGGCGTTGTTCAGCCACTGCGCGTAGCGGCCCAGCTGGGGGATGTACTTGTCCCACGAGCCGACGAAGGCGCCGAACGGGGCCTCGTGCCTCGGCCGCTGGACGACCGGCCGGGGGGCGGCGCCGCGGGGCTGGAACGCGTCCGAGGAGAGGGCGTGCCGTTCGGTCTGGCTGAGCGGGGTCCCGGTGGGGACGCTCGCGGTGGTCAGCATCAGCAGGGCGGCGGCAGCCAGCGTCAGGCGGCCGAGTCGCATGGTCTCTCCTCCGGCGTCACGGGGCGGGGGCAGCGGGACGGACCGTGATACCCCGCTCGCAGACAGTAGGCCCCGCAGGCGTCGGAAAAGCCGAATGTCACCCTAAAGTGGGCGGTATTCGAACGCCGTCTGCCGCAACGTGCCGTGTATCACCTCTGTAACAGTCCGGACGGCCCTGGAGGCCGTACCGCGGCCGCCCGCCCAGAGCGCCTCCCGGGCGGCCGCGGGTCCGACGGCGCAGGTGGGCGGGCGGATCCGGCGAAGGGCGCGAATCGGCCGGCCGCGCCCGCGCCGCCCCGCCGTCCGGCCGGGTCCGGCTGACTCGTGACGGTGTCGAAAGGTACGCTCCGCCCGTGTCCTGGAAGCCGCTGCGTGTCCTCACCCCCCGATCGATCCTCCCTGCCCTGGCGGTCCTGCTGGTCCTTGTGGCGGGCGCGGCCGCGCATGCCAACAAGCCGGTGCCGTTCGGTGACCGGGTGGCCGGGCCGGGCGGCGCGGACGCCAGCCCGGTCAACTCGCAGTCGTTGGGCGCGGACGGTCTGGAGCTGAAGGTGGGCCCCGGCCTGGAGGCCTACAACCGGGACACCGGCGAGCCCGCCTGGTCCTACCGCCGGGAGGGCGCCACCGCGCTGTACCTGGCGATGGCGGGCGAGAACGCCGTGGTGGTCTGGGACGACGGCCTGGTCACCTCGGTGCGCCCCGGTGACCACGAGGTGCGCTGGCACCGCGCGGTACCCGGCCTGGCGGACTGGATGAGCGGCCAGGGCGAGCCGGGCGCCGAGAAGCGGACCGACGAGCAGCGCAGGCAGCTCCAGCGGGAGCGCGCCGCGGCGGCCCTGCACACCGTCCAGCAGTCCGCGCCCTGGGTGGCCGTGGTCACCCCCGAGCTGACCATGGGCTTCCGCGACGCCGACGGTGACCTCCGCTACAACTCCAAGCCGGCCGGCAACTGCGTCTACGACCCGACCCGCACGGTGGGCACCGACTTCGCGGTGCTCGTGCCGCGCAGCTGCGCCAACAGCACCGGCCAGCCGGTCTCCGGCGGCATCACCGGCTACCGGCTGGACAGCACCGGCTGGCAGCTGGCCGCCGGCCCGGGGGTGTCGCTGAAGGCCCTGGACGGCCGCCGGGTGCTGATCTCGGACGGTCCGATCGTCGGCCCCAAGGTGTTCGACACCCAGGCGGCGGCCCCCGAGGCGGCCTGCGGCAGCCCGGCCGAGCCCTTCGCCGCCGTCCGCCCGCAGGGCAGCTGCGACGCCGCGGAGGACGCCCCGCAGTCCTGAGACCGGTACCCCGGCGGTAAAAGCCTCCGGGCCCCGTCACGGGGCCCGGTAGACTTGCTGTCATGGCTGTTCTCTCCGGGCACTAGCGGACGAGCGGCGCCGCCCCGGGCGGTCCGCCGGTCTGCCGACGTCGCCCCCTTCCGCTGCCCCGGCCCTGTGCCATGCCCAGGCGCCCGCCCACGTCCCAGGAGTAGTCCCAGCCATGATTTCCGCCAACGCCCTTGAGCTGCGCGCCGGTGCCCGCATCCTGATCGAGTCCGCGAGCTTCAAGGTCGCCCCGGGCGACCGGATCGGTCTGGTCGGGCGCAACGGCGCCGGGAAGACCACGCTCACCAAGGTGCTGGCCGGCGAGGGCCTGCCGGCCTCGGGCACGGTCACCCGCTCCGGTGAGGTCGGCTACCTCCCGCAGGACCCGCGCACCGGTGACCTCGACGTCCTCGCCAAGGACCGCATCCTCTCCGCCCGCGGCCTCGACAGCGTGCTGAAGAAGATGCGCGAGAACGAGGAGCGGATGGCGAACGGCAAGGGCGCCACCCGGGACAACGCGATGAAGAAGTACTCGCGCCTGGAGACGGAGTTCCTCACCAAGGGCGGGTACGCAGCCGAGGCCGAGGCCGCCACCATCGCCGCCGCGCTGGGCCTGCCGGACCGCATCCTCGAACAGCAGCTGCACACCCTCTCCGGTGGTCAGCGCCGCCGCGTCGAGCTGGCCCGGATCCTCTTCTCGGACTCCGACGTGCTGCTGCTCGACGAGCCCACCAACCACCTCGACGCCGACTCGATCGCCTGGCTGCGGGACTTCCTGAAGACCTACAAGGGCGGCTTCATCGTCATCTCGCACGATGTCGAGCTGGTCGAGACGGTCGTCAACAAGGTCTTCTACCTGGACGCCAACCGCTCCGCGATCGACGTCTACAACATGGGCTGGAAGCAGTACCAGCAGCAGCGCGAGGACGACGAGAAGCGCCGCAAGCGCGAGCGGGCCAACGCGGAGAAGAAGGCCGCGACCCTGAACGCGCAGGCCGACAAGATGCGTGCCAAGGCGACCAAGACGGTGGCCGCGCAGAACATGGCCCGCCGTGCGGAGAAGCTGCTGTCCGGCCTGGAGCAGGTCCGGCTGAACGACAAGGTCGCCAAGCTGCGCTTCCCGGACCCGGCGCCCTGCGGGAAGACCCCGCTGACCGCCGCCGACCTCTCCAAGTCCTACGGCTCGCTGGAGATCTTCACCGGCGTGGACCTGGCCATCGACCGCGGCTCGCGGGTCGTGGTGCTGGGCCTCAACGGCGCGGGCAAGACCACCCTGCTGCGGATGCTGGCCGGGGTGGAGAAGCCGGACACCGGCGAGGTGATCCCGGGCCACGGCCTGAAGATCGGCTACTACGCCCAGGAGCACGAGACCCTGGACCCGGAGCGCACGGTGCTGGAGAACATGCGCTCCTCGGCGCCCGACACCGACCTGGTCCAGATCCGCAAGATCCTCGGCTCCTTCCTGTTCTCCGGCGACGACGTCGACAAGCCGGCCGGGGTGCTCTCCGGTGGTGAGAAGACCAGGCTGGCGCTGGCCTCGCTGGTGGTCTCCAGTGCCAACGTGCTGCTGCTCGACGAGCCCACCAACAACCTCGACCCGGCCAGCCGCGAGGAGATCCTGGGCGCGCTGCGCGAGTTCAGCGGCGCGGTCGTGCTGGTGACCCACGACGAGGGCGCGGTCGACGCGCTCCAGCCGGAGCGGATCATCCTGCTGCCGGACGGCGTGGAGGACCTCTGGAGCCCGGCCTACAACGACCTGGTCTCGCTCGCCTGATCCGGCTCCCTTGATCCGGCCCGGCCTCCGCCGGCCTGGAGTAGACGCCTCGTCCACTTTTCGGACCAGAAAGACTAGTACTTACGGCGTGTCCGGGAATGAAGAGGTCCGGGATTCCGTTTGAGAAGCTTCCGTCGGCCCGCCACTCGATCGTGGTCGGGCCGACGCTGCTGATCAGCTCTTTCGCGCCGAATGGCGGTATCGCCCCGGGGGCGTGCACTCTGCGTGAGCGCCCTTGTGCGCTCGGATCACCACCGACGGAACGCGCATTCCCGGCATCGACCTTGTCGAATGGGTGGCCAGGAGGCTGTGGATGGGTGATCATGGGAATCTGACCGAGCAACGCTACGAGGAGGCACGGGTGGCCGAGACTCTGAAAAAGGGCAGCCGGGTGACCGGTGCCGCGCGTGAGAAGCTCGCGGCCGATCTCAAGAAGAAGTACGACTCCGGGGCGAGCATTCGCGCTCTCGCGGAGGAGACCGGTCGCTCGTACGGCTTCGTGCACCGGATGCTGAGCGAGTCCGGAGTGATCCTCCGGGGCCGCGGCGGTGCCACGCGGGGCAAGAACAAAGCTACTGCTGGAGCCAGCTCCTGACGGTCCGTCAGTTCTTCGACGGATGACTCGGCGGCAGGGCGCGGGCCGGATGGACGACGTCGGTCGTCCGCCTCCGGTCGGAGCGAACCGGCCGCCGATCGTCATGCCCGCCGCCGTCCGTCCGGGCCCGGCCCGGACCCGTCCGAAACACTGGGCGCCGCTGCCCTGCCGCAGCGCGCCCAGTTTTGTTACTCTCCGGTAGCCAAGTCCCTCGCCACCGGAGGTCCCCGCATGACCGCCCCCGCCACCGACCCGCAGGCCCCGAGCTGGGAGCAGGACGGCGTCCGCCTGGAGATCGACGGCGAACTCGCCGTCGTCACCCTCTGTCAGCCCGAACGGCGCAACGCCCAGTCGCCCGCGATGTGGCGCGCGCTGGCCGCAGTCGGCCGGGAGCTGCCCGGCGCCGTCCGGGTGGTGCTCCTGCGCGCCGAGGGCCTCTCCTTCTCGGCCGGCCTGGACCGCGCGATGTTCACCCCCGAGGGGATCCCCGGCGAGGTCACCTTCCTCCAGCTGGCCGCCGCCGAGGACAAGGACCTCGACGACACCATCGCGTACTACCAGGAGGCCTTCTCCTGGTGGCGCCGGCCCGACGTGGTCACGATCGCCGCCGTCCAGGGCCACGCCGTCGGCGCCGGCTTCCAGCTCGCCCTCGGCTGCGACCTGCGCGTGGTCGCCGACGACGCCCGGTTCGCCATGAAGGAGACCTCGCTCGGTCTCGTCCCCGACCTGGCCGGTACCAAGCCGCTCACCGAGCTCGTCGGCTACGCCCGGGCGCTGGAGATCTGCGCGACCGGCCGCTGGGTCGGCGCCGAGGAGGCCACCGCGATCGGGCTGGCCAACCTGGCCGTCCCCGGCGCGGAGCTGGACGCCGCCGCCCGCGACCTCGCCGCCGCGCTGCTCGCCGCCCCGCGCAGCGCCGTCATCGAGACCAAGGCGCTGCTCCAGGGTGCGGGCGGACGCTCGTACGACGAGCAGCGTTCGGCCGAACGGGCGGCACAGGCTCGCCGCCTGCGCGATCTGGCCGGCATCGGCGACTGACCGCACGAGCACGCCGAAGGCCCGGCTCCGGGGGACCGCCCCCGGAGCCGGGCCTTCGGCGTCGCGGCTCCCCCGGTCGCCGCTCCGGGGGCGCGAATCGTGGCGAAATGCCAGAGTTGGAGCGATTTGCGATATAGCTGGAGCCGTACGACGGGAGAACCACCCATGCCTGACACTCCGACGCCCGCCACCATGCACAAGAGCCCGTCCGCCGCGCCCGGACCGGTCGCCCCGGCGGCCGACACCGGCCGGGGGGTGACCGACCGCGGCCGTACCGCCCTGGCCGTCGGTGTGGTCGAGAAGATCGCCGGTATGGCCGCCCGCGAGGTGTCCGGCATCCACGCCCTCGGCTCCGGCCTGTCCCGGACCTTCGGCGCGATGCGCGACCGGGTGCCCGGCGGCAAGTCCGCCGTCGGGCGAGGGATCAAGGCCGAGGTGGGGGAGAAGCAGACCGCCATCGACATCGCCCTGGTCGTCGAGTACGGCGTGGTCATCCCCGAACTGGCCCGTCAGGTACGGGAGAACATCATCGACGCGGTGGAGCGGATGACCGGCCTGGAGGTCGTCGAGGTCAACATCGCGGTCAACGACGTCCATCTGCCCGACGAGCCGGACGTCGAGGAGGAGGAAGAGGAGAGCGTCCCCTCCGGACAGCGGCCCAAGTTGAAGTAGCCCCGTCGGGGGACAGCAGCAGTGGAAGACGAGGAGTAGCGGATGAACCTGGCCATTGTCGGCCTGGTGGTGGGTATGGCCCTCGGCTTCGCCGGCTATTTCGGCGGCTTCGCGGCGTTCCTGCTGGTGGCCGCGCTGGGCGTGGTCGGCTTCGTGGTCGGGCGCCTGCTGGAGGGCGACATCGAGATCGGTGATCTCGGTGACCTGCTGCGCGGCCGCGACCGGCGCCGCTGATGGCGTCCCCCGTCACCCCTGCCACCTCGGCCACCTCCACCACCGCGGTCACCCCCGCCGCCCGCCGCCGCGAGCCCGGCGTCCGCGGGCGGCTGCGGGTGGCCGACCGGGTCTACGCCCGGATCGCCGCCCGGGCCGCCCGTGAGGCGCTCGACGACGCGTGGCGCGGCCGGACGGAGCGGGGTGCGCCGCCGAAGGTCTCGGTCGCCGTGCCGGGCAGCACCGTCACCGTCCGGGTCTCCGTCGAGCTGCCGTTCCCCGCCGACCTCGCCGCGCTCGCCCGGGCCGTCCGGGAGCGGATCGCCGCGCAGGTCGGCGGTCTGACCGGGACGCGGGTCGGCGAGGTGGTGGTGGTCGTCGAACGACTGGTCACCGGGGGGCCGCGGTGACGACCGGGCCGACACCGGACGCCGTTGCGCCGGGCGCTGTCCCGCCGGGGTCGTCGCCGCCTGGTTCGGGTGGGTCGGGCGCTGTCCCGCCGGGGTCGTCGCCGCCTGGTTCGGGTGGGTCGGGCGCTGTCCCGCCGGGGTCGTCGCCGCCTGGTTCGGGTGGGTCGGGTGCTCTCCCGCCGGGGTCGTCGCCGCCTGGTTCGGGTGGGTCGGGCGCTGTCCCGCCGGGGTCGTCGCCGCCGGGTTTGAGTGGGGCGAGTGCTCTCCCGCCGGAGGCCGGCGAGCCCGAGCCGGTCATGGTCAAGGTGCCCCGGCTGCGGGCCCCCCGCACGGTCGCCGCCGTAGTCGTCGCCACCGTCGTGCTGGTGGTCGGCGCCGCACTGCTCTACGACGTGATCGCCGTGCGCACCGGGCACGCCGCCCGCCGCTGGCGGGCCGAGGTCGCGGACGAACTGGCCACCCGCCACCTGGACGACCCCTGGGTGCTCGTCGGCGCCGGGGCGGCCGTCCTGCTCGGGGCCTGGCTGCTCTGGCTCGCCCTCGCCCCCGGGCTGCGCCGCTGGCTGCCGCTGCGCCCGCTCGGCGGGACCTCCGCCGCCATCGACCGCGCCGGCGTCGGCACCCTCCTGCACGACCGGGCGGCCGGACTGCCGGGCATCGAGCACCTCACCGTCCGGGTCAACCGCCGCCGGGTGAAGGCGGTGCTCACGGGCCCGGCCGACCCGGCCTCGGTGCAGCGACAGCTGCGCGCGGAGCTCGGGAAGATCAGCCTGGCCCGGCCGCTGCGCCTCGACGTCCGGGCGAAGCGGGGCGGGGGCGGCGCGGGCGACGGCGCCGTGCCCGGGCCGCCGGACGGCGCCGCGGCGGTCCCGGGCACGCCGGCGGCCGACGGGGTCGGCGGGGTCGGATGAGCGGGACACCGCCCGGAGCCGGGCGGCGGAGGACGGACACGCGGGTGAAGGTCGGACGAGGAGGGGTGGTGATGGTGCGGTGAGTCGGTCCACCGTCAACCGGGTGCTGCTGGGCGCCGCCGCCGTGCTGCTGCTGGCGGTCGGCCTGCTGGTGCTGGCCGGCGGGCTCGACCTCTACGCACGGCTGGGGGTGGACCCGCCGAGCCGGTGGCCGCTCACCTCGCCGGACCAGCCGGTGGTCAGCTCCAGCTCGCGGACCCGCTGGTCCGACGAGACGTGGTGGTGGCCGGCCGTGACCGCCGGGCTGGTCCTGGTCGTCCTCGGTACCGGCTGGTGGCTCTTCGCCCAGCTGCGCCGCAGCGGCCCGGCGACCGTCGTCCTCCCCACGCCGGGGGTGGGCGGACTGCGGCTGCGGCTGCGCACCCGGGCCCTGGAGGAGGCGCTGGAGACCGGGACGGTGGCCCTTCCGGAGGTCGAACGGGTCAGCGTCCGGCTGCTGCGGGGCTCCGGTCGGCAGCGGCTGCGGGCGGCCGTGCGGCTGACCCCGGGCGGTGATCCGGCGGAGCTGGTGGAGCACTTCGAGACCGGCCCGCGCGGTGACGCCCGCGCCAGCCTCGGCCTGGCCGAGCTGCCCGCCGAACTCCGGGTGCGGGTGCAGGCGGCGAAGCCGGCCGCCGCGCGCGGGCGCGGCGGCCGGCGCCGGCGTCCGCGGGTCGACTAGCCGCCCGCGACCGGCTCCGGCGGGTGGCTCAGAGCCCGCGCAGGGCGCCGCCGTCGACCGGGATCATCACACCGGTCAGATAGGAGGCGGCGGGGGAGAGCGCGAAGGCGGCGACCTTCCCGAACTCCGCCGGGGTGCCGTAGCGGCGGAGCGGGATGCCGGCGCTGTTGCGGGCCCGGGCGGCGGCGGGGTCGCCGCCGAGGGCGTCCAGTTCGCGGACCCGGTCGGTGTCGATCCTGGCCGGGAGCAGGCCGACCACCCGGATCCCGCGCGGGCCCAGCTCGTCGGCGAGCGACTTGGCGGCCATCGCCAGGCCCGGCCGCAGCCCGTTGGAGATGCCCAGGCCGGGGATCGGCTCGCGGACCGAACCGGAGAGCACGAAGCCGATCACACCGCCCTCGCCGAGCGCCTCGGCCGCGGCCCGGGCCAGCCGCAGGGCGCCGAGGAAGACCGACTCGAAGGCGCCGCGCCAGGCCTCCTCGGGGGCGGCGCTCACCGGGCCGGGCGGCGGGCCGCCGACGCTGATCAGCACGCCGTCCAGCCGGCCGAAGCGCTCCACGGCCGCGCCGAGCAGCCGCCCGGCGGTCTCCGGGTCCGCGTTGTCGGCGACCAGGCCGTGCGCCGCGCCGCTGCCGCCGAGGGCGTCGAGCTCGGCCACCGCCGCGTCGACGGACTCCTTGTTCCGCCCGCTGACCAGCACCCGGGCGCCGTCGCCGGCGAGCTCGCGGGCGGCCGCCAGGCCGAGGCCCCGGGTGGCGCCGGTGACCACGTACACCGTGTCCTTCAGTCCAAGATCCATGGCTCCCATCCTGCCGGGTCGGGGGAGCGGCGGGGTAGGGGGCACGGCGGCCGCCGCGGCCCGGGGCGGCGGCGAGTTTCGGCCGACTGCGTCCGGGAGCTGGCCTTGACGCCCGCGTCAAGGTCTACCGTCGTACCCGACGGCGTTCGAACGGCGGTCGGAAGGAACGGGTGCGGTCATGCGGATCGGTGAGCTGGCGGAGCGGGCGGGGACGACCACCCGGGCGCTGCGGTACTACGAGCAGCTCGGGCTCTTACCCGCCCGACGGGCCGGCAACGGCTACCGCGCGTACGGCGAGGACGATCTGCGGCTGCTGAAGCAGATCCGCACGCTCCAGGACTTCGGTTTCGAACTGGAGGAGACCCGCCCGTTCGTCGAGTGCCTGCGGGCGGGCCACCCGGAGGGGGACTCCTGCCCGGCCTCGTTGGAGGTCTACCGGCGCAAGCTGGCCGAGCTGGACGAGTGCATCACCCGGCTCCAGGAGGTCCGTACGCAGGTGGCCGAGCAGTTCGCCCGGGCCGAGCAGGCCCGTGACGAGCTGGCGGCCGAGGCCGCCTGGCAGACGCCGCAGTGTGAGTTGGCAGTCGAGTGGGAGGAGCGGTAGATGGGGAAGATCGCTGGAGTGCCGGAGGTCACGGACGACACGTTCGCGACCGAGGTGCTGGGGGCCGAAGGGCCGGTCCTGGTGGAGTTCACGGCGGACTGGTGCCCGCCGTGCCGCCAGATGGTGCCGGTGCTGGCCGACATCGCGAAGGAGCAGGCGCACCGGCTCACGGTGGTCACCGTGGACGTGGACCACAATCCGCAGACCCAGGCCGCGTACGGGGTCCTGTCGATGCCGACACTGATGGTCTTCCGGGGCGGTGAGCCGGTGAAGTCCATGGTCGGCGCCCGGGCCAAGGTGCGGCTGCTGCGCGAACTGGAGGACGTGCTGTAACTCGCGGGCTACGCCGGCACGCTCTCCTGCTCCACCTCGGCCTCGGCGGCCTCCTTGGCGCGGTCCTTGGCCTCGCGGCGCACCATCACCCAGAAGCCGACCGGGATCATCGCCGTGAACAGCCACCACTGGACCGCGTACGCCATGTGCGGGCCGATGTCGGAGTGGTTGGGCTCGGGCAGCAGCTCGGGCTGGTCGGCCGGGGCCGGGGTGGTGACGGTGAGCTCCAGGTAGCCGCCGAGCAGGGTGGCGCCGGTCTCGCCGGCCTGCTGCTCGGTGCTGATCAGGTTGAACTGCCGGTCCGGCAGGCCGGCCCGGTCCCGGATGCCGCTGCCGGCCGCGGTCTCGTCGGCGCGCAGGCGGCCGGTGAGGGTGACCTCCCCGGCCGGCGCGGCCGGCACCTGCGGGTACTCGGTGGCGGAGCCGCCGGACGCCACCCAGCCGCGGTTGACCAGGACGCTGCCCTTGCCGTCGGAGAGCCGGAGCGGGGTGACGACGAAGTAGCCGATCTTGTCCCCGCCGGAACCGGTCCGCTTGCGGACCACGAACTCGTGCGCCGGGTCGTACTCCCCGGTCGCCGTCACCGTCCGCCAGGTGAGGTCCTTGGGGACGGTGAAGCCGGGCGAGCCCGACAGCGTGTCGAACGGGACCGGCCGGTCGGTGAGTGCCTGGGCGATGAGCTCGTTGCGGGCCACGCGTGCCTCGTGGCGGTGCAGCTGCCAGAACCCCAGCCGGATGGTGGTGGGGATCAGCAGCAGGGCGATCAGCAGCGTGATCACCCAGCGCCGCGAGAGCAGAAAACGGTACACACGGGCACGGTACGCCCACCTCACAACCGGATCACGCACCGGGGTGCGGGGCGACCTCGCGCAGCAGATGCAGGAAGGCGTCCTCGCCGAGGACCGGCGTGCCGACCTCGCGGGCCTTGCGGGCCTTGCCGCTCCAGCCCCCCGGCTCGTTGGTGACCAGCAGGCTGGTGAGCCGGCTCACCGAGGAGGCGATGTGCAGGCCGGCCTCCACCGCGCGGTCCTCCAGCACCTCGCGGTCGGTCGCGGTGTCGCCGGTGAACGCCACCCGCATGCCCTGCACCAGCGGCTTGCCGTCCTCCCAGCGTCCCGGGTTCGGGTAGGGGCACGGCGGGCGCTTCCTGGCCTGCCGGTAGGAGGCGCCGGTCCAGGAGCCGCGGGCGGGGGAGGCGGGCTCCTCCGCGCCGAGGTCGGTGACGGCCACACAGGTCTGCAGCGGCAGTGGGACGCCCCCCGAGCGGGCCAGGTGCAGGCTGGGCCGGAACGCCTCGGCCAGCACCCGGGCGTCGTCGAGGGCGTTGTGCGCCTGGCGCTGGCGGACGCCGAAGTACGCCGCGAGCGAGGCCAGCTTGCCGTTGGGCAGCGGCAGCCGCAGGTCGCGGGAGAGGACCATGGTGCAGAGCCGCTGGTCCACCGGGGCGCGCAGGCCGGCCCGGGAGAACTCGCGGGAGATCATGTTCCAGTCGAAGAGCGCGTTGTGGGCGACCATCACCCGGCCGCGCAGCCGCTCGGCGAACTCGTCGGCGATCTCCGGGAAGGTGGGCGCGCCCGCCAGCACGTCGTCGGTGAGGCCGTGGATCCAGACCGGGCCGGGATCGCGGCCGGGGTTGACCAGCGTGTACCAGTGGTCGGTGACCTCCCCGTCGGCGTCCAGCTGGTAGAGGCCGGCCGAGATGACGCGGTCCGAGCGGCCGAGCCCGGTGGTCTCGACGTCGACCACCGCGAAGCCCTCGTCGGGGGCGGCGGAGCGCTGGGCGGGGACGGGGACGGTCCGCGGCGCGCCGTTCGTCTCGGGCTGGATCGCATGCATGGTCAAACAGAATAAGCGCCGTCGCGACCGGGCTCGGCCGAAATGTTCGTACCGGTCGGCCGGAATAGAGTGGGACGCGTATTCGTCGTACACCCAGTCGAATATCCCCCGGCCGCACCACACCCTCACGCGGCCGTCTCTGCGAAGGACGAATCCCCCATGCGCGCCACCGTGATCCACGGCCCGAACGACATCCGGATCGAGGAGGTGCCGGACCCGGTGATCCAACGCCCGACCGATGCCGTGGTGCGCGTGGTGAACGCCTGTATCTGCGGCAGCGACCTCTGGGCCTACCGGGGCGTGGCGGCGCGGACGGCCGGGCAGCGGATCGGGCACGAGTTCCTCGGCGTGGTCGAGGAGGTCGGCACCGAGGTCCGCGACGTGCGCCCGGGCGACTTCGTGGTCGCCCCGTTCGTCTGGTCGGACGGCACGTGTGACTTCTGTCGCGAGGGCCTGCAGACCTCCTGCCCGCACGGCGGCTTCTGGGGCGAGGTCGGCTCGGACGGCGGCCAGGGCGAGGCCGTGCGCGTGCCGTTCGCCGACGGCACCCTGGTGCGGCTGCCCGGCGAGGCGGCGGGCGACGAGAAGCTGCTGCCGAACCTGCTCGCCCTCTCCGACGTGATGGCCACCGGCCACCACGCGGCCGTCACGGCGGGCGTGCGCGCCGGTGCCACCGTCGCGGTGGTCGGCGACGGCGCGGTCGGCCTGTGCGGCGTCCTGGCGGCGCACCGGCTCGGCGCGGGCCGGATCATCGCGCTCGGCCGGCACACCGCCCGTACCGACCTGGCCCGGCGCTTCGGGGCGACGGACGTGGTCGCCGAGCGCGGCGAGGCGGCGATCGAGGCGGTCAAGGAGCTGACCGGGGGACAGGGCGCGCACGCCGTGCTGGAGGCCGTCGGCACCGAGGAGTCGATGCGGACCGCGATCTCGATCGCCCGGGACGGCGGCGCGGTCGGGTACGTCGGAGTCCCGCACGGCGGTAGCGCCGGCGTGGACATCGGCCAGATGTTCGGCCGAAACGTTTCGCTCAGGGGCGGAGTCGCGCCGGCCCGCGCGTACATCCCCGAGCTGCTGCCGGACGTCCTCTCCGGCGCCATCGAGCCCGGCCTGGTCTTCGACCGCACCGTCGACCTGGACGGTGTCCCGGACGGCTACCGGGCGATGGACGACCGCTCCGCGCTGAAGGTACGGATCGCTTTCTGACGCATCGTCACCACAGGCTCCACGAAGGGCGGCACCGCACATCGGTGCCGCCCTTCCCGTGGTCGGGGAGTGATGGTTTTCGGCCAATTGACTAGCGCGAGCGGGTGAACGGATGGCTGGTCACGGACAACCCCTTTCGGAGCGGGCACGACCCTCCTAGCATTGCGCGGCGCGCATCCGGACTGTGACGCCCCTCACGTCCGATCGTTCCACTGGTGCGACCACTACGCCGAAGGAGTGAGGAGACAGCGTGGAATCGCCGCCGATCACCACTGCCCCTACCGAAGTCCAACTCATTGAAGAGGGCGAGGAGTTCCGCACCCTTCGAAGCTCGTTCCGGAGCTTCGCCTTCCCGGTCACCATCGGCTTCGTCCTCTGGTACCTGCTCTACGTCCTGCTCTCCAGCTACGCCCCCGGCCTCATGGGCACCAAGGTGGCCGGGCACATCAACGTCGCCCTGGTGCTGGGGCTGCTGCAGTTCGTCACCACCTTCGCCATCGCGGCCTGGTACGCGCGCTACGCGGACCGGCGGCTCGACCCGCCCGCCGCCGCGATCCGCGAAGCCCAGGGCGCCGTGGTCCACGCTCCCCGGGAGGCCGCCGAATGACCCTGCTCGCCAGCTCCGCCACCGAGCACCGCGGTCTGACGATGACCCTGTTCGGGTTCTTCGTCCTGGCCACCCTCGGCATCACCGTCTGGGCCGGACGGCAGACCAAGGGCGCCGCCGACTTCTACGCCGGCGGCCGGAGCTTCACCGGGTTCCAGAACGGCCTGGCCATCTCCGGTGACTACATGTCCGCCGCGTCCTTCCTTGGCATCGCCGGCGCCATCGCGCTGTCCGGCTACGACGGCTTCCTCTACTCGATCGGCTTCCTGGTCGCCTGGCTGGTCGCCCTGCTGCTGGTCGCCGAACCGCTGCGCAACTCCGGCCGCTACACCATGGCCGACGTCCTGGCCTTCCGGATGAAGCAGCGCCCCGTCCGGACCGCCGCGGGCATCTCCACCATCGTGGTGTCGATCTTCTACCTGCTCGCCCAGATGGTCGGCGCCGGCACGCTGGTCGCCCTGCTGCTCGGCGTCAGCGGGGACGGCGCCAAGCGGCTGACCATCGTCGCGGTCGGCGCCCTGATGGTGATCTACGTGGTGATAGGGGGCATGAAGGGCACCACCTGGGTGCAGATCGTCAAGGCGGTGCTGCTGATCGCGGGCACCGCGCTGATGACCGTCCTGGTGCTGGCCAAGTACCACTTCAACCCCTCCGCGCTGCTCGGCGCCGCCGCCGACGCCAGCGGCAAGGGCGCCGCGTTCCTCGAACCGGGGCTGAAGTACGGGGTGAACGGGACGACCAAGCTCGACTTCCTCAGCCTCGGGATCGCGCTGGTGCTCGGCACCGCGGGCCTGCCGCACATCCTGGTCCGCTTCTACACCGTCCCCACCGCCAAGGCCGCCCGGAAGTCCGTGCTCTGGGCGATCGGCATCATCGGCGGCTTCTACCTGATGACCCTGGCGCTCGGCTTCGGCGCGGCCGCGCTGGTCGGCCCCAAGGCGATCAAGGCGGCCAACCCGGCCGGCAACACCGCCGCCCCGCAGCTCGCCGAGCAGCTCGGCGGCGGCCCGGGCACCACCGGTGGCGCGATCCTGCTCGCGGTGATCTCGGCGGTGGCCTTCGCCACCATCCTGGCCGTGGTGGCAGGCCTCACCCTGGCCTCCTCGGCCTCCTTCGCCCATGACCTCTACGCCAACGTCATCCGGCGCGGCAAGGCGTCCGAGAAGGAGGAGATCCTCTCGGCCAAGTGGGCCGCGGTCGCGATCGGCGCGGTCGCCATCGTGCTCAGCCTCTTCGCGGGGAAGCTCAACACCGCCGCCCTGGTCGCGCTGGCCTTCGCGGTGGCCGCCTCCGCCAACCTGCCCACGCTGCTCTACTCGCTGTTCTGGAAGCGCTTCACCACGACCGGCGCGGTCAGCTCGGTCTACGCCGGGCTGGTCAGCTCGGTGACGCTGGTGTTCTTCTCGCCGGTCGTCTCCGGCGGCAAGGCCTCGCTCTTCCCGGACGCCGACTTCCACTGGTTCCCGCTGGAGAACCCCGGACTGGTCTCCATCCCGATCGGCTTCCTGGCCGGCTGGATCGGCACCCTGCTCTCCAAGGAGAAGGCCGACCCGGCGAAGTACGCTGAACTGGAGGTCCGCTCGCTGACCGGGCTGGGCGCCCACTGACGGGCGGGTGGTGACTAAGCTGGCCCGGCCCCGCGGGAGCGGGGACCGGGCCGGCCGCACTCCCGGCCGCACACTCACGGGAAGGGACCGCCGTGCTGCTCGACACCTTCGGCCGGCAGGCCGTCGACCTGCGGGTCTCCCTCACCGACCGGTGCAACCTGCGCTGCACCTACTGCATGCCCGAGGAGGGTCTGCAGTGGCTGGCCAAGCCCGACCTGCTCACTGACGAGGAGATCGTCCGGCTGGTCGGCCTCGCCGTGCGCGAGCTCGGCGTCCGGGAGGTCCGGTTCACCGGGGGTGAGCCTCTGCTGCGCCCGGGGCTGGTCGGCATCGTCGCCGCCTGCTCCGCGCTCGAACCCCGCCCCGAGCTCTCGCTGACCACCAACGGCATCGGCCTCGCCCGGACCGCCGGGGCGCTGCGCGCCGCCGGGCTGGACCGGGTCAACGTCTCGCTCGACACCCTCGACCCGGACACCTTCCACACCCTCACCCGTCGCCGCCGCCACCAGGACGTGCTGGACGGGCTGAGCGCCGCCGTCGCCGCCGGGCTGACGCCGGTCAAGCTGAACGCCGTCCTGATGCGCGGGGTCAACGACCACGAGGCGCCCGAGCTGCTCGCCCGGTGCCTGGCGGAGGGCTACGAGCTGCGGTTCATCGAGCAGATGCCGCTGGACGCCCAGCACGGCTGGGACCGCTCGTCGATGGTGACCGCCGGGGAGATCCTGGAACGGCTCGCCACCCGGTTCACGCTGACCCCCGAGCCCTCGGACCGCCGCGGCGCGGCTCCGGCCGAGCGCTGGCTGGTGGACGGCGGCCCGGGCCGGGTCGGCGTGATCGCCTCGGTCACCCGGCCGTTCTGCCGCGCCTGCGACCGCACCCGGCTGACCGCCGACGGCCAGGTCCGCAACTGCCTGTTCGCGACCGGCGAGACGGACCTGCGGACGGCGCTGCGGTCGGGCGCCGGGGACGACGAGATCGCCGAGCTCTGGCGTGCGGCGATGTGGGGCAAGAAGGCCGGGGCCGGGATCGACGCCCCGGAGTTCCTGCAGCCTGAGCGGCCGATGTCCGCGATCGGCGGCTGACCGGCTCCGTACCGCCGGGCCCTGTCGCCGGGCCCTGTCGCCGGACGCTACGCGGACGGCTCGGCGGGGCCCGGCGCGGTCCAGTCGGCGAGGGCGACGACCTCCTTGAGGAAGCCGCGCACGCCGAGGAACTGCGAGAGGTGCTCGCGGTGCTCCCCGCAGGCCGCCCAGGTCTTGCGGCGGTCGGGGGTGTGCAGCTTCGGGTTGTTCCAGACCAGCACCCACCGGGCGTCCGCCCGGCAGCCCTTGGCCGAGCAGACCGGTGCCTGCGTCTGCGGGGAGCCCGGGGATTCCATGGTGCCGTCCTCAGCGATAGCGGGTCGTCTGCACCGCCAGTCTTTCACGCTCCCGGACGGCGACGGCGCGTCCGGGCATGGCGACGCCGGGCAGCCACGGGGGGAGCCGCCCGGCGTCGGTCCGTCGCTCCGACGGGGGATGCGGAGCGCGTACGCAGTATGTCACGGCAGGACCCCGGCATGGGGAGGTCTTGCATGATTAATCTGAGGTTCTTTTGAGCTTTCTGTCGAGGGAGTCGCTGGAAAACCCCCTAAAACGGACAGTCAGTTCGATGGCTGTGAAGAATCGGTGGGCACGCTCTGTGCCACACCGGCATCATGCGAAGCGCCGGCCCCACCCGTACCGCCGGGGCCGAGCATCAGCACGGTCTCCGGCGGTACGTCGAAGGTGCTCGGCAGCCCCGGCGCCCGCTCGCGGCCGGCGTTGGCGATCAGCACCGCGAAGTAGGGCAGCAGCACCGCGCCCGCGAGTGCGGCGAACGCGAGCACCCGCTGGACGTCCCACAGGACCACCGCGAGCAGCACGCAGACGGTGCGGAGCAGCATCGAGGCCACGTAGCGGCGCTGTCGGCCCCGGACGTCCTCGGTGAGGCTGCTGCGTGCCCCCGTGATCCGGTGGACCTGTCCACCGCCGGCGCTCTTGCCCATGTCCTACCGCCCTCGTCCACGCACCTGCCGTGCCTCGCAGCGCGGCCACTTCACGGTACGCCGCGCGGGGGCGGCCGACGAGACCGGGGGCGGACGCCGCGTCCTAATGGAGTAGGGAGAGGTACTCCGGCGGTACCGCGTCGGTCAGCCAGACGCCGTTGGCGCTGATCCGGAAGGTGTGACCGGCCGCCGCCATGGCGGCGGCGTCGACCGCCAGGACCACCGGCCGGCCGTGCCGGGAGCCGACCCGCAGCGCGGTGTCGGTGTCGGCCGAGAGGTGGACGTCCTGGCGGGCCATCGGCCGCAGGCCCTGGCGGAATATCGCGTCCAGGCTCCGGGAGGCGGTGCCGTGGAACAGCCGGGCCGGCGGCTCGGCGGCGGCCAGACCGAGGTCGACCGCCACCGTGTGCCCCTGGCTGGCGCGGATCGAGAGACCGTCGTCGGAGTAGGCGAAGCGGCGCTTGTTGTTGGTCGCCACCACGTGGTCCAGCTCGGACCTGGTCAGCCGGGTGCCGTTCGCCGCCAGCGCGGCGAGCAGCACGTCCACCCCGACCCAGCCGGCCTCGTCCAGCGTGATCCCGATCCGCTCGGGCTCGTGCCGCAGGACGCGGGACAGCGTCTTGCTGGTCCTGACCGTGCGCTTCTCGTCCATCTCTCCCGATCCCTCGCCCCCGAGCCGGCTAGGAGGCCTGGCTCACCGAACTCATGTTGAACCCCGCGACCCGCACCGGCGGCATCGCGGCCCGGGTGAACCAGTCGCCCCACTCACGCGGCAGGCAGCGCTCCGTCCGGCCCACCTCGGTGATCCGGCCGAGCAGGTCGACCGGCGACTCGTTGAACCTGAAGTTGTTCACCGCGCCGACCACCTGGCCGTTCTCCACCAGGTACACGCCGTCCCGGGTGAGGCCGGTGAGCAGCAGGTTCGCCGGGTCCACCTCGCGGATGTACCAGAGGCAGGTGACCAGCAGGCCGCGCTCGGTGCGGGCGATCATCTCGTCGAGGGTCGGCGCGCCGGCCCCGTCGGCCGTCTCCAGCACGAGGTTGTCCACCGCCGGGCGCAGTGCCAGGCCGGTGAGCCCGGCGGAGTGCCGGGTGGTGATCAGCTCGGCCAGCTCGCCGTCGCGGATCCACTCGGTGGCGGTGAGCTCCAGGCCGTTGTCGAAGACCGAGGAGTCCCCGCCGGTGGAGTGGGTCAGTACGAAGGGCGCCGCCTCCAGCCCCGGCTCGGCCGGGTCGGAGCGCAGAGTCAGCGGCAGGGCGGCCAGCTTGTCGCCCACCCTGGTGCCGCCGCCCGGCTTGGAGAAGACCGTCCGGCCCTCGGCGGCGTCCCGGCCGCCGGCGGACCAGCTGAGGTAGACCATCAGGTCGGCCACGGCCGAGGGCGGCAGCAGCGTCTCGTAGCGGCCGGCCGGCAGGTCGATCTTCCGGGCGCCCCAGGCCAGCCGCTTGGTCAGCTCGGTGTGCAGTGCGGCGACGTCCACGTCGGCGAAGTCCCGGGTGGCGGCGCCCGCCCAGGCGGAGCCGGACAGGTCGGCGGTCTTGGCGTTCAGCTCGACCGTGCCGGTCGGCTGGTCGTGGCGCAGCCGCAGGCCGGTGGAGGTGCCCAGGTAGCTGGAGACCACCTCGTGCCGGGCGAAGCCGTACAGCAGCTCGCCCTGGGCGGCGGCCCGGGCGAAGGCCTCGCCGAGGGCGGGCGCGAAGGCCGCGAAGACCTCGATCGAGGTCTCGGCCGGCGGCCCGGCGAAGTCGGGCGAGGACGGCCGGTCGGCCACCAGCGGCTGCGCGTCCTCGGCCGGACCGGCCGCCAGGGCGGCCTGCTCGGCGGCCCGCACCAGGCCCTCCACCTCGTCCGCGGTGACGGCCTCGCGGGAGACCACGCCGGAGGCGGTGCCCTCGGCGCCGGCCACCGTGGCGATCACGGTGAGCCGCCGGCCCCTGGTCACCCCGTTGGTGGTGAGCGCGTTGCCGGCCCAGCGCAGGTTGGCGGTCGACTCCTCGTCGGCGATCACCACGCAGCCGTCGGCGCGGGAGAGGCCGAGCGCCAGCTCGACGAGTTCGTGGGGCTGAATCGCGGTCATCAGTGACCCGCCTCCTGCTGGGTGTTGAGCACGTTGACGTTGCGGAACAGCGCCGAGGGGCAGCCGTGGCTGACCGCCGCGACCTGGCCGGGCTGGGCCTTGCCGCAGTTGAAGGCCCCGCCGAGCACGTAGGTCTGCGGGCCGCCGACGGCCGCCATCGAGCCCCAGAAGTCGGTGGTGGTGGCCTGGTAGGCGAAGTCCTTGACCTGGCCCGCGAGTTCGCCGTTGCGGATGGCGTAGGCGCGCTGACCGGTGAACTGGAAGTTGTAGCGCTGCATGTCGATCGACCAGGAGCGGTCGCCGACGATGTACAGGCCGTTCTCCACGCCGGCGAACAGGCCCTCGGTGTCGGGGCCGTCGGCGGCCGGCTGGAGCGAGACGTTGGCCATCCGCTGGACCGGGACGTGGGCGGGGGAGTCGGCGAAGGCGCAGCCGTTGGAGCGGTCGAAGCCCTTGAGCTTCGCCATGCCGCGGTCGAGCTGGTAGCCGACGAGGACACCGTCCTTGACGAGGTCCCAGGACTGCGTGGCGACGCCCTCGTCGTCGTAGCCGATGGTGGAGAGGCCGTGCTCGGCGGTGCGGTCGCCGGTGACGTGCATCAGCTCGGAGCCGTAGCGCAGCGAGCCCAGCTTGTCGAAGGTGGCGAAGGAGGTGCCGGCGTAGGCGGCCTCGTAGCCGAGCGCGCGGTCCAGCTCGGTGGCGTGGCCGATCGACTCGTGGATCGTCAGCCAGAGGTTGGACGGGTCGACGACCAGGTCGTAGCGGCCCGGCTCGACGCTCGGCGCCTTCATCTTCTCGGCCAGCAGGGCGGGCAGTTCGGCCAGCTCGGCGTCCCAGTCCCAGCCGGTGCCGCGCAGGTACTCGAAGCCGCGCCCGGCCGGCGGGGCCAGCGTGCGCATCGAGTCGAAGGCCCCGGTGCGCTCGTCCACCGAGGTGGCCTCCAGCGAGGGGTGCAGCCGGATCCGCTGCTGGGTGGTGACGGTGCCGGCGGTGTCGGCGTAGAACTTGTTCTCCTGCACCGTCAGCAGGCTGGCGCTGACGTGCGAGACGCCCTCGGCGCCGAGCAGGCGCGCGCTCCAGTCCGCGAGCAGCGCGGTCTTCTCCGCGTCCGGCACCTCGAACGGGTTCAGCTCGTACGCGGAGACCCAGGTGGCGTCCGGGTAGACCGGCTCGTCCGCCAGCTCGACGCGCTCCTTCGCACCGGCCGCCCGGCTGATCCCGCCGGACAGCCGGGCCACCGCGACGGCCTGTTCGGCGACCCGCGCCGCCGCGGCCCCGGTGAGGTCGACCCCGGCGGCGAAGCCCCAGGCGCCGTCCAGCAGCACCCGGACGGCGAAGCCGAGCTGGACGCTGTCGGAGGTGCCGGCCGGCCGGGCGTCGCGCAGCCGCCAGGACGCGCTGCGGACCCGCTCCAGGCGGAAGTCGGCGTGTTCGGCGCCGAGTTCCCGGGCGCGGGTGAGTGCCGCGTCGGCCAGGGCGCGCAGCGGGTAGGCGAGGAACAGCGGGTCGACGGCGCGCCCGTGCGGGGCGCCGGAACTGCTGGTCGGGGACATCGGAGGCAAGCGGGCTCCCTGGTCGGGGGGATGACGGTGCGGGTACTCCGAACCGGGTACCCGCACGGCATCATGTCCCGTTCAGGGGGTTTCGGCCAGCGCATTCGGGCGGTGACACGCGGCGGCCGCCGCCCCCGGGGATCCGGTCAGCCGACCGTCTCCCACCAGCCGTCCAGCTCCGGCGGGTTGTCGACGTCCACCCGCTCGCCGGGGCGCGGCACCGCGAGCGGGACGGCCTGCGCCTTGGCCTCGACCAGCAGCCGCTCGATCGGCTCGGCCCAGGGGTGCAGGCCCAGGTTGAAGGTGCACCAGTGGACGGGCACCAGCAGGCCGGCGTTCAGCTCGCGGTGCGCGAGGACGGCGTCCTCCGGCGTCATGTGGATGTCCGCCCAGGCCGTGTCGTAGGCGCCGATCTGCATCAGGGCGGCGTCGAACGGGCCGTGCTGCTCGCCGATCCGCGCGTAGCCCTCGAAGTAGCCGGAGTCCCCGGTGTAGAAGACCTTGCGGGTCGGCCCGGCGATCACCCAGGAGCCCCAGAGCGTGGTGTTGCGGGTCAGACCGCGCCCGGAGAAGTGGTGGGCGGAGGTGAGTGTGACGGCGAGTTCGCCGAGCGTGCAGGTCTCGTCCCAGTCCAGCTCGATGATCCGGTGCTCCGGGACGCCCCAGCGGCGCAGGTGGCCGCCGATGCCGAGCGGCACCGCGAAGGGCGCGGACTGGCTGCGGACCAGCCGCTTGACCGTCGCCATGTCCAGGTGGTCGTAGTGGTCGTGCGAGATGAGCACCGCGTCGACCTGCGGCAGCTCCTCCAGCTCGACCGGCACCGGGTGCAGCCGCTTGGGGCCGACGTGCGCCGTGGGGGAGCAGCGCTCGCTCCAGACCGGGTCGAGCAGCACCCGGGTGCCCTCGATCTCGACCAGCGCGGAGGCGTGCCCGTACCAGGTGATCTCCACGCCCTCGGCGGCCTCGCGCGGTCCGCCGGCCGGGCGGACGGTGGGCACCGGGTGGGCCGGGACCCGGCCCTCGCGCTGGAACAGCATCCGGCGCACGGTGTCCCGGTCGATGTCCGGCGCGGACTTGGCCCGGGCCAGGGTGGACGGTGCGTTGTGGAAGACGCCGTCCCGGTACTGCGGGGAGTTGCGCACCCGGGCCTCCCGGGCGGCGTCCGGCCGCCGTCCGAAGGCCGCCGGCAGGTCGCGCAGCGACCAGGCGGCCGCTCCCGCGCCGGCCGCCAGGGCGGCCAGGGCCAGCAGTCGTCCCCGCCGGTGGGTGGTACCGGACTGTGCGTCGCTCATCCGTGCTCTGCCTTCGCTCGTCGCCGTGGCCGCCGGGCCCCGCGCGCCGGGACCCGTCCGGGAACTTCGGTACGGCCGGCCCCGGTCGTCCCGCACCACGGGGGCAACGGGTGCGCCCCGTCGCGTTGTTCCCGGAAAACCGCCGCAGTGGACGCCACAAGGGTAGGCCGGGGCGGTCGGGGACCGGGGACGGGCGGCCCCGGTACGGATTGTCGGATTGCGACAGTTCCTTCGGTGAGGCGCTGTGGGAGCCCGATTCGTCGCCGCCCGGGGCCGACCGATAGCGTCACACTGCGTGCTCATACCGACGTACGCGCACACTACGGAGAGAGGTGGATCGTTGAGCCGCTCGGTTCTCGTCACCGGAGGAAACCGGGGCATCGGCCTCGCGATCGCCCTGGCCTTCGCCGAGGCGGGCGACAAGGTCGCCATCACCAGCCGCTCGGGTGAGGTTCCCGCGGAGCTGGCCAAGTACGACGTGCTCGCGGTGCGCTGCGACATCACCGACAACGCGCAGGTCGACGCGGCGTTCACGGAGATCGAGGCCAAGCACGGCGGGGTCGAGGTGCTGGTCGCCAACGCGGGCATCACCCACGACACCCTGCTGCTGCGGATGTCCGAAGAGGACTTCACCTCCGTCGTGGACACCAACCTGACCGGGGCGTTCCGGGTGGTCAAGCGCGCCTCCAAGCTGATGATGCGCGCGCGCAAGGGCCGGGTCGTGCTGATCTCCTCGGTGGTCGGTCTCACCGGCTCCCCGGGCCAGGCCAACTACGCCGCCTCCAAGGCCGGCCTGGTCGGCTTCGCGCGCTCGCTGGCGCGTGAGCTCGGCCCGCGCAACATCACCGTCAACGTGGTCGCCCCCGGCTTCGTCGACACCGACATGACCGCAGTGCTCAGCGACGAGCGCCGCGCGGAGATCGTCTCGGGCGTGCCGCTGGGCCGCTACGCGGCGCCCGCCGAGGTCGCCAACACCGTGCGGTTCCTCGGTTCGGACGAGGCCGCGTACATCACCGGAGCCGTCATTCCCGTAGACGGCGGATTGGGCATGGGTCACTGAGCATGAGTGGAATCCTTGAGGGCAAGCGGATCCTGATCACCGGAGTGCTGATGGAGTCCTCCATCGCCTTCCACACCGCGAAGCTCGCGCAGGAGCAGGGCGCGGAGATCATCCTCACCGCCTTCCCCCGGCCCAGCCTCACCGAGCGGATCGCCAAGAAGCTGCCGAACCCGGTCAAGGTGCTGGAGCTGGACGTCTCCAGCGAGGAGCAGCTGGCCGGCATCGCCGACCAGGTCCGCGAGCACCTGCCGACCCTGGACGGCATCGTCCACTCGATCGGCTTCGCCCCGCAGGACGCCCTGGGCGGCAACTTCCTGAACACGCCGTGGGAGTCCGTGGCGACCGCCATGCACGTCTCGGCGTTCTCGCTGAAGTCGCTCACCACGGCGCTGCTGCCGCTGATGCAGGACGGCGGCTCGGTCGTCGGTCTGACCTTCGACGCGCAGTTCGCCTGGCCGAAGTACGACTGGATGGGCCCGGCCAAGGCCGCGCTGGAGGCCACCTCCCGCTACATGGCCCGTGAGCTCGGCGACCGCAACATCCGGGTCAACCTGGTCTCGGCCGGCCCGATCGGCTCGATGGCCGCCAAGTCCATCCCGGGCTTCGCGGACCTCGCCGCCACCTGGGACACCCGCTCCCCGCTGAAGTGGGACCTCTCCGACCCGGAGCCGGCCGGCCGCGGCGTCGTCGCCCTGCTCTCGGACTGGTTCCCGAAGACCACCGGCGAGATCGTCCACGTGGACGGCGGCCTGCACGCCATCGGCGCCTGACCGCTGCCCGCACCACCGCGGCCCGGCACCCCTCCTGGGGGTGCCGGGCCGCGGTGCTGTGCGGGCCCCGCGCGCGCCGGTGCGCACGGCGTCAGGCGTCGGGCGTCGGGCGTCAGGCGTCGGGCGGGGTGCAGGCGCCGATGGCACGGCCGGCCTCGACCGAGGCGCGCTGCGGGTCGCCGGCCCGGATCGCGTCGAGGATCTTGTCGTGCCCGAGGTAGCGCTCGGCGATCAGCTCCGGGCCGACGTCGTGGCGCAGGTGGGCGCGGGTGACCTCGCCGAGGTCGGCGTAGACGGCGGCGAGGACGTCGTTGTGGGCGGCGGCGACCACGGCCTGGTGGAAGGCGGCGTCGGCCTGGATGAAGTCCTCGGCGTCGCCGGAGCGCCAGGCGTCCTCGCGGCGGGCCAGCGTGGCGTCCAGTAGGGCGAGGTCGCGCGCGGTGCGGCGGGTGGCGGCCAGGCCGGCCGCGGAGGTCTCCAGGGTCACCCGCAGCTCGGCGACCTGCGACTGGTCGGCGTCGGCGAAGCGGCGGTGCATGACGCCGGCCAGCTCGCTGGTGGCCAGGACGTAGGTGCCCGAGCCCTGGCGGATGTCCAGCAGCCCGTTGTGGGCGAGGGCGCGGACCGCCTCGCGGACGGTGTTGCGGGCGACGCCGAGCTCCTCGACCAGCGCGGCCTCGGTCGGGATGCGTGAGCCGACGGGCCACTCGCCCGAGGTGATCTGGGCGCGCAATTGCGCGATCACCTGGTCGGACAGCGGGGTGCGCCTCGGAGAGGACAGCGCCACGGGGACTCCTTGCGGCTTCGGGTCGGCGGTGGGGGCGTCGGCCGGCGGGTGGGTCGGCTTGGGGCGGGTCGGGACATCATGCCAAGTCGAGGATGCGCTAATTCATCCCATCATTCTATGATGGCTCCCATGCCTTCCGCAGCAGACACCACCACCACCCCACGGACCGGGGCCGGACCGCAGACCGAGCGGCCCGCCACCGGCGCATCCGCCTCCGCCCGCCGGGGCACCTACCTCGGCTGGCTGTTCGCCGTCGCGATCGCCGCCGCCGCCTTCAACCTCCGGCCCGTGGTCACCAGCCTCGGGCCGCTGCTCGACCAGGTCCGCACCGACCTCGGGATGAACCCGACGCTGGCCGGCCTGCTGACCGCCGTCCCCTCGCTCTGTTTCGCGCTGTTCGGCTTCGCCGCGCCCGGCATGGCCCGGCGGTTCGGGCCGATCGCGGTGGTCGCGGCCGGCATGGGAGCGATCACGGCCGGCGTGCTGGCCCGCTCGTTCGCCGGCGGCACGGCGGTGTTCCTGCTGCTCACCGCCCTCGCGCTGGCCGGGGTGGCGGTCTCCAACGTGCTGATCCCGGTGGTGATCAAGCGCTACTTCCCGGAGAAGGTCGGTCCGATGATCGGCCTGTACTCCATGTCGCTGTCGGCCGGCACCGCGCTCGCCGCCGCCGTCACCGTGCCGCTGACCAGCGCGCTCGGCGGGGACTGGCGGGTCGGCCTGGGCGTCTGGGCGGCCCTCGGCGCGGTCGCGCTGCTGCTCTGGCTGCCGGTCGCGGTGACCAGGCGCGAGCGCGGCGGGAAGACCGGCGGGGCGGTCGCCAAGCTGCCGATCACCCGTAGCCGGACCGCCTGGGCGATGGCCTGCTTCTTCGGCCTCCAGGCCACCGGCGCCTACGTGGTGATGGGCTGGCTGCCGAAGATCTTCCAGGACGCGGGGGTCTCCGAGGGCACCTCCGGGGTGCTGCTGGCCCTGACCATGGTGATCGGCGTCCCGGTCTCCTTCGTGCTGCCCAACCTCGCCGCGCGCCGCGGCGACCAGCGGCTCTTCGTCGTGGTGCTGGCCTCCTGTGGCATCGCCGGGTACGCCGGGCTGGCGCTGGCGCCGGCCGGCGTGCCGTGGGTCTGGGCGACCCTGGTCGGCCTCTCCAACTGCGCCTTCCCGCTGGTGCTCACCATGATCGGCCTCCGGGCCCGGACGGCCGGCGGGGTGGCCCAGCTCTCCGCGTTCGCCCAGGGCGTCGGCTACCTCATCTCCATCCCCGGCCCGATCCTGATCGGCCGGCTGTACCAGGCCACCGGTGAGTGGTACCTGCCGCTGGGCTTCCTCGCCGTGCTGCTGGTGCCCCAGATGCTGTTCGGCCTGCGGGCCGCGCGGGCCCGGCACATCGAGGACGAGGCGGTCCTCCCGGCCGCCGCCGGCGCCGCGGCGTAGCGGGGCCGCTGACGGGCGGGCACGACCGGGGTGGGAGAATCCGGTCATGCCCGTACTCGACCCGAACCCCACCGACGGCCACAAGAAGCTCGGCCAGATCGCCGCACTGATCGTCGGCATCGTGGTGCTGCTGGCGATCGTCGCCACGGTGGCCCAGAACCTCGGCTGATCCGCCGCGCGGCCCGCCGGGGCCGATCCGGCCGGTCAGCGGCGCTTGGCCGGTCCGCGCCCGCGGACCGGCCGCGGTACCGCACGCCGACCGCCGGTGAACGGCGCAGGATGACACCCGGCACCCCGGAGAGTGGCGGCAACCGGCGGCATCGCGCCCCCGGGCCGCTTTTCTGCCAAGCTTGCTGGGTATGAGCGCCGACACGCCCCGCAGGATCATCGTTCTCCGCCATGCCAAGGCCGACTGGCCCGACGGCGTCGACGACCACGAGCGGCCGCTGGCCGACCGGGGCCGCCACCAGGCCCCGGAAGCCGGCCGCTGGCTCGCCGACTCCGGCATCAACCCCGACTACGTGCTCTGCTCCACGGCCCTGCGCACCCGTGAGACCTGGAAGCTCGCCGCGCACGAACTGCCGAAGCGCGCCCGCCGGACGGTGTACGAGGACCGGATCTACGAGGCCAGCCCCGGGGAGATCATCGCCGTCCTCCAGGAGACCCCCGAGGACCACCCCGACGTGGTGCTGGTGGGCCACAACCCGGGCGTGCTCGGGCTGACCCAGGTGCTGGCCGGTGACGAGGGCGACCGGGAGGCGCTGGAGCGGCTGCGGCTCGGCGGCTTCCCGACCGCGGCCGTCGCGGTGCTCAGCTTCGACGGCTCCTGGAAGGGCGTCGAGCCGGGCGTGGCCGCGCTGGTCTCGTACTTCACGCCGCAGGACTGAGCCGAACGGCCCCCGCGCCGCCCGGTCCGGGCGCGGTGGCCGAAGAGGGGCACGAGGACCGGTCCTCGTGCCCCTCGGGTGCGTCCGGCCGCGGCTACTCGGTCGGCGTGCCGTCCAGCGCGTCGGCCGCCTCGACCTCTTCGCGGGTGATGCCCAGCAGGTACAGCACGGTGTCCAGGAAGGGCACGTTCACCGCGGTGTCGGCGGCCTCCCGGACCACCGGCTTGGCGTTGAACGCCACGCCCAGCCCGGCCGCGTTCAGCATGTCCAGGTCGTTGGCGCCGTCGCCGATCGCGACGGTCTGCTCCAGCGGCACCTTCGCCTGCTCGGCGAAGCGGGCCAGCCAGCGGGCCTTGCCGGCCCGGTCCACGATCTCGCCGACCACCCGGCCGGTGAACCTGCCGTCCACCACCTCCAGGGTGTTGGCCGCCGCGAAGTCCAGGCCCAGCTGCTCCACCAGGTGGTCGGTGACCTGGGTGAAGCCGCCGGAGACCACCGCGACCTGGAAGCCCAGCCGCTGCAGCGTGCGGATCAGGGTCCGCGCGCCCGGGGTGAACCTGACCTCGGCGCGGACCTTCTCGGTCACCCCGGCGTCCAGGCCGGCCAGCAGCGCGACCCGGGCGTGCAGCGACTCGGCGAAGTCCAGCTCGCCGCGCATCGCCGCGGCCGTCACCGCGGCGACCTCCGCCTCGCAGCCCGCGTGGGCGGCGAAGAGCTCGATCACCTCGTCCTGGATCAGCGTGGAGTCGACGTCCATCACCACCAGGCGCTTGGCCCGGCGTTCCAGGCCCGCCGCGACCACCGCGATGTCCACCCGCTGCTGGGCCGCCTCCTGGGCCAGCGCGGCGCGCAGCGTGTCCGTGGCGACACCGGAGACGGCCAGCTCGACCGCGGTCACCGGGTACTTGGCCAGCCGGAAGACGCGGTCGATGTTGCCGCCCGAGTCGGTGATCCGGGAAGTGAGCGCCGAGACCGCGGTGGCGGTCAGCGGGTGGCCGAGCACGGTGACGTGCGAACGGCCCTCGCGGCGCGGCCGGTTGTCGCCGATGCCGGAGATGATCTCGGCCTGGAGCTTCTGCTCCTCGGCCCAGCGGTGCACGGTGGAACGCAGCTCGCCCTCGGCACCGGGCGCGGTCGGCGGGGTGACCAGGGCGCACAGCGTTATCCGGCCGCGGGTGACGACCTGCTCGATGTCGATGACGTCGACGCCGAACCCGGACAGGGTGGCGAAGAGACCGGCGGTGATGCCGGGGCGGTCCTTGCCGAACACCTTGACGAGCAGGGTGCGCTCGTCCTCGGTCCGGGGCTGCGGGGCGGGGAACGGCTCGGCGGCCAAGGGCGATGCGTTCATGGTGGCTCCCACGCTACCCGCCGGCCGGCGGCGCCACGGCACCCGTCCGCGTCGTGGACGGGGGTGTGGAGCGGGTGTGGGCGGTGTGCGCACCACCCGGGTGACCGGACGGTGGCGCGCGGGCGACGCCCCGGGGGCGGTGGCGGGGGCGTCCGCGAATCGTTGCCGCCTGGTCACAGTCACCGGGGGTGACTTTCACCACCGGGCGGCGGGCTGGAATGATTCCCCCCGTCGGATTCAGGACATCGCACCCCCGACCGGGGGCAAAATCGGGGGACCGAGAGAGCGGGGCAGGCGAGCAGTGCCGCAACTCGTCATTGATATCAACGGACAGCAGCGGACTCTGGAGCCGGGGCGGTCGTACACCATCGGGCGCAACCCGCAGTCGGACTTCCCGTTCGACGACGCCAGGGTCTCCTGGCAGCACGCCACCATCTCGTTCAACGGGGCCGGTTGGCAGCTCGACGACCACGGGAGCACCAACGGCACGTACACCGCCGGCGCCCGGACCCAGCAGGCCCCGCTCTTCCCCGGCGCGGTGGTCAACCTCGGCAACGCCGAGAACGGCCCCCGGCTGAGCTTCTCCGCGCCCGCCCAGGCCGCCGCGCCCGCCCCCGCCTGGCACGAGGCCGCCACCAGCCGCAGCCACGTCCCGCCCGCCCAGCAGCAGGCGCCCGTCCAGCAGCCGTGGGCCCAGCAGCAGCCGCCGGCGCAGCAGCAGCAGGCCTACCAGCCGCCGGTCCAGCAGCAGTGGGGCGGCGGGCAGCCGCCGGCCTTCCCGCAGCAGCAGGGCTTCCCCCCGCAGGCGCCCCAGCACGGCGGCTTCCCGCAGCAGCTGGCGCCGCAGCACGAGGCCGGCGGCCCGCAGCCGACGATGATCCGCAACCTGACGGCGGGGATGAACACCGTCCGGATCGGTCGCGCGCTCGACAACGACATCGTCGTCTCCGACCTCCAGGTGTCCCGCCACCACGCCGAGCTGCGCCAGCTGCCGGACGGCCGGTACGAGATCGTCGACCTGGGCAGCCACAACGGCATCTTCCTCAACGGCCGGCCCGTCCAGCGCCAGCTGATGGGGCCGCAGGACCGCCTGACGGTCGGCCACTCCAGCTTCGTCCTGGTCGGCGACCAGCTGCAGGAGTTCGTCGACACCGGCGCGGTCTCCTTCTCCGCCCGCCACCTGACCGTCGAGGTCGACTTCAAGGGCGGCAAGAAGGTCCTGCTCAACGACGTCAGCTTCGGCGTCCCGGAGAAGTCGCTGGTCGCCGTCATCGGCCCGTCCGGCTCCGGCAAGTCGACCCTGTTGCGCGCCCTCACCGGCTACCGCCCGGCCGACCGCGGCGACGTCCTCTACGACGGCCGCAACCTCTACAAGCAGTTCGCCGAACTGCGCTCGCGGATCGGCCTGGTGCCGCAGTCGGAGATCCTGCACAAGGAGCTGACCGTCCGCACCGGCCTCAAGTACGCGGCCCGGCTCCGGTTCCCCGGTGACACCGAGGCGCGCGAGCGCGAGGCGCGGATCGACGAGGTGCTCTACGAGCTGCGCCTGGACAAGCGCGCCGACAACCGGATCACCGCGCTCTCCGGCGGCCAGCAGAAGCGCGTCTCGGTCGCCCTTGAGCTGCTCACCAAGCCCTCGCTGATCTTCCTGGACGAGCCCACCTCCGGTCTCGACCCGGGCATGGACCGCGAGGTCATGCAGATGCTGCGCGGCCTCGCCGACGACGGCCGCACCATCCTGGTCGTCACCCACTCGGTGGCCGAACTCGCCCTCTGCGACCGGCTCCTGGTGATGGCTCCGGGCGGCTCGGTGGCCTACTTCGGGCCGCCGGACGAGGCGCTGCACTTCTTCGGGTACGAGACCTGGGCCGACGTCTTCCAGGCCTTCGAGAACTACCCGGACCACGACTGGGCCGGCCGCTACCGGGGGTCGGTGCACTACCAGCAGTACTCCGCCGACGTGGACGCCGGGGCCGTGCAGTCCGCCCAGATCGTCCAGGAGGCCGTCCGCCCGCCGAAGCCGCAGAGCTGGGGCTCGCAGCTGTGGACGCTGATCCGCCGCTACGCCTCGGTGCTCGCCTCCGACCGCGGGTTCCTGGCGCTGTCGATCCTGCTCCCGGCGGTGCTCGGCGCGGTCAGCGTGCTGATCCCGAACGATCCCGGGCTGGCGCCGAACCCGAAGTCGCAGCTCGGGATCAACAGCGGCGCCGCGACGATCATGCTGATCCTGGCGATCGGCGCCTGCTTCTCCGGAGCCGCCAACTCGGTCCGAGAGCTGATCAAGGAACGGGCGATCTACGAACGGGAACGGGCCACCGGCCTCTCCCGGTCGGCGTACATGATGTCCAAGATCATCGTGCTGGGCTTCTTCAGCGTGGTCCAGGGCGCGATCATCTCGGCCGTCGGCTACCTGCCGCGCAAGCTGCCCGAGCACGGTCTGATCATCAAGGACCTGCCGATCATCGAGATGAGCATCGGCCTGATTTTGCTGAGCTTCGCCTCGATGATGTTCGGCCTGATGATCTCCGCCCTGGTGAAGACCGCCGAGAAGACCATGCCGCTGCTGGTCATGTTCGCGATCATCCAGGTCGTCTTCACCGGCTGCCTCTTCCAGATCTTCAGCAAGCCGGGCCTGGAGCAGTTCGCCTGGCTGATGCCGGCCCGCTGGGGCGTCGGCATGGTCGCCACCACGCTCGACCTGTCCAAGCTGCTCGGGCCCTGGAACAAGGACTTCAAGAACCCCGAGTACGACGCGATCTGGGGCCACAACGTCGGCCAGCTGGTGCTGGACGGCGGCATCCTGATCGTGATGTCGATCGTCATCGGCGTCATCGTGACGCGCCTCCAGCGCCGCCACGAGCCCGAGGTCATGCAGAAGGGCTGACCGCCCGCACCGCACCGCTCACCCAGGGGCGGCCCCACCCGGCGACGGGCGGGGCCGCCCCTCGGCGTACCGGCACCCCTCCGCTTACCGGCCCCCTCGCCGCAGGGTCTCGGGCCCTAGGTCCGTGGACCTGCTCCCCGCGCGCCCGTGGACCGACGCGGAGGCCGCCCCGGCGGCGGTAGTTTGGCCGTATGCCCACCGCGCCCAGTGACCGCCGGCCCCCGGCCGGCCTGCTGCCCGTCGACCGGATCCCGGTCGGCCCGCCGGCCGCCGGCCCGCTGCCCGCCTGCGAGCCCTGCCTGGCCGGGATCGAGGCCATCAGCCAGGCCCTGCTCGCGATGAGCCGCCACCTGGAGGTCCGCGAGGTGCTGCGGCGGATCACCGCCTCCGCCCGCGGCCTGCTCGGCGCCGAGTACGCCGCCCTCGGCGTGCCCGACGACCACGGCGGCTTCGCCCAGTTCGTCGTCGACGGCGTCACCGACGAGCAGTGGCGGGCCATCGGCCCGCTGCCCCGCCAGCACGGCGTGCTCGCCGAGATGCTGCACGAGACCGGCCCCATCCGGCTCGCCGACGTGCGCCAGGCCCCCGCCTTCGGCGGCTGGCCCGCCGCCCACCCCGAGATGGACGCCTTCCTCGGGATGCCCGTCCTCGACACCGACGCCGCCGAGGACGAGCCGCACGTGATGGGCGTGATCTTCCTCGCCAACAAGCGCGGTGGCGGCGGCTTCACCGACCACGACGAGGAACTGCTGCGGATCCTCGCCGCGCACGCCGCCCTCGCCCTCTCCAACGCCCGACTCTACGAGCGCAGCCGCGAGCTGACCCTGGCCGGCGAGCGCGCCCGGATCGCCCACGACCTGCACGACGCCGTCGCGCAGAAGCTCTTCTCGCTGCGCCTCACCGCCAAGGCCGCCGCCAAGCTCGTCGACCGCGACCCGGCCCGGGCCCGCGCCGAACTCGCCGAGGTCGCCAAACTCGCCGCCGAGGCCGCCGACGAGCTGCGCGCCGTCGTGGTCGAGCTGCGCCCCGCCGCCCTGGAGGAGGACGGCCTCAGCGCCACCCTCGCCTCGCAGGTACAGGTCCTCGACCGCGCCCACAGCGCCGACGTCGCCTTCGCCGCCGAGGGCGTCCGCGCCCTGCCGCCGGCCCAGGAGGCGGCCCTGCTGCGGATCGCGCAGGAGGCCCTCCACAACGCGCTGCGCCACTCCGACGCCCGCAGCGTCACCGTCACCCTGACCGGCACGCCCGCGCGCGGCGCCGTCCTGCGGGTGCGCGACGACGGCCGGGGCTTCGACCCCGAGTCGGTCCGCCGGGCCGGCCGCCACCTCGGCCTGGCCTCGATGCGCGACCGCGCCGCCGCCGTCGGCGGCACGCTCACCCTGGACTCGGCCCCCGGGAAGGGGACGGTCGTCGAGATGGAGGTCCCCGGTGCCTGACACCACGCCAGCGATCCGCGTCCTGCTGGTCGACGACCACCAGGTGGTCCGCCGCGGTCTGCGCACCTTCCTGGAGGTCCAGGACGACATCGAGGTGGTCGGCGAGGCCGCCGACGGCGCCGAAGGCGTCGACCGGGCCCGGGAGCTCGACCCCGACGTCGTCCTGATGGACCTCAAGATGCCCGGCGTCGACGGCATCGAGGCGCTGCGCACGCTCAAGGGCGAGGGCAGCCGGGCCCGGATCCTGATCGTCACCAGCTTCACCGAGCACCGCACCATGGTCCCCGCGCTGCGGGCCGGCGCCGCCGGGTACGTATACAAGGACGTCGACCCGGAGGCGCTGGCCGGGGCGATCCGCTCGGTCCACGCCGGCCACGTGCTGCTCCAGCCCGAGCTCGCGGAGGCGCTGCTCGCCGACGACGGCCCCCGCCAGCCGCAGGGCCGCGGCGCCACCCTCACCGAGCGCGAGCGCGAGGTGCTCGGCCACATCGCCGACGGGCGCTCCAACCGGGAGATCGCGCGGAGCCTGCACCTGTCGGAGAAGACGGTGAAGACGCACGTCTCCAACATCCTGATGAAGCTGGACCTCGCCGACCGCACCCAGGCGGCGCTCTGGGCCGTCCGGCACGGCGAGGCCCGTGAGGCGTAGCGGCCGGCGCGGCCGGGACGGGGGCGGAAATCAGCCCTTCTCGTCGACCAGCGCGTTGTACGCCGCCACCTGGGCCCGCCGGGCGGTCCGCCGCAGGGGGTCCAGCACCGCCTGGCGGGAGGCCATCTCCGAAGCGCTGACCGCCGCGCCGTGCCCACCCGAGGCGATCGCCAGCAGCGCCGTCACCTGCCGGGCCGACTCCAGCACCCGGACGGCACGCGGCGGGTACCCCGGGGCGAGCAGCTCGACGTGCCCCCGCCGCCGGTACGCCTCCAGCGCCCGCAGCGCCTCCGGTCCGGCCCCGGCCACGTCCAGCCGGGCCAGCATCGCCGTCGCCTCCCGCAGCCCGTCCGCCAGCTCGCGCTCCGCCTCGTGCAGCGACGGCACGTCGGCCGGGGGCGCGTCGTTCACCTCCGAGCAGCGCCAGAGCACCATCGCCGAGCGGTCCCCGACCGGCCCGAACACCTCGATCTCCGGCACCAGCCCGAGCGGCGCCCCGACCGCCAGCACGGCCTCGCCCGCGCCCAGCGCCCGGGCGTTGAACGGCGCCGGACCGGTCAGCCCGAGCGGGTGGCCGGCGGACGGCAGGGCCAGCCGAAGCCCCCGCACCCCCAGCACCCTCAGCCGCCCCAGCGCCCAGGTGAGCCCGTGCCGCTCGCCCGGCTCGTCGCCCGGCAGTCCGGTCACCCGGTGGCTCTCGTCACTGCCCAGCACCGCCGAGGCGGCGTCGTCGGGCGGTACCAGACCGGCCAACAGGGCGTTGCCCCAAGCGGCCAGCCGCCCCGAACGGGGCTCTTCGTACGGATTGTCGGCAGGAGTCGCGAGCATCCGGCCAGCCTACGGAATCGGCGGTCATCCGCGTGGCGTAGGTTTGCCCATGCGCGTGCGGCGCACCCACTCCGTGCCCACCGGCCGCCGGAGTAGGCTGCCCGCCCGCACCGACGGCCGAATTTCTGTTTTGGGGAAGGCATAGGCATGAGCGACGTGCTGGAGCTGGTGGACGTATCCGTGGTCCGGGAGGAGCGCGCGCTGGTCGACCAGGTCTCGTGGTCCATCTCCGAGGGCGAGCGCTGGGTCATCCTCGGCCCCAACGGCGCCGGGAAGACGACCCTGCTGCAGATCGCCTCCACGTACCTCTTCCCGACCACCGGCAAGGTGTCCGTCCTCGGCGAGAAGCTCGGCGAGGTCGACGTCTTCGAGCTGCGCTCCCGGATCGGCCTGGCCGGCGCCGCCATGTTCGACAAGCTGCCCGCCGGCCAGAGCGTGCTGCAGACCGTGCTCACCGCCGCCTACGGCATGACGGTCAGCTGGCAGGAGAAGTACGAGCAGGCGGACGAGTCCCGCGCGCTCGCCCTGCTGGACCGCCTCGGCATGGCCGGGCTGACCGAGCGCAAGTTCGGCACCCTCTCCGAGGGCGAGAAGAAGCGCACCCTGATCGCCCGCGCCCTGATGACCGACCCCGAGCTGCTGCTGCTGGACGAGCCCGCCGCCGGACTGGACCTCGGCGGCCGCGAGGACCTGGTGCGCCGCCTCGGCGCGCTCGCCCAGGACGAGTTCGCCCCGGCCATGGCCATGGTCACCCACCACGTGGAGGAGATCGCGCCGGGCTTCACCCACGTGCTGATGATCCGCCAGGGCAAGGTGCTCACCGCCGGTCCGATCGACACCGAGCTGACGGCGCGCAACCTCTCCAGGTGCTTCGGCCTGCCGCTGACCCTGGAGCGCCACGGCGACCGCTGGTCCGCGCAGGGCCTGCCGCTCGGCTGAGGCCCGCGCCGGGCCGTGCGCCGGGCCGTGTGCCGGCCTCCCGCGGGCCCCGGCCGGAGCCCGGGGAATCCGGCTGAACTCCACTGAACTGGAGCCGGTCGCACGTGCGACCGGTTTCCGCCCCTCCACCTGCGGGAACTGTCCGCCTCGAAGGCCCTTCGCTCCCTAGGATGGACACGTGGACAGCTGGATCTGGTGGCTCCTGGCCGCCGTCGGCCTCGGCATACCCCTGGTCGTCACCGCGATGCCGGAGTTCGCGATGTTCGCGGTCGGCGCGCTCGCCGCGGCCGGTGCCGCGGGGCTCGGCGCCGGGGCGGTGGTCCAGGTCCTGACCTTCGTCGTGGTCTCGGTCGCCCTGCTGGTCGTGGTCCGCCCGATCGCGTACCGGCAGCTCAGGAAGGGCCCGCAGATCAAGATGGGCATCGAGGCGCTTCCGGGCGCCACCGCGATCGTCGCGGAAAGAGTCGACGGGGAGGGCGGGCGGATCAAGCTCAAGGGCGAGATCTGGTCGGCCCGCGCGCTCAACCCCGGCAGCGTGTACGAGCCGGGGCAGCAGGTCGACGTCGTCGAAATCCAGGGCGCGACCGCCCTGGTCGTCTAGGGGAGAGTCCGTGGAACCCGTCCTTATCGTCCTGGTCGTCCTGGTCGTGGTGGCATTCATCGCGCTGATCAAGACGATTCAGGTCATCCCGCAGGCCAGCGCCGCGATCGTGGAGCGCTTCGGCCGCTACACCCGGACGCTCAACGCGGGACTGAACATCGTCGTCCCGTTCATCGACCGGGTCCGCAACCGCATCGACCTGCGCGAGCAGGTCGTGCCCTTCCCGCCGCAGCCGGTGATCACCCAGGACAACCTGGTGGTCAACATCGACACGGTGATCTACTACCAGGTCACCGACGCCCGGGCCGCCACCTACGAGGTCGCCAGCTACATCCAGGCGATCGAGCAGCTGACCGTCACCACGCTGCGCAACATCATCGGCTCGATGGACCTGGAGTCGACGCTGACCTCCCGCGAGGTGATCAACGCCGGTCTGCGCGGCGTCCTGGACGAGGCCACCGGCAAGTGGGGCATCCGCGTCAACCGCGTCGAGCTGAAGGCGATCGAGCCGCCGACCTCCATCCAGGACTCGATGGAGAAGCAGATGCGCGCCGACCGTGACAAGCGCGCCGCGATCCTCACCGCCGAGGGCGCCCGGCAGGCCCAGATCCTGCGGGCCGAGGGTGAGAAGCAGGCCGAGGTGCTCAAGGCCGAGGGTGAGGCGCAGGCCGCGGTGCTGCGCGCCGACGGTGAGGCCGCCGCGATCCGCACCGTCTTCGAGGCGATCCACGACGGCGACGCCGACCAGAAGCTGCTCGCCTACCAGTACCTGCAGACCCTGCCCGAGCTCGCCAAGGGCGACTCCAACAAGCTGTGGATCATTCCCAGCGAGGTCGGCGACGCGCTCAAGGGCCTCGGCGGCGCCTTCACCGGCCTGGCCGGCAACGGCGGTATCAACGGCGGTGCGGCCGCCGCCCCCAGCGCCCCGGCCCCGGCCGCGACCCAGGTCCCGCTCGACCCGGCGGCCGGTCCGCGCCCGCTGGACACCGACACCAAGGGCGCCGCCCGCCCCCGGGTGGACCCGGCCCGCGAGTACCGGAAGATCGACCCGGAGTGAGCTGAGCCCGTCCCACGCGGCGCCGAGGGCCCGCCACCCGTCTGGCGCGGGTGGCGGGCCCTCGGCCTGCTCCGCCTCCGCCCGGCATTCGTGGTGCGCCCGCCCGGCGTCCGCCGTGCGCCCGCCCGGCCTCCGTCGTGCGTCCGTCGTGCGTCCGTCGGCTCCGGTGAACGGGCGTGTGGTGTACGTCCCGAATCGTGGGCGGACCCTGGTAGCGGCACCCCGCCGTCCGGCATGATCGCCTCGGACAGGTCCGAGACGAGAGGTGGCCCATGACGCTCTGGGAGGCGATCGCCGTCCTGGTGGCGGGTGTCGGCGCGGGGATGATCAATGTGATCGTCGGCTCCGGGACCCTGATCACCTTCCCGGTGCTGCTCGCCGTCGGCATCCCGCCGGTCACCGCCAACGTCTCCAACGCCTTCGGCCTGGTGCCCGGCTCGCTCAGCGGTGTGATCGGCTACCGGCGGGAACTGGCCGACCAGGGCCGCCGGCTGGTCCGCCTCGGCATCGCCGCCCTCCTCGGCGGCCTGGTCGGCGCCGTGCTGCTGATCGAGCTGCCGAGCAGCGCCTTCGACACCATCGTGCCGGTGCTGATCCTGCTGGCCCTCGTCCTGGTGGTGATCCAGCCCCGGGTGGCCAAGGCGGTCGCCGCCCGGCGCCGGCCCGGCGGCGACCCCGACGGCGGCCTGGCGCTGCTCGCCGGCGTCTTCCTGACCGGCATCTACGGCGGCTACTTCGGTGCCGCGCAGGGCGTCCTGCTGCTGGCCCTGATGGGCATGCTGCTCCAGGAGGACCTGCAGCGGATCAACGGGGTGAAGAACGCGCTGGCGATGATCGTCAACGGCGTCGCCGCGGTGTTCTTCCTCTTCACCTCGACCATCAACTGGGCCGCCGCCGGGCTGATCGCCGTCGGCTCGCTCTGCGGTGGCCTGCTCGGTGCCAAGGTCGGGCGCAAGCTGCCGCCGCCGGCGCTGCGCGGGGTGATCGTGGTGGTCGGCCTGGTGGCCGTCACCAAGCTGCTCGTCAGCTGACGGTCCGCCGGTCGCCGCGGTGCTTCTCGACCTGTCCGAGCTGTCTGACCTGTTCGACGTGGTCCCGGAATTCGATGTGGAGGAAGCCATGGCCCTGGAGATGCGCGACACCTGCGAACGTTGCGCGGTGTCGCTGACGGCGGACGGCCCGGCGTCCCTATGCTCCTACGAGTGCACCTTCTGTCCGGACTGTGCCGAGGCCATGGCCGCCACCTGCCCCAACTGCGGCGGCGAACTGGTGCCCCGTCCGCGCCGGAGGGCCTGACCCTTCACCAGTCACCCCCGACACCCGGGAGCGGTTCGATGAGCAGCAGAGCGCGTCTGACGGAGGACGAGATCACGGCCGCCCTGGCCGACCTGCCGGAGTGGAGCCGGGACGGCGACAGCATCGTCCGCACCGCCGACGCGGCGGACTTCCCGGCGGCGATCCGGGTGGTCGTCGCGGTCGCGGAGCAGGCGGAGGCGCTGGACCACCACCCGGACATCGACATCCGCTGGCGGACGCTGCACTTCGCGCTCTCCACCCACAGCGCGGGTGGCCTCACCTCGCTGGACGCCACCCTGGCCGGCCGCATCGACGCCGCCCTGCGGGCCGAGTCCGCCTGACGCCTCCCGGGCCTGTCCCGCACCTGCCCGCACCCGTGCCGCACCGGCCTCGTGGTGCCTCAGGGGGCCTCCTTCCGGCCCCGTCGAGGCCGGAAGGAGGCGCTCCGGGCGGCGTGAGATGCTGACTGCCGCATCGCCGGCGGTCGGGAGGGACGGAACGGATGGCGCAGGATCCCCTCGGAGACGCCGCACAGCAGCCGTGGTACCCGCAGCAGGACTGGCAGACGGCGTACCCGGACCAGCAGCAGTGGCAGGGCGGCCACGGGTACGACGGCGGTACCGGCCACCCGGCCGACGGCCACCTGCCGCACGGCCACGGGCAGGGCGGCTACCCGCAGACCGCGTACCCGCAGGCTGTGTACCCGCAGACGGGCTACCCGCAGACCGGCTACCCGGAGGCCGGCTATCCGCAGACGGGCTATCCGCAGGCCGGATACGCGGAGTACCCCCAGACCGGGTACGGCCAGGGCGGGCAGCACCAGCCGTCCTACCCGTACGGCGACTACGGGCAGCAGCAGTACGCCCCGTACGCCGTCCCGCAGCAGCCGACCGGTGAGGAGCTGTACGCCCCGCCGGGTGCCGCGTACTCCACCGACGGCTATGTGCGGCCCGAGCCCGAGCCCGAGCCTGAACCCGAGCCTGAGCCGGGCGGCGAGCCCGGGCCGGTTGACGAGCCCGAGCCCGCCCCGGCCGCCGTCGTCGCGTCGAAGCCCGCCGGTGGTGGCCCCCGGTCGACCGGGCGGCGGCGTGGCGCCGCGGTGGACGTGCGCGCGGACGCGGACGCGCGGGGGGCCGGGAAGCGGTCCGCCGGCTTCGGGTCCAAGGCCCGGGCCGCGGCCGATGCGGTGGTCTCCGCCGACCACGCCCCCGGCCGGCGGGCCCTGATGGTCCGGACCGGCGCCGGGGTGGCGGCGCTCGGCGTCCTGGTGGCGGCGGCCGCGATGGTCGGTGCGCAGGGCGGCGGCACGGCCGCCGCCGGGGGAGAACCGGGCTTCACCGTCGCCCACGCCAAGGCCTGGTCGGCCCAGCCCGCCGCCGCACTCCGGCCGGGCACCGACGACACGCTGGTCGGCAGCTGGCTGCTGGCCGACGCGGTGGTGCGGGCCGATGCCACCGGCGTCCACGCCTACGACCTGGCGGCCGGCAGGCCGACCTGGTCGGTTCAGCCCCCGGTGGCCGGGGCCGCTCCCTGCGGGCTCTCGGCGGGCGTCAACCAGGCCGGTCTGGGCGCCGTGCTGTTCCGGAGCCAGCCGGACCCGAAGAGCCCGTGCACGGTGGTGGCCGCCGTCGACAGCAGGACCGGTCGGACGGCGTGGAGCAAGCCGCTCTCCGATGCGAAGGGCGGCTACACCGCGCGGGTCGGCGTCACCGAGGACAAGGTGATCGCGGTCGGCGACGACCACGTGGTCGCCTGGGAGTCGGCCGACGGCACGGACGTCTGGCAGTACACCGGCCAGGGCAAGTTCTGCACCCTCTCCGGTGGAGTCACCGGCAAGACCGTCATGGTGGCGAGCTCCTGCGCCGACTCCACCCCCGTCGACCAGGCCGTCTCGCTGAACACCGCCGACGGCAAGGTGAGCTGGTGGCGCGGCCTCAACAACCAGCCGAAGACGGTCACGGTGCTCTCCGCCGAGCCCTCCGTGGTGCTGACCACGGGGGCCAGGCCGGAGGACGACAAGGTGTTCGCCTGGGGCCCGGCCGGCGACCCGGCCGCCGAGATACCGGTCGCCGCCGGCGAGGGCAGGCTGGACGCCGCCCACGGGACGTTTTCGGCCACCCCCGGTGTCTTCTTCCAGGATCGGACGATGGTCACCACGCTGGCCCCGGCGAACGGCGGCGGTGCGATCTCCGTCGTCGGGTACGACCTGGACAGCGGCAAGCAGCGCTGGAAGGCGGCCGCCGCCGAGAAGGGCGTCGCCCGGGCCGTCGGTGTGGACGGCGGCGCGCTGGTGCTCGCCGCCGACGAACGCCTCGAACAGCCCGCCCACCTCAGCCGCTTCGCACTCGCCGGCGGCCAGGAGACGGTCGGCGGCAACTTCCCGCAGGGCACCGGCTCGCTGCTGGTCTCCGGCCGCGTCCTGATCGGCGGTGGCCGGGTCGTCGCGGTGCCCGAGCACTCGGCCAACTTCGGGATAGCGGCCGGGTACCAGGCCAAGGGCTGAGCCCCGGCCGTCCGGGGCCCAGCCCTTCACGGCCGGGGCGGCCGGGGTGGCCGTGCGGCCGGGGCGGCTACGCGGCGGAGGCGGCCACCGGGGCAGGCAGCCAGTCCGCCAGGTCCCGGAGGTCCGAGCCGCGCAGGCCGAGCGCCATCATCAGGGTTGCCTGCGGGGTCGGGACGAACGGCTTGCGCAGCAGCTTCATCCCCGCCTGCTCCGGCGTCCGGTCGGCCTTGAGCTGGTTGTCCTCGGCACAGGCGGCCACCGTGTTCAGCCAGCTGTCGGCCCCGCCGCGGGAGCGGGGCTGCAAGTGGTCCACGGTGGTGGCCCGGCGCCCGCAGTAGGCGCACAGGTGCTGGTCCCGGACGAGGACACCGCGGCGGGACCACGGAGCCTGTTGTCGGAACGGCACCCGCACGTAGCGTTGCAGTCTGATCACCCGGGGCACCGGGACGGAGACGCCCGTACCGCGGATGCTCCGCAGCGGATGGGCCTGCTCGACCACGGCCTTGTCCTGGAGCACCAGGACCACGGCGCGCTGGAGCGACACCGTCGTCAGGGGCTCGTAGCTCGCGTTCAGAACCAGCGTGTTGCGCACCTCGGCACACCCTTTCCCCGGGCGTGCCACGGCGGCACGACCGTCTCCACACACGTCACTGCCGCCGCACGGCGGTGGGACCACTCTGAAGGGGCCCCGGGCCGACGAACAACGGAATTTCCGGTGGAGGTGAGGGGTGGAGCGGGGGAGGGGGAGCGTTCCGCCGGGAGTCCGCGCGGCCCGCGGGAGCGCTGCGGGCAGCCGCCCGGTCGGACGCCTCGGCGAAAACCCGATGGCCGGGACCGCGTAGGCTCTACCACGCTGGAGCCGTTCCGTACCGGGGCCCGACCGAACCGGGTCCGTACCGGGCGGACGCCCGATCCAAGGAGAAGCGTGACCGTGACGGACATCGTCGACGAGCTGCGGTGGCGTGGGCTGATCGCCCTGTCCACCGACGAGGACGCACTGCGCAAGGCGTTCGCGGACGGCCCGGTCACGTTCTATTGCGGCTTCGACCCGACGGCCCCCAGCCTGCACCTCGGGAACCTGGTGCAGATCCTGACCATGCGCCGCATCCAGCAGGCGGGAAACCTCCCGCTGGGCCTGGTCGGCGGCGCCACCGGCCTGATCGGCGACCCCAAGCCGACCGCCGAGCGCGTCCTGAACGACCCCGAGACGGTGGCCGGCTGGGTCGACCGCCTGCGTGGCCAGATCTCGCGCTTCCTCGACTTCGAGGGCCCGTACGCGGCGCGCATGGTCAACAACCTGGACTGGACCTCCGGGATGTCGGCCATCGGCCTGCTGCGCGACGTGGGCAAGTACTTCCGCGTCAACAACATGATCGCCAAGGAGGCCGTCTCGCGGCGGCTCAACTCCGACGCGGGCATCAGCTACACCGAGTTCAGCTACCAGATCCTCCAGGGCATGGACTACCTGGAGCTGAACCGCCGCTACGGCTGCACGCTGCAGACCGGTGGCAGCGACCAGTGGGGCAACCTGACCGCCGGCACGGACCTCATCCGCAAGGCCGAGGCCAAGTCCGTGCACGCGCTGGCCACTCCGCTGATCGTCAAGGCGGACGGCACCAAGTTCGGGAAGACGGAGTCGGGCACGGTCTGGCTCGACCCCGAGCTCACCACCCCGTACGCCTTCTACCAGTTCTGGCTGAACGCGGACGACCGGGACGTCTCCACCTTCCTGCGGATCTTCAGCTTCCGCTCGAAGGAGGAGATCGAGGAACTGGAGCGCGAGACCACTGAGCGCCCCGCCGCCCGTCTCGCCCAGCGCGCACTCGCCGAGGAACTGACCACCCTGGTGCACGGCGCCGAGCAGTACGACCGCGCGGTCGCCGCATCGAAGGCGCTCTTCGGCCAGGGTGACCTCGCCGACCTGGAGGCGCCGACCCTGGCCGCCGCGCTGGCCGAGGTGCCGAGGGCCGAGGTGGCCGAACTCCAGGCAGTGGTCGACCTGTTGGTCGCCGTCGGCCTGGCGCCGAGCCGCTCGGCCGCTCGCCGGACGATCAAGGAGGGCGGCGCGTACCTCAACAACGTCAAGGTGACGGACGAGGAGGCGGTGCCGGCCGAGGCCGACCTGCTGCACGGCCGCTGGCTCGTCCTGCGGCGTGGCAAGCGCAACCTGGCCGCCATCGAGTTGGTTTCGGCCGGCTGAAAAAGCACCACCGCTGACCTGCGGGTTTGAGCATGGAGGGCCGGATCTGGACAGATCCGGCCCTCCGGTGTTTGACGTCCTCCTCCGACTGGCCTAGTGTTGGACGAGTCGCTGAAGCGGGCGGACACACGGCGGGCCGAGAGGCAGCCGGGGGTCGGCCGAGCGGCCATCGCAATCGGCAAGTCCAACTCTCACTCGTCGCCCATTAACTTGGGTCGCTCGGCGTTTTCGTCGAACGGTGGGAGCGGGGAATTTCGGGCCAGTCCCGGAATAAGCTAATGTGGAGGTCGCCGCAGAAAAGCGGACCTTCCCAGCAAGGGTCGGATGAATGAAACTCCGGAAAACGGAGCGGAAAACATCTGGTAAGCTGGAAACACGAAAGAACGAAGCGCCCGGAGGGCCCGCTGGAAGGCGGTCCGAAGGAAGTGTCCGTTCC